>NZ_JBEYTL010000003.1:0-781410 GCF_040643025.1 Streptomyces sp. NPDC047525
CAGCCCGGCCCTCACCGCCCGCGCAGCGCGACGGCGCGGACCTCCTCGGCCAGGCGGGCCTGTTCGACCAGTGCCCCGCCCGTGAGCGGGGACGGGGCGCCCGAGCGGATGCCCTCGACGAAGGCCGTCACCACGGAACGGAACTGGTCGTGCGGAGGCACGAGCAACTCCTCGTGGGAGCCGTCCCGTTCGAGGTGGATCACCGCCGGATGGTCCGCGGGCGGCGTGTAGGCGCGGGGCACCAGGATGCATGTCGAATTAGGTGGGCCTGGAGGGCCGGAGCGCTGCGGGGCGGGGTCGATGCCGGCGAAGTGGAGGATCTTCCACACCGTGGACGGGGCGATCGGGTAGCCGAGACGGGCGAGTTCGCCCTGTATCCGGCGGTGGCCCCAGCCGCTGTTCTCCCGGGCCATGCGCAGGACAAGCTGCTTGACGGCAAGCGCGGTGGAGGGTCTGCCGGGGCGGAGTTGCCGGGTGAACGACCATTTCCTGGCTATGAGATGGCGGTGCCAGGCCAGCAATGTGGTGGGGGTGACCGCGAAGGCCTGGCCCCAGCGCCCACGCGGGACGAACCGCGAGAGCGCGGCAAGCCAGATCCGGTCTGCGGGCTCATAGCGGACGCGGGCGATCTGACGGCGCAGCACCGCGTTCTTGTGCCGCAACGCCAGAACCTCTGCGTCCTTTGCCACACGGCTACGCAGTACGGCAGAAGGCACCTTGATCAGATTCCGAATGAGCGCGGTGACGGTGGGCAACGGCATCGAAGGATCGTCGCAGATGCCGTGCAGGCCGGTCTTCTAGTCCGGGAACTACCAGGTCAGGTCACGAATCGTGTTTTCGAGCGGCACAGGTCGGCGAAATCCGTCAAGGGGTCGAGTGGGAGCACGGCCCCATGACGAGTATTCGGACAACGGGGCGAACGGCGCGGACCCTTGTCTCGAACATCAGACCGGGCAGCGGAGATGCTCCCTGGGAGCGACCGGATCGGGTGACCAGCCGTCGACCCCCGGTTGACGTCGCTCCCAGACTCCCGCTCCCTGGGAGCACAGGGAGCGGTCTCCCGCTCCCAGATTTGCTCCCAAAAACGAAGTAGGGGCCATCCGAAGATGGCCCCTACCTGCGACGTTTCCGTCGGGACGACAGGATTTGAACCTGCGACCCCTTGACCCCCAGTCAAGTGCGCTACCAAGCTGCGCCACGTCCCGATGCGCGTGTCTCGCGGTGTTCTGCGTGATCGCGCAAACAGAACTTTACCCCACGTTCGGGGGTGGTCCGCTCCCCCCTCCGGACACCCGGCGAGGGACAATCGCCGTATGAACACCGCACCTCGACCCGATGACCGTGGCCGTGACCGTGACGCCGAAGGGCGGGCCCGCAATGCGCGGCCGCGTGATGGGCTCGGGCGGCCGTTGCCGTACGGCACCGAAGGTGTGGAGCGGCAGCCCGAAGGCGTCACGCGTACGCCCGAGGAGACGGTCGCTCAGGCGCAGGCCCTGCTCGACGCGGGGCGGCCCTTTCACGCGCACGAGGTCTTCGAGGACGCCTGGAAGTCGGGGCCCGAGGACGAGCGCGACCTGTGGAAAGGGCTCGCGCAGCTGGCCGTTGGGCTGACTCACTCCGCCCGCGGCAACCTCACGGGCGGGGCGCGGCTGCTGCTCAGGGGGGCGAGCGCCATCGGCACGGGGAAGTGGGGAGAGCGGCCCCACGGGATCGATGTGGACGGACTCGGCGTGTGGGCGCGGCAGTTGGCTCAGGCTCTGGAAGGGGACCGGTCGACGGTGGACGCTGCCGAGCACGCGCCTCGGCTGCGTGGGAGTGACTAGCCACCCGCCGGTCACGCGGATGCGCCCCGCCCGGGGGACAAGCACGACATCCCCGTACGGCAGACTCTCAGGGTGCGAAAGATTCATGTCATCGGTATCGGCGCGGGCGACCCCGACCAGTTGACCCTGCAAGCCGTCAAGGCCATGAAGAGCACCGACGTGTTCTTCATCCTCGACAAGGGCGAGGAGAAGGACGACCTCGTGCGGCTGCGGCGTGATCTCCTCGACGCGCACTGTGCCGACGGCACCTTCCGCGTCGTCGAGGCGCGGGACCCCGCGCGCGACAGGAAGGCGGGCGGCGCGGATTACTCCCCCGCCGTCGTGGACTGGCGCAGCCGCCGTGCCGAGATCTATGAGCGGCTCGTCGCCGATGAGCTGGGTGAGGACGAGTGCGGTGCCTTCCTCGTGTGGGGAGACCCCTCGCTGTACGACGGCACCCTCGGGGTTCTGGAGGAAGTCCTCGACCGGGGTGCGGTGGCCTTCTCGTACGACGTCGTGCCCGGGATCAGCAGTGTCTCCTCGCTCGCCGCGCGGCACCGCACCGGCCTGAACCGCGTCGGGCGCCCCGTGCAGATCACCACCGGGCGCCGGCTCGCCGACGGCGGGTTTCCCGAGGGCGTCGACGATGTCGTGGTCATGCTCGATGCTCATCAGGCCTTCCGGCAGTACCTAAGCGGTGAAGGCCGTGAAGGTGGTGACATGTATGTCTACTGGGGGGCCTATGTCGGGACCATCGACGAGATCCTCGTTTCCGGGCCCCTCGACGAAGCCGCTCCCCGCATCGAGGCCCTCCGCGCCGAGGCGCGCGAGCGCAAGGGGTGGATCATGGACACCTATCTGCTCCGCCGCAACCTGGACTGAGCGCCCCCACCTCCCTCACCCCCATTAACCACCGGCAACCGTCACCGGACCGGACCGGCCCCGCATGCACACGCCCAGGCGCGGTGTGAGGGTGACCGTGTGACCACCACCGTCGAGCCCGCCGCCGAGGCCCCCGCCCAGGGGCCGCCCGTCCTGGACAAGCGCCGCCGCAACATCGTCTTCGTGACGATCATGCTGGGGATGCTGCTCGCCGCACTCGACCAGACCATCGTGGGCACCGCGCTGCCGACGATCGTGGCGGATCTGGGCGGCGCGGAGCACATGTCGTGGGTCGTGACCTCGTATCTGCTCGCGGAGACCGTCGCCACGGTGCTCGTCGGGAAGTTCGGCGATCTCTTCGGGCGGAAGATCGTCTTTCAGGTCTCGGCCATCGTCTTCATCACCGGCTCGTTCCTGTGCGGCCTGTCGACGAACATGACGCTGCTCATCGCCTGGCGCGCCCTGCAGGGCATCGGCGCGGGCGGTCTCATGGTGACCTCGATGGCGTTGATCGCCGACGTCATCCCGCTGCGCGAGCGCGGCAAGTACCAGGGTGCGATCGGCGCCGTCTTCGGCGTCGCCACCGTCATCGGGCCGCTGCTCGGCGGGCTCTTCACCGACCATCTGACCTGGCGCTGGGCCTTCTACGTCAACGTACCGATCGCGATCGTCGTGGTGATCGCAGCCGCTCGCACGATCCCCGTCGTGCGGTCTGCGGTGCGTCCCGTCATCGATTATCTCGGCATCGCGTTCGTCGCGATCGGCGCCAGCGCGCTGATTCTGGCGACCAGTTGGGGCGGCAACCAGTACGCGTGGGGTTCGGGCACCATCATCGCGCTGTTCGTGGGCGGCGCGGTCGCGCTCGCGCTGTTCTGTGTGGTCGAGACGCGGGCCGCCGAACCGATGCTGCCGATGCGGCTCTTCGCCAATCCCGTCTTCACCGTCTGCTCGATCCTCAGCTTCATCGTCGGGTTCGCGATGCTGGGCGCGATGACGTTCCTGCCGACCTATCTTCAGTACGTCGACGGGGACTCCGCCACCATCTCGGGCGTGCGGACGCTGCCCATGGTGATCGGGCTGCTCATCGCCTCGATCTTCAGCGGGAATGTGGTCAGCAAGACCGGGAAGTACCGGATCTTTCCCATCGTGGGTGCCCTGGTCATGGCGCTCGGGCTCTATCTGCTCTCGCTCATGGGGAGTGAGACCAGTACCTGGCTCGAGTCGCTCTACATGTTCGTCCTCGGTACCGGCATCGGGCTCTGCATGCAGGTCCTGACGATCGCCGTGCAGAACACCGTCGTCTACTCGGATCTGGGCACGGCGACCTCCGGGGTCACCTTCTT
Source organism: Streptomyces sp. NPDC047525 (assembly GCF_040643025.1). Lineage (NCBI taxonomy): Bacteria > Bacillati > Actinomycetota > Actinomycetes > Kitasatosporales > Streptomycetaceae > Streptomyces > Streptomyces sp. NPDC047525. The sequence continues at coordinate 4,028 of NZ_JBEYTL010000003.1, forward strand.
CCGTACGCTCGGCAGCTCCTTCGGCACCGCCGTGTTCGGGACGATCTACGCGAACACGCTGAAGCCGAACCTGGAGGACGGGGTCGCCGCCGCGGCCAAGGCCGGGGCCGCGGATCCCGCCGTGGTGGCCAAGGCCGCGCAGAGTCCGCAGGGGCTGCACGGCCTTCCACCGGAAGCGGCCGCCCCCATCATCAAGGCGTACGCCGACACACTGCACACCGTGTTCCTGTGGACGGTGCCCGTGGCGCTGCTCGGGTTCGTGGTGGCCCTCTTCCTCAAGCAGGTGCAGCTGCGGGACAGCGCGCGGATGAGTTCCTCGGACATGGGCGAGGGCTTCGCGTCGCCGACGTCGAGCGGCAGCTCGGACCGGGTGCTCGAACTGGCGGTCGGGAACATCATCCGCAGTACCGGTATGGACACCGCACGCCGTGTCATCCGCGACTCCGACACCCGGCTCGACATCGCGGGCGCGTGGGCCGTGATGCAGGTGTCGCTCTTCGACCGGATGGTCGGGCACGCGAGCCTCAGCCTGATCGCCGCCCGGCGTCAGCTGCCGTCCGAAGTCCTGGTGCCGGTCTTCAACCGCATGGTCGAGGAGGGCTTCCTCACCCGCTCCGGCCTGCTCTTCTCGCACACGCCCGCGGGCGAACGCGAGGCCGACGTGATCGGCAAGGCGTGGGCCAAATGGCTGGGCGAGCAGGTGGAGAAGGACAGCGGCCGGCCCGCGGACCAGGACCTCGTCAAGGCGGTCGACGCGATCGCGAAGCGGCTGCTCGTGGAGGACCTGGAGCACGGTCTTGCCCCCGAGGCGAGGCAGGCAGTCCCCATGGGCAAGGCCTAGGCCGCCTGCGGCCACTGCTCCGTCAGCGCAGCAGCAGCTGGAGGCCCCCGAGGACCGTGGCCCCGATCACCAGTTGTTCGAAGAGCCGCTGATTGATCCGGTGCACGGCCGCCTTGCCGATGAGGGCGCCCGGCAGGACGAAGAGCACGAGTGCCGCGTCCAGCAGCAGCGAGTGCGCGTCGATCAGGCCGAGGCCCACGCTGAACGGCACCTTGGAGGTGTTGACGATGAGGAAGAACCACGCCGACGTGCCCAGGAAGCTCAGCTTCCGGAAGCCCGCCGAGAGCAGATACATCGACATCACCGGGCCGCCCGCGTTGGCGACCATGGTGGTGAAGCCGCCGAGCACGCCGTAGGAGGGGGCCTTGAGCCGGGCGCCGAGCGAAACCTCCGCCGCACTCGACTCACCAGCCTCGGCCACCCCGTCCGCGGGGGCCCTGCGGCGCCACAGCGTGACCGCCGCCATCAGGAGCAGGATCGCCCCGATCGACGTACGGACGATGGCGTCGTCGGCCCACATCAGGAAGACCGTGCCCACCACCACACCGCCCGCGACGGCGGGGAACAGCCGCCACAGGGTGGGCCAGTGGGCATGTCTGCGGTAGGTCAGGACCGCCAGTACGTCGCCCGCGATGAGGATGGGCAGCAGGACTCCGGTCGACTCGCGGGCCGGCAGGACCGCGGCGAAGACGGCGAGGCTGACCGTGTTGGCCCCGCTGACGGCGGTCTTCGAGAAGCCGACGAGCACCGCGGCCGCGGCGAGTGCAGCGAATTCCCACAGAGATATGTTCAGAGATATGTCCATGCCGGGGACAGATGCTAGGCCCAACTATCTCCGCGTCGTCAGGGGCGGCCACATCCTGGACGTCCGGGCCGACAAGGCCTAGGCCCCGCTGTAGGTGACGCGCAGCTCCCGCTTGAGGACCTTCATGCTGGGGCCGAGCGGCAGCTCGCCGGTGAACTCCACGCGGCGCGGGTACTTGTGGCGGCCCAGGTGCTCCTTGGACCACTCGGTGATCTGCGCGGCATCGGGCGCGGAGCCGGGCGCGGCGACCACGACGGCGCAGATCTCCTCGCCGTGCACCGCGTCGGGCAGACCGATCACGGCGACGTGCGCGACGTCCGGGTGGCGCATGAGCACCTCCTCGACCTCGCGCGGATAGACGTTGAAGCCGCCGCGGATGATGACGTCCTTCTTGCGGTCGACGATGGCCAGGAACCCGTCGGCGTCCTTCGTGCCGAGGTCCCCGGTGCGGAACCAGCCGTCGACGACGGCCTCCGCGGTCGCCTCCGGGCGCCCCAGGTAGCCGGAGAAGACGTTGTGGCCGCGGACCACGACCTCCCCGAGCTCACCGGTGGGCAGCAGCTCGATCCGCCCCTCGACGTCGGCGCGGGCGATCTCCACGTCCACGCCCCACAGCGGGTGGCCGATGCTGCCCGCCTTGGTGCCGAACACGGGCTGGTTCACGGAGGCGGTGGGCGAGGTCTCGGAGAGCCCGTACCCCTCGAAGACCGGTACGCCGAAGGCCTCCTCGAAGCGTTCGAGTACGGCCACGGGCAGCGAGGCCCCGCCGGAGACACAGAGCCGCAGCGTGGGCAGTTCGGGGGCCGCGGCCGCGGCGGCGACGAGGTTCACGTACATCGTCGGTACCCCGTGGAAGGTGTTGACGCCCTCCGCCGCCATCAGCGCGATGGCCCGCGCGGCGTCGAAGCGCGGCAGCAGGACGAGTGTCGCGCCCGCGCGCCAGGTGGCGTTCATGGAGACGGTCTGGCCGAACGCGTGGAAGAGCGGGAGCGCGCCGAGCGCGATGTCGTCGCGGCGCACGTCGTGGGCGTCGAAGGCGCAGACGGTCGCGTTCATCACCAGGTTGAGGTGGCTGAGCACGGCGCCCTTGGGGACGCCCGTGGTGCCGCTGGTGTAGAAGACGACGGCGGGGTCGTCGGCCTCACGCGTGACGTAGCTGGGGAGCGGTTCGGCCGCGCCCGCCAGGGTCTCGAGCTCACCGCCCCCGCCGAGCGTCAGCATGCGTACGCCGGTGGCGGCGGCAGCGGCCTTGCCCGTCTCGGCCTGCGCGGGGTGACAGAGCAGCAGGGTGGCGCCGCTGTCCCGCAGGACGTGCTCGACCTCCTCTGCGGAGAGCAGGAGGTGTACGGGGACCACGACGCCGCCCGCGGCGAGGATCGCGTAATAGGCGCGCGGGAACTCGGCGGTGTTGGGCGCCATCAGGGCCACCCGGTCCCCCGGCGCGACCCCGAGCCCCACGAGTGCCGCCGCCTGCGCGCGGGCCTGCTCCCACAACTCACCGAAGGAGAGCCGCAGTTCACCCTCGACGAGGGCGGTGCGGTCCGGTTGGCGACGTGCGGGCTCGGCGAGGATCGCGGCGAGGGACAGCGTGGCCATGGGTGGTGCTCCGTTTCCGTGCGTTCCGTGCGTTCCGTGCGTTGTTTCCGTTGGTGAGGGAGGGGGATTCAGCCGCGCTCGACCAGCAGCGCGCTGCCCTGACCGACGCCCACGCACATCGTGGCGAGGCCGCGGGCGGCGCCGGTGCGGCGCATGCGGTGCAGCAGCGTGGTGAGGATGCGGGCGCCCGAGCAGCCGAGGGGGTGGCCGAGGGCGATGGCGCCGCCGGTCGGGTTCACCAGCTCCGGATCGATGCCGAGGGCGTCGACGCAGGCGAGGGCCTGGGCCGCGAAGGCTTCGTTGAACTCGGCCTCCTGGAGGTCGCCGATGGTCCAGCCGACGCGGGCGAGTGCCTTCTGGGTGGCGGGGACGGGCCCGATGCCCATGACGTCCGGGTGCACACCGGCGGAGGCGCCTGCGACGTACCGCCCGAGGGATTCGAGCCCGAGTTCGTTCAGGGCTTCCTCGCTGACGAGAATGAGCCCGGCCGCACCGTCGTTCATCGGCGACGCGTTGCCCGCGGTGACCGTGCCGCCCTTGCGGAAGACGGGGCGCAGGCTGCTGAGCTTCTCGTACGAGGTGTCCTCACGGACGCATTCGTCGAGGTCGACGACCGTGCCGTCAGGTCGGGTGACGGGGAGGATCTCGTCGTCGAAGTGGCCGTTCTTGCGGGCCTCGGTGGCGCGTTGGTGGCTGCGGAGGGCGAAGGTGTCCTGGCGTTCGCGGGAGACGCCGTGGCGCTCGGCGACTTCCTCGGCGGTCTCACCCATGGCGAGTACGCCGTGCAGGTCCTTCATGGCGGGGTTCACGAGGCGCCACCCGAGGCGGGTGTCGACGGTCTCCATCTTGTGCGGCAGCGCTTCGTCGGGGCGGGGCATGACGAAGGGGGCGCGGCTCATCGACTCGGAGCCGCCCGCGAGGACGATGTCGGCTTCGCCGGACGCGATGGTGCGGGCGGCGGCGGTGACGGCCTCCATGCCGGATGCGCAGAGGCGGTTCACGGTGGCGCCGGGCACGGATTCCGGGAGGCCTGCGAGGAGGGCGGCCATGCGGGCCACGTTGCGGTTGTCCTCGCCCGCCTGGTTGGCGGCGCCCCAGTAGATGTCGTCGATCCTTGCGGGATCCAGCTCGGGTGTTCCTGCGAGGAGGCCGCGTACGACGCCGGCGGCGAGGTCGTCCGGGCGGACGGAGGAGAGGGTTCCGCGGAGTTTGCCGATGGGGGTGCGGCGGGCTGCGGCGAAGTGGACTGGGCGCACGATACGGCTCCGGATCGTTTGCGGTCATCGTCTGCGGGGCATCGCTTGACGTTAATTAGCACTGCTAGTTTTTGCAGTCTACGGGGAGGTTGCTGCTGGGGGAAGAGTGGTCTTTTCCCCAACCCCGCCCCTTCCCGGCTGCATCGATTGGCGGCTCCGCCGCGGGCCGCTCGGGCGCGGGGGCCTTGGTTGCCGTTATCACCGGCTTCGCCGAGTTCGTCCTCAAACGCCGGACGGGCTGAAACACCCCGAGGCCATCTTGTACGGGGTCTGGGACGGAGCCCCAGTCAGGCCCTCGCGCCCAGCGAGTTTTCGGGAAGGGGCGGGGTCGGGGAAGGAAAAGCCCTAGCCGACCACGACCCGCACCGGCCCTCCCCCCGCATCAACCTTCCCGGCCCAGCCCCCCGAGAGATACACCCCCTGGTTGGGCAGAATCCTCCGCCGCACCCGCTGCCGGTGCAGGCACCGCCCGTCCTGCAGCACCACCAGAACCGGACAGCCCAACGCCTCCGCCGTCCGCAGGACAAAGCGACCCCCAGCAGCACCAGGCACGATCCGGTTCGGTGCCACCCACCGGAGGGGGGTCTCCGCCACCACCGGCACCCCGCCGGAAGGCCACCCCGCACCCCCGAGATGCCCCCGCACCGCCTCCGCGACCCGCGCCCCCTCCCCCGCGGCCACCCCCGCAGGCTCCACCGCGTGCACACCGTTGCCCACCGCGAAGACACCCGGCGAAGCCGTGCGGAACGAACCGTCCACCGCGGGGCCCCGTGTGCCGGGGTCGAGGAGCACGCCTCCCCGCCGGGCCAGCTCGTGGTCGGGGACGAAGTCCCCGGTGAACACCACCGTGTCGCAGGCGAGCACACGCTCCCGCCCGTCGCGCCGCCGCAGCCGGACGCCCGACAGCCGCCCACGCCCCAGGAGTTCGGTCACCACCGCACCGGTGAGCAACGGGACCCGGGCGACCCCGAGCCGGGTCGACGCGGCCCGCACCCTGCCGACCTGCGCCCGCGCCTCCTCTGTGACGAGCGCGGCGACCTCCACCCCCGCGCGCCGCAGGGTGGACAGGGCCGCGTAGCTCACCGGCTCCGCCCCCACGACGACCGCCCTGGTACCGATCTCCTGCCCGTAGACGTGGACCGCCTGCTGCAGCTCCCCCGTGGTCAGCACTCCCGCCGGGCGCGTCCCCGGCACGAGCCGCGCCGACCGCGGCCGTTCGCGTGCGCCCGTGGCCAGGACCACGGCGCGCGCGGTGATCCGCTCAAGGCCGTGCGGCCCCGTCGTTTCCAGGCAGAGCGGTCCCGCCCACCCGGTGGCGCTCACCCCGGTCCGCACCGCCGCTCCACCGCCCAGCGCGGCCTCGACGAGGCTCTCCGCGTACTGCGGCCCCGTCACCCCCCACCGCCCGAACCCCCTGCGGTGGCAGTGGCGCGGCACCCCGCCGGCCCGCGCGTCGCGCTCCAGGACCTCCACCGTGCCCGCGCCCGAAGCGGCGAGGCGCGCGGCTGCCGCGAGTCCCGCGGGGCCCGCCCCGACAACGAGGATGTCCACACTCCGCTGCCGCCTCAACACGCCGCCCCCGACTCGCCCCAGCCGTCGAAGAGTTCACGCACCGCGGCCCCGCAGTAGAACCCCTGGCAGCGCCCGCCCCGCGCCCGCGTCCGGCGCCGCAGGCCCTCCAGCGAACCGGGCGGCACGGTGCTGATGAGGGCGTCCCTGATCTCGCCTCGGGTCACGCGCTCGCAGTGGCAGATGATGCTGCCGTACGCCGAGTCTGTCGCGATGAGGTCGGCGCGCTGGTAGGGGCGGGGGAAGGCCTCTCCAAGGTTCGGCATGCCGACGGGGTCCAGGTCTCCGGCCACCGTCAGGTCGAGGTCCGGACCCGCGGCGTCGGCGAGCAGGCCGACGACGTACTCCGCGATCGCCATCGACGCGGTGAGCCCCGTGGACCGGATGCCGCCGACGGTGATGTACCGCGCCTCGGGGGAACTGTGGATCTGGTAGTCGTCGTGCTCGGTGGCCGCCCGCAGGCCCGCGTAGACCGCGGTGACCTCCTCGTCGAGCAACGAGGGCAGGATGCGTCGCCCCTTGGCACGAAGTCCGGCGAGGCCTTCCTCCGTCGTGCCCGTCGCCCTCTTGTCGTCCAACTCCTCGGCGGTGGGGCCCAGAAGGACGTTCCCGTACACGGTCGGCGCGACCAGCACCCCCTTGCCGAGCGCCGTCGGCACCGGCAGGAGGATGTGGCGGACCAGGTCGCGGGCCAGCTTGTCGAAGACGATGAGCTGGCCGCGGCGCGGGGTCACCGTGAACGCGCCGTGCCCGAGGAACCGCCGGTCGAGTACGTCGGCGTGCAGACCCGCGGCATTGATGAGGTAGCGGGTGCGTACGGCACCACGGGGCGTGGTCAGTTCATGGCAGTCGGAGCCTCCCGACGATGCCGGGTCCGAGTCCGATGCCGAGTCCGATGGCGGTGGCGGTGGCGGTGGCGACTCCCATGAACCTACCTTCTCCACCTCGCAGTTGAGGTGCAGGTCCACACCGCCCCGCACGGCCTGGGTGGCGTACGCCAGCGTCGTCGTCCAGGGGCAGATGATCGACTCGCCGGGGACGTCGAGCGCGCCCAGCGCGCCCTCGCCCAGGTGGGGTTCGCGGGAGCGGACCTCGTCCGCGCCGATGATCCGGGCGTCGTTGTATGCGTTTGCCTCCGCCTTCTTCAACAGGCCCGGGAGTGCGGCCAGTTGTTCGTCGTCCCAGGCGACGAGCAGCGCGCCGACCGGTTCGACGGGGATGCCGGACTCGGCGGCGTACGCGGCGAGCAGGCGCTGCCCCTCGCGTACGAGGCGGGACTCCAGGGAGCCCGGCACCGCGTCGAAACCGGTGTGCAGGATCGCGGTGTTGGCCTTGGACGTGCCGTCGCCGACGTCGCCGGATGCCTCGACCAGGGCGACTCGGAGGCGGTGGTGTCCTGCCAGTTCGCGGGCGATGGCGGAGCCGACCACCCCGGCGCCCACGACGGTCACGTCATAGGGCTCGGTCGGCAGCGGCCCCTTGGTGGTGACGGTCATGACGACGGCGCGGGCGCGCGGTCCAGGAGCGACGCGACCGCCGAGCGGAAGCCGCCGAGGCGCTCGGCGGCCTGCGTGGCGTCGATCTTCGGCTCGTACACGGTGGCGGGCCGCCACCGGGAGACCGCGTCCCGCACCGTGAGCTTCGGATCGACACCCATGCGTGCGACCGCGCCCACACCCAGGGCGGTCACATCAGGCAACGCCGATACCTCGACCGGGAGTTGGAGCAGGTCGGCCTGGGTCTGCATCAGGAGGGCCGAGCGGGTCAGGCCGCCGTCGACGCGCAGGCTCGTCAGGGGCTCGCCCAGGTCGGCGGCCACGGCGTCGGCGAGGGATGCGACCTGGGCCGCGATGCCCTCGCACAGGGCGCGGACCAGATGGCCGGGGGCGGTGTCGAGGCCGAGGCCGGTGATCGAGCCGCGCAGGTCGCCGCGCCACCAGGGCGCCGCGAGCCCGGCGAGCGCGGGCACGAAGGTGACACCGGCCGTGTCGGGCACCGACGAGCCCACGAGGTCGAGGTCGGCGGCCCCTTCGATCACCCCGAGGTCCGTGAGCCAGCGGACGGCGGACGCGGCCGTATAGACCTGTCCGTCGAGGCAGTAGCTGCTCTCGCCCGCAAGGCGCCAGGCGACACAGCTGACCAGGCCGGAGTCGCCCCTGCGTGGCCGGGAGCCGGTCTGGGCGAGCAGGAACGCCCCGGTGCCGTACGTGCACTTGGCGGTTCCCGGTTCCGTCACGTCCTGGGCGAGCAGTGCAGCCTGCTGGTCCACGAGGAGGCCGGTCAGCGGGAGTTCGGGGCCGAAGGCCTTCGTCGTGCCGACCGGGCCCGCCGCGTCGACGACGCGCGGCAGCCGCTCGTCGGCGAGACCGAAGACGTCGAGAGCGCGCGGCGACCACGCGACGTCGTCCAGGTCGAGGAGCTGGGTGCGTCCGGCGGTCGCCGCGTCCGTGACGAACTCGCCGGTGAGTCGGTGGATCAGCCAGGCGTCGCTGGTGGTGACGACGCCCTCCCGGGTGAGGTGGCGGCGTATCCACGCCATCTTGGGCGCTGCGAAGTAGGGGTCGAGGGGGAGCCCCGTCAGGTGCGTCAACTCATCTGCGTACGGAGCCAGTTCCGCACACAGAGGCTCCGCCCGCCGGTCCTGCCAGACGATCGCCTCGGTCAGCGGGCGGCCGGAATCGGGGTCCCAGGCGAGCACCGTCTCGCCCTGGTTGGCGAGGCCGACCGCGGCCACCGGCTCCCCCGCGTCGGCCAGGGCGCGGCGTCCCGCGTCGACGACCGAGGCGAAGAGCGCCGCCGGGTCCACCTCGACCCGGCCTCCGGGGAGATGGCGCGGGCGTACGGGAGCGGCGCCGGAGCCGATCACGCCGCGTTCCGGGCAGAGAACGAGAGCCTTCGTGCCGGACGTGCCCTGGTCGATGGCGAGGACAGCCTCGCCGCGCGGTCCTCTGCCATTCGTGATCACCGCGGAAGCCTGCAACAGGGGCCCGGAAGGCGTCAAGAGCCCCCCTTGCGGCCTGATCCCGCCCCTCCCCTTTTTCAAATTGCCAACCGGCGCGCCGAGTTGAACATAAGTCGACCCCAAAAGATCCACGAATCGCCCTGAGAACGGAAGTTACGGATCTACACTGACCGCCGAACAACATCACCTACTCATAGGCCAGTTCACGCCGTCCGCCCTCCTCCCCCACAGAGGATTCATGCCCAATCCGTCAGGCCGCCCCGTTTACCACCCGGCGGGCCACGACGAACAGTTGCGCGCCGTGCTCCAGGACCTCAAGACGGGTCGCTGGGTGTCGACGCGCAACCTGCTCGACTCGACACCCGACTGGGGCCTGTGGACGCAACGCACGCAGATCCTGGCCGCCGCCGTCGCCGGTTCCGACGTGATCAAGGCCTGGCAGGCCGAGGAGCCGCACAGTGCCGCCGCCTCCGTTCTGCACACCCGGGTCCTGGTCGAGCGGACCCTGCGCGCCCATCGCGCCGGACACCGCCACACCAACGAGCTGTGGCGCGAGGCGGCAGCCGCGTGCGGCTCCGCGATCGACGCGTTCCCCGAGGATCCCGTGCCGTGGGTCTGCCTGCTCGCCCTCGCCCAGCTCGACAAGGGGCAGCGGTGGGACGAGCACCGGGTGCCGGCCCCCGAGCCGATGCTGTTCCCCGGCCCCTGGCACCTCCTCGCCGAGGCCGACAAGCGCGACCCGGGCAACCGCGAGGCGTACCACCGGATGCTCCAGTTCGCGTACACACGCCGCCCCGGAGGCCCGCTCACCGAAGCGGTCAACTTCGCCCACTGGGCCTCCGGTTCGGCCTACGCGGGATCGGCGCTCCACGTACTGCCCCTGTATGTGCGCGTCGAGCGTTACCGCAAGGACGGCGGCGCCGAGCACGCCCTGGATCTGCACTGGATAGGGGAGGACGCGACCCGCTCCGCCCTGCGCGCCCTGCACCTGTGGTTCGAGCACGCGCTGCCCGCGGCGACCTCGCTCCTCGACCTCAGCCATCTGGCCCACGCGCTGTGGGGAGCGCATCAATTCCAGGACGCGACCAGGGTGTTCGAGGCCCTCGACCCCTTCTACACCGTGGCGCCCTGGACGTACCGCACGCGCTCACCCGGTGACGCGGACGCGGCGGCCGAGGCCTTCATGCAGGCACGTACGCGCTGTCTGAGCGCCGCACGAGATCCGGGCTGAGGCCCCCGCCCCCGGGCCTTCCAAGTCAGCACCACCCGCTCCCCGACCCACCGCTCCCCGACGGAGGTACATCCGTGTCCCGCACCACCTGGTCGAGCCCATCGTCGACCGACGCGCCACTGCCCGACGAGGAACAGAGGCTCAGGGAGCTCGGCTATCAGCCGGTCCTGGCACGCCGGATGGGCGGCTTCGGCAACTTCGCCATCAGCTTCTCCGTCATCTCGATCCTCTCCGGCTGCATGACCCTGTACGGCTTCGGGCTCAACACGGGCGGCCCCGCCGTGATGCTCTGGGGCTGGGCGGGCGTCGGCCTCTTCGTGCTCTTCGTCGGCCTGGCACTCGCCGAGGTCACCAGCGCGTACCCGACCTCGGGGGCGCTCTACTACATGGCCGACCGGCTCGGTGGGCGTCGCTGGGGCTGGTACACGGGCTGGTTGAACCTGCTCGGTCTGCTTGGCGCGATAGCGGGCATCGACTACGGCGCCGCGCTCTTCACCGGCGCGTTCCTGAACCTGAAGTTCGGCTTCACGCCGACGCCGGAGAAAACCTTCCTGATCTTCCTCTGCATCCTGCTGCTGCACGCCGTCCTGAACCTCTTCAACGTGCGCCTGGTGAGCCTGCTGAACTCGATCAGCGTGTGGTGGCACGTGGCGGGCGTCGCCGTGATCGTGGGCGTCCTCGCGATCGTGCCCGACCACCACCAGTCGCCGGGGTTCGTCTTCGGTGAGTTCGTCAACAACACCGGCTGGGACAACCCGCTCTACGTCACGGCGATCGGTCTGCTCCTCGCGCAGTACACCTTCTGCGGGTACGACGCGTCCGCGCACCTGTCGGAGGAGACCTCCAACGCCTCGGTGTCGGCGGCGCGCGGCATCGTGCGTGCCATCTGGGCGTCGTGGATCGCCGGTTTCATCCTCCTGGCCGGGCTGACGTTCGCGATCCAGGACTACGCGGGCACGGTCGGTACCGACACCGGCGTGCCGCCCGCGCAGATCATGATCGACGCGATCGGCGAGTCCGGGGCGACGGCGCTGCTGCTCATCGTGATCGTGGCGCAGCTGTTCTGCGGCAACGCCGAGACGGCCGCGGCTAGCCGCATGGTCTTCGCGTTCAGCCGCGACAACGCGCTGCCCGGCTCCAAGATCTGGCGCAAGGTCAGCTCCCGCACCCAGGTCCCGGTGCCCGCGGTGTGGCTCTCGGTGGGCCTGGCCGCCGTCATCGCCCTGCCGTCCCTGTACTCGGCGACGGCGTACACGGCCGTGACCGCCATCAACGTCATCGGGATCACGCCCGCGTACGCCATCCCGATCTTCCTGAGGCTGCGGGCGGGCGACCGCTTCCAGCCGGGCCCGTGGAACCTGGGCCGCTGGAGCAAGCCGATCGGCTGGGTGGCCGTGATCTGGGTGGCGTTCGTGACGGTCCTGTTCTGCCTGCCGCAGGCCTCGCCGGTGACGGTCGACACGATGAACTACGCGTCGATCGCGCTCGCTGTGGTGCTTGCCCTCGCCACGGTGTGGTGGTTCGTGGCGCGGCGCTCCTACAGCACTCCGTCGGCGTACGGGTCGGAGCGGGAGCAGGCGGAGATCGCGGAGGACATCATCTAGAAGGATCCTGCCGGACGGCCGTGCCCCGACCTCCTCATGGGGTGCGGTCGTTGAGGATCCGCTGGAAGAGCCGGTGGTCGCGCCAGGCGCCGTTGATGTGCAGGAACTCCGGCGCGACACCGAACTCCTCGAAGCCGCACTTGGCGAGGACCCGCTGCGAGGGCACGTTGTCGAGAAGGGTGCCCGCCTCGACGCGGTGCAGGCCGAGCTCGGCGTCCGCGGACGCGCAGGCGTACATGACGGCGGCGGTGGCGAGGCCGCCGCCGATGTGGTCCACGTCGATCCAGTAGCCGAGGTTTCCGCTGCGCAAGGGGCCGAGGACGATGCCGGACAGGGTGACCGAGCCGACGATGTCCCCCTCGCGGTCGAGCACCCAGGGAGCCGCCCGCCCCGCCCGGCACTCCTCCAGCTGGGCACGGAGCCGGGCGGCCTGTGCCTGCGAGGTGAAGTAGTCCTCGGGCCGGGTGGGTTCCCACGGCTCCAGGTGGGCGCGGCTGCGCAGGCGGGCGCGGGCGAGACCGCCCGCGTCCTCCAGCGTGACGGGGCGCATGACGACGTCCGGGGTGATGCGGGCGGATTCGGTGATCATGCGCCAAGCGTAGGGACTGCGGCAGGTGCGCGCGCCGGTTGGTTCACCTTCCGCCCGCCACCCGCAGGATCGTTCCGCTCGCGTAGGACGCCTCGTCCGAGAGCAGCCAGGCGACGGCCGCCGCGATCTCCTCCGGCTGGCCCGAGCGTCCCAGCGGGATCCCCGTGGCGAGCTTCGCCGGGCGCTCGGGGTCGGCGTGGAACTCGGTCCAGATCACGCCCGGAGCGACGGCGTTGACGCGGATGCCGTCCGCCGCGACTTCCTTCGACAGACCGACCGTCATCGTGTCGACTGCCCCCTTGGCGGCGGCGTAGTGGACGTACTCGCCCGGGGCGCCGAGGGTCGCCGCCGCGGAGGAGATGTTCACGATGCCGCCGCCCGCGCCGGTCCGCGTCATGTCGCGGATCGCGCGGCGGGCGCAGAGGAGATAGCCCAGTACGTTCACGTCGAGCGCGCGGCGCATGGCGGTGGCGTCGGCCTGGGCGAGGGGGCCCACCGGGGCGCCGATCCCGGCGTTGTTCACCAGTCCCGTGACCGGGCCGAGTTCCGCGGCGGCGGTCTCGAAGAGGCGGTCGACGTCCGCCTCGTCCGCGGTGTCCATGCGGACGGTGACGCAGCTTGCGCCGGTCGCGCGGACTTCAGAGGCCGTCTTTTCGGCGGCGTCGACGTCGGCGTGATACCCGAGGGCGATGTGGTGGCCGTCCGTGGCGAGGCGGGTGGCGATGGCCGCGCCGATGCCGCGGCTGCCGCCGGTCACTACCGTGACGGGGTGGTGCTGCACGTGATCCTCCGGAGGTGCGGGGTGGACGGGGTTGCTGTTTGATCGATCATTCCTCAACCCCGCCCCTTCCCGGCTGTGACATGCGCGGCTCCGCCGCGGGCCGCTCCGGCGCGGGGGCCTCGGTTGCCCTCTGTCACCGGCTCCGCCGAGTTCGTCCTCAAACGCCGGACGGGCTGAACCCCCGTACGAACTCCGCCAGCGTCCCCGGCTCCCTCCCCCCGAACCGCTCGATCGCCTCCGTCACCTGATAGAGCTCGTGGTGCGCGCCGATCAGGCGGAACAGTTCCCAGAGTTTGTCCAGGTGGGCCACCACGTGCGCGTCCCCGTACAGGGACATCGCCCGTTCCCGCCACTCCTCCGGCGACGTGTCCACGTACTTCAGGCCGCCGCCGAACGTCTCCACCACCTCGCCGACCGTCAGCACCTGCCCCGTCAGGAGCACCACGGGATCGGAGCACTCGGGCGTCGGGGCTGCCAGCAGGCCCGCTGCCACCCGCGCCACGTCCTCCCCCGCGATCAGCGGAAGCACCGTGTCCAGGGAGCCGAGCGGCATCACCAGCTCGCGGCCGCCGCCCGCCCGGACCAGGAAGTCCAGGTTCTCGAAGAAGACCCCGGCACGCAGATGCACCGCCCCGACCCCCGCCCAGTCGAAGACCTGCTCGGCGACCCAGTGCTGCCGCATCCGAGGCGTGCCCGCGTCCGGCGCCGCCGCCAGCTGGGACACCTCGACGACGCGCTCCAGGCCCTCGCGCCGGGCCGCCGCCGCGAAGGCGCCGGTCGCCTCCAGCAGGCCGTCGGTCACCGGGTACGTGAAGAAGGCGCGCCGCACGCCCCGCACGGCCGCGAGCACGTCCGTGATCTCGCGGAGGTCGCCGACGACCACCTCAGCGCCCATCTGCCGCAGCACGGCGGCGCGTTCGTCGTCGGTGCGCACGAAGGCTCGTACCGCCTGCCCCCGTTCCAGGAGCAGCCGCACCACATGACGGCCGGTGGAGCCCTGCTGTCCCCCCGCCGCTCCGGTGACCAGGACCGGTTCGTTCGACTGCATCGTGCTCATCGCTGTTCACCCCCTCCGTCTTCTCCGCGCCGCAGCGTGAGCGTGAACGCGCCCTGCCGCTCCAGCTCCCTCAGGAACTCCTCCGCGCCGAAGGCCTCACCGGGCGCGAGGACCCCCGTCTTCGTCGGCCCCCTGCCCTCCGCGATCCGCACCGCCGCCTCCACCGAGGCCAGCGCTCCGGCCCGCCACAGGTCGTGGCCGGTCAACTGCCCTGCCGCGGCGCCTCCTTCCCACATCGCCTGGACGGCGACGGTGAAGTCGGTGCCCGCCCGTTCGGCGGCGCCGATGTGCTCGCTCGCGAAGGCGTCCGTCGCCTCGAAGGCGCTGGTACTGAGCATCAAGTCGATGTTGCGGACGGGGACATGGCGCGGCACCGTCACGGTCTCGAAGGACGGGAACGGCGCGATCATCGTGCGCGGGCCGAGCGGCGGCGGGAAGGGGAAGACGGCGTTGCGGGGTTCGACGTAGCCCGCGTGCAGGGCGCCGTCGCTGAAGGTGAGGCGCTCGGTCTCGGCCAGGAGGTGGGTCGCGGTGTTCTTGGCGCCGGTGGTCAGGCGCCAGCCGTTCACGGCGTAGGCGACAACGATCCGGTCGACGCCCGCGATGCCGTCCGACACCGCGCCCGCCAGGAGGTCGCCGAGGCCTCCGTAGAAGCTGACACCGGGGATCATGACGGCTCCGGTGCGCTGCGCCGTGGCCTGCGCGGTGTCGAAGACAGCCTTCACGTGGTGGGGTTCGAGGGCGTGATCGACGTAGTGGCAGCCGGCTTCCGCCGCGGCGGTGGCGACGGGTGCGCCGGTGACGGCGAAGGGGCCCGCGCACTGGATGAGGACGTCGGCCGCCGTCATCACCTCACGCAGGGCCGCCGCGTCGTCCACGGAGGCGGTACGGGTCTGTACACGCTCCCCCGCGTCGAGTTCGTCGGCCAGTGCGCGCAACGCCGCGGCATCGCGGCCGACCAGGAGCAACTCCGCCTCTCTGGCCAGGAGTTCGGCGGCGACGAGCCGTCCGGTGTGGCCATAGGCTCCGTAGATGGCGAAGAGCGGCTTTGTCATGCTCAACTCGCTTCCATACCGAAGGTATGCAACTGGTGCGGAACCTACGTACCCTGAGTATGTCCGTCAAGAGGAGCCGACCCGTGATCCCGCCCGCGCGCCCAACTGCCCGCCGTACACAGGCGGAACGCTCCGACGCGACGACCGCGCAGCTGATCACCGCGGCGCAGCGGCTCTTCGGCAGGGACGGGTACGCGACGACCTCGATCGTCGCCGTGGCGGCCGACGCCGGGGTCACCAAGGGCGCGGCCTACCACCACTTCGAGGGCAAGGCCGCCCTCTTCCACGCGGTGTTCGTCCGCGAACAGGAGGAGATGGCGGCGGAGTTGGAGCGCGCGGCGGCCGAGGAGCCCGACGCCTGGTCCGCGCTGCGGCGCGGCTGCCGCCGCTTCCTCGAGCACTGCCTCGACCCCGGATTCCGTCGGATCGTGCTGCTCGACGCGCCCGCGGTCCTGGGCTGGGAGACCGTCCGCGAGATCGAATACGCCCATACGCTGCGGGTGTTGACCGGCGGCATGCGTGCGGCTGCGGCCGCAGGACACATCGGCGAGGGCGATCTGGACGTGCGCTGCCAGATGATGTTCGGCGCGCTGTGCGAGGCGGGCATGCTCCTGGCCCGCTCGCCCGACCCCGCCTCCGCCCTCACCTCGGTGACGGCGGAGGCCGAACGACTGCTCTCCGCGCTGGCCGCCCCCTAGGGCCGCACGGGCCCTAGACCACCGCCTCCCTGCCGGTTTCCCCGGCTGCCTCGGCCGACTCCTCGGGGGCCAGGCTGTCCATGAAGGAGGAGACGGAGAACACCGCGCGTCCCGGACCCGCGGGCCCGTAACCGGGCGGCGACGTCAGGCCGTTGGCCTCCATCGTCGCGCGGTACGCCTCAAGAAGACGGACGTGGTACTCCAGCGGGGCGCCCTGGGGGTTGGCCTTGCCGAGCGGTGTCGTGGGCTCCGGGCACCACGTGGTGAAGCGAGGCGTGATGCCGCGCGACATGAAGTACTGCAGCCCCTCGACGGTGGAGTCGATGGCCTCGCCGACCGTCTTGAACCCGAAGGGCTCCGCCATCTCCACGCCCGCCACGAAGTTCGGGATGACGTTGCGCGGCCCGAAGACCTCCGCGGAGTCCAGGATGCGGCGGTGCCACTCGTCCCGGCCCACGTAGCGCTCCTTGCCGGGGCAGTACCGCTCGAAGAGGTAGGGGTCCCACACCTCGTAGTTCGGGTGGTAGATCCGCACGCCGTAGTCGTGGAAGCGCTGCACGTCCGCCTTGGGCAGCGCCTGCGCGACGACCTTGCCGATCCAGCGGCCTGGGAAGCGCTCCTCGATGGCCTTCGCGTACTGGCCGTAGAAGTCGGCCTCGTCCTTGCCCTGGAGCTGCGAGGTGATGGCGCCGCCGGTGAGCGTGTACGCGGTGGAGGCCTTCGCGGTGTCGTACTTGTCGATGATGGCGAGGGCCTCGAGGACCTCGTCCATCGGCTTCACGCCCGTGTAGGGGCGGCCCGCCGCCTTCTGCTGGCGCCAGTTGTGGTTGATGTCGCAGTACCCGCACTCCTCCTTGGCGCCGAAGTACTGGCAGACCCGGAAGACCGTCAGGTAGATGAGGTAGCCCCATTGGATGGTGGGCGCCACCTCCATGACGGACTTGCCGTTCTCCAGCGTGTGCCGGTAGTAGTCCGGCATCGGCGGCAGGCCCACGTCGGAGATCCGGACGCCGTCCAGGTAGAGGCCGAGCACGCCGTTGTCGTCGGCGGCCACGCGGTACGGCGACGAGGGGTTCACGCGGACCGAGACGACCGTGCGGCGCAGGTCGTACGGGCCGCCGGTGAGGACGATCTCCTCGGGCGGGCGGCGCAGGGCGGCGGCGCCGAGCTCGGGCAGGGTGCTGTGGTCGAAGGAGAAGATGAAGTACGACTTCGGCTTGACCTCACCGCCCTCGTTGTCGCTGAGCGCGGACTCGTCGAACGCCATCCCTCCCCTGAGCAGGTCCTCCTTGATCACCGCCTCTCGCGGCACCTGCGGGAACCGCTCCATGAGTCCCTCGACGAGCTGGGTACGGCTCTCGCTGCGGCTTGCCATCTGCCGGGCACCTCGGATCCTGTCGGTGAATTGTACTTTCCCGTGACCCCTACGCTAATACGCGCCTTTCGGGGCGCGGATCCGCCTCCGGTCCCAGCCGCCCTCAGCCTTGCGGCGGTGCCTGCCCGCCGCGGCCTCCCGCCGGGAACCTCGCGGGCCCGGCCTCGCGTTGTCCTTGCATGAACGAGCTGGTTGCCGGGGGGAACGTGCCGCTGCCGGACGGGGCCGTCACCCTCCGGGTGCCCGGCCCCTTCGACCTGTCCGTGATCGTCACGGACGACAGCGGGAAGGTCGCGGGCGACGGCGACTTCGTCTTCTACAACCAGCCCGCCACCTCCGGCGCCCGGCTCCAGGGCGACACGGTCACGGTCGACGGGCGGCGCCTGCGCCCCGGTGCGAGCCGCGTCACCGTGGCCGTCAGCCCCGCCGTGCCGGGCACTCCCCTGGGCCGGCTGCCCGCCATCGCCCTCCAGGTGCACGGTCCCGGCGGCCGTCCAGTGGCCCACTTCACACCGCCGCGCCCCGACCGCGAGACGGTGCTGCTGCTCGCGGAGATCTACCGCCGGGGCCAGGGGTGGAAGCTGCGGGCACTCGGTCAGGGGTACGCGGACGGGCTCGCGGGGGTGGCGCGGGACTTCGGGGTGGACGTGGCGGAGGACGAGGCCACGCAGCCGCCGGGCGCTGCCGGGCCGCCCCTTGGCGCGCCGATGACAGCTCCGACGACCGCGCCGACCGGCCCGCCCGCGACCGGCCCCGACGGCTTCCTCCCGCTGGTCAACGCCGCGCGGGCGTCGGTGGGCGCGCCACCCGTCACCCTCGACGCCCGGCTGACGGCCGCCGCGAGCGCGCACGCCGCCGGGATGGCGGCGCGGGCCGTCCTCAGCTCGGAGCACGCGGACGGCACCTCGCTCTACCAGCGCGTCGTCGCGGGCGGGTACGCGTACCTGGCCGTCGGCGAGCATCTGGTCTCCGGGCCGCGCACACCCGCCGACTTCGTGGAGTACTGCCTCTCCGGCGAGCAGTCACGGCGTACGGTGCTCAGCCGTGCGTACTCGCAGGTCGGCGTGGCCCACACCACCGACGCGCGCTCCGGCGACGTCTACTGGACGGCGCTGTGGGCCACCCCGTTCAGCCCGCAGGGGCTCGCGGAGTGGGGGTCCGCCGTGCTCCGTCTCACCAACGCCGAGCGGACGGCGGCCGGTCTCCGTCCCCTCTCCGCCGATCCGCTCCTGACCGTGGCGGCGCAGGGCCACAGCGCGGACATGATCGCCCGCGCCTTCTACGCCCACACCTCGCCCGACGGCGGCGAACCCTGGCACCGCGCGTCCGCCGCGGGCAGCACGCACCGCGCGATCGGCGAGAACATCGCCTGCGGGCAGCGCACACCCGCCGAGGTGGTGGACGGCTGGATGAACAGCCCCGGCCACCGGGCCAACATCCTCAAGCCCTCCTTCACCCACCTCGGCGTCGGCTTCGCGGGCGGCGGCTCGGCGGGGACGTACTGGACGCAGCTCTTCGGCGGCTGACCGCCGCGGAGCCCGCGCCGCGCCCCCGATGCCTCAGCCCACCGCCACCGGCTCCCCGCTCCGGGCCGACGCATAGCCCGCCGCCACGATCTTCAGCGTCCGCAGCCCGCCCTCGCCGTCCGCGACGTCCATGCCGCCCTTCTCGGGCCCGTGGAGGAACGCCCGCAGCATCCGCTCGTCCAGATCGGCGCCGAAGGGCAGTTCGAGCCCCTGCCGGCGGCGTTCGCTGTAGCCGTGGACCGACTGGTCGAAGGCGTCCATCTCCAGGGTGGCCCGCTCGCCGACCACCGTCAGTTCGAGCCCGCCCCAGGAGTGGTGCGAGCGCGGGTGCGACCAGCTGCAGTCGATCGTGGCCACCGAGCCGTTGTCGTAGGTCACGGTGACCAGGCCGCTCGTCTCGGCGTCGACCTCGCCCTCGTACATGCGGTTGTTCGTCTGCGCGTACACGTCGACGGGGCGGGCATCGCCGAAGAGGTCGTCCAGGAGGTCGGCGACGTGGACCGTGTGGTCCATCAGGGCGCCGCCGCCCGCGAGTTCGGGATCGGCGAACCAGCGCCGCGAGGCGGGCATGGAGCCGTTGTTCGCGCCGGACACGGTCAGGACCCGGCCCGTCTCACCCGACGCGACGGCCGCCTTGACCGCCGCGTAGGCGGGGCTGAAGCGGACCGGGAAGGCGACCGCGAGCCGCACCCCGGCCGCCCGGCAGGCCGCGAGCATCGCCTCGCCGTCCGCGACCGTCGTGGCCAGCGGCTTCTCGCACAGGACATCCACGCCACGGGACGCGGCGAGCTCGACCAGCGGGCGGTGGCGCGCGTTCTCGGAGCAGACGATCACCGCGTCCGGGCCCCAGGCGAAGACCTCGTCGTACGAATCCGCGTACGCGACCCCCATCTCCTCGGCGAAGGCGCGCCCCCGTACCTCGCCGGGCGCGGCCGACCCGGTGTCCGGGTCGCTGCCGATGACCTCGACACCCGGCATGCGGGAGAGGAGCCGCAGATATCCGGCCGCGTGGACATGGGCGAACGACAGCACGGCGACCTTCATCGCGTGACCTCCTTGGTGATCGTGGCATCCGTCCCGATCTCGATCGCCCGGCCCGTACGGCTCGACTCCACCGCGGCCTCGGCGATCCGCACCGCCTCGATCCCGTCCCGCGCGCTCACCCGCGGCTCGCCGCCGCCCTCCTCCCACGAAGCCGCGAACTCCCGCAGCTCGGCCAGGTAGGGGCTCTTTGACATCGGGCTCGACGGGATGCCTTCGTTGGCCGCGCGCACCCCTTGCGCGGTGATCCGGTAGCCCGGCACTGACGTGGAGTCGTGCCGCAGCAGCCCGTCGCCGCCCGCGATCCGGAACGTCGTGCGGAACTGCTGGTCCGGCAGGCCCCAGAGGCCGGTGATGTGGCTGATCGTGCCGGAGGCGTGGGTGAGGACGGCGGTCGCCGAGACGACCTCGGCCTCCGGGCCGCCCGTGGCGTGCTCGACGCCGCGCGTCTGCGCGTGCACGCGGACCACGTCACCGGCGATCCAGCGGGCGATGTCGATGTCGTGCACCATCAGGTCCATGATGACGCCGCCGGACTTGCCGGGGTCACCGAACCAGGGCGCCCACTGCGGGCGCGCGCCGCCGCGCGTGAACCGCAGCACCGCGAGGTCACCCAACTCGCCTCGCTCGACTGCCTGTTGCATCGCCGCGTATGCCGGGAAGTACCGCACGACGTGGGCGGGGTGCAGCCGGACGCCCGCCGCTTCGGCGGCTGCCGCGATCTCCTCAGCGTCGGAGGTGGTGAGCGCGAGGGGCTTCTCGCAGATGGCGTGCCGGCCCGCGGCGACGGCCGCCAGGGCGAGCTCCTTGTGGGTGGGGGTGGGCGTGCAGATGTCGACGGCCGTGCAGTCGGCGAGCAGTGCGTCGAGGCTCGCCGACGCGGCGACCTCGTGTCCCGCGTACTCGGCGGCGAGCTTCTGAGCCGAGCCGTCCACGGTGTACACGCTGACGCGCGCACCCAGTTCGAGCCAGCCGGGGAGATGGGCGCGGGCGATGCCGCCCGCGCCGATCAGGCCGATGTGAAGCGGTCGCATGAGCGGTCGCATGAAGGGAGTTACCTTTCCTGGTTCCTGAAAAGGGGATCGGCTTCTTGACGTGGGGTCAGCAGGTCAGCTCTTGGATCCGGAGAGCGCGACGCTCTGCACGAAGTGCCGCTGCAGGAAGACGTAGACGATGAGCATGGGCAGGCTCGCGATGAGCGAACCAGCCATCATGACGGGGTAGTTGGTCTCGAACTGCCCCTCCAGCGAGGTCAGTCCCGCGCTGATCGGCATCTTCTGGGGGTCGGTGTTGACGATCAGCGGCCACAGGAGGTCGTTCCACGACCACATCGCGGTGATGACGGCGAGCGCGGCGAGCGCGGGCCGCACAAGGGGCAGCATGATCGACCAGAAGATCCGGAACGGACCCGCGCCGTCGATCCGCGCGGCCTCCTCGAGCTCCTTGGGGAGCGTGAGGAAGAACTGCCGCAGCATGAAGGTCCCGAACGCGCTGAACATGCCCGGCAGGAACAGCGCGGGTGCCGAGTTGAGCAGGCCGAGCCGCTGGATGATGTCGTACTGCGGCAGGACGAGCAGCGAGCTGGGCACCATCAGCACGGAGAGGAAGAGCGCGAACAGGACGTTGCGGCCCCGGAATTGCATGCGCGCGAAGGCGTAGGCGGCGAGCGAGCAGAACACCAGCTGCCCGACCGTGCGTCCCACGGTGTTGAAGACGCTGTTGAACAGCATCTCCCGGAACGGCAAGGCGGTGAAGACCTCTTCGAAGCTGGACCAGTTCCAGGTGTCGGGCAGGAAGGTCGGTGGCACTTTCGCCGTCTCGGCAAGGGACTTGGCGGCGGTGAGCAGCTGCCACAGGAAGGGGAAGACCATCACCAGGGCGCCGAGCGAGAGCGCCGCGTGGGTGGCGACCGAACCGGCGTTGAACCGTCGACGGGCGGAGGGCCCTGCCGAAGGGCTCGCTGAAGGGCTCGCTGAAGGGCTCGCTGAGGAGCTCACCGAAGGGCTCACTGAGGACTCACGCATAGTGCACCCACCTCTTCTGCAGCCTGAACTGCACCAGCGTCAGCGCCGCGATGATCAGCATGAGCAGGAAAGCGAGCGCGGCGGCGGCGCCCTGGGCGTTCTCGATGAAGGCCCATTTGTAGAAGAGGCTCACCACCGACTGGGTGTCGCCGATGGCCGGGTTCTTCTCCGCCATCATGATGTAGATCAGGTCGAAGGTCTGCAGCGAGTTGATCATGCAGATGATGGACGCGAAGAAGATCGTCGGGCTGAGCAGCGGCAGCGTGATCGTGAAGAAGCGGCGCAGCGGCCCCGCGCCGTCGAGCTCGGCGGCTTCGTAGTAGTCCTGCGGGATGCCCTTGATGCCCGCCATGAAGATGATCAAGTAGTAGCCGGTGGTCGACCAGACCATGACGGTGCCGATCGCGTACACGGCGGTCGAGGGGTCGGAGACCCAGTAGCGGCGGTCGGCGCCGAACCACTCGAAGACTTCGTTGATCAGTCCGTAGTCGCCGTTGTAGAGCCAGTTCCAGACCAGGCCGACGGCGACGGGCAGCGTCACGAACGGGATGAAGTACAGCGCGCGGTAGACCGCGACACCGCGCAGTCCGCGCCGGTTGAGCAGCGCGGCGACGCCGATGGCGAGTGGCAGGGCGAGCAGTCCGATGACGCAGTAGATCAGCGTGTTGCCGAGCGCCTGCCAGACGGTGACGTCCTTCAGGACGCGGACGTAATTGTCGGTGCCGACCCAGGTGTTGCCGCCGAACGCCCCGAACTCGGTGAAGCTGTAGAAGAAGGTCTGCAGGAGCGGCCAGAAGTAGAAGACGGCGAAGCCGATGCCGAGCGGCGCGACGAAGAGGTATGCGGCTTTCTGGTTGCGGGACTTGGGTGCGGAATTCGCCGCCGGTTTGCTGCGGCTCGCTTTCTTCGCCGCTGCCGTGGAGGGAAAGACACTCATCATGCGCGCTCCCCCTTCAGGGCTCGGTCCATCTGCTCGCCCAGCGTGCGGGCCGCGCTCTCGATGCCGCCCTTGCCGCTGAACGCGGCGCCCAGGAGCGGGTATTGGAGGTTCTCCCAGACCGCGGTGTTCTTCGAGCTCGGGTACGGCACGGCGTACTCCAGCATGTCGACGAAGCACTTCAGGTCGAACTGGGGCATCGACTTGAACCAGGCGTCCTGCGTCCCCTCGTACGAGGAGATGGTGATGCCCGCCGACGCCTGGATCTCGGCGGCCTTGTGGCCCGCCATGAAGTGGACGAATTTCCAGGCGGCCTCTTTCTTGCGGCTCTTGGCGGAGATGACGTTGGCGAGACCGTGGATGACGGTGGCGCGCTCGCGGCCCTTGGGCAGGACGGTGACTCCACCGTGGTCCTTGATCGCGGGAACGGCGTGATACTGCCCTGAGAACGCGGATATCTCGTAGACCATGGCGGCCTTCTCCGACCAGAAGCGGTTGCGTGCCTTGGACTCGACCATCGCGCTCTGCGGCGGAGACCAGCCGCGGTCGATCATGTCGGTCCAGTAGCGCAGGCCCTCGATGGAGCGCTCGTCGCCGAAGCCGGACTTCCCGTCCTTGAGGACGTAGCCGCCCGCTCCGTGGATGGCCGGGTAGAGCTGGGCCTGGCGGTCCATCTCGGCGGCCATGCCGTGCACCCGCTCGCGCGGATCGGTGAGTTCCGCGGCGGCGTCGCGCACGTCGTCCCATGTCCAGGTCGTGTCCGGGTACTTGATGCCCGCCTTGTCGAAGAGCGCCTTGTTGTACCAGAGGCCGATGGTGTCGAAGTCCTTGGGAATGCCGTACTGCGTGCCCTGATGGGCGTAGATCTTCACGAGCGCATCGGGGTGGCGGTCCACGGGGGTCACGTCGCTCTTGATGTGTCCGCTCAGGGGTTCAAGGACGCCGTTCGAGGCGTAGAGCTGCAGGTTGACGGCGTTCATCCAGAACACGTCGGGGGCCGTGCCGCCGCGCATCGCGGTCTTCAGGGTGGTCCAGTAGCTCGACCACGGCGTGAGCTCCATGCGCACGGATATGCCGGGGTTCTCCTTCTCGAAGGCGTCGATCACCTTCTGGAGGCCCGGCACTTGGGCCACGTCCCACACCCCGTACGAGAGGGTGGTCCTGCCACCGCTCTCCTTGCCTTCGCTCTGGCCGGAGCAGGCGGCGAGCAGCGGCGCCGCCATAGCTCCGTACAGCAGAGTCCTCCTGCGCATGCGCGCCTCCGCTTCCGGCTCTTCCACGGGCGCCCCGGTGCTGTCCGGAGCCGCCCTGGAGCTTTCCTACGACGCCGAATCCGTCAGGAGATCGGATTCGACCTGGTCAAGTGCCTTGCGTACGGCGCCGATCGCGACGCCCTGCTCGCCGAGCGTGCTCAGCGCGATGCGCGGGACGTGCAGGGTCAGCGGTCGCAGCCTGTCCTCGATCAGCGGCACGAGATGGCCGCCGAGCGGGGTCGCGCCGCCGGTGAGCACCACGAGCTCCGGGTCGACGGCGAGGGCGAGGGCGGCGATGCCCGGCGAGATGCGGTCGGCGAAGTCGGCGACGGCCGCGAGGGCACGCGGGTCCCCGGTGTCCGCGGCGCGCGCGAGGGCGGCCACCTCGGACTCGCCGGTACGCCGGGCGCCCTTCCAACTGAGCGCGTCCTGCGCGGTGTTCATGCCGAGCAGCGGAAGAAGTCCCAGCTCGCCCGCGCCGCCGCGCCTGCCCCGGTGCAGCCGCCCGCCGATGGTGAGGCTGCACGCCACGCGGTGTCCGGTCAGGACGCAGACGACGTCACCGGCGAGGGTGGCCGCGCCCTGCCAGCGCTCGGCGAGCACGGCGAGGTTCACGTCGTTCTCGACGAGGGTGTGGCCCGGCTCCCCGTCGGCGAGGAGCCGCCCGAGGTCGACGCCGGACCACTCGGGGATGACGTGGGAGGTGATGGTGCCGCCCGCGTCCACGACGCCGGGTACGCCGACGCAGCGGGCGAGGATGTCGTCGCGCCGCACGGAGTGCGCGTCCAGAAAGGCTTCGAGCCCTTTGCGGAGAAGGTCGAGCCGCCCAGCCCCGCCCAGCTCCGGGTCGATGTCCTCGCGCCGCACGGCGAGCACCGTCCCGCCGAGATCGGCGAGCAGGAGCACCATCTTGTGCAGGCCGATGTCGGCGCCCACGACACGGCCCGCCTCCACCCGGAAGCGGAACCGCCGCGCCGGGCGACCCGGCGCGCGCTCCCCGTCGTCACGCTCGGCCTCCCCCGCCCAGCCGTGCGCGGTCAGCTCCTCGACGGCGGCTTCCACGGTGGGCCGGGAGAGCCCGGTGCCCGCGGCGAGCTCCGCGAGGGTCTGCGGGCTGCGGTGGTGCAGGGCGCGCAGCACGACGGTGGTGTTCAGCCGGCGCAGCGAGGCGAGATCGTGCCCCCGTGTCCCGTTCCGCAACACTTCTTCACCCCATGTCGAGGTCAGGGCAGCCCTGTTGACCAGTGGGTCAACGGCTGCTCCCGGAGATTTAGGAGGAGACTTGCATATCCAAGGGCGACGGGGAACCCCCTTCGCACTGCCCCTTCATCCTGATGACCCGTCAGGAAACACCCGGGTTAACTCCGTGCACGACCCCTTGCCAAGGGAGATAGTACGTGTTCGGATTATCTCAGTCGGGCGGTCACCCACCGCCTCGTAACCGCAGCTCAGACCCTGTACGGCGGGCCAATCAGGCCTGTCTGCACCCGTCTGTGCTCCCTCACAACTCCCCCATGCCCCCTCGCACGATGTGTCCGGAGTCGTGCTGCCCGCATGTCCGCGGCAGCCCGAAAGAAGGGATCCCCCGTGTTCGATCTTTCGTCCGTCGATCTGCTCGACGCGTTCACCCGCGAGCTGCGGCTGTGCAAGCTGCGCGAGGGCGAGCACGTCGTCGTCCTCTCCGAGCCCGGCAGCCGCGGCGACTACGTGGCGGCGGCCTTCGGCGCCGCGAAGACGTGCGGCGCCCATGTCATCGCCGCGACCGTCCCCGGCGGCAGCCCCGCGCCGATGCCGAGCACCCACACCGGCGCGGGCCCCGGCCTGGTCTCCGTGCTCAACGACTCCACCGCGCAGGACCTGCTGAAGTCCGCCGATCTGGTCGTCGACCTCACCCGCGAGGGCTTCATCCACGCGCCGGTCCAGCAGGAGATCCTGCGCGCGGGCACCCGCATCATCTTCGTCTGCGACGCACCCGACGTCCTCATCCGCAATCTGCCCAAGGAGGCCGACAAGGACGAGGTGCTCGAAGGCGTCCAGCTGCTCAAGCGGTCGTCCGTCATGAAGGTCACCTCGGACGCGGGCACGGACCTGACCGTGCAACTCGCCGGATCCAAGCCCGAGTTCCAGTGCGGCTTCGCCGACGACCCGGGCCGCTGGGACCACTGGCCGAGCACCATGGTCCTTGCCTGGCCGGAGATCTCCGACGGCCAGATCGTGCTCGCCGAGGGCGACATCCTGCTGCCCTTCAAGGAGTACGTGCGCCAGCCGGTGACCCTGCAGATCGCGGGCGGGCAGATCGAGAAGGTGTCGGGCGGCGCCGAGGCCGAGCTCCTGAACACGTTCTTCGAGGACGCCGACGACCAGTGGGCGCGCAGCCTCTCCCACATGGGCTGGGGCCTGATGCGTACGGCCGACTGGTTCGCCACCGCGATGTACGGCAAGGACGACCTGATGGGCATGGACGCCCGCGCCTTCGCCGGGAACTTCCTGTGGTCCACCGGACCGCACCCCGTACTCGGGCGCGAGTCGTACGCCCATCTCGACATCGCCATGCGGGGCTGCACGGTCAGGGTCGACGACACGGAAGTCGTGACGGGCGGCCGTCTCACCGAGCGCTGACCGCGCACCAACTGCCCTTACGTACCAGGAAGATGGAGGAAGCGTGGCGTCCAGCCAGTCGTACGAAGTCACCGTCGTCGGAGGCGGTCTCGGTGGCCTGACCGCCGCCCTCGCGCTGCGGCACCGCGGTCTGCGGGTCACCGTGCTCGAACAGGCGCCGCAGCTCGGCGAGGTCGGCGCGGGCATCCAGACGGCGCCGAACGCCAGCCGCGTCCTGCTCGGCCTGGGGCTCCGCCGTCAGCTGGAGGCCATCCACACCGAGCCGCTCGACCAGGTGCGACGGCGCTGGAAGGACGGCAGCGTCGTCGGCCTGACCTCGCTCGGGCGGCGCTGCAAGGAGCAGTTCAACGCGCCGTACTGGCACTACCACCGGGCCGATCTGCACCGCGTCCTCATGGACGCCTGCGTCGACCCGGCGGGTCCTGGCCCCGTCGTCGCGCTGCACACCGCGAGCAAGGTCACCGAGCTCGACCGCACGGATCCCGCGCGTCCGGTGGCGGTCACGGACGACGGGCGGCGGTACACCTCCGACGTCGTCATCGGCGCCGACGGCATCCGCTCCCAGGTGCGCGACCTGATGGGCGCCCCCGACACCCTGCTGTTCTCCGGCGAGATGGCCTACCGGGCGCTCATACCGGGCGAGTTGATCGCGGCCGACCCTGCGACGCGCTGGCTGGTGGACCGCTACCAGTCCACGATCTGGTACGGGCCCGACCGCCATCTGGTGCACTACATGATCCGCGGCGGCGAGTTCCTCAACATCGTGGCCTGCGTGCCCTGCACGGACGAGGTCGCCGAGAAGTGGTCCGTCGCCGCCACCGCGCAGGACCTCGTCGACGCCTTCCCCGGCTGGGACGACCGCGTACCCGCGATGCTCTCCAAGGCGAAGGAGGACGTCTCCTGCTTCGCGCTCTACCACCGGCGCCGCGACCCGGTGTGGCAGGACGGCCGGGTCGCGCTGCTCGGCGACGCCTGCCACGCGATGCTGCCCTACCAGGCGCAGGGCGCCTCGCAGGCCATGGAGGACGCCGCCGTGCTCGCCGAGGAGCTGGGCGCGGTCACGACGGACGGCATCGAGGCGGCGCTGCGCCGCTATGTCGACCGGCGCGCCAAGCACGCCGGGATGGTCCAGGACGCCTCGCTGCAGAACAAGACCTTCTACCACTTCCCCGACGGCCCCGAGCAGCGGGCCAGGGACGAGAAGCTCCGGCAGGACTTCGACGGCGAGTCCGACCTCTCGTACGACTGGCTCTGGGGCGGCAGCCCCCTGGGCGACCCCGATCTCGGCGCGTTCTCCTACCAGTTCTCCCGCTGAGCCCCTTTGGAGCGAACGTGAAAACAGGCGATCAGATCGTTCAGGAACTTCCCTGGAGATGGTCGGTCCAGGGCAAGATCTTCATCATCGGTGGCCTCGGCTACCTCTTCGACGCGTACGACATCGCCTTGAACGGCTTCCTCATGCCGCTCCTCGGCAAGCACTTCGACCTCTCGCTCAGCGAGCGCGGCCTCGTGGCCACCGCGAACCTGGTGGGGATGGCCGTGGGCGCCGTCGCCTGGGGCGCGGTCGCCGACCGGATCGGCCGCAAGAAGGCGTTCAGCGTCACGCTGCTGATCTTCGCGATGTTCTCGGTGCTCGGTGCGCTCGCGCCGACGTATCCGGTCTTCCTCGCGCTGCGGTTCCTCGCGGGCGTGGGGCTCGGCGGCTGCATCCCCGTGGACTACGCCCTGGTGGGCGAGTTCTCGCCGCGCAAGTACCGGGGCAGGATCCTGACCGCGCTCGACGCGTGGTGGCCGGTGGGCGTGACCCTCTGCGGGCTCGTCTCGACGGCGATGCTGACCCTCGACGGCAACTGGCGCTGGATGCTGGCGACGATGGTGCTGCCCGCGCTCCTGCTCTTCTGGGCCCGGCGCGGCATCCCCGAGTCCCCGATCTATCTGACGAAGAAGGGCCGCGAGGTCGAGGCGCGCAAGGTCATCGACGACCTGGTGGCGCGGACGGGCGCGCCCGTTGAGCCCTACGTCATCCCCGATCCCGTGCCGGACGACGGGCCGCGCGGTGTGGCCGCCGCCGTCGACCAGCTGCGCCGCATCTGGGCCTTCAGCCCGCGCATCACCTCCGCGGCCTGGCTGCTCTTCTCCACGATCATGCTCGTCTACTACGCGGCGCTGAGCTGGATGCCCTCGATCCTCAAGGAGGAGGGCCAGGGCGACACGGCCGCGTTCATGAGCACCACCCTGATGAGCGGCGTCGGCATCGTCGGCGTCCTGGTCTCCACCGCCCTGGTCGACCTCGTCGGCCGCAAGTGGCTGATCGGCGTCTCGGCCCCGGTCGCCTCGCTCGCCCTGGTGGTGTTCGCCCTGGTGCGGGACCTGCCGACCGGCTCGGTCGTGGCCATCGGCGTCTTCGGCTTCCTGGCCCAGCTGGCCATCCCCGCCCTGTACGCGTACGTCTCCGAGCTCTACCCCACTCCCCTGCGGGCCAGCGGCTTCGGCTGGGCCTCCTCGGTCAGCCGGGCGCTCACCGGGTTCGCGCCGCTGCTCTTCGGTTCGGTGATGTGGCCGGTGCTCGGACTTCCGCTGACGTTCGCCGTGCTCGGCGCGACCGTCCTGGTGGCCGTCGTGTGGATGGCGGTGGCGGCACCGGAGACCAAGGGGCGCGCCCTGGACGGGGACGAGGAGCCTCCGGCGTCCGCGTCGGCGTCACCCCTGCCGGTCACCGAGCAAGCGGCGCTCTGACGCGGACGAACGCACCGAACGTAAGACAGGAGGACCATGAAGCCCGCCCCCTTCGCCTATCACCGGGCCCGCGACCTCGACGGCGCCACGCGGCTGCTCGCCGAGCTCGGTGACGACGCCAAGGTCGTCGCAGGCGGCCAGAGCCTGGTCGCGATGATGAACTTCCGGCTCGCCAGGCCCCGGCACCTGGTCGACATAGGCGGCCTGCGGGAGCTCGACCGGCTGCACACGGATGCGGCGGGCGGCCTTCGCATAGGGGCGCTCACCACGCATCACACGGTGGAGAGCGACCCGGCGGGGCGGCTGGGGGCGGACTTCGCCGTGCTGCGCCGGGCCATGCCGTGGATCGGGCATCTGCCGATCCGCACCCGCGGCACGGTCGGCGGCAGCATCGCGCACGCCGACGCCACTGCCGAGTGGTGTCTGCTCGCCCTGGCGCTCGACGCCGAGTTCGTGGCCCAAGGGCCGCGCGGCGAGCGCAGGATCGCTGCCGGGGACTTCTTCCTCGGCTACTACACCACCGCCCTCGACTTCGACGAGATCCTCGTCGAGATCGTCTTCCCGCGCCCGGCACCGTACGCCGCGCTGACCGAATTCGCCGAACGGCAGGGGGACTTCGCGCTCGTCTCGGCCGCCGTGGACCTCGACGTCGAAGGCGGTGCGGTACGCGGCGGGCGCGTCGCGCTCGGCGGGGTCGCGGCCGCCGTGACCCGGGTGCCGCAGGCGGAGGCCGTCCTCGCGGGCGGCGGCTCCTTCGCCGAGTGCGCGGCCGCGGCGGCGGATGCCGTCGAACCGCCGGCCGACGCGTCCGGCAGCACGCACTACCGCAAGCAGCTCGTCCGCACGCTGGTCCGGCGTGCCTGTGAGGAGGCGATGGCCCGATGAACGAGTCAGTGAGGGAAGGCCAGTTGGTCGGGCGGTCCGTGGCCCGGCGCGAGGATCCACGGCTCCTCACCGGCCGTGGCCGGTTCGTCGACGACATCGCGCTGCCGGGGATGCTGCACGCCCAGTTCGTGCGCAGCACGGTCGCGCACGGCGAGATCACGTCGATCGACCTGACGGCGGTACGCGACGTGCCGGGCGTCGTCGCGGCGTTCACCGCCGACGACCTGGAGCTCACCGACATCACGGCCCAACTGGGCCGTCCACTTTCGGAGTTCGTGCCGACCGCGATGCCCGTCCTGGCCCGCGACCGGGTCCGCTACGTCGGGGAGCCCGTCGCGATCGTCGTCGCGAAGAACGCGTACGCCGTCGAGGACGGCCTGGAAGCGGCCAAGGTCAGTTACGCACCCCTTGAGCCGGTCACCTCCGAGGAGGCCGCCCTCGCGCCCGGGGCGCCCCTGCTTCACGAGGAGGCCGCGCGCAACACCCTCGTGGACGTCTCGCTCTTCGCCACGGACGGCATCGACGAGGTCTTCGACACCGCAGCCTGTGTCGTGCACGTCGCGTCACGGACCGGCCGGCAGAACGCCCTGCCCCTGGAGACGCGTGGTGTCGTCGCCCACTGGGACGACCGCGAGGAGCAGCTCGTCCTGCAGACCTGCACCCAAGTCCCGCACCAGGTACGGACGGTGGCGTCCCGCTGTCTGCGCCTGGACGAGAGGGCGGTGCGGGTCGTGGTGCCCGACATGGGCGGCGGCTTCGGACAGAAGTGCGTGGTCGGGCGCGAGGAGATCGCCGCGGCAGCCGCGGCCCTGCGGCTGCGCAGGCCGGTGAAGTGGATCGAGGACCGCAAGGACGCCCTGTCCGCCTCCTTCCTGGCGCGCGAGCAGCACTACGACGTGCGCGCGGCCTTCGACGAGGAGGGCAGGATCCTCGGCCTCGACGCCGACGTGGTGTGCGACATGGGCGCCTACTCCTGCTATCCGTTCACGGCGGGCATCGAGCCGCTGATGGCGTCGGCGGAGATGCCCGGTGTCTACCAGGTGCCCGCCTACCGGGTGCGCGGCCGGGCGGTCACCACCAACAAGGCGCCCACCGCGCCCTATCGGGGGGTGAGCCGTCCGCAGTACGTGATGGTGGTGGAGCGGCTCTTCGAGCGGGCCGCGCGTGAACTGGGCCTGGACGCGGTCGAGATCCGCCGCCGCAACGTCATCACCGAGTTCCCCTACACGGGCGTCAACAACATCACGTACGACCCGGGTTCCTATCTGGAGTCGCTGAACCTGTGCGAGCGGCTCGTCAAGGACGAGGGCTGGTACGAGAAGCGTTCGGCGGCGGCAGCGCAGGGGCGGCACATCGGCATCGGCTACTCCTGCTTCAGCGAGCGCACCGGGTACGGCTCCGCGGCCTTCGCGCAGCGCAAGATGCGGGTCGTCCCCGGCTTCGACATCTCCGAGGTCCGGATGGACACCAGCGGCGCGGTGACCGTCACCACCGGCACGATGAGCCACGGGCAGAGCCACGAGACGACGATGGCGCAGATCGTCGCCGACGAACTGGGCCTGGACATCGGCAAGGTGAAGCTCCATCAGGGGGACACCGAGCGCATCACCTACGGCTGGGGGACTTTCGCGAGCCGCTCGATCACGGTGGGCGGCAGCGCGGTGCGGCTCGCGGCGGCGAAGCTCGGCGAGAAGCTGTGCCGGATCGCGGCGGCGCGCTGGGAGGTCGGACCGCAGGACGTGGAGCTCGCGGGCGGCGCCGCACGACACCGTGACGGCACCACCCTGACGTACGAGGAACTGGCCGACATCGCCTACCTCCAGGCGCACTTGCTGCCCAAGGACATCGAACCGGGCCTGAGCGCCACCGCCACCTTCGACGTCTTCAACGACGGCACCTTCTCGAACGCCACGCACGGCGTGGTCGTCGAACTCCACGAAGGCACCGGGCAGGTGGAGATCCTGCGGTACGTCTGCGTCGAGGACTGCGGTGTGGCGATCAACCCGCAGGTCGTGGAGGGCCAGTGCCGGGGCGGCATCGCGCAGGGCATCGCGGGCGCGCTCTTCGAGCAGGTGACGTACGACGCCCAGGGCGAGCCGTCGGCGACCAGCTTCATGGACTACAAGGTGCCCACCGCCCACGAGATCCCCGACGTGCTCATCCACCACCTGGAGACTCCGTGCGCGTTCACCGAGACGGGCGCGAAGGGCGCGGGCGAGGGCGGCACCATCGGGGCGCCCGCCGCCGTGCTCAACGCCGTCAACGACGCCCTGCTCCCCACGGGCGTCGAGCTCGACCACACCCCCATCACCCCGGAGACGGTGCACCGCGCCCTGAACCTGGAGCTCTCCTCATGACCGACACCGGACACCTGACCGACACCGGCAACGCCACCGATGTGCTGCTGCTCACGCTCGACGTGAACGGCGAGCGGCACGAAGTGATCACCGAGCCCCGGCGCACCCTCGTCGACGTGCTCCGGCACGATCTGCGCCTGACCGGCACCCACGTCGGCTGCGAGCACGGCATCTGCGGTGCGTGCACGGTCCTGGTCGACGACCGGCCCGTACGCGCGTGCCTGATGTTCGCGGCGCAGGCCGAGGGCGCTCGGATCCGTACCGTCGAGTCACTGTCGGACGGAG
The DNA here is from genome assembly GCF_040643025.1 of Streptomyces sp. NPDC047525. NCBI lineage: Bacteria > Bacillati > Actinomycetota > Actinomycetes > Kitasatosporales > Streptomycetaceae > Streptomyces > Streptomyces sp. NPDC047525. The sequence continues at coordinate 37,110 of NZ_JBEYTL010000003.1, forward strand.
CTGAACTGAGCGATCTGCAAAGGTCGTTCAGCGAGCACCACGGCCTGCAGTGCGGCTTCTGCACCCCCGGTTTCCTGATGCTCGCCGAGGGGTTCCTCGCCGAGCGGCCCGAGGCGACCAAGGACGAGATCCGCGAGGTCGTCGCCTCCAACCTCTGCCGGTGCACCGGCTACCAGACCATCGTCGAGGCGATCGACGGGTGCGCCGCCGCCCGGCGCTGCCCCAAGGAGTTCTGATGCAGCTCACCAGCTCGGTCCCGGTCAAGGCCTCGCCGGACGAGGTCTTCGCCCTGATGAACGACGTCGAGCGGGTCGCCTCGTGCATGCCGGGCGCCGCACTCGAGGGGCGTGACGGAGACGCCTGGCAGGGCTCCGTGAAGATCAAGGTCGGTCCGATCAGCGCCGCGTACGCCGGTACGGTCCGCTTCCTGGAGGTCGATCCGCAGGGGCGGCGGCTGCGGGTCCAGGCGCGCGGCGCCGACACCCACGGCAGCGGCGACGCGGAGGCCGAGGTCGCCCTCGACGTGCTTCCGGCGGCCGATGGCACGCTGCTCAAGATCTCCACGGATCTGGTGATCCGGGGCAAGATCGCGCAGTTCGGGAAGGGGGCCATCGCGACGGTGTCCGACCGGATCCTTCAGCAGTTCGCGCAGAACCTGGGCAGCCTGCTCGACCAGGACCGGGCACCGGCCCCTTCGGGTCTTCCGGCCGCGGCGCCCGGAGCGGTGCGGGAAGCGGCCCGCCCCGCGCCCGTGGCGGAGGCCGAACTCGACGGTCTCTCCATGCTTCTGGGACCGGCCGCCGCCAAGTACGGCGTCGTCGCAGGTGCCTTCGCCCTTGGTCTCTTCGAGGGCTGGCTGCTGGGCCGGCTCGGCACACAGGCGCGGGAGCTGCGGACTCTGCGGGCCCTGCGCGCGCCGGGGAGGGCCTCGTGAACTACGGCCAGGAGACGGAACGTACCTACGAACGAGCCGGATTCGGCGCTCCCGTGCGCCGGGGCACCCGCCCCGCGATCCTGGTCGTCGACCTCACGCGCGGCTTCACCGAGGAGGGATTCCCCTCGGGCGCGGACCTCAGTGAAGTGGTGGGCTCGGTCGGCGAGTTGATCGACAGCGGACGGCCCGCCGACGTGCCCGTCATCTTCACCGCGATCGCCTACACGCCCGCCGAGGCCACGGGTGACTCCGTCACCTGGCTGCACAAGGCCCAGGGCATGCGGTCCCTGGTCGAGGGCAGCGAGGAGGTGGCACTCGACCCCCGACTGCCGCGTGAGCCAAAGGACTTGATGGTGGTGAAGAAGGGGGCATCCGCCTTCTTCGGGACCTCGCTCGCCGCCCTGCTCACCGGTCTGGGCCGCGACACCGTCCTGGTGTGCGGGGCGACGACCAGCGGCTGCGTACGGGCGACGGCGGTCGACGCCGTGCAGAGCGGGTTCTCGGTGCTCGTGCCGCGCGCCTGCGTCGGCGACCGTGCCGCGGGGCCGCACGAGGCGAGCCTCTTCGACATCCAGGCCAAGTACGGCGACGTCATCGACCTCAAGGAAGCAACCGACTACCTCGAAGCCCTCCCCGGGAGGAACGCATGACCCCGCCCGACCGCTGCCTGCCGCAGGCGGCCCTCGCCGACCTGGCCGACGTCCCCGCGACCGGCCGCTGGGTCCGCTCGGGCGCCACGCGGCTGCACGTCCTCGACTACGGCGGCCCCGGCATTCCGCTGCTCGTCCTGCCCGGCATCACCAGCCCCGCCGTCACGATGGACTTCGTGGCGCGCGAACTCACCGACGCCGTACGCCCGTTGGTGCTCGACGTCCGAGGGCGCGGGCTCTCCGACGGCGGCGGCGCCCACTCCCTCGAGGAGTACGCCGAGGACGTCGAAGCCGTCGTCACCGGGCTCGGCCTCGACCGTCCCGTCCTGTTCGGGCACTCCATGGGCGCGCGCATCGCCGCGGTGACCGCGGTCCGCGGCAAGGTGGCGCTGCGCGGCACGGTCCTCGGGGACCCGCCGATGAGCGGACCCGGACGCGGGCCCTATCCGACACCCCTGGAGGCCTTCCTCGACCAGCTGGCACAGGCTCGGCGCGGTACCGACGCGGACGAGGTGGCCCTGTCCTGGCCGCGCTGGCCGCGCCGGGAACAGGAGCTGCGGGCCCGCTGGCTCGCGAGCTGCGACGCGGAGGCGATCACCGCCACGCACCGCGGCTTCGAGACCGAGGACTTCTTCTCCTGGTGGCCCTCCGTGCCGGGACCCACGGCGCTCCTGTACGGCGCGGACAGCCCCGTCGTCACCGCGGCGGGCGCCGCCGAGGCCGCGCGGCTGCACCCGTCGGCCGTCATCTGCAGCATCCCGGACGCGGGTCACATGCTGTTCTGGGACAGCACCCGCGCCGCCCTTTCCGCCCTGCGCGAGGCGCTGCGCCCGATGCTGACCTGACCGCCCGAACCGATCAACCACCGTGCTTAAGTGGGCTCCATGGCTGACGAAACCTCCACCACGACGTCTGCGCAGGACGGGCGGCCCGGTCCGCCCGCCGCCCTCACGGCAGCGCCCGGATATCAGGTACGGCGCCTGTACCAGGCGTACCTCGCGGTCTGGATCCGCGCGGTGGACCCCACGCTCACCGGACCGCAGTTCGCCGTGCTGCAGGCCGTGGACGCATCGCCGGGCCGCGACCAGCGGTCGATGGCGTCGGCGGTCGCCCTGGACACGTCGACGATGGCGGACGTGGCACGGCGCCTGGAGAACCGGGGGCTGCTCCTGCGCAAGACGGCCGCCGACGACGGCCGCCGCAAGCTGCTCTATCTGACCGAGGAGGGTGAGCGCACCCTCCACGACTCCAACCGTCGCGCCCGCGAGCTCGACGAGCGGCTCCTGGAGCCGTTCGGCGGCGAGCGGCGCGAAGAAGTCATGCATCTCCTCACGTCCCTCGCCGATCACTGGGAGGGACTCACCGAGGACTCATAGCCGTACGCGCAGTCGTACGAGAACATCCGGAGGATCCCGTGGCAGTGACCGCGACGACAGCGACCGACCACCACATCGGCATGATCGTGCCCAGCTCGAACCTGACGATGGAGACGGAGCTGCCGCGCATGCTGCGCGACCGCGAGGCCGTGGCCCCGCAGGACCGGTTCGTCTTCCACAGCAGCCGGATGCGCATGAAGCACGTGACGCCGGAGCAGCTCAAGGCCATGAACGCGCAGACCGAGCGCGCCGCCCTCGAACTGGCCGACGCCAGGCCCGACGTGGTCGCCACTGCCTGCCTCGTCGCGATCATGGCGCAGGGGCCCGGACACCACTGCACGGCGGAGGACGAGATCACCGCCGCCCTGCGCTCCGAGGGCGCGCAGGCCCCGGTGATCTCCAGCGCGGGCGCCCTGCTCGACGGCATCAAGGCGCTCGGGGCGTCGCGGGTCGCGATCATCACCCCGTACATGAAGCCGCTCACGCGTCTGGTCGCCGACTACATCGAGGACACCGGGATCGAGGTCGTGGACGCGCTCAGCCTGGAGGTGCCGGACAACCTCGCGGTGGCCCGGCTCGACCCCGCCGACCTGCGCGACCACTGGCGCCGCGTGGACCTCGGCCGCGCCGACGCGCTCGTCCTCTCGGCGTGTGTGCAGATGCCTTCGCTGGCGTCGATCCAGGCGGTGGAGGACGCGGCGGGCCTTCCCGTCCTGTCGGCGGCCACCGCGACGGCGTACCGGATCCTGACCGAGCTGGGCCTGCCGCCGCACGTGCCGGGGGCGGGCAGTCTGCTGCGGGACCCGAGTGGTGCCTGAGTCGGGAGGCGCTTGAGCCTGGTGGGCCGAGCGGGCACGATGACCGGACGTACGCGAAGTCCGTCTGAACGCCCGCCTCCTCACTGGGAGTTGACGCATGACCGCGATCCCGCCGCCCGCCACCCACCCGATCGACACCAGCAAGGCACACCCCGCCCGGGTCTACGACTGGTACCTGGGCGGCAAGGACAACTACCCGGTGGACGAGGAGCTCGGGCTCCAGATCGTTTCGCTCGAACCGCAGGCCAAGTACTACGCGCAGCACAACCGTTGGTTCATGCAGCGCGCCACGCGCCACCTCGTGGGAGGGCCCGGGATACGCCAGTTCCTGGACATCGGCGCAGGGATCCCCACCGAGCCGAACCTGCACCGCATCGCCCAGTCGGTCGCCCCCGAGGCACGCGTCGTGTATGTGGACAACGATCCGACCGTGCTCGCGCACGCGCTGACGCTGCTGCGGGGTACGCCCGAGGGGGCGACGGAGTTCCTCCAGGTGGACGCGCGCGAGCCGGACAAGATCCTCGAACAGGCCGAGGGCGTACTGGACTTCGCCCGGCCGATCGCCCTGTCGCTGAATGCGCTGCTGCACTTCATCAGCGACGACGACGGTGCGTACGACGTCGTGGCGCGGCTCATGGCCGCCCTCGCGCCGGGCAGCCACCTGGTCCTGTCGCAGGTTGCCGGTGACTTCGATCCGGAGCGGACGCGGCAGGCCGTGGAGATGTACAAGGCGGGCGGCGTCACGCTCGTGCCGCGCTCGCGGGCCGAGGTGGAGCGGTTCTTCGAGGGCCTGGAGCTGCTGGACCCCGGCATCGGCTGGCTGCCGGACTGGCATCCGGAGCTCGGCGTCGACGAGGTCAGGAACGGGACTTCGGTGTCGATGTACGCGGGCGTGGCGCGCAAGCCGTAGCCGGTGACGGGGTGCGGCGAGCGGCGAGCGGCGAGCGGCGCCGGGAAGCTGACCCGGAGTCAGTCGGTTCGGCGCGGGATGTCTGATTTCACCCTGCGCCCGGCGAGTTGAGGGCAGGCTGGTGCGGGCCCCCGGCAACGGCGCCGCACCCATGGGGCAGGATGACGCTCGCGCCGGACCGCGAACATACGTCCGGTGCGCCCGCACAACCTGGAGAATGAACTGATGGAGCGAGCCCTCACATGGCACGACCTGATCACCGCCGGTATCGCGGTGGCCGTTGGCATCGCGGCGGGTCTGCTGCTGCGCATGATCCTGCGGTGGCTGGGCGAACGGGCCAGCAGGACCCGGTGGAGCGGCGATGACGTCATCGTCGACGCCATACGTACGCTGGTCCCCTGCGCGGCGATAACCGCGGGCGCGGCCGTCGCCGCCGCGGCCCTCCCGCTCACCCCCAGGACCGGCCGCAACGTCTCGATGACGCTGACCGCCCTGCTCGTCCTCGCCGCGACCCTGACGGCGGCCCGCGTGGTCACGCGCCTGGTGAAGTCCGTCGCTCAGTCCCGGTCGGGCGTCGCGGGATCAGCGACGATCTTCGTCAACATCACCCGCGTCGTCGTGCTCGCGATGGGCTTCCTCGTCGTCCTGCAGACGCTCGGCGTCTCCATCGCCCCGATGCTCACGGCGCTGGGCGTCGGCGGCCTCGCGGTGGCCCTGGCCCTGCAGGACACCCTGGCCAACCTCTTCGCGGGCGTGCACATCCTCGCCGCGAAGACGGTGCAGCCGGGCGACTACATCAAGCTCAGCAGCGGTGAGGAGGGCTACGTCGTCGACATCAACTGGCGCAACACGGTGGTGCGTCAGCTGTCGAACAACCTCGTCATCATCCCCAACGCCCAGCTCGCGGGCACGAACATGACCAACTTCAGCCGCCCCGAGCAGGACCTGTCCATCATGGTCCAGGTCGGCGTCAGCTACGACAGCGACCTGGAGCAGGTCGAGCGCGTCACGACCGAGGTCGTGGAGAACGTCATGAAGGACGTCGACGGCGCCCTTCCCGACCACGAACCGGCCGTGCGCTTCCACACCTTCGGGGACTCCCGGATCAGCTTCACGGTGATCCTGGGCGTCGGCGAGTTCAGCGACCAGTACCGCATCAAGCACGAGTTCATCAAGCAGCTCCACCAGCGCTACCGCGCCGAGGGCATCCGGGTGCCGTCCCCGGTCAGGACCGTGCACGTGCAGCAGGGTGAGCTTCCCTCGCCCCTGATCCCGCACCAGCGTGAGTCCACGACGCCGGCGAAGTCGGTGCCGCAGCCCTAGCGGGGCAGCGCCGCGGCACCGACCGGGCCGCTCCGGACTGGCCCGGACCGGATCAGACCGCCTCTGACCGGCTCATACGGAGAACTCCCGGATCACGGTGTTCCTGAAGACCGCCGTGCCGTCGACCGTGAACAGCGCGAGCCGGGTGTCCGCCAGGTAGGGGAACGCCTCCATCGAGTGCGTGTAGCGGCCGTCGTCGAAGAACACCTCCACCGACGTACGGTCGACCAGGACGCGCAGGGTGACCTTGCGTGCCGAGGCGTCGAAGGGCGTCCTGCTCTCCTGCCACTTGCCGGAGGTGTCCGGGTTGGCGGCGCCCCGGCGGTTCACGAAGGCGTAGTCGCCGTAGACACCGGCGTCGATGTGGCGGCTGCCGTCGGCTGATCTGCGCAGCTGCACGCCGGCGCCGGTGAGCTGGTCCCAGGTCACCTCGGTCGTCAGCTCGTAGGCCGTGCCGGTGTAGTCGAGGACCAGCTGCCCGTCGACCGTCAGGTCTCCGAGCTCCACCCTCCGCGAGACGTGCTGGTCCAGGGCCTGGACGGGGCGGGACGCCAAGTAGTACGTGCCCGAGCCCGCGCGGCGCAGCGTCATCTCGCGGACGATGGAGTCCGTACCGTTGAAGCCGTCGGAGTCGATGGTGGGGGTGGTGTTGGGGTAGTCCCAGTTGTTCAGCCAGCCGATCGCGTATCGGACGCTCGGGTCTACGGCGCCGTTCGTGGCGTGCTTCTCGAAGGTGACGGCTCCGTACCAGTCGAAGCCGTGGTCCAGCCACTGCGGGTCCGGCGCGTCCGGCGTGAAGGCCGCGCCGTCGAACTCGCCGGTCCAGTACGCGTACGTGTTGGGCAGACCGGACGCCTTGCCGTTGGCGCTCACCGCGAGCACCCACTTCGCGGTACCGTCGGCGGTGGCGATGCGGAACAGGTCGGGGCACTCCAGGACGCCGATGCCCTCCTTCACGAAGCCGCTGGCGTACGTCCACTCCTTGAGGTTCGTGGAGTGGTAGAAGCCGACCTTGGTCTGCTCCGCCAGCGTCATCACCCAGCGGCCGCGCTCCTCGTCGCGGATCACCTTGGGGTCGCGGAAGTCCTTGACGCCGGGGTTCGGGACGACCGGAGCGGTGCCGTGGTTCTTGAAGGTGCGGCCCTTGTCCGTGGAGTACCAGAGGTACTGGGCCTGGGTGTTGGCGGTCCCGTCCGGTTCCATCGTGGCCAGGACGACGACCGCGCCCGCGCCGAAGCCCGCCGTGTTGTCGGTGTCCACCACCGGGGAGCCGGACCAGACGTCGCCGTTGGGGGTGGTGTCCTTGGGGACGGCGATGCCGCGGTCCCTGAACGACACGAGGTCGGTGCTGGTGGCCAGGCGCCAGGCGGTGCCGGTGGTGGTGCCGCCCGCGAGGTAGTCGGCGTTGTAGAGGTAGTAGTAGTGGTACTCGCCGTCGATCCACACGGGCTTCTGGGGGTCGTTCTTCCACTGGTCGGGGACGGTGAAGTGGTACTCGGCGCGGTAACTCGCGGCCTTTTTCGCCGACTTGTGGTCCCGGGCCGACGCCGGTCCTGCGGGTATCGCGGCCAGTGCCGCGCCGACGGCTCCGGCCCGGATCAGCGTCCTTCGGGTCATCTCACGCATCGTCTCTCGTCACTCTCCTGTCACTGGCGGCTCATGGTGACGCACGCTGGTTCGCGCTGGGTCAGGACTGTAGACCTAACTCGTTAAAGGTCAAGCGCCGCAGAGGGCTTGACACCGGCGTAACAGGGTTCTCATCATCTGGGTCACAGAAATCAACTAACACGAGTTAGGCCCTTCGATGACCGACTCGCCCCACCCTCCCGACCGCACTGTCCCCCGCCGCACCTTCCCGCGCCGCACCCTGCTGCGCCACGGCGGCTACGGCGCGGGCGCCGCCGCCCTCGCGGGCACCGCCGCGAGCTGGGACCGGCTGACCGGCGCCGACATCCCCGGCCGGGACGGCGACTCCCTCGTCGTCGCCACGCTCGGCTCCGCCATCGACCCGGCCGCGCAACGGACCCTGCGCGACGGCTTCCAGAAGCTGCACCCGGACATCAAGGTCCGGCTCCTGCCGATCCAGGCCACCGACTGGTCGGACTTCTTCGCCAAGATCCTCACCCAGATCGCCGCGGGCACCGAGCCCGACGTCGTCTACGTCGCGACCGAGGGCGTACAGCTCTTCGCGCAGCGCATGGGCGTGGCGCTCGACGCCTGGGTGAAGCGCGACGCGGACGAGCTGCGCGAGTACTTCGCCGACGTCCACCCCTCGCTCGTCGAGTCGATGATGTACGAGGGGAGCCTCTACCAGCTGCCCGTCGAGTTCAACGCGGCCGACATGTACCTCAACAGCGGGGTCCTGAAAGAGGCGGGCGCCGAGCTGCCCCCGCCCGACTGGACCCGCGACGATTTCACCGCGCTGCTACGGGACTTGAAGCGCTCCGGCGGCTCCCACTTCACCCCGTACTTCTGGACGAACCGCCTCTGGGGCGGCGTGGTCCCCTGGCTGTTCGCCAACGACACGAACATCCTCGCCGAGTCGAAGGCACCCGGCGGCGAGTGGCTGTGGAACGACTTCTATCCGGCGGCACAGCGCCGCGGCCGGGGTGGCGGATACCGCTGGCGCACCCCGCAGGCCACCGATGAGCGTGTCGAGGAGGTCTACGACTACCTGGCCTCGCTCGTCCAGGACCGGCTCTGCTCACGCCCCGAGGGCGGCAGCGGCACCAACCTGGTCGGGGTCTTCTCCACCGGCCGGGTGGGCGTCACCCCGGCGGGCGGCTTCTGGGCGGGCGGGCTGCACACCGCCGGCCTGAAGCGCACCGGATACGACGTGCAGTACTTCCCCCGCTGGCGCACCCAGCGCCATCAGTTCGGCGCCGCCGGATACGCGATCCTGCGCACGTCCAAGAAGCAGGAGGAGGCCTGGGATTTCATCAAGTACTCCGTGCGCAAGGACGTACTCACCGAGCTCTTCCAGGCGAACCAGACCACACCGGCCCGCCGTTCGATGGTGCACGCCGGCCGCTACGAGGAGACCGGCCCTTCGAACTGGCAGATCTTCTACGACACCCTTGACGCCTTCCCGACGACCGGACCGATCCCCGCCCCGCCGCAGGTCGCCGAGGTCGAGCAGCTCCTCCTGAAGCACACCGGCACCGCGCTCGCCGATCCGCGCGGGGTCCGTCCCGCGCTGCGGCGGCTGCAGGGCGACCTGGAGAAGGCCATGGAGCGTGACGCATGACGACCACTCAGCAGAAGGCCGCTTCCCTGCCCGCCACAGACGGCCGCCGGACCTCCCGTCGCCCCGCCCTCCGCGACCGGGGCTCGCGGCTCCTGGCCGCGCTCTTCCTCGCGCCGACCGTCATCGGCATCGTGATCTTCACCGTCGTACCGATCGCCGGTTCCGTCGTCCTGAGCTTCTTCCACTGGGACGTCATCGACTCGCCGACGTTCGCCGGGACCGCCAACTACCGCGAGGCCTTCACCGACGACACGGTCCTCGTCTCGTTCACCAACACCCTCGTCTTCATGTTCTTCGCGGTCGCCCTGCAACTCCTTCTCGCCCTGGCGCTCGCGCTGACCCTCAACGACCGCCTGCCCACCTGGCTGCGTTCGGCCTTCCGCTCGGCCTTCTTCTTCCCGCTCGTGCTCTCCGCCGCCTCCATCTCGGTGGTGATGAAGTACCTCTTCAACCAGGAATTCGGGGTGATCAACTGGCTGCTCGGTCATATCGGCATCGACCCGATCCCCTGGCTGACCTCCGAGAAATCGGCGATGGCCGCGGTCGTCCTGGTCTATGTCTGGCAGCAGTTCGGCTTCTCGTTCCTCCTCTTCGTCGGGGGCCTGAACAACATCCCCAAGGAGATCCACGAGGCCGCGTCCCTCGACGGCGCCACCGGCATCCGCAAACACCTGGCCGTGACGCTGCCGCTGCTGTCGCCGACCCTCCTCGTCGCGTCGGTCGTCGGCATCATCAACGCCCTTCAGGTCTTCGAGCAGCCGTACGTCCTGACGGACGGCGGTCCCGGCGACTCCACACGCACCGTCGTGATGGTGATCTACCAAAGCGCCTTCGAGCAGCTGCGGTTCGGCGAGGCATCGGCGGTCGGTGTGCTGCTCTTCGCCTTGATCATGGCGGTCACGGCCCTCCAGTTCCGGCTCAGCCGGCGATTCGTCCACTACCAGTGAGCCGGGTGAACCCTGTGAACCACATGAAGTACGGCCTGTCGTCCTGGGCGCGGATCGCGGGCCTGACGGTGGTCGCGCTGCTCACCCTCGGCCCGGTGATCTGGACGGTGTCCACGTCGCTGCGGGCCCCGGCGGAGTCCTTCGACCTGCCGCCGCAGATCATCCCCTCCGAGCCGACGGTCGAGGCGTACGACCAGGCCTTCGCGCAGATCGACATATGGCTGCTCGCCCTCAACTCGACCCTGGTGACCGCACTGATCGCGGTCGGCCAGATGATCACCGCGGGGCTCGCGGGCTACGCCTTCGCGCGCCTCGAATTCCGTTTCAAGAAGCTCCTGTTCGGACTCGTCCTCGCGACCATGATGGTGCCGTTGCAGGTCACGATCGTGCCGGTGTTCCTGGTCCTGAAGTCGATGGGCCTCACCGACACCCTCCTCGGACTGATCATCCCCGCCTGGCCGACCGCGTTCGGGACGTTCCTGATGCGGCAGTACTTCCTCGGGATGCCGGGGGACCTGGGCGAGGCGGCCATGATCGACGGCGCGGGGCCCTGGCGGATCTTCCGTTCGGTGTACGCGCCGCTGGCCGCACCCGGCTTGGCCATCGTGGGTGTCCTCGCCTTCAACTACCACTGGAACGAATTCTTCCGCCCGCTGATCCTGGAGACGTCGACCGACAACTTCACGCTGCCGCTCGGCCTGGTCTCGCTCCAGGGCAATCTCGGCACCGGGTCCATCTCCGTGGTCCTCGCGGGCGTCGTCCTCTCCATGATCCCCGCCATCGCCGTCTTCGCCGTCGGCCAGCGCCCTCTGCGCGAGGGCATCACGTCCGCAGGAGTGAACCGTTGAGTGCAGACCATGGGTACGAGCCGCGCGACCTCCACGCCCCGCGGTTCCGGGTACGGCCGCCCGCGAACTGGGTCAACGACCCGAACGGGCCGTTCCGTTGGCGCGGCCGCTACCACCTCTTCTACCAGTACAACCCCGACGCCCCCGTACACGCGAACATGCACTGGGGCCACGCCTCCAGCCTCGATCTCGCCCACTGGGAGCACCATCCCATCGCGCTCACACCGACGCCGGGCGGGCCGGACGAGGGGGGTTGCTGGTCGGGCTGTGTGGTGGACGACGCGGGCGTCCCGACCGCGGTGTACACGGGCGTGGACCGGGAGCATGCCGGGCTCGGCGCCATCTGTCTGGCCCAAGCTGCCTCGGATTCCGCTGAGTTGACGGCCTGGCGGTCTCTCCCCGATCCGGTGGTGTCCGGACCGCCGGAGGGCCTGGACGTGACGATGTTCCGCGACCCGTTCGTCTTTCGGCACGGCGGGCGCCGCTGGGCGCTGGTCGGGGCGGGGCACGGTGACGGCACACCGTCGGTGCTGCTCTACGACTGCGACGACCTCACGTCATGGCGGTTCGCGGGGGTGTTGGTCGACGGCCGCAACGCGATGGCGGTGGAGGCGTTCGGGAACGGAGCGGTGGGGTGGGAGTGCCCTCAGCTGTACGAGGGTGATGCGGGCGGCGAGTGGGTGTTGGTGGTGTCGCTGTGGGACGGCGATCCGGTCTCGACGGCGTACCTGACGGGACGTCTCATCACCGCCACCGATGGCGGGTTGCCGCGCTTCATCCCCCATGCGGGCGGTCGCCTCGACGAGGGCAGAGACTTCTACGCACCCGCCGTCCTGCACGACACCGAGGCGGGCCGGACTCTGCTGTGGGGCTGGTCCTGGGAGGCCCGCGACCGGCGGGACGTGGCGGACGCGGGCTGGTCCGGGGTCCTGACCGCGCCACGTGTGGTGGGCACGCATCCCGACGGAAGGGTACGCGTCGCTCCCGCACCGGAGCTCCAACTCCTGCGCTCGGAGACCCCGTTCGCGACCGAACCGGTCCGTACGCCACTTCCTCTCGCATACGACCTGGAGATCACCGCCGTCGCCACCACCACGGTCACGCTGCTGCGCACGGCCTCGGGCAAGGAACTGACGCTCACGCTCGACCCGGCGGCGGGCACCGTGACCCTGGACCGCACCGGCTGGCCCCGTGAGCGCCCCGACGGCTCCGGGCCGATCACCCTCAGGTCGACTCCCGCCGCCCTGGGGGGACTTGCTCTCCGCGTCCTGGTCGACGGCTCCCTGCTCGAACTCTTCGCGGCGGACCGCGCGGTGGCGACGGAACGGGTCTACCGGCGCCCGGACGACATCGCCGAGCTGACGCTGCACGGCGAGGGCGTCACGGTCACGGGCTGGGAGGTGGTGGCGCCGGAGCACGGGTAGCGACGACCGCCCACCGCAGTCGGGACCACCGGGCAAGGGTCGAGAACCCGACGCCGGGCCGAGGCCACCGCACCCGGCCGCCGCACCCGGCCGCCACGGCTCGGCGGCTCACGGCCGGAAGCCGGAAGCCGGGCGCTCCGCTGCACGGCATGCGCGTGGGAGGGCAGCTGGGCAGCTGGGCGAGCGTTGCCGCCAGGGCGCTCGCCGCGAGGCGGTCATCGCGAACCGGTCATCGCGGGGCGCTCCCCGGGAGCCAGTCGGCCGCCAGGCACGGCTCACCCGCACAGCGACCACCGCCGGAGCCACCGTGCCGCGGACCGCCCCCGCCAAGGCAGGACCTGATGCCCACGCTCCCTGCACCGCGCCCGCATGGCGGGGAGCAAGCCCAGGTCGCCGCGTGGCGGGGCAGCTGCTCGGGGCGTCGGTCTCACGTGCCGGGCGGCGGTCCCACCGAAGCGCGGCTCACCACCGGGCACTCCAGGCGGCGTACCTCCACCGCGGGAGCCGTTCCCGTCTCGATCGCTGCGAGCAGCAGCCGTGTCGCCGTCTCGCCCATCGCCCGGTGCGGCAGTGCGACCGTCGTCAGGGGCGGGTTGAGGAACGCCGCCATGTGCTCCTGGTCGTCGTAACCGACCAGGGAGAGATCGCCGGGGACATCGATGCCAAGGCGGGTCGCGGCGTGCAGGACGCCCGCCGCGACTCGGTCGTTGTAGCAGACGATGCCCGTGGGGCGTCGGTCTGCGGGCACACCGTCCAGCAGGCGCATCGCGCCTTCGTGACCCGCCGAGATCTCGCCGCCGCCCCGTACGATCCGGTCCTTCCCCGCCCGCTCCCCCACGGTCCGCAGCGCGTCCCGGAAGCCGCGCAGGCGTTCCGCCGACGCGATGTCGTCCAGGCCGCCGACCAGGGCGATCCTGCGGTGCCCCGCGTCGAGCAGCAGCTTGGCCGCCGCCCGGCCGCCGGCCCGTTCGGCGGGGATCACCGCGGCCAGGGAACCGTCGTCGGGGAGGCAGTTGGCGAACACCGCGAGGGTGCGGTTCAGGCCCGCGGGGACGCGGGCGCTGCGCAGCGACATCGCGGCGTAGATGATGCCGTCCACGCGCCGGTCGAGGAGTTCGGCGACGGCCGCGTCCTCCTTGGCGGGGTCGCCGGTCGAGTCGACGGTGAGCACCAAATGCTCACTGTCCCAGGCGGTTTCCATCGCTCCGCGCAACAGCGGACCGGCGAACGGCGACGAGGCGATGTGGTCGGTGACCAGGCCGATCACGGCGGTACGGCGGCGGCGCAGACCACGGGCCACCGCGTTCGGCCGGTAGCCCAGCTGCTCGGCGGCCTTCCTGATCCGTTCCTGCGTGGCGGGCGACAGATTGCCCGCGGCGCGGCCGTTGAAGACGAAGGAGACCGCTGTGTGCGAGACCCCGGCGAGGCGCGCGACGTCTTTCGAGGTCGGCCGCTCGGACCTGCCCGCGTCACTGCCCGCTTCCCTGCTCGCGCTGTCGACGTCCCCCGCCCCCTTCGGTCGCTCCACCGGATCCGCCGTGATCCGAGTCAGCCTATCCACGCCCCCTGGGTCCCCACACGGCCGGAGGGTACGGCGATACTGGCCGTGACGATTCTTACCCTCAGTCACGCCCCAGTCAGTCACACACCAGTGAGCCACGCACCAGTCAGTCACGCACCAGGAGGAGACGCGACGTGAGCCGCCCCACCGCCCGCGATGTCGCCGAGCTTGCCGAGGTGTCGCGCGCCGCCGTGTCCTTCGTCTTCAGCGGGCGGGCCGCGGGGAACCTCTCCGCCGAGACCCAGGCGCGGATCAAGAAGGCCGCAGACCAGCTGGGTTACCGCCCGGACGAAGTGGCGCGCTCGCTGCGCAAGCAGCGCAGCGCGGTGATCGGGCTGCTCAGCGATGAGATCGCGACGAGCCCGTTCGCGGGCCGGATGGTGCTCGGCGCGATGGAGGCGGCCCGCGAGCGCGGGCATCAGGTGCTGCTCCTGGAATCCCGCCTCGACCCTGCCGCCGAGGCGGAGGCGGTCGCCGAGCTGCGGGCCCGGCGGGTCGACGGGATCGTGTACGCCGCGATGTCGATGCGCCGCACCACCGTTCCGGAAGGCATCGACCCGGCCCGTGCGGTGCTCGCCAACTGCCTTCCGCGCGAGCCGGGTTCGTACGCGTCCGTGGTGCCGGACGAGCGTGCGGGCGGCCGGTCCGCGGTGAACGTACTCATCGAGGCGGGGCACCGCGAGATCGCCCTGCTCGGGGGCTCGACCGGCGACATCGCGGCGTCGGACCGGGTGCGCGGCTTCCGCGACGGGCTGCGGGCCGCGGGCATCACGGCCCGCGATGAGTGGGTATTGCGGGCGGGCTGGCAGATCGACGACGGGTACGCGGCGGCGCTCCGTGTCCTGGACCGGCCGGTCCGCCCGACGGGCGTGGTCTGCGCGAACGACCGGGTGGCCACCGGGACGCTGCTCGCCGCGGCCCGCCTGGGGGTCGACGTACCCGGCGATCTTTCGGTGGTCGGCTACGACGACCAGGACCAGATGGCCGCCCACCTGGTCCCGGCCCTGACGACGATCGCGCTGCCGCACCACGAGATGGGGGCGACGGCGGTCCGCATGCTGCTCGACGCCGCCGACGCGGGCCAGGACGTCACTCCCGCCACCGCACGTCGTCTGACGTGCCCGGTGGTCATGCGCGACTCGGTGCGCCCGCCCGCCGGGCACTGAAACAGCTCGGGCCCGCCGGGCTCAGCGCTCGATCTCCTTGATCCCCGCGCACGTCGACGACCGGTGCGTACAGCACGCGGATCACGGAGTCGGCGCGCTCCTGCTCGGCAGGTCCCCGCCTTCGTAGGCGGGGATGACCTCCTGAGGTACGGCGATCCCACCCGTTGCCGGGCCCGCGCATCGCCGGGCACGGCCGACTCGGAGCCGCTGTCCCCGTTCCCTCACCCGAAGCAAGGCCCGGGAGTGCCCGCCCCAGGGGCACCCTCCCGTGCCCGCCCCTCAACGCCGGGCCCCTTGAGCGCCGCACCCTCAGTCCAGCACCCACCCCTTCACGCCCACCTCGGCCGCCCCCCGCACCACCGTCACCTCGTACCGCCCCTCCGGCGCCGGATACACCTTCTCCGTGAGCATCGCCCGCTCGTCGACGAACGCCTCGATCAGCGGGCCGTCCACCAGGACCCGCACATGCGAGCGCGTGCCGCCGGGCACGGTCGCGATCGCCTGGGGTGTCCTCGGCAGTGGATGCGGCGCCGTCGCCGGGGCCCCGGTGCGGTCCAGGACGAAAGTGCCCCGGGTCGGGTTCACGCGGAGGGACACCGTGGCGCCGAGGCTGAGGACGATCTCACTGTCGGGCTGCTCCACCCGCACGTCGAGCTCTATCTCGTACGCTGCCGGAAGCTCCGCGCCCAAGGGAAGTTCCGCGCCCCGCAGAGCGGTCAACTCCCGTGCCGGGGCGAGGCGCAGGGTCCCGTCCGGGTGGACGCCGGTCTCACGCGGGTGGGTGAGGCAGCCCGCCCACCCCGCGGCCACCGACTGCTGCTCGGTGCGCGACTCCCAGCTCCAGCCCCACAGCAGGGTGCGGTCGTCCTCGACGAGGGCGGTGGGGGCGTAGAAGTCCCGGCCGTGGTCGAGCATGCCGCCGCTCGCGGGCACGAAGCGCAACCCCTCACCCTCTCCTCGCAGTTCACCGATGAGGTACGACGTCGTGTACGTGATGTCGTCGATCCAGAGCGAGAGCAGCAGCACCCAGCGCCCGTCCCCCGCCGGGAGCAGCGCCGGGCACTCCCAGGCGGTCGCGGGGCCGGCGATCCGAGCGGCCACCGGGTCGGCTGCGTCGACCAGTGAGCCCGCGTAGGTCCACTCGGTGAGCGAGTCGACGCGGTAGAGCAGTACGTCACCGGTCCCCGTGCCCCGGTGGCCCGCGCCGATCACTCCCCAGCGCCGCCCCTCGTACGAGAAGAGGTACGGATCGCGGAAGGCGACCAGGTCGAGGCCGGGCGGCGGGCCCGCGACCACCGGTTCGGGCTCCGCCTTCAGTTCGGTGACCGTGTCGTCCGTGGCGCGGGCGAGCATGACGGAGCCGATGCCGTCGTCGCGGTCCATGCCGGTGTAGACGGCGGTCGGCACGCCTTCCTCGACGACCGCGCAGCCGGACCAGGCTCCCCGCGCGTCCCGGCCGCCCGGCGTCGGCGTGAGCGCGATGCCGTGGTCGGTCCACGTCACCAGGTCGGGGCTCGACGCGTGGCCCCAGTGGATGTCGCCCCAGACCGCGGCACCGGGGTTGTGCTGGAAGAAGAGGTGGTAGCGGCCGTCGTGGAAGAGCGGGCCGTTGGGGTCGTTGCACCACCCGCCGGCGGCAGGCCGTACGTGGTGGGCGGGGACATTCCTGTCGGACCTGTCGGCCATGGATTCAGTTCACTTCCTTGTCGGGGAGCTCTTGTTTTTCGGAACCTAACACGTGATAGTTGTGCCGCCCTAGCACGTGTTAGGGAAAGTAGCGGAACAATTCGTTCCGGCATCATGAGCAGGCGCTGCGCGGGACACCGCAGTGCCCAGCGCAAGGGAGCGCCCATGACGACCCAGAGCCCCGTGGCTCCGAGCCCCGCCGCCAAGGCCTCGGGGAAGAGCAGGCGTCGCCTGAACTTCACCCTGATCAGCGCGGCTCTGTTCATGTTCTTCGTGACCTGGTCCCTGTCCTGGTCACTGTTCTCGATCTGGCTCACCCAGAACATCGGCCTGAGCGCGGGCCGCAGTTCCCTGGTGATCAGCGCCAACGCCGTCGGCTGCCTGGTGACCATGCCGGTCTATGGCTTCCTCCAGGACCGCCTCGGCCTGCGCAAGAACCTCCTGTACTGGATCGGCGGCCTGATGCTGCTGGTCGGCCCGGTGTACATCTACGTCTACGGCCCGCTCCTGAAGTCCCACTTCGCGCTCGGCCTGATCGTCGGCTCCGCCTATCTCGCCATGGCGTTCGCGGTCGCCGTCGCCACCCTGGAGAGCTACGCGGAGCGCCTCGGCCGCTTCCACGGCTTCGAGTTCGGCCGGGCCCGGATGTTCGGCTCGCTCGGCTGGGCCGCCGCGACCTTCTTCGCGGGCCGCCTCTTCAACATCGACCCGGACCTGAACTTCTGGGCCGCGTCCGTCGCCGCCGCCGTCTTCGTCGCCCTGCTCGTCGCGATCCGGGTGACCGACGGGCGGCGCGCCGAGGCCGTGGACCACGCGGCGTCCTCGGTCTCGATCGCCGACGTGAAGTCGCTCCTGACGTACCCGGCGTTCTGGGGTCTGCTGCTCTTCGTGGTCGCGGTGACGGCGACGTACAACACGTACGACGCGATGTTCCCCTCGTACTTCGCCTCGCTCTTCTCCACCACGTCCGAGGGCAACCGGATGTACAGCGACCTGAACTCCGTCCAGGTCTTCCTGGAGGCCGGCGGCATGGCGCTCGCGCCGTTCCTGGTGAACCGGCTCGGCCCGAAGAAGTCGCTGCTCGTCTCCGGCTGCGTCATGGCGACCCGGATCTGTCTCTCCGGCCTGGTCACCGACCCGGTCGCGATCTCCGCCGTCAAGCTGCTGCACGCGGTCGAGCTGCCGATCATGCTGATCGCGATCTTCAAGTACATCAACCGGCACTTCGAACCCAGGCTCTCGTCCTCGATCTACCTGGTCGGGTTCCAACTGGCGACGCAGATCGGCGCCGCGGTCATCTCGCCGCTCGCGGGCGTCGGCTACGACAGCATCGGCTACGCCCCGACGTACCTGATCATGTCGGGCTTCGTGGCCACCTTCACCCTCATCTCGGTCTTCACGCTGCGGACCGACGAGAAGGGTCTGCCCGAGGCCCTGCCCGCGCTCGACCCGGAGCCCGCCGCCCCGGCGCCGGAACCGGCCAAGGTCTGACCTCTCACCCCGTCCCCCAAGAACCCAGCCCCCCTTGAAAGGAACCCCCGTGATCGTCGTCGCCGGTGAGGCACTGATCGACCTGGTGCCGCAGGCCCCGGGTGACGTGACCGCGCCCCTGCTGCCCTCGCGCGGCGGTGGCCCGTACAACACCGCCGTCGCGCTCGGACGGCTCGGGGCGCAGGTCTCCTTCTGCTCCCGGATCTCGACCGACATGTTCGGGGGCTCGCTGGTCGAGCACCTGCGTACGGAGCGGGTCGGCACCGGGCTCATCCAGCGCGGCCCCGAGCCGACCACGCTGGCCCTCGCCTCGATCGGCGCGGACGGTTCGGCGGCGTACGGCTTCTACGTCGAGGGCAGCGCCGACCGGCTGTTCGAGGTGCCCGGCGAACTGGCCGCCGATACACGGGCGTTGTCGCTCGGCACGTGTTCGCTCGTCCTGGAACCGGGGGCGAGCGCCTACGAGGAGCTGATGCGGCGGGAGGCGGGGCGCGGGGTGTTCATCGCCCTCGACCCGAACATCCGGGCCGGTCTCATCCCGGACGCGGAGGCCTATCGGGCCCGCTTCAAGAGCTGGCTGCCGTACGTCTCGCTGCTGAAGCTGAGCGAGGAGGACGCGGACTGGCTGGGGGCGGACGTCGCGGGGTGGCTGGCCGCCGGGCCGTCCGCCGTCGTGATCACCCGCGGCCAGGACGGACTCACGGCGTTCACGCGGGACGGCGGGGAGTTCTCCGTGCCGGGTGAGCGCGTCGACGTCGTGGACACGATCGGGGCAGGCGACACGGTGAACGCGGCGCTGCTGCACGCGCTGTGCGAGCGGAATCTGCTGTCGGCACAGGCGCTGGCCTCGCTCCCTGGCCACACCTGGACCGACGTGCTCGGCTTCGCCGCTCGCGCGGCGGCGGTCACCTGTTCACGGGCGGGCGCGGAGCCGCCGTATGCGAGGGAATTGCGCCCCGGCGCCGCGGGAGTGGTTTGACAGGTCCGCGCCGCGCAGATCATGATTCCATTAATTGTTTAATGGAATCGAGAGAGGCGCGCGTGGACATGACCCTTGCCGACCCCACCGAGGCCACCGGATCCCTGGGCGCGACCGCGCTCGAGGCCCGCGGCCTGGGCAAGCGCTATCGCCGCGGCTGGGCGCTGCGTGACTGCTCCTTCCGGCTGCCCGCCGGACGGATCTGCGGTCTCGTCGGCCCCAACGGCGCCGGAAAGAGCACCCTGCTGGGGCTCGCGACCCGCCTGGTGACCCCGACAGAGGGTGAACTGCGCGTCTTCGGTGTACCGGTGGACGATCCCTCCGCGATGCCTCGCTTCGCGTTCCTCTCGCAGGACAAGCCGCTGTTCAAGCGGTTCAGCGTGGCCGACACGCTGCGCATGGGCCAAGAGCTCAACCCCGGCTGGGACATGGCCGCCGCCGAGCGGATCGTGCGCTCCGGCAACGTTCCCCTCGAGGCCAAGGTCGGCACGCTCTCGGGCGGTCAGCGCACCCGCGTCGCCTTCGCGCTCGCCTTCGGCAAGCGGCCCGATCTGCTGCTGCTCGACGAGCCGATGGCCGACCTCGACCCGCTGGCCCGGGACGAGATGGGCTCCCTGCTGATGTCCGAGGCCGTCGAGCGCGGCACGACGGTGGTGATGTCCTCCCACATGCTGGCCGAGCTGGAGGACATGTGCGACTTCCTCCTGGTCATCGCGGACGGCCGCCTCCGGATGGCGGGCGACACCGACGAACTGGTCCCGGCCCACGCCCTGGTGACCGGGCTCGCCCCCGACGGCACCCCGCCGGCGGACCTCGCCCCGCACTCGGTGGTCGAATTCCGGCTCCAGGGGCGCCAGTTCCGCGCCCTCCTGCGTCCGGGCGGACCGCTGGCCCCGGACTGGGAGGTCTCCGAGCCGAGCCTGGAGGAAGTCCTGCTCGCCTACCTCCGCTCCGCCGACGCGGAGCCGCTGTTCACGCACGACGCACGCATCGAGGACGTACGCATCCAGACCGAGGGGATCGCCGCCGCATGAGCACCACCCTGACCGAGCAGCCGCGCACCGGGCAGTCCGCCAAGAAGCCGGGCCTGCTGCACGGGCTCACCTGGCTCGTCCTGCGCCAGCACCGCACCACGACGTGGCTCGTCGTCGCCCTGGTCGTGCTCGGCGCGGCCACGATCATCTACGAACGCGGCGCGATGGCCGACATGCTCGCCGGCAGGGGCTGGCCGGACAAGGACGTCAGCCTGGAATCGGCGCCGCAGAGTTACGAGTACATCGCCGAGGCCCTTGGCGCCCTGCCCGTCGTCCTCGGCGTCTTCCTCGGCGCCCCGCTGATCGCGAGCGACCAGGAGCACGGCACCGCGCAGCTGGTCACCACGCAGTCGGTGCCGCGCCGCCGCTGGCTCGCGGCCAAGCTGGGCTGGTGCCTCTCGCTCGTCCTGGTCTCCACCCTCGTGCTCGCCACGCTGTTCTTCTGGTGGTGGGAGCCCTACCGCGATCTTCTCCTCTCGGAGTGGCTCTCGGGTTCGGTGTTCGACAACACGGGCCCCATGCTGACGGCGCTCTCCCTCTTCCTCACCGTCAGCGGCATCGCGATCGGCATGCTGCTGCGCAGGGTGCTGCCCGCCATGCTGGCCACCTTCTTCTTCGCCCTGGTCGTCCAGGTGGCCTGGGGCGAGTTCCGTGACCGTCTCGCCACCCCGCGCGTCATCACCTGGCCGCTGAACGCCGACACCCCGGACCTGGTCAACAGCAGCAGCGTCGTGGAGGCGGACCGCTGGATCGGCACCTCCGACGGGCAGCTCTTCGGGTGGGGCACCTGCGCCGAACCCACCGAGAAGGCCACCAACGCCTGCGTCAAGGAACACGGCATCGTCAACAACGTGGTCGAGTACTTCGGCTACGACCAGATGCCGGGCATGCAGTGGACCGGCGCCGCGATGCTGCTCGGTGCCACCGCCGCCGTGGCGGTCTTCATCCTGTGGTGGTCGACGCGGCGGCCCCTCTAGGGCGACCGGGGACCGCAGGTACGTAAAGTGTCCGCAAACGAGCAGAGAGTGGGGACAGTGGTCGAATTCCGCATCGACCGGCGCAGCGGTGTGGCCACGTACCTCCAGATCGTGCGGCAGGTCGAACAGGCGCTGCGCATGGGCGCGCTGGTGGAGGGCGACCGGCTGCCGACCGCGGCCCAGGTCGCGGCGGCCACCAAGGTCAACCCGAACACGACGCTCAAGGCGTACCGCGAGCTGGAGCGCGCCGGCCTCGCCGAGGTCCGCCAGGGAGCGGGCACGTTCATCACCCGCTCCCTCGCCCGCCCCCAGGCGGGACCGGACTCTCCCCTGCAGACCGCGCTGACGGAGTGGATGCACGAGGCGCGGTCGGCGGGCCTCACCGGGCAGGACGTGACGGCGCTGTTCGAGGCGGTCCACGCGGCGACGTTCGAGGCCGCCGCGCAGGACTGATCCTCCCGCCGGGGATTCACGCTCGGGGCCACACTCGACAAACCCCATAAGCGACCGCTTAGTATCGGGAGTGCGGGGCTCCCTGCCCCGGGATCGGTACCGCCGTCACCGCATGGAGAATCCGCATGGCATCCCTGCTCCTTTCCCGCCGCGATCTCGAGTTCCTGCTGTACGAGTGGCTCGACGTGCCCGCGCTCACCGCCCGGGAGCGCTACGCGGACCACTCCCGCGAGACCTTCGACGCCGCGCTGGAGCTGAGCGAGCAGATCGCCACGCGGCACTTCGCCCCGCACAACAAGAAGAACGACGCCCAGGAGCCCACCTTCGACGGTGAGCGGGTGCACATCATCCCGGAGGTCAAGGAGGCCCTGCGGGTCTTCGGGGACTCGGGGCTCCTGGCCAGTGCCATGGACCACGAGATCGGCGGCGGACAGCTGCCCGCCGTGGTGGCGCAGGCCTGCTTCGCGTGGTTCCAGGCGGCGAACGTCGGCACCGCCGCGTACCCCTTCCTGACCATGGGCAACGCCAATCTCCTCCTCGCTCACGCGTCGAAGGAGCAGATCGAGACCTTCGTGCGCCCGATGGTGGAGGGCCGCTTCCTGGGGACGATGTGCCTGTCGGAGCCGCAGGCCGGTTCGTCGCTCGCCGATGTGGCGACGCGGGCCGAGGAGCAGGAGGACGGGACGTACCGCCTCTTCGGGAACAAGATGTGGATCTCCGGCGGTGAGCACGAGCTCTCGGAGAACATCGTGCATCTGGTGCTCGCCCGCATCCCCGGCGGCCCGCCCGGCGTGAAGGGCCTCTCGCTGTTCATCGTGCCCAAGGTCCTGGTCGGCGACGACGGTACGCTCGGCGAGCGCAATGACGTCGTGCTCGCGGGCCTCAACCACAAGATGGGTTACCGAGGGACCACGAACACGCTCCTGAACTTCGGCGAGGGCGCCCACCGGCCCGGCGGTGAGCCGGGCGCGGTCGGCCACCTCATCGGGGAGGCGAACCACGGTCTCGCCTACATGTTCCACATGATGAACGAGGCCCGGATCGGCGTGGGCCTCGGCGCCACCGCGCTCGGCTACACCGGCTATCTGCACGCCCTGGACTACGCGCGCAGCCGCCCCCAGGGCCGTCCGCCGGCCGCCAAGAACCCCGCGTCGCCGCAGGTCCCGATCATCGAGCACGCCGACGTACGCAGGATGCTCCTCGCCCAGAAGGCGTACGTGGAGGGCGCGTTGGCTCTCAACCTGTACTGCGGGCGGCTGCTGGACGAGCAGAACACCGGCGCGTCGCAGCAGGCGCGCGAGGAGGCCGAGCTGCTGCTCGACGTGCTCACGCCCATCGCCAAGAGCTGGCCGTCGCAGTGGTGCCTGGAGGCCAACGACCTGGCGATCCAGGTGCACGGCGGCTACGGCTACACGCGCGAGTACAACGTCGAGCAGTTCTACCGCGACAACCGCCTCAACCCGATCCACGAGGGCACACACGGCATCCACGGCCTCGATCTGCTCGGCCGCAAGGTCGTCATGAAGGGCGGTGCGGGTCTCGCGCTGCTCGGCGCGCGCATCGCGGAGACCACTGCCCGCGCCACGGAGGCCGGCGGTGACGCCGCCGAGTACGCGGCGTCGCTCGACGCGTCCGTACGCCGGGTGGCTTCCGCGACCGGGAAGCTCTGGTCGACCGGTGACCCGCGCACGGCCCTGGCCAACGCCTCCGTCTACCTGGAGGCGGTCGGGCACGTGGTCGTCGCCTGGATGTGGCTGGAGCAGCTGCTCGCGGCCGAAGCGGGCACCGAGGACGTCCACGCGGGCAAGCGCGGCGCCTGCCGTTACTTCTTCCGCCATGAACTGCCCAAGACAGAGGCCCAGTTCACGCTCCTGGAGAGCCTGGACCGGACCGCCGTCGAGCTGGACGAGAACGCCTTCTGACCCAGAAGTACAGGACCACCGAGCAGACCGCCGCGAACGCGCACCACGTGGAGATGTACTCCCGCTGCCACAGCGCCACGCACACCGCCGCCCCGACGGCGACCAGGACGCCGAAGCGGACGAGGCCACGGTCGCCGGAGAGGAGCAGGGAGCCGATGGTGGCGACGAAGTATCCGGCGACGATCAGCTCGGGCTGGGGCAGGCCGAGTGAGTACCCGACCGTGTGGCCGCGGATCTCGGCCGTCACGGTGCGGGTCGCCAGGCTGTAGGAGAGCGCCGCCGCCGTCGCGATGCCCGCCGCGAGCGGGATCAGCAGGCGGCGGCGCGCTCTCGTCGGCGCCGCGCACAGCACTGCCACGGGCATCCACAGCGCGAGCAGCGGCATGGCGATCACGGCCCAGGCGACGGTGGCGGGGCCCGTGCCGCCGTCGCCCCGCCACACCAGGGCCTCGATGATCTGGTGGGCTCCGAGCAGCAGCGGGAGCGCCGCGAGCGGCAGGTCACCCGGGCGGGCACCGCGAGCCGCCCGGGTGACACACGCGACCCCGACGGCGGCGATGCCCGCGCCCGCCACGAGATCGGCCGTCGCGCTCCAGCACATGGCGATCACGCTACGGTCCCCGCCGCCCGGCGGCGCGCCGGGCGGGCCGCCGGGGTTACGCGGGCCCGCGCGGGTCGGGCTCGATGTTCTGGTTCAGGCGGAAGACGTTGTCCGGGTCGTACGCGGCCTTGACGCGGGCCAGGCGCGCGTAGTTGTCGCGGTAGCTGGCCCGTACGCGCTCCTGCCCCTCGTCCATCATCATGTTCACGTAGGCGCCGCCCGCCGAGTACGGGTGAAGCGCGTCGAAGTAGTCGACGGTCCAGCGCTTGATGAGGTCGGCGCCTGCCGGGTCTGTGTCCACTCCCGCGTAGACGCAGGCCCAGCGAGCGCCGCGGTAGCTCCAGGCGGTGTCCGTCGAGCTGGGGTCGTGCGCGGCGCCGTCGATGGGGTACAGGTGCATCGTCGACTTCATGGTCGGCACCTCGGGGCCGAACTTGGCGTGCAGGGCGACGGCGTCGTCCGGGATCGTGTCGACGAAGTCCGCGCGCCAGTACCACTGGTCGCCGGGCGGGTAGAGCCCGTCGAACATGGACTGGAGCACGGGGTGCGGCATCTGGCCCACGGCGTGCAGCAGCGGTTCGGGCAGCGCGTCGAGCAGGGGCGCCATGGCCTGGGCCGCCGCGTCCGGGTCCTCTGTGGTGTGGCACCACACGACGCCGCAGACCTTGCGCAGGTGGAGGTGCTCGGGGAAGGGCGGGGCCGGCGGCACGGTGCCGTACATGAAGAAGCCGTTCACCTCGCGGGGCGCCCCCGGCAGGAAGTCGCGGTAGGCGGCGAGTACTTCGGCGCCCTGCTCGGCGGGCCAGAAGGTGGGGCCCGCGACGACCGTGCTCAGCTCGTGGAGCCGGAAGAGGAAGGAGGTGACGACGCCGAAGTTGCCGCCGCCGCCCCGGATCGCCCAGTAGAGGTCGGCGTTCTCGTCGGCGCTCGCCCGCACCTGGCGGCCGTCGGACAGGACGAGGTCGGCCTCCAGGACGTTGTCGATGCTCAGCCCGAACCTGCGGGTGAGATGGCCGAGCCCGCCGCCGAGGGTGAGCCCGCCGACGCCGGTCGAGGAGATGATGCCGCTCGGTGTGGCCAGGCCGTGCTCGTGCGTGGCGCGGTCCACCTCGCTCCAGACGCAGCCGCCGCCGACGCGCACCGTGCGGGCCGGGGCGTCGACCTCGATCGACTTGAGCGGTGACAGGTCGGCGACCACGCCGCCGTCGACGGTGCCGAGGCCCGCTCCGTGGTGGCCGCCGCCGCGGACCGCGAGCGGCAGGCCGTGCGCGCGGGCGAAGCCGATGACGCGGGACACGTCGTCGGCGTCGGTACAGCGGGCGACGAGCGCGGGGCGCTTGTCGGCCATCGCGTTGTAGACGGCGCGCGCCTCGTCGTACCCGGCGTCGTCCGGCCCCTTCAACTCGCCCTTGAATCCTGCCAGTTCGCTGCGCGCTGCCTGTGCGGGCGTGATGGACATGTGCTCCCCCGTTGGATCGGTGCATCCGATCAG
Organism: Streptomyces sp. NPDC047525; assembly: GCF_040643025.1. NCBI lineage: Bacteria > Bacillati > Actinomycetota > Actinomycetes > Kitasatosporales > Streptomycetaceae > Streptomyces > Streptomyces sp. NPDC047525. Next base: position 62,949 of record NZ_JBEYTL010000003.1, read on the forward strand.
CCCGTTCTAGTGCCGCCCGGCGCACACCGGTATCCGTGCCCGCCACCCAGCTCGGGTCCGGCGATTGCCTACTTTTCGCGGCCGATTTCGACCCCCAGCTGCGCGGCGCGCGCGGCGACGTCGCGCCGGGTGCGGGCGCCGAGCTTCTCCAGGACCGCACGGACGTGGTTGTCGACCGTGCGCACGGACAGGAAGAGCCGCCCGGCGATCTCGATGTTGGTCAGGCCCTGCGCCAGGAGCCGTCCGACCTGGAGCTGGCGGCCGGTGAGGCCCGCGGGGTTGCGGCGGGTCGCCGCGTGCGGGCCGCGCGGGATCCGGGCGACGCCGAGGGCACGCAGTTCGGTGCGGACGATCCGGGACAGGGGTTCGGCGCCCAGCGCGTCGAGACCGGCGAGCGCGGTGAGCTTGTCCGCCGGGTCGGGGCTCTGCGCGAGGGCGGCAGCATGTTCGTAGGGGCAGCCCGCCGCCCGCCAGGCCTCGGCGGCGAGGCGCCACTGCCCTGCGGCCTGCAAGGAGTACGGATGGTCCGAGTCGTCGGCGGGGACGGGGTGCCCCGCCATGGTCAGCCAGTGGCCGAGCTCCGCGCGGTACGGCGTCGCGGCCAGGCCGCGCGCCTGTCCGTACAGGGGGCCGACGGCGTCGATCACGGCCGCGTGGTCGCCGCGCAGCCACGCCGCCTCCGCCCGTGCCGCCGCGACCGGGGCCGTGCGCTGGAGCTCCCGGGTCCGCGCGGCCACCTCCCAGGCCCGTGCGAGGAGTTCGTCGCCGCCCTCGGCGCCGCGCCGGATCCGCACGCGGGCGAGCACGGTCAGGGCGGGGCAGCGGGCGGGCGGGAACTCCTGCGCGTCGCCGGACTCGGCGTGCTTCTCCGCCTCGTCCCACTTGCCCGCGGCGAACTGCCGCAGCGCCAGCTCCACTTGGAGGTAGCGCAGGAACCCCAGATGCTCCGTGCGGTCCGCGAACTCCATGGCGGGCGCCAGGAAGTGGTCCGCCTCCGTGAACCGGAGGTTCTCCAGGAGCGTCCAGATGACGTTGGCGTAGGCGCGGCAGGCGTGCTCGGCCTCGTCCGCCTTCAGCGCGACCGCCAGGCTCTCCTCCAACTGCGGGCGCCCCAGCGGGTCGCCGCCGCGCCAGCGTGCGGTGCCCACGTTGTTCAGGGCGTGCGAGAGGATCGCCGCGTCGCCGGTGCGCCGGGCCAGCGTGATGGCGCGCTCGCCGTAGCCGATGGCCTCGGCGTACCGGTCGGAGAGCATGCGCAGCTGCGAGGTGTTGCTGAGCGCGAGCGCCAACAGCCGCTCGTCCCCGGCCTGTTCGAGTACGTCGATGGCTTCCCTCGCGGCCTCCTGCGCCGCGTCCGCGTCGCCCGCCCACCAGTGGATCCGGGACAGCCAGCGCAGATCGGCGCCGAGGGCCCGCAGGTCGCCGAGGGAGCGGCGCAGGGCGACGGCTTCGCGCTGGGCGCTGACGGCGGCCGGGGAGTCGGCGATGGTGTAGCTCTCCACGGCGAACCGCTCCAGGAGGTCGGCGAGTTCGGCCGGGCCGTAGCGTCTGCGCTGCCGCAGGACGAGGCGCAGCTGGGCGGCGGCCTCCCGGTGGGCTCCGGTGCGGGCCGCGTCCCTGGCGGCGTCGGGTCCGTAGCGCGCGATGGCGTCCTGGTCGCCCGCCTGGGCGGCGTGGTGGACGATGCGCGAGGAGTCGGCGCCGGGCTGCGCGACCAGGACGGCGAGCACCTTGCGATTGAGCTCGATCCGCCGCGCGGCGGGCAGCGAGTCGGCGATGGCACGCCGGATGATCTCGTGCCGGAAGACCACGCGCTCGGGGGTCACGACGAGCAGCCCGCGCCGTTCCGCCGCGCTCAACTGGCATACGCCGTCCGCCAGAAGGGCGTCGGTCAGGGGGCGCTCGACCGCCGTCGGCAGCACGGCGAGCTGTTCGAGCGCGTCACGCGCGGTGTCGTCGAGGCCGCGCAGCCGGGCGAGGACGGCGTCGACCACGGTCGGCGGCACGTCCCCGGTGCCGCCCGCCGCGACGACCTCGGCGACGTAGAAGGGGTTGCCGGACGTCACGGCGTACACCTGCGCGGGGTCGAGGCGGCTCGCCGCGCTCAGCGTGCGCACAGCGCTCCGCGAAAGCCGCGGCAGGGGGACGCGGTGCACGCGCGTCGCCCGCGACACCTGGCCCAGGAGGTGCCGCAGGGGGTGCTCACGGCTCAACTCGTCGTCACGGTAGGTCAGCACAAGGACCGCGGGCATCCGGTCCACACGGCGTACGAGGAACCGCAGCGCGTCGAGGGAGGCCTCGTCAGCCCAGTGCACGTCCTCTACGACGAGGACCGTCGGGTGCGGCGGATCGCCCAGCTCGGCCCGCAGCGCGTCGTACACCCGATGCCGGTCGCCGCCCTCGGTCACCGCCTGCGCCAGCTCGGTGCGCACACTGCCGACCAGGTCGCGGAAGGGTCCGAGCGGGCGCCGTGTCGCGAGGTCGTCGCACTGCCCGACAAGCACTCTGGCCTGCGCGGACAGTGCACCCGGCAGGGCGTTCACGAGGCTCGACTTGCCGATCCCCGCCTCACCGAAGACGAGCGCCACCGAACCCGCTCCGTCGGCCGCTTCCCGTGCGGCGGCGGTCAGTCGAGCCAGCTCAAGATCCCGCTCGAGGATCCCCCCGTCCACGCGGCGAATTCTCCCACGCGACCGCGCGTTTCCGTCGCCCGCACGGAGGTTCGCTCAGCGCCGGCCTGCCTCAGGCCCGCAGATGACCGAGCACCAGCCGTCCTCGGGGCGAGAGCCGGTATCCCGTCTCCAGGGACTCGGTGAGGCCGCGCTCCTTTAGCTTGCGCACGTCCGCCTTGAAGGGCTGCGTCTCCCTGCCGACCTGTGCGGCCAACTCGGCCGCACGGACGCCTGGTTGATCGTGGATCAGTTCAAGGATCCGCGCGGTCCACGGCTCCCGTCGGCTCCGGGCGTCCATGCGGGCGAGCTCCGCGACGATCTCGTCCAGTTCAGCGGTGGGCACGTCCGTGTCCTGCCGCAGCCGGGTCCGCGGGTCGTCACCGGCGATGCGGACCCCGATCCGGTAGAGCCGCCGGTCCTCGCCCGGCCGCTGGTCGGCGAGCAGCCGGCCCCGGTCGGCGAACCCCGCCCGGCGTGCGTCGCGGTCGGTGACCGCCGACTCCGGCACGCTCTCCACCGCGCCGACCACCAGGACGCCGACTTCGGTCCGCAGCTCGGTGCCGGGCCGCACCGCAGGCCTGCGCCAGCGCCGGAAGGCCAGATCGATCTCACCGGCCGCGATGGCGTTGAGCACGTCGCGCTTGAACAGCAACACCGACTCCGATCGTGGACAGTGACGGCCTGTGCCGATCCCTCCATCATTCTCGCCTCGTTCCGGGCCCCCGGCCTCGTACGGGGCGTGGAGCCCGCGACCGGCAGCGGCCGAAGCCGTCGTCCGGCGGTTCCGTACCGCTGCGGGACCCTTCGGCAAGCGACATGAGTAAAGCGCGTACGCTTACGTCATCGATCGCAGGATGATCGCACCCCTCGTTCCCTGCCAGGAGGACGCATGACCTCGGCGTCGCAGACCGCACGCACCCCCCAGACCCTCGACCGCCCCTTCGGCGTCGGCAGCCTCAACCTGCCCAACCGCATCGTGATGGCACCGATGACCAGGGAGTTCTCACCGGGCGGCGTGCCGGGCGCGGACGTGGCGGAGTACTACGCCCGCCGGGCCGCCGCCGGTGTCGGCCTGATCATCACCGAGGGGACGTACGTCGATCACGTGTCGGCCGGTACGAGCGACCGGGTCCCGCGCTTCCACGGCGACGACGCCCTCGAAGGCTGGCGCAAGGTGGCCGACGCCGTGCACGCCGCGGGCGGGAAGATCATTCCGCAGCTGTGGCACGTCGGCATCACGCGCGACGAGGGTAAGGGCCCGGTGCCCTCCGCTCCCCCGGCGGGACCCTCCGCGATCGGCCTCGACGGGCAGCCCAAGGGCACCGCGCTGACGGCCGACGACCTCGACGACGTGATCCGGGCGTTCGCCGACGCCGCGGCCGCCGCCGAGCGCATCGGCTTCGACGGCGTCGAACTGCACGGTGCGCACGGCTACCTGATCGACCAGTTCCTCTGGGAGCGCACCAACCGGCGGACGGACGGCTACGGCGGCGACATCGAGTCCCGCACCCGCTTCGCCGCGGAGATCGTCGCGGCCGTGCGCGCCGCCGTCTCGCCCGACTTCCCCATCGTCTTCCGGCTCTCGCAGTGGAAGGCGGGCAGCTACGACGCGCAGCTCGCCGAGTCCCCCGAGGAGCTGGAGCGCCTGCTCACGCCGCTGGTGAACGCGGGCGTCGACGTGCTGCACGCCTCCACCCGCCGCTACTGGCTCCCGGAGTTCGAGGGCAGCGACCTCAACCTCGCGGGCTGGGTCAAGAAGGTGTCCGGCAAGCCGGTGATCACCGTGGGCTCGGTCGGCCTCGACCAGGAGTTCATCGGCCCGAAGGGCTGGGCCGCGCCGTCCGCGTCCACCGGCATCGAGCCGCTCATCGACCGCATGGAGCGGGACGAGTTCGACCTGGTGGCGGTGGGCCGCGCCCTCATCGCCGACCCGGAGTGGGCGGCCAAGGCCCTGGAGAACCGCCTCGGTGACGCGCTGCCCTTCGACAAGTCGCTGCTGAAGAGCCTGGCCTGAGCGACAGCCACCCGCGTGCGGTCCCGGCAGGCGCCGGGACCGCACGCGCGGCGCGACCTGACACCGTACGCACGGCGACGGCAGCTAAGGCCATACGCTGCTGTCGTCCGCGGTCGCGTACGATATGCGCATGACCTGGCCTGCCACCGAGCGCTATTTCCCCACCGCCGTCCCCGGCGGTCTGGGGCTCGTGCAGGACATCCTGAACACCGCGCCCTCCGGCGGCGGACCCGATGCCGACCTCCTCGGGGACGTGGCCGCCGCACAGGGCTGGGTCTCCGTGGCGCTTCCCGCCTGGGCCGAGGCGACGGGACGCACGGCGGTGCGGCTCACGCTCACCGAAGAGGACCTTCCCAAGCTGCGGCAGCTGCGCGAACAGCTGCGCCGGGCCCTGCTCTCGCGGTGCGGCACGACGAGCGGCGAGACCGCGCGCTTCACCTCGTGCGCACTCCAGGTCAACCTGCACGGCGACGCCGCCCTGACCACCGAGCCCGAGGGCGAGGGCTGGCGCTGGCTGACGTCCGCCGTGCTGTGCGAGGCACTGCTCGCCCAGACGACCGGAGAGTGGCGGCGCCTGAAGATCTGCCGCAACGAACGCTGCGCCACGGCCTTCTACGACCGCTCCCGCAACAACAGCGGCGTCTGGCACTCCACCCGCGGCTGCGGAAACGCCGCGAATCTGCGGGCTTCGCGCCAGCGCCGCCGCGCGGGCGCAGAAGCAGAACCGACACCGGCACCGACACCGACACCGACACCGGACGGTCAGGCGTGAAGCCACCGCGCCCACGGGCGGATGCGGCGGGAAGCACGGCGCCGACACGGATACTCGACTGGCACCACCCGCGCGTCGCCGAACTCATCCGGAGCGTCGGGGCCGCCGCGTCCGGACCGCCCGCGTCCCCCGGCTCATCCCGCCCCTCCGACCAGTTGGCCACCCTGCGCCGTGCGCACGGACGGATCGCCGCGACCGTACGGCCGGTGTACTCGGTGCACGACGAGCGGCCGGTGTCGGAGGTGCTGCGGCGCGGCCGGGGCTCGTGCAGCCAGCGGCTCGCGGTCCTGGAGTCCGTGGCGCGGGCTTCCGGCGTCGCCACCCGGGTGCGCGGTCTGCGCGTGGACGGCGCGTTCTGGCATGCGCGCTTCCCGCACCTTCGACGGCTCGTCCCCGAGCAGGTCCTGCTGGCGTGGCCGGAGTTCCGCCTCGATGAGCCGACGCACGGCGGGGCCGCCGCGTGGCTCCCGGTGTCCGAACTCTTCGGCGGTCTCGACGAGTTGAGCGAGCGCCGCGCCGGTGGCTTCACGAACGAGGGGGCGGAGACGCTCTTCGAGGCACTGTCCCGGACGGCGGTCGACTGGGACGGAGCGACGGCCTGCGCGGCCGACGCCGCATCCTGCGACCTCTCGGCCCATGTCCTGGCGGACCTGGGGCACTTCGACTCACGCGACGACCTCTTCGCCCGGCACGGCCAGACCCTGTGCGGTCCCGCGCGATGGGTGGCCGAGCCCGTCCTCGGCCGCCGCTCCGCAGGCGCCCGGCCGTCGGCGACGCCTCCCGCTCCGGTCGCCTGAGACCGGCCACCGCACCCCTCAACTCCCGTACTCCACCAGGCTGGTGCGTGTCACGATGCGGCGCGCGGGGCCGGGTTCGGGCTTCTTCCCGGCGTCGGAACCCCTCCCTCGCATCCGGTCGGCGAGGAGGCGTCCCGCCGTCCGGCCCAGCTCGTCGCTGTCGTACGCGACGAGGGTGATCGGCAGGCCGAGCGCGTCGGCCAGTTCGAAGTCGTCGAAGCCCGCGAGCGCGGTGTCGGTGCCGGACGCGCGCAGGGCACGGAACGCCCCGATCGTGTTGCGGTTGTTGGAGCAGAACAGCGCGGTGGGCGGCTCGGGCAGCGCGAGGAGTTGGGCCGCCGCGCGGCGGGCCTCGCGCGGTTCGGTCTGTCCTTGCCGTACGTAGCGTTCGTCGTAGGGCAGGCCGTGGGCGGCGAGGGCCGCTGCGTACCCGCGCAGGCGCTCGGTGCCGGTGTAGACGGCGGGCGGTGAGCCGAGGAAGCCGATCCGGCGGTGGCCGCGGGTGATCAGCCTGCCGGTGGCCGCGAGGGCCCCGCCGAAGTCGTCGACCAGGACGCAGTCGGCATCGAACCCCTCGGGCGGCCTGCTGGCGAGCACCACGGGTACGCCGTCGGCCGCGGCGGCGGCCAGATGGCGCTGATCGGCCGATGCGGGGACGGCGATGATGCCGTCGACGCGGCGCGCCACCAGGTCGGCGACGAGTTCGCGCTCGCTGTCCAGGTCCTGGCCGGTGTTGCCGATGACGGTCTTGAAGCCGTCGTCCGCGATGACGGAGTCCACGCCGAGGGCAAGGCGGGAGTAGAAGGGGTTGGCCAGGTTCGTGACGACGAGTCCGACCAGGCCTGTGCCGCGGCCGAGGCGCAGGCTGCGGGCCACCTCGTTGGGCCGGTAGCCGAGCTCCGCGGCGGCGGCGCGGATGCGCTCCCGGGTGGCGGGGAGCACGCGCGAGTCGTCGCGCAGGGCCCTGGACGCGGTCATCGCGCTGACTCCCACCCGCTCGGCGACGTCCCGCAGGGTGGGTGGGCCGTCCGCGGGGGGACGCGGTTCGGGCATCGTCACGTCTGTCCTTTCCCTGGGGGCCGCCTCACCGCCCGGCAGCCCCCACAAACTCCGCCGCCCCGATCAGCGCCGCGTCCGCGCCCAGCGTGCCGGGGCGCGCTCTCACCGGAGTATCCCCGAGACCGGTGCCGATGGCCGGGCCGACCAGGTCCCAGGAGAGCGCCATGGCGCCGCCGACGACGAGCGCCGACGCGCCGAAGTCGCGTACGCACGGGGCGAGGACGGCGCCGAGGGCCGCGAGGGCCTCGGCGATGACCTGCCCCGCCCACCGCTCGCCGCCCCGCGCCCGCACGGCGATGTCCCGCACATCCACGTCATGGCCGCCGTAGCGGGCGAGGATCGCGCGCCGGGAGACGGTGTGCTCCAGCGGGGCGCCTGCCCAGGCCAGCAGGTCGACGCGGCCATCGGGCGGCACCCCGGGCCCTTCGCGGCACACGGCGCCGTCCGCGAGGAACGCCGACCCCACCCCCGTCCCCAGGGTGATCCCGACACAGCGCCGATGACCGGCCGCGGATCCCGCGCGCCACTCCCCGAGCGCGAACGCGTGCGCGTCGTTCAGGAACACCACGTCCGCGGGCCTCGGCCACACGCCGTCGATGAGCACCGCGCGCACATCGATGCCGTACAGGTCGTCGAACTTCCCCACCCCCTCGAAGCGGGCGATCCCCTTCTCGTGGTCGAAGGGTCCCGGCACGGCAGCGGCCCACACCTGCCCCGCGGGCGCCCGGAGCTCCCCGGCACAGCGCACGACCGTGCCGAGTATGTGCTCGGCCTTGCCGCGCGCATCGAGCGGCCGCCGGATCCGCCGCCTCACGCATGTGCGCAGCGGGTCCACCAGAGCCGCGGTGACATGGGTGCCGCCGATCTCCAGGACAGCTCTCACGAGGGGCTCGCGCCTATGGCACGGCGGTCGCGCACGAGCGCCTTCACCACCTTGGCCGGGCCTCCCCGCGACTCGATGCGGTAGCCGCCGACCGCCGCGGGCACCGTGAGCGTCTCCGCGTACGACAGCGCGTGCCGCTCGCCCGCCGCGGTCAGCACGGTGACCCCTTCGCCCTCCACCACGTTCAGCACGTGGAACCGTCCCGCCGTGTCGTCGGCGGCGACCGCGCCCGCGTCGAGCGCGTAGCGCCGCACCTCGTAGAACATCTCGTCGAGCGCCCCGAGCAGCTCCTCGCACCAGCCGTCGCCGCGCCGCAGGACGTACGGCTCCTGGACCAGATCGCGTGCCACCGCCTCGCCGCGCCGCTCCGTGTCCAGGTTGGCGAGGCCGTGTTCGTAGGGCAGGGGGCGCGGATGGCCGTCGGCGTCCGGCCGCAGCCAGTCGTAGAAGCGCAGGCTGTAGAGGTACGGGGTCGCGCTGATCTCCAGTACGAGGTTTCCGGCGCCGCTCGCGTGCGGGGTGCCCGCCGGGATCATGAAGAGCCTGCCCTGTTCGGCCGGGAACGTCATGACGTGGTCCTCGGGCTCCATCGGCACCCCGTCGTGCGCCGCTTCCTCGATCTCCTTGCGGAAGAGAGCGAGGTCGGCGTCCTCGCGCAGGCCGAGGTAGACGCGCGTGTCCGTGCTGCCGAGGGTCATGTAGTACGTCTCGTGCTGCGTGTAGTGCCAGCCGAACCGCTCCCGCATGTACGGCTCCTTGGGGTGGCAGTGCACCGACAGATTGCCGCCGCCCACGGTGTCCAGATAGTCGAAGCGGATCGGGAAGGACGTGCCGAAGCGGGCGTGCGACTCCGGTCCGAGCACCTCGTGGGGGTGCAGGACGCACAGGAGCTGGAAGGGCACCTCCGCCTGGGCCTCGGGGCCGTGTCCGATGAGGATGCCCGCTTCGGGGGCGATGAGTTCGTAGCCGAGGGCGGTGTTGCGTGCGCCGGGGCCGAAGCCGAGGGTGCGCTGACCCCAATGCCCGCCCCAGGGAGTGGAGTTGAAGAAGGGCCTGGTGCGGACAGGGCGCCGCGCGAGACCGGCGTAGCTCGCCCGCAGTCCGTCGCCGTCGAGGAACACGGGGCGCGCGGGGTCCTGCACGTCCACCCAGCCGTCCAGCTGGCCGACGACCGCGTCACGGTGGCGGTCGAGCATCGGCCAGTCCACGTAGAAGAGCCGCTTCAACCCGGCCCGCTCACCGGGCAGTCCGAGGTTCTCCGCCTCACCGGCCGTCACGGCGGACTCCGCGTACCGCTTGGGCAGGTCGGCGTACCAGAGCACGTCGTGCAGGACCAGCGAGGCACCGGGGCCGTAGACGAGCAGCAGCCCCTCCAGGTCGCCGTCGTCGCGCGGGAGTTCGTCGAACAGGTCGGACAGGGGGTTCTCGGCGAGCCTGCAGTAGTAGGGGTCGTCGGCGTCCGGGGCACTCATGGTGCGGCGCCGCACCACGGCGGGGGACGCGTAGCGCGTACGGATGTCGAGGGCACGTACGGGCAGGGAGCAGGCGGCGGCGAGCCGGGCGGCGATGGTCTCCCAGTCGGCGGCCGGTGGCCCTTCGACCGCCACGATCGCCGGCTCGCGGGGCAGTTGGGCGGCGACGGCCTCCCAGCCGTCGGCCAGTACGGTCCCCGGGGCCGGGGGGTAACGCGGGTCGAGCCGGTACACGCGTGCTCCTTCGTGCGGTGGTTCTTCACGGGGGGATTCAGAGACGACGTACGAACAGCACCGCGGTCGTGCCGAGGGCAGGGATGTCGACGGTCACCAGGCCGTCGGACAGGGGCAGTTCACCGCCGGTCGACCCCAGATAGTCCGCGCTGTGAACTGCCGTGACGGGGAAGTGGACCCGCACCGGGCAGGCCACCGGCTCCTGGGCGAAGGACTGGAGCCGGAGCAGGACCTCGCCCGGCCCCGGCGCCGTGACGCCGACCAGGCGGATCCGCTCGTCCCCGAGGTCGGCGAAGGAGAGAGACATCTGCCCGCTGCCCTCCGCTCCCCTGGCCCGCACGGCCCGCAGCGGGCGGCTCCAGGCCGCGGCGGTCCGGGGGCCGAGCCCCTCGGCGGTGGGGCCGCAGGCCAGGCTGTAGCGGTAGGTGAACTCGAAGCCTTGTTGGCTGGGGAAGTTGGTGTCCCACAGGTTGTTGTGGATCCAGGAGAAGACGGTGGCGGGCTCGTCGTGCCCCATCGTCTTGGGGAACGGCGCGTACGGCAGCGCGATGTTGCCGAACTGCACCAGCGGCGCGTCCTGCGTGGACCAGGCGACCGCGAGTGACGCGTCGGCGAGGGTCACCCAGCGGCGTACGGCCCGCATGTGCAGCGCCGAACCCGGCACCACGGGCAGGGAGGTGCCGGTCAGGCCGCCGGATGCCTCCATCCGGACGACCGGCTCGTCGAAGGCGAAGGGGAACGCGAAGTAGGCGCTCTCCTTGCGCAGCGTCGCGTCCTTGTCGAGGCGGTTCTCGATGTCGAGGCGGGGCACGCCCACGGGCAGGGTGAGGGTGGTGCGCAGCCGGTTGGCCCCGGCCGGGCGGGTCTCGTACGTGATCGATTCGGCCGTCGCGGTGGAGGTGCGGGCGATGAGCGCGGCGGGCGGGGCGACGGCGCGGCTGCCGAGGTGTTCGAGGCGGTCGGAGGCCGTCGTACGGCTGGAGTTGTGGTTGAAGGCTCCCGCGGTGGTGTAGCTGTCGTGGAGGTAGCCGTTGAAGCCGACGGTCGCGTCGGGGCGGACGAGTTCGCGCCCGCTCGCCTTGTCGACGACGGAGGCGATGCACGCGTGCGCCAGGTCCACGCGCACGGCGAGGTGGTCGTTCTCCAGGAGCGTCGGTTCGGGGCGGGCGAGCGCCGCGGCGGCGGTCCGCGCCGGGTCCTCCCGTTCGGTGCCGCCGGTGGGGTTCCAGCCGGTGGCGGCCTTCACGACCGGGGCCGCCGACCGGCCGGCGGTCCGCGAGGCGTCGGCGGTGATGTCCAGGCGCACCGAACCCGCGGGCGGCACCTCGTCCACGCGCACCACCAGGAACCGTCCGGCGTCCCGGTGGTCGTCGTTGGTCTGCGGCTGCTCCTCGTGGGCGAGCCGCCGTCCGTCGCGGGCGTCGTGCACGGCCACCGGCTGTTCCAGCGGCACGCTGCTCTCCGGCAGGAAGACGCGTACGACGTCCGTGCGCGGCCAGGAGCAGGTGTTGAGCACGTGGTACGTCGCCGCGGCGCCCGGCGTCGCCGCGAGCCGCTGCCCGAGCCGGGCGCTCGCCCTGCCCAGGAGCGCGTTCCCGTCGTCGTAGGCGCGCATCGCCTGCCCGTACTTCCAGTGCCACTGGTGTTCTCCGGAGTGACCGCCCTCGTCGCCGTGGGTCCACGGGTCGCCGGCGCCCCAGGTGTGCTCGTCGAAGAGCGACACCGCCTCGTAGACCCCGGCGGCGTCCGCGCTGTCGTCCTCGGCCCCCGTGGCGCCGAGGATGCCTGCGAACGTGCCGATGGTCTGGGCGTCGGCGACCACGGACTGGGCGGTGCGGGCCAGGGAAAGCGGCCGCGCACCGGAACCGACTCCGTCGACCCACCAGTCGGTCCAGTCGCCCTCGAAGGTCTGTATCGCGTCGCCGATCCTGGACTCGGCGTCGGTGAAGAAGTCCTCGTTGCGCGAGAGCCGCAGCTGGGGGTGGGCCCAGGTCTCGTTCCAGCGGCGGACGGTGTCGGCGATGATGCGGCGGGGCGGCGCGTTGTCGCCGAACTTGCCCTGGACGCGCAGGTGGAGCACGTCCCAGGGGTAGGGCTCGCGCTTGATCTCGGCCTGGTCCATGGCCCAGCCGAAGATGCCGCCGCGGTAGGGGTAGGGGTTCGTGGCCAGGGAGGTCAGATAGGCGGGCAGCAGGTCGTCGACGTCCGCGTAGTCCGTGTCGAAGCCGAGCAGCGGGCCTTCCATGTAGGCGAGGCCGTGCGGGGTGTCGGTGACCCAGACGAGGACGCTGTTGCCGCTGGGGGCGCGCCAGCGGAAGAGGCGGGGCAGCTTCTCGCCGCCGACCAGATGGGGCACGGAGCGGCCGGCCCAATTGTGCGCGACGGAGAGGTACTTGACCCCGGCGGCGGACAGGGCGTCGACCAGGCCGACGACCGCGCCCGGCACGTCGGTCTGCATGGCGGAGGTGAACGTGACGCCGTGCCGCTCGCGCACGTCGTGGGCGAGGCGGAGCAGTTCGTGCAGTTCGTCCGTGGAGCAGGTCTCGGTGTGCAGGTTGAACGGCAGGGCGGTCAGTTCGATGCGTCCCTCGCGCACGCGGCGTACGAACTCCTCGACCTGCTCGGCCGGCCGGGCGTCCGCCCACTGCCGGAACGACCACAACGACTCGACGCACCAACGGAATCGGGACTCGGCGGGCCAGTCGTCGGTGGCCCGGGTCAGCTCGAGGCAGGAGTCGAGGAAGGAGAGGTGCTCGGCGAGGACGTGGCCCTGGGGGTCGGTGTAGCCGATGTCGAGGTGGGAGTGGTGGACCAGGTGGAGGGTCCACCGGCGCTGCGGGGTGAGCCGGATGTCGATGCCGTCGGCGGTGCCCGGGAGGCACACGGTGAGGCGGGCCTCGGTGTCGACGGCGGGCACCATGAGACGCGCGGAGCCGCCGGGGCCGGGGAGCCGCTCGACGGGCAGCGCGGTCCCTGACTCGGTGCGGACGGTGAACTCGGCGGGCAGGACGGACCCGTTGACCGCCTCGATCCGCAGCGACTGCGTGAGACCGTCGCCGTCCGCCGCCCTGCGCAGCAGCGGTTCCTCCGTGAGCCGCAGGGCGCTGCCGCCGAGGCTTCCCTCCGCGGTGACGACGGAGGAGCGCAGGCTGTCGCGTATCCGGTCGTTGTCCCAGTCGGTGGTGCGGACGAGGGCCCGTGTCGTCATGCGGTTCTCTCCCGGAGGGTGGTCGGGTCGGCGGTCTCAGCGGGCGGATGCGGTGACGCCGCGCAGGAACAGGCCGCGGAACACCAGGAAGAGGAGGAGCGTGGGCGCGGAGACGATCAGTGCGCCGGCCAGGATGACGGGCGGTCCTGTCGAGGAGTAGGCGTTGTTGAGGGTGGTCAGGGCGGCCATCACCGGCTGGACGTCGGGGCTGCGGCTGAGCGTGATGCCCAGGAGCAGGTCGTTCCAGACGGCCGTGAACTGGAAGATGAAGGCCGCGGCGAGCCCCGCCTTCATCAGCGGGACGTGGATGCGCCAGAAGATCCGCCGGAAGGACGCGCCGTCGATGAGCGCCGCCTCGGTCAACTCGGGTGGCATGGTCGTCATCTGATTGCGGATCAGGAAGAACGCGAACGGCACTGCCCACGCCGCGTAGATCAGCATGAGCCCGAGCCTCGTGTCGTAGAGGTTGGCGTCCGCGTACAGGCCGAAGAGCGGCGCGAGGAACATCTGGAGCGGGAAGAGCGTGCCGGAGTAGATCAGCCAGAACCAGAAGGCGGGCCTGGGAATCGGCAGGACCACGACGGCGAAGGCCGCCATGGCCGCGATGAGCACCGCGGCGAGTCCGCACACCACGGCGTAGAGCAGCGAGGCCTGGAAGCTGTCGCCGATGCCCGCCACATTCCAGGCGGTCCTGAGGTTCTCGACGAGGTCGAAGCCCTGGACGGTCCAGTCGGGCTTGCCGGTGTACTCGGCGGCGGGCGTGAGCGCGTTGACCACGAGGAGGTAGAGCGGGATCAGCCAGAGCAGCACGCATCCGGCGATGAAGAGATGGCGCACGGTGCGACCCATGGGGTGCCTCCTCAGGCCTTGGCCTTGGCGTTGGCGGCGCGGGCGTCGGCCTCGGGCATCTGGCGGCGCAGGTACATCCAGGAGGAGGCGACGACGATCACCGAGAGGACGAGCGCGATCGCCGATCCGTAGCCGATGTGGAAGAGCCGGAACGCCTCGCGGTACATGCTCAGGGCGAGGGTCTCGGAGGAGCGTGACGGGCCGCCCTTGGTGAGGATCCAGATCATGTCGAACGCCTTGAGGCTGTTCACGATGGCCATCCCGACCACGACGACGGTCACGGCCCGCAGCTGGGGCAGCGTGATGTACCGGAACATCCGCCAGCCGCTCGCACCGTCCAACTGGGCCGCTTCGACGGTGTCCTGAGGGATGGCACGAAGCCCGATCGCGAAGAGGACGACATTGAGCCCGGTGGCCTGCCATGTGCTGGCGACGATCATCGAGAGCGTGTTCTGCGGCCACTCCAGGAGCCAGGTCTGCGCCCACGAGTCGAGGCCGACCCCGCGAAGCACCTGATTGACCGCGCCGTCGGACGTCAGCATGAAGTTCCACAGGACGGCGGTGGCCGCGGCGGAGATCGCGTACGGCAGCACGATCACCAGCTGGGCGATGCCGCCGAACCGCGTCCGGTGCGTGGCGACGGCGATGAGAAGACCGGCGAGTACGGGCAGGAGCAGGGTCCCCGCCACCCACATCAGGGTGTTGAGCAGCGACCGGCCGAAGATCGGGTCGTCGGCGAGGCGGGCGTAGTTGTCGAAGCCGGTGAAGCTGCTGGTGAAGCCGTTGTCCTCGAAGAAGCTGTCGTAGACGCTGCGGAAGAACGGATAGACGAGGAGTACGCCGACGAAGGCGAAGGCGGGCAGCGCCCAGGGCAGGGCGGCGAGCGGCCCGCCGAGCCTGCCGTTGCCGCGGGCGGCGCGGGCGGCCTGGTGCGGGGTGCGGGTCGGGACCCGGCGCCGCACGCGCACGGGCTTCGCGGCCCGCTGGGCGGGGGTGACGATCTCGGTCATGTCTCCTCCGCCTCCCGCCATACCTGCGTCATGTCTCCTCCGCCTCCCGCCATACCTGCCATGCCTCGTCCGCGCGGTCCTGCATGGTCCGCAGCGTCCCGCGGGCCGACGACGGGTTCAGCAGGAAGCCCGCGAGATCGTCGACGGTCGCCTCGACCAGTTCGGGCGGGCCCTGCTCCCAGAAGCGGTTGAGCAGCCAGAGCCTGTCGCCGCGGACCTTCTTCGCCAGCCCGGCGATCATCGGGTTCGGGGGCTCGACCTTCGGGTTGGGGCAGCCGTCCTGGAGGCTGTGCGAGAAGGCCTTCATCACGGCGGGCTCCAGCCAGTGCCCTGCCGCCTCCAACGCCTCTGCCCGGTCGGGCCCTTTGACGGTGGAGACGAGGGCGCTGGACTCGAAGATGACGCAGGGGCGTGCCTTCGGGTCCGCCATGGGCAGCACGAAGGCACCGAGGTTCTTGCCGGGCTTTCCGCCCGCGCCGACCAGGGTCGAGCCGAGCCAGGTGCCGCAGGGGACCATCCCGACCTTGCCGTGGACGAGGGCAGCGGCGGCGTCGGCGTGGCTCATGTCCATGGAGGTGAACCAGTCCTTGTCGAAGAAGGACTCCAGGGTGCGCAGGGCATGTTCGGCACGCGGGTCGGTGTATCGCTCCCGGCCGTTCATCAAGTCCTCGTAGAACCGCGGGTCCTGACGGCTGAGGACCTCCTGAAACCAGATGAAGGCGGGCCAGCGGTCGGCCGCCGAGCCGTGCAGCGGGGTGATCCCGCTCTTCTTGAGCCGCTCACCGGCGGCGAGGAAGTCGTCCCAGGTGCGGGGGACTTGGAGGCGGTGCTCCTCGAACACCTCGATGTTGTAGAAGAACACCCAGTACGCGAGGTTCATCGGCAGGGCGTGGACCCGGCCCCGGTAGGTGAACGCGTCCCGCAACGAGGCGTCGACCCACCCCTTCGCGACGGCGCTGTCCCACTGCCGGGTCAGGTCGACGATGCCGCCGGTGCGGGCGAGGTCCTGGAGCCGGTAGCCCGACCAGTACTTGAGCATGTCCGGTGTCTTGCTGGTGCGCAGCGAGGACTTGACGACCTGCTCGAACGACTCCAGGGACGGATTGACCTCCGGCACGAGCCGCAGGCCCGCCACCGACTTCATCGCCGCCCCCGCGGCCGCCATCGGCTTCTCCCAGGCGGCGCTGTCACCGAGCACGGCGACCCTGCCGGGAGGCTGGCCGCTCGCGGTTCCGCAGGCCGTGGCGAGCGCTCCCGCGGCGGCCGCGGCGAGGAGGGTGCGGCGGTCCAGCGGGGTGCCCGGCGCGGGATGAGGGCGGTGACGACTACCTGACATGGGTGGCTCCCCCAGGTGTGTGTCGGCCCGGTGTTAGCGTTAACACGGGCGTGATGGAGCTTCTCTACGCCGGGATGGGATGTCAATGGTTCGCGCAGCGGGCACGGCGCGCCTGGCCTGACCCACCGGTCCGCCGACGCCGCCCCGCGAAGGCCTCGATAGCCTCTGACCATGGCCGACACGAACTCCGCCGCCTACGAGGCGCACTTCACCCGCAGCCCCGCCCAGCTCTTCGGTGGCGCGGGCTGGAAGCGGCTGACCGCGTTCCGGGTCGACGGGACCGGCGTACTGCTCGGAGGCGCTCCGGCCCGCTACCACACGCAGACCGCCCTGGTGCCGTGGCAGGACATCACGGCGCTCGTGACGTGGCAGCAGCGGATGACGGGCTCGGCGATGAACTACATCGGCGTCCGGCGCCGCCCCGGAGCACCGCTCCTGCCCGGCCCCAACGCGGCGCTCACCCCCGAGAAGACGGCCGGTCTTGCCCCGCAGGTCGACCACGAACTCTTCCTCGCGAGCCGCGCGGTCAACCTCTGGCGCCTCGACCCGGAGCTCCTGCGGACCGCCGTCCAGGCATTCGCCCCCAACGTGCCGATCCTGGACGCCGGTTGAGCCACCCATCGGCCCCCTAGGCGGGCACGGAGCCCCTGGACGGCGGGCTCCGGCAGCTCCCGGGTGGCCGGCGCAGGTGGCCGTGAACGGCCTTGGCGAGACTTCTCCGCAGGCCCGGACTGAGTGGCGGCCCCCCGCCCACGCGGCGACCATCGAGGGAAACCGGAGGAAGGGTTCGCTCGATGGCCAAGGACAAGAGCAAGGACAAGGACAAGAAGAAAAAGGACGGCAAGAAATCCCGCAAGGCCCCCGCCCCGCTCCGCGAGCTGCTGCGGATCCCCGAGGGTGAGCGCGTCGACCTCGCCAAGTACGCCGCCGACGCGACCCCGGCGGGACCGGCGGACAAGGCCGCCGGGGTCCTGGCCACCGCACGGATGGGCGAACGCCTGGCCGACCTCCAGGAGCGGCTCTACGCGGCGAGCACCGCGGGTGACCGCCGCCGCGTCCTTCTCGTGCTCCAGGGCATGGACACCAGTGGCAAGGGAGGCACGGTCAAGCACGTCATCGGCCCGTTCAACCCCTCCGGCTGCCGCATCAAGGCCTTCAAGACGCCGACGCCCGAGGAGCGGAGCCACCCCTTCCTCTGGCGCATCATGCGGGCCCTGCCGCTGCCCGGTGAGATCGGCATCTTCGACCGCTCGCACTACGAGGACGTCCTCATCGCCCGCGTCCACGAACTGGCCCCCCGCCGACAGCTCGGCCGCCGCTACGGCCAGATCAACCGCTTCGAGCAGAGCCTCGCCGACGACGGCGTCACCGTCATCAAGTGCTTCCTGCACATCAGTTACGAACAGCAGCGGCGCCGCCTGCTCGAACGCCTCGACAACCCGGACAAGCACTGGAAGTTCAACCCGGGCGACATCGCGGAGCGCGCCCTGTGGCCCGCCTATCAGGAGGCGTACGAGATCGCGCTCGAACGCTGCTCGACGACGCATGCCCCGTGGTACCTCATCCCGGCGGACCGCAAGTGGTACCGCAACTGGGCGATCAGCAGCCTGCTCCTTGAACACCTGGGCGAGCTGGATCCGCAGTACCCGCGAGGGGACTTCGATGTCGGCCTGGCAAGGAAGCAGCTCCTGGGCGACGGTGGCGCATAGGTACAAGATCGGACAGAAGTTACCTCTAGGTATGCAGTGACTTAATGCGCCAGTAGCAGTAGAACTCGTTCCCATTCCTACGAGAGTGAGGAACGTCACATGAGTGGCACTACCACGCGCATTACCGATCCAGAGGGCGTCACACGGCGAAGATTCTTAGCTGGAACTGGTTCTATTCTCGGCGCCGTCACCCTCTCCGCTCAGGCCATCCCCGCCGCCGCCCAGGCAGACTCCCAGGCGGCGGCCGGGCCCATCGGCGACGGAGCCCGCGTCCCCGTCCTGGTGATCGGCACCGGGTACGGCGGCTCCGTCGCCGCCCTGCGTCTCGCCCAGGCGGGCGTCGACGTCCACATGATCGAGATGGGCATGGCCTGGGACACCCCTGGCTCCGACGGCAAGATCTTCGCCCACACGACCTCGCCCGACGGCCGTTCCTACTGGCTGCGCACCAGGACCAAACAGCCCCTGAGCAACTTCCTCGGCTTCCCGATCGACAAGGACATCCCCCGCTACACCGGCATCCTCGACGCCGAGGAGATGGGCGGGATCATCGTCTACCAGGGCCGCGGCGTCGGCGGCGGCTCACTGGTCAACGGCGGCATGGCGGTCACGCCCAAGCGCGAGAACTTCGGAGCCATCCTCCCGTCGGTCAACGCCGACGAGATGTACTCCACGTACTACCCGCGCGCCAACGCCGGCCTCGGCGTCAGCACCATCGACCCGGCCTGGTTCGACAGCGTCGACTGCTACCAGTACTCCCGCGTCGGCCGTAAGCACGCCCAGCGCTCCGGCTTCCCGTTCGTCTTCGTGCCGGGCGTCTACGACTGGGACTACATGAAGCAGGAGGCGGCCGGAACGGTCCCCAAGTCGGCGGTCGCCGGCGAGATCCTCTACGGCAACAACTACGGCAAGAAGTCGCTCCAGAAGACCTACATCGCCAAGGCGAAGGCGACCGGCAAGGTCACCATCTCCCCGCTGCACAAGGTCACCACGGTCTCCCCCGCGTCCGGCGGCGGCTACACCGTCGTCATCGAGCAGCTCAACACCAGCGGAGCCACCACCGCCACCAAGTCCGTGACCGCGGACCGGGTGTTCTTCGCGGCCGGCAGCGTCGGCACCAGCAAACTCCTGGTCAAACTGAAAGCCACCGGCGCGCTGCCCCAGCTGAACGGGGAGATCGGCAAGGGCTGGGGCGACAACGGCAACGTCATGTGCGGCCGCGCCAACCACCTCTGGGACCCGACCGGCAAGGTCCAGTCGTCCATCCCCACCGCCGGCATCGACAACTGGGCGGCCGGCGGCGCGTTCGCCGAGGTGGCGCCGCTGCCCACCGGGATCGAGACGTACGCCTCGTTCTACCTGTCGATCACCAAGAACCCGAACCGTGCGTCCTTCTCCTGGAACGCCGCTGCGGGCAAGGCGGAGCTGAACTGGCAGACGGCATGGAAGCAGCCGTCCATCGACGCCGCCAAGACCATCTTCGACAAGATCAACTCAAAGGAGGGGACGATCTACCGCACCGATCTCTTCGGCACGTACAAGATCTGGGGCGACCACCTCACCTACCACCCGCTCGGCGGCGCCGTCCTGAACAAGGCCACCGACAACTACGGCCGTCTGCACGGCCATCCGGGCCTGTACGTCATCGACGGCTCGCTGATCCCCGGCAACACGAGCGTCAACCCGTTCGTCACCATCACGGCGCTCGCCGAACGGAACATCGAGAAGATCATCGCGACCGATCTGTAGCCGTGTCCTCTCGGTGCCGGGGCAGGAAGCGTCGATGCCGGGGCAAGAAGCGTCAGTGCCCCGGCAGGACGCACACCGCGTCGAGGCCGAGCACATGGTTGAGTCGGCCGAACGCCAGCCAGGAGCCGATGCTCATGCTCAGCTCCACGATCTCGTGCTGGCTGTAGTGCGCGGTCATCCGCGTCCAGAACTCCTCGTCGAGGCCATGGTGATCCAGGGCGTACCGCTCGGCGTACTCGGCGGCAAGGCGTGTCCGGTCGTCGAAGGCGTCGGTGGTACGCCACTGGGTCACCGCTTCGGCGAACTCCTCCTCGACCTTCTGACCCTCGCGTTCGGTCCGCCAGTCGAGGCAGAACAGGCACCCGTTGATCTGCGCGACGCGCAGCCGCGCGGCCTCGAACTCCCGCAGCCCCAGGGTCGTGTGCTCGTACACCGACAGCGAGAAGTTCGCGGCGGCCATGCCGATCCCGGGGACCATGTCACCCCACACGTACCCGATCGGCTCCTGCCCCTCGGGAATGTCTATCTTCATTTCTGGCTCCTTCCGAGCTTGCCTGTCGCGGGGCGCAGCGGGATGTCCAGCGCGTCGTAGAGTCCGGGCTCCGCGGCCACGAGCCAGTCGATGGCGCCGACCAGACGGCCGACCGCGGTGGCGTTGCCGCCCGCTGACCGGTTCTCGCCCTCGTCGGTGGCCTCGACCGTCACCTCGATGCGCGGACGGCCCTCGATGATCACCCGGTGCGCGCCCGCGCCGTCCGGCGGCGTCGGCCAGTCCGGTGCGCAGGACGGGTGGATGCGGGTGACGTGCTCGATGACGATGCGGGGCTCTCCCCCGACGATGCCCTGCACCTCGAACCGCACGGCGCCCTGGGTGCCCTTCTCGAAGTCGCCCATCGTGCGCGTGGTCACCGAGGTGTCGAGCGCGCGGCGCTCCAACGTCTCGCGGATGTCGTCGAGTTCGGCACCGAGCGCCCTGGCCATCAGCCGTATCTGGCCGCCCCACACCATGGTCGGGACGGTCTCGGCGAGCATCAGGGGCTCGTAGTCCATCGGATGCCCCATGCCGATCAGGTGGCGTACGGAATCCTCCTGGTCGTACGTGGAGTAGTCGAAGATCTCCTGGCAGCGGATCGCGTCGACGGTGCTGCCGAGTCCGCTGACCAGCAGCGGCAGTACGTCGTTGCCCCAGCCGGGGTCGACGCCGGACACGAAGAGGGAGCCGCCGCCTTCGGCGATGGCGGCGACGACCGGATCCCGCAGCTCGGGCGGGGCGTTGCGCTGGTCGTAGAGCGCGTAGAGCGCGGGGGTGACGACGACGGCTCCGGCCCGGATCGCCCGGCCGACGTCGTCGAGGGCCTCGTCGGGGCGGATGTCGCCGGAGGCCGCGTAGACGACGGCCTGGGGCGAGGCCGCGAGGACCGCGTCGATGTCGTCGGTCGCCGCGACGCCCGACTGCCCGTCGAGCCCGGCGAGGTCGGCCGCGTCACGGCCGACCTTGTCGGGACTGTGGACGAGCACGGCCGTGAGCTTCAGCGCCGGGTGGCCCTCGACGGCACGGATGGCCGCGCGGCCGACATTTCCGGTACCCCAGACAACCGTGGAAATCATGCGGCGGAGGGTAACCAGAGGACGTATCAGTTCATAGGGCCATGACCGGAGAGATTTGCGTCAAGGACGCCTGCGCCGGACGCCTGCCCTAACGGATGTTCACGTCGATGCACGCGTAGAAGGCGTTCGACGTGTCGCCGATGTTCCAGACCGCGAGCACCTTGTGCCTGCCGGTGGCGCTGCCGAGGTTGACCTGGTGCGAGACGGTGGCGGGCGGCTGCTGGTTGCCGCCGTCGATCGTCGCGACCTTCGTGCCGTCGACGAAGTACTCGTAGTTCGCGGTGCGGTGGCGCGCCGTGAACGTCCAGGTGAAGGTCTGCGTCCTGCTCACGTCGCTGACCTTCCAGCCCTTGCTGTCGTCGTTCAGCTCCGCGAACCGCGCGTTGCCGCCGCTGCAGCTGCGCAGGCCCTTGGGCCCTTCGACGCTCTGGGGTTCCCACTTGATCTCTCCGCACGCGACCGTGCCGGCGGCGCACTGCGCCTGCCGGCTGGCCGGTGCGTTGACGTATCCGTGCGCGCTGGCCGAACCGGTCGGCAGCGTGAGGGCGAGGACCGGTGCGAGGCCCGCACCTATCATCGCGGCCAACTTCCGCTTCCTGTGCATGCGTACTCCTTCACGGCGCTGTGGAGTGGGGGTGTGCGTGAAGTGCTTCTGCAGGTTGCGCGACGTACTTGGGTGGGGGTGTACGTGAAGAGGTGGGGCCAGATGTTCGCGATGGCCGATTAGTCCAGACCATAGACTTCGGCGAGGCTCGGTCAAGGCCGGTTTCGGGCCACGTACGGGCCACGTACGGACGGCGGGCGCCGCGTGGCCTACGCCGTGCGCCTCAGCAGTGCCGAGAGGTGGTGCTGCAGCGGCTGGCCGACCGCCTCCAGGTCGTGGACGAAGGTGAGTTGACCGTCGTCGGTGAGCGTGTAGCGGCGGCGGGTGGCCTTGACCTCCTTGGCGGTGGGGGTGCGCGCCACCTCGCTGGTGGAGAGGTCGATCGTGCCGCCGGCGGCCCGGCCCACCGCGATCTCGGCGATGCCGGTGGGCTGGGTGATCAGCGCCTCCACCCGGCCTTCGGGCTGCAGCCGCCACCAGCCGCTCTCCCGGGCGGACGGCCGCAGCGGTGCCTCGTCGGCGTCGAGCAGCCAGGCCCTGGCCTCGTAGCGCAGGAAGGGGCGGCCGTCGTGGCTGAAGGTGACCTCCTGGGCGTACGTGAAGTCCGCGTCGAGGGTCGGGTACTCGCCCTGGCCCCGGCCGTGCCAGGTGCCCAGGAGACCGAGCACGGGGGCGAGCAGCGGATGCGGTGCCGGCGCCTCGTCCGGTCGGTGACCGTCGGGGTACGGGTGCTCCGGTGCGGGGTCGAACACGGTGTGCGCTCCAGGGGTAGGGGCCGATGCCTGGAGGAAGCCTAGGGGCCCGCGGGGGCGGGGGCCGGAAGGCGGCGGCAGCGGCGGGAGCCCTCACCGGCGGTGGCCGAAAAGTTAGGGTAACCTAATCGACCGGCCCGGCTTGAGCGGATCTCGCGTCCCGCACCACGCCCAAGTCCCGCCACCCCCAAGGGAGTTGGCTGTTGGAGACTGCAAGGTGACGCGGAGCAAGAGGGTCCGTCCGACCCTTCTCGTGGCTCTGCTCGGCGCCGTCCTGGCCATGCTCTGCGTGCTGTCGATCGCCCTGGGCGCGGCAAGTATTCCGCCGGACCAGGTCGTGCGGGCGCTGTTCGGCCACGCCCCGAGCAGGCTCGTGGAGAACATCGTCTGGTCGGCACGCGTGCCCCGCACCACGCTCGGCATCGCGGCGGGCGCGGCCCTCGGTCTCTCCGGCGCGCTCATGCAGGCCCTGACCCGCAATCCGCTCGCGGACCCGGGCATCCTCGGCGTCAGTGCCGGTGCCTCCTTCGCCATCGTGCTCGCCGTCGGGGTGATCGGCGTCGGCTCCTTCCACGGGTACGTCTGGTTCGCCTTCGCGGGAGCTCTCGCGGCGAGCGTCCTGGTCTACCTGCTCGGCAGGCTGGGCCGGTCCGGCCTGACGCCGGTCAAACTGGCCCTCGCCGGTATCGCGGTGACCTCGCTGCTCTCCTCCCTCACCAGCGCGATCGCGCTGACCGACCCCGACGCGCTCGACCGCTTCCGCTTCTTCTCCGCCGGTTCGATGGCCGACCAGGACGGCGCCACGGTCCTGCGGATCCTGCCCTTCATCGCGGTGGGCACGGCCCTCGCCCTGGCGTGCGCACCGGCCCTCAACAGCCTGGCCCTTGGCGACGACGTGGCGGCGTCGCTCGGGCGGCGGCTCGGTCTGATCCGGCTCCAGGGGGTCGCCGCGGTCACGCTCCTGACCGGCGCGGCGGTCTCGGTGATCGGTCCGGTCGTCTTCATCGGGCTGATCGTGCCGCATGTCGCCCGCGTGCTCGCCCAGTCGGCGGGGATCGGCCCGGACCACCGCTGGCTGCTTCCGCTCTCGGCGGTGCTCGCCCCGTGCCTGCTGCTCGCCGCCGACATCGTCGGACGGGTCGTCGCACGGCCCACCGAGATCCAGGCGGGTGTCGTCGTCGCCTTCATCGGCGGCCCGTTCTTCATCGCCATGGTCCGCCGACGCCACCTGTCGGAGGTATGAGGATGAGCGGCTCGAAGACCGCGCGCGGCTCGTCTGCCGTCCGTGCCCACGGGTCCTCCGTCCGCACGTTCCGGCTGACCGTGCCGCCCGTCTCCGGGATCCTGCGCCCCCGGCTCGTGGCGCTGGGCGCGGTGCTCGCCGTGGCCGGCTTCCTGCTGTTCTGCTGGGGCCTGACGATCGGCGACTACCCGATCGCCTTCGCCGATGTCGTACGCGCCCTCGCGGGCTCCGGCGACCCCGGCACCGTCCTCGTGGTCGAGGAACTGCGGCTGCCCCGCGCCCTGGTCGGACTGCTCGCCGGGGTCGCCTTCGGGGTGTCCGGCGCGCTGTTCCAGACCATGACCCGCAACCCGCTGGCGAGCCCCGACATGATCGGCCTGACCCAGGGCGCGGGCACCGCCGTCGTCGCGGGGATCGTCCTCGGCTGGGACGGCGGCCTCGGCACCCAGGCCCTTGGGCTCTTCGGCGCCCTGGCCACGGCGCTCGTCGTCTACGCCCTGGCCTGGCGCCGCGGCGCCACCGGCTACCGGATCATCCTGGTCGGCATCGGAGTGGCCTGGATCTGCACCAGCGCCACCGACTATCTGCTGGCCAGGGGCGGCCGGTTCCAGGCCCAGGCCGCACTCGGCTGGCTGGTCGGCAATCTCAACGGCCGTACGTGGGGCCAGGTCGGGCCGCTCGCGATCGCCCTCGCGGTGCTGCTGCCCGCCGCGCTGCTGCTCGGGCGTCTGCTGCGCACCCTCCAGCTGGGGGACGACGTGGCCACCGGGCTCGGCACCCGGGTGCAGCCGGTGCGTTTGGCCGTCCTGCTCTGCGGGGTCGGGCTCGTCGCCTTCGCCACCGCGTCCGCGGGCCCCGTGGCCTTCGTGGCGCTCGCCGCGCCGCAGATCACCCAGCGCCTCGCCCGCACGGCGTGGCCGCCCACCCTCGCCTCGGGTCTCACCGGGGCCGTGGTGGTCCTCGGCAGTGACCTCATCGCCCGCACACTCGTCTCCGGCACGGAACTGCCGGTCGGCATCGTCACCGGCGTGCTCGGCGCGCCGATCCTGCTCTGGCTGCTCGTCCGCGCCAACCGCGCGGGTTCAGGAGGTTGATCCCATGTCGGCTGACTCCCTGTCGACCGACCCCGCTCCGGCAGGCCCTGCGCAGGCCACAGACGTGGACCTGCGGGCCGACGACCTGAGCCTGGCCTACGGCAACCGCCTGGTGGTGGACGGCCTCGACCTGTCCGTGCCGCCGGGCCGGATCACGGCCGTCGTCGGCGCCAACGCCTGCGGCAAGTCCACCCTCCTTCGCGCCCTGGCCCGGCTGCTCGCACCCCGCGGCGGCGCCGTCCACCTGGACGGCCGTGCGCTGCACTCCATACCGAGCCGCGAGCTGGCACAGCGCCTGGGCATCCTGCCGCAGAGCCCGGTCGCGCCGGAGGGTCTGACCGTCATCGACCTGGTCAACCGCGGCCGTTCACCGCACCAGACCTGGTGGCGGCAGTGGTCGAAGTCCGACGAGGACGCCGTCCACCAGGCCCTTGCCGCGACCGGCATGAGCGATCTCGCGGACCGTCCCGTCGACGAACTCTCCGGCGGACAGCGCCAACGCGCCTGGATCGCCATGGCGGTCGCCCAGGGCACTCCCGTGCTGCTCCTCGACGAGCCGACGACCTATCTCGACCTCGCGCACCAGATCGACGTACTCGACCTGATCACCGACCTCAACCGCCGCGAGAACCGCACCGTCGTGATGGTGCTGCACGACCTCAATCAGGCCTGCCGCTACGCCGATCACGTCGTCGCCATGAAGTCGGGGCGGATCGCGGCCGAAGGCACCCCGGCCGAGGTGATCACCGTCGACACCGTGCGGGACGTCTTCGAGCTGAAATGCCGCATCACACCGGACCCGGTCAGCGGTACACCGCTGGTCATTCCCATGGGCCGTCACCACGACGAATCGACTTAGGGTAGCCTCACCTAGATTTTCTGCATCTGCATGGTCCGGTCCTGGAGAGGGTGGCGGGTGAGTACATCAAGTCCGTCGGGGCGGGACGTCCTGAGAGAGTCCATACGGGGGCAGCGGCGCGACGTCGGCGTCGGCGCGCTGCTGGGTTCCGGCCACCAGATAGGCGAGGCGCTGGTCCCCGTCCTGATCGGTGTCGCGATCGACCAGGCCGTCACCGACTCCGACACCGGCGCCCTGCTCGTCTGCCTCGGCGTCCTCGCCGTCGGCTATGTGGCACTCGCGCTGAGCTTCCGCTTCGGCGCCATGGCCGGTGAGCGGGCCGCGGCCCGCGCCGAGCACACCCTTCGCATCTCTCTCGTACGCCGCATACTCGACCCGGGCGGCGGCGCCGAGGAAGGCCGGCTGCCCGGAGCCCTGGCCAACATCGCGACCGAGGACGCCAAGCGCGTCGGCGCCGTCAACATGGCCCTCATGGCCGGGATCTCGGCGCTGACGGGCATCCTCACCTGCGCCGTCGTCCTGCTGCGCATGTCGCTGACGCTCGGCCTCGTCGTGCTGCTCGGCACGCCGGTGCTGCTCTGGCTCGGTCACCTGCTGAGCAAGCCGCTCGAACACCGCAGCGAGGCCGAGCAGGAGCGCGCGGCGCACGCGTCGGCCGTCGCCGCCGACCTGGTGACGGGCCTGCGGATACTCAAGGGCATCGGCGGCGAGTCGGCGGCCATCGCCCGCTACCGCACCACGAGCCGCGACTCCCTCGGGGCCACCCTGAAGGCCGCACGCGCGCAGGCCTTCCAGAGCGGTGTGGTCCTCGCCCTCACCGGGTGCCTGATCGCCGCCGTCGCGCTGGTCGGCGGCAGGCTCGCCGCCCAGGGCAGCATCAGCCTCGGCGAGCTCGTGTCGGCGGTCGGCCTCGCGCTCTTCCTGCTCGGCCCCCTGGAGACGCTCTCCTGGGTCAACGCCGAACTCGCCCAGGGCCGGGCGTCGGCCACCCGGATCGCGGAGGTCGTCGCCACCCCGGCCACGATCACCGCCGGGGAGCGGAGCCTGTCCCAGCCGGTGCGCGGCGCCGTCCGGCTCGACGGCGTACGGCACGGCGGTCTGCGCGGAGTGGACCTGGACGTCGCGCCGGGCGAGCTGCTCGGCGTGGTCGCGACCGACCCCGCGCACGCGGGCGACCTGCTGCGCTGCCTGGCCCGGCGGACCGACCCCGACACCGGGACCGTCGCACTGGACGGCATGTCCCTGCGGGACCTCGACCCGGCCGAGCTGCGCACGGCGATGCTGGTCGCCGATCACGACGCGGACCTCTTCGCGGGCACCGTCCGCGAGAACGTCACGGCCGCCGCACCCGACGGCGCCGACCCGGAACAGGCGATGGCGGCCGCCGGAGTGACCCAGGTCGCCCAGACCCTGCCGGACGGCGAGCACACGCCGGTCGGGGAGCGCGGCCACTCTCTCTCGGGCGGGCAGCGCCAACGCGTCGCCCTGGCCCGCGCGCTCGCGGCCGAACGGCCCGTCCTCGTGGTCCACGATCCGACCACCGCGGTCGACGCCGTGACCGAGGCCCGTATCGCCGCCGGTCTGCGCGAGATCCGCAAGGGCCGCACCACGATCCTGGTGACCACGAGTCCCGCGCTGCTCTCGGTCACCGACCGTGTGGTGCTCCTCGACGAGGGCCGGGTCACCGACACGGCCCCGCACGCCGACCTGATCCAGCGTCATGAGGCCTATCGCACGGCGGTGTTGGCATGAACGAGAGCACGAACGAGAACACGAACGAGCAGCACCCGGACACCCGCGAGCTGCTCCCCACCGCCACCGCGACCCGCACCCGCGCCGCGGTCCGCGAGCTGGTGCGTCCGCACCGCGGTCTGGCGGTCGGCGGCTTCGCGGTGATGATCGCGGCGACGGCGGTGGGGCTCCTCGTCCAGCCGATCCTCGGCCGCATCGTGGACCTGGTGGCCGACCAGCGCCCGGCGGGAGACCTCACGCTGCCGGTCGTCCTGCTGGTCCTCGTCGCCCTCGCGCACGGCGGCACCACGTCGCTCGGTCTGTCGCTCGTCTCCCGGCTCGGCGAGACGGTGCTCGCGCAGCTGCGCGAGCGGTTCGTGGAGAAGGCGCTCCGGCTGCCCCTCGAACAGGTGGAGAAGGCCGGTGCCGGAGACCTCACCGCGCGGGTGACCCGGGACGTCTCGGTGGTGGGCGAGGCGGTGCGCAGCGCCCTGCCCGAACTGGCCCGTTCCCTGCTCGCCATCTTCCTGACGCTGGCCGCGATGGCGGCGCTCGACTGGCGCTTCCTGGTCGCGGCCCTGCTCGCGGTGCCCGTCCAGGCGACCACCGCCCGCTGGTACGTCCGCCATGCCGTGCCGCTCTACGCCCAGCAGCGCATCGCCACCGGCGCCCAGCAGCAGCAGCTCCTCGACACCATCGCAGGAGCGGGCACGGTGCGGGGCTTCCGCATCGAGGAGGAGCACACCGAGCGGGTGACCCGGCGTTCGTCGAACGCGGTCGCGCTGAAGATGCGCGGCATCCGGCTGGTCCTCGACTTCTACAACCGCCTGCACGTCGCCGAGTACACCGGGCTCGCCGCGGTCCTCGTCACCGGTTTCCTCCTGGTCCGCTCGGACTCCGTGTCCATCGGCACCGCGACCGCCGCCGCGCTCTACTTCCACAGCCTGTTCACTCCGGTCAACTCCGCACTCGTACTCCTCGACGACGCGCAGTCGGCGACCGCGTCGCTCGCCCGCCTCGTCGGGGTGGCCGACGAGCCGACCCCTGAGCCCACGCGGGCACAGGAGACGGCCGAGCCGTCGCAGCCCGGTGCGGCGCCGGACGGCACCGTCACCGTGACCGGCATCGACCACGCGTACGTACCCGGCCGTCCCGTCCTGCGACACGTGGACCTCACGCTGCGAGCCGGGGAGCGGGTGGCTCTTGTCGGCCCGAGCGGCGCGGGCAAGACCACGCTCGCCAAGCTCATCGCGGGGGTGCACCAGGCGACCTCGGGATCGGTGCGCCTGACCGGAACCCCGGGCCGGGGCAGCGGCCTTCCGGTGGCCCTGGTCACCCAGGAGACGCATGTCTTCGCCGGGCCGCTGGCGGACGACCTGCGGCTGGCCCACCCCGAAGCCACCGACGACGACCTGCGCGCGGCGCTGACCGACGTCGACGCGCTGGAGTGGGCCCAAGCGCTGCCCGACGGCCTGGACACGGTCGTGGGCGACGGAGGCCACCGCCTCACCTCCGCCCAGGTCCAGCAACTCGCCCTGGCCCGGCTGATCCTCGCCGATCCGCCGGTGGCCGTGCTCGACGAGGCGACGGCCGAGGCCGGAAGCACCGGCGCGCGTCTCCTGGAGAAGGCCGCGGACCGGGCGGTCGAGGGACGCACGGCGCTCGTCGTCGCCCACCGCCTCACCCAGGCCGCGACCGCGGACCGGATCGTCGTCATGGAGGGCGGCCGGATCGTGGAGAGCGGCACCCACGACGAACTGCGCGAAGGCTCCGGCCCCTACGCCTCCCTGTGGCAGGCGTGGTCCGGCACCCGTACCGCGACCGACAAGACCCCCACGCACCGCGCAGGTCCCGACACCACCACCGTGAAGGACGACGACTGATGCCCGGCTCTCCAAGACGCACGGCACGCATCGCCACAGCGCTCGCCTCCGCGCTCCTCCTGCTCACCGCCGCCACGGCCTGCGGCTCCGGAGACGACTCCGGCACGGGCTCGGACGGTGCCGCGTCCGCGGACGGCGCCTTCCCGGTGAGCATCGCGCACAAGTACGGCAGCACCACCGTCAAGTCCGAGCCCCAGCGCATCGTCACCGTCGGCCTCACCGACCAGGACGCCGTGCTCGCCCTGGGCAAGGTGCCCGTCGGCACCACCGAGTGGCTCGGCGGCTACAAGGGCGCCATCGGTCCCTGGGCCGCCGACGAACTGGGCAGCGCCAAGGCGCCGACCGTCCTGAAGGACACCGGCACAGGGCCGCAGACGGAGAAGATCGCGGCCCTCCACCCGGACCTGATCCTCGCCGTCTACGGAGGCCTGACCAAGGAGCAGTACACGACCCTGTCGAAGTTCGCCCCGGTGGTGGCGCAGCCGAAGGAGTACAACGACTTCGGGGTCCCGTGGCAGCAGCAGACCGAGACCATCGGCAAGGCGCTCGGCCAGAAGGACAAGGCCAAGAAGCTGGTGACGGGCGTCGAGGCCGACTTCAAGGCCGCGACCAAGGAGAACCCGGCGTTCGCCAAGTCCAGTGCCGTGATGGCCACTCCGTACGAGGGAATCTTCGCCTTCGGCAGCCAGGACCCACGCTCCCGGGTCCTGACCGGCCTCGGCTTCACCCTGCCGGGCGACCTGGACAAGGTCATCGGCGACGAGTTCGGCGCCAACATCAGCAAGGAACGCACCGACCTGCTGGACACCGACGCGATCGTGTGGATCGCGTCCGACCCGGCGAAGGACGAGGCCAAGCTCGGCAAGAACCCGCTCTACGCCGATCTGGACGTGGCCAAGGAGGACCGTGAGGTCTATGTCGCGGAGGCGAGCGACTACGGCAACTCCGTCTCCTTCGTGTCGGTCCTGAGCCTGCCGTACATGCTGGAACGCCTGGTTCCGCAGCTGGCATCGGCCGTCGACGGCGACACCGCGACCAAGGTGAAGCAGCACGCCGGGAGCCAGTGAACGTATGATCAGCCGATGTCTGACACGACCGAAACCACGCCCGGCTGGCTGACCTCCGACGAGCTCGAGCAGGCCCGTAACCGCATGCCGATCCTGTACGTCGAGGCCGTGCCGGTGCGCGTCGACGACAGCGGCGAAGTCACCAGCATCGGACTGCTGTTGGGGATGGGACGGGACGGGTCGGTCAGCCGCTCCCTCGTCTCCGGCCGGGTCCTGCACCACGAGCGGGTCCGGGATGCCCTGCTGCGCCACCTGGAGAAGGATCTCGGCCCGGCGGCGCTCCCCCGCGTCCCGGCCTCCCTCCAGCCGTTCACCGTCGCCGAGTACTTCCCGACGCAGGGCATCACGCCGTTCCACGACCCCCGCCAGCACGCGGTGTCCCTCGCCTACATCGTTCCGGTCGCCGGCGACTGCCGTCCCCGCCAGGACGCTCTCGACCTGGCGTGGTTCAGCCCGCAGGAGGCCTTGTCGGTGGTGGTCCAGAACGAGATGCCGGGCGGCCACGGCGTCCTGCTCAAGCAGGCCCTGGCGCACGCCGGTTGCCTGTCCTGAGGAGACCCGGGATCCGGGAAGAGCTGACGGGAGGGGCCTGACGGATTAAGTAAGGCTCGGCTAAGTTGATCGGCGAGTGCCTTCCTCCGGAGGCACATCTGCCAAGGAGATCGACGCAGCATGAGCTCAACCATCCGCCGGGCCCGCCGTACCACCGCGATCACCGTGTCGCTCGCCGCGGGAGGTGCCCTCGTCTCGGCAGGCACCGCCGACGCCGACACCGCGAGGACCGGCTCGCCCACCGAAACGGCGCCGGTCAGGCAAGGCCTCTACCAGTCCGCGTACTCGGAGCGGAACGACGCGCTCTGGATGACCTCTTCCGTGGGCATGCCGCCCGCCACGGTCACCGACTCCCGTCTGCTGAGAGTCGACCCGGACACACTGAAGGTCGAGAAGGCCTACACGCCGCCGGTCACCGACGCGGCCACCGGTGCCGTCGAGTCGGTCTACGGCGTCGCCGTGGACGACGAGCACAACACCGTCTGGACGACGAACACCCGCGACAACTCCGTCGCCGTCTACAGCCAGCGCACCGGCAAGCGCCTCGCCACGCTGCCGAACGTGAACCACGCCCGCGAGATCGTCGTGGACGAGCGGCGCGACACGGTGTGGGCGAGCTCGTTCGCCGACGGTGCCCTCGTCGCGTTCGACTCCGGCACCTTCAAGGAGAAGAAGCGCGTCACCGTCCCCGGCACGGGACCGACGGGCATCACCGTGAACGAGCGGACCGGTTCGGTGTACGCCGCCGACTATCACGGCGCCCGGATCATCGAGGTCTCCCGCCGCGCCGAGAGCCCGCGGCTCATCCCGGCCGGCAAGGGACCGCTCTCGATCGCCCTCTCCAAGAACGGCCGCACCGCCTACACCGCCGACCAGACCTCCGGCACCGTCACGGTCGTCGATCTGCGCAAGGGCGAGGTCGTGAAGTCCGTGGCCACCGGCGGCGGCACCAAGTCCGTGGCCGTCGACCACCGCTCGGGCCACGTCCTCGCCGTCAACCGCACGACCGCCACCGTCACGGTCGTCGACCCGCACAAGGGCGAGGTCGTGAAGTCCGTGGCCACCGGCGTGAACCCCAACCACGTCCATGTGGCCGAGGGCCACGCGTACGTGGTGGACAAGTCGGGCTCGGGTCCCGCGGGCGAGGACCTGCTGACCCGCGTCCGTCTGCACCGCTGAGAGGCTCGGGGAGCGTTCAGGGCGAGGGCTGTGGAGTCATCCGGTGCAGCCCCTTGCGGTCGTAGTAACGGGTCATCGCGAACCCGAAGGCCGCGGCGATGACGCTCCCGATCGCGATCATGATCCATGCGCGGGCGAGGCCGGCGTCGGCGCGGGCGTCGAAGAAGAGGATGGCGCGGACGCCGCCGCTGAGCTGGCGCATGGGCTCGAAGATGCCGAGGAAGCGGTAGAAGCCGGGGACCGCCTCCAGCGGGATGGTGGCCCCGGAGGAGGGGAGGCCGAGGACGATGAACACGAACATGGACACCAGCTGGCCGATCCCGCCGAAGGCCGCGTTGATGGCCTGGACTCCCAGGCCCACCGCGAGGCTCGCGCAGTAGGAGAAGACCCACAGCAGCGGCAGGTGGGTGGCGTCCATGCCGAGGACCGCGATGGTGGCCAGCATGATCAGGGTGGTGGTCAGGACCGTGATGCCCGCGGTCATGGCCATCTTCAGGAGCAGCGTCTGCGTGCGGCTGATCGGCACGGTCGGGCGGCGGGTGTGCCAGGGGCCGATCTCGCTGTCGGCGTAGCCGAGGGCGGTGTCCACGCCCATGCTGATGAGGTTGGCGCCGAGGAACCCGGCCAGGACTAGCAGCAGGGTGTAGTAGAACGCGCTCAGGCCCAGGCCGCTGTTGTCGCCGATGGGGTGGCCGACCTGGGTGGTGATGCCGACCGGGTCGGTCAGCAGCAGGCCCGCGGTGGAGCCCGCTTCCTTGGCGGCGCCCGACGCCTTCAGCTGCTTGCCGATGGCCTGGGAGGACTGCTGCGCGGCCGTCGTGGCGATCCTGCTCGCCAGGGAGGAACCCAGGCTGCCCATGCCGGGGTTGGTCAGGACCGTCATCGTCGGCCGCTCCGTCGCGCGCGGGGTGGTGAGCGCGGCGACGGAGTCGCTGAAGTTCGCGGGGATGACCAGGGCGCCGTAGATCTTGCCGGAGTCCAGCTCGTCCTGGGCCTGGGCCCGCGTGAGCCCGCGCCAGTCGGCCTTGTCGCTCGACGTGTCGGCGAGGACGGTCTCGGCGACCTGCGTTCCCAGGTTCTGCCGCTGCCCGGCCGGGGGCTTGCCCTGGTCGGAGTTGACGATCGCGACGGGCAGGTCGCGCAGGTCGCGGTTGGGGCTGACGATGCCGCCCATGTAGAGCAGCGAAAGGAGCAGGGCGAGCAGCCCGGTCAGGACCGCGGGCACCAGCCACAGCTTGGGGCGGCGCAGGAGCGCGGAGGCGCGGGCACCGGCGCCGGAGTGACGGGGAGCGTTGTCGTCGTCCATGGTGCCCACCTTCGGTGCCGCTCGCGGCGCCCGGAGCGAGCAACACGTTCAGGAGCGAAGGACCAGGCGAATGGGGCCTGTCTCCGTACGCTGTCCCCGCGCGCCGGAAGCCGGGGACTAGCCGCCCACGAAGGCCCGCACTCCCTGTGACACCCCGTCGTCACCCAGCAGGTCGTTGTGGTTCAGGCACCCCGCCGCGTTGTTCGTCGCACCGTCGATCCGCACGCTGGCGTCCGGGTTGATGACCTCGTCGCAGTTGGACCACCAGGTGGCGTAGGCGACGTCTCCCGGCGTCTCGTCGCCCTCGGCGAGCCCGTCCTGCACGTACGAACCCGGTGTCATGTCACGGCAGGCCTGGGACCAGGCGGCGCAGGCCCAGGCCGTGGAGGTGCCGTGGTTGGGGCCCGCGAGGGAGGCCCAGTGGGCGACCGTCCCGGTGCCGCCACCGTGCTTGACGTACCAGCGGGTGACGAGGCTGCCAAAAGAGTGGGCGACGATGTCCACCTTGGCGGCGCCGGACCGCGCGCGCACCTCCTCGACGTACGCGGCGAACCGCCCGGACAGCACCTCGTTCACCGACTGGCTGGTGTCGTACCCCCAGGAGAACAGCTCGGCGTCCGTGTACCCGGACGCCTTGAAGTCCTCGCGCAGGGAGCCCCACACACCCGGATCGGCGTTGTAGCCGTGGACGAAGATCACCGGAGTGCGGGCGGCCTTCGGGGCCTCGTCCGCCCTGGCCGTGGTCAGCGGCATCAGCAGGGCGGCGGCGGCCGCGATGGTCAGCGGGACGGAGATTCGGCGCAGCACAGGTTCCCCCTCGGGCCGGCGGACGTCACACGCTCACGGGCTCCAGGCCCGGTTACGCGTGAGTAGTGCCGAGAATGGTGAGGTCTGCGGCGACGAATGAACAGCCCTGTGCGGCAAGGAAGTTACCGCGGGTACGGCGGGGTGCCCTCGTGCGTCACGCCTCGGCGTGATCCGGAGCGCTCGCCTCGTCCTCCGGGTTCCAGTCGAGGAGCCGCACCTTCGCGACCGTCCGCACATGACGTCGCATCGCTGCCGCCGCCGCCCGGCCCCGGCCCGCCTCGATCGCGTCGAGGATCTCGTGATGCTGGGCGAGGGAGCGGGCGGGGCGGCGCACCTGGCGCAGCGACTCGTTGCGGCTCTCGGTGATCTGCTCGGCGATGGAGCGCATGAACTCGGCGAGCAGCGCGCTGTGGGCGGCCGCGGTCACGGCGGCATGGAAGAGCCGGTCGCCCTCGACGCCGCGCTCGCCCGCATCGATCTCCCGCGCCATCGTGTCGAGGGCTCCCCGCATCGCCCGCAGGTCCTCGTCCGTGCGCCGCTCGGCGGCCAGTTCGGCGAGTTTGGTCTCCAGGGCCTCGCGCGCCTCAAGCACGTCGGGCAGCCGCCGCTTGCGCTCCACGAGCCGCTCCACGGGCTCGGCGTCCAGGCTGTTCTTGACCAGATAGGTGCCGCCGCCGTGCCGCACCTCGACCAGTCCCTGCACTTCGAGCACGACGATGGCCTGCTTGACGGAGGCGCGGGAGACGCCGAGGCGCTGAGCCA
Organism: Streptomyces sp. NPDC047525; assembly: GCF_040643025.1. Lineage (NCBI taxonomy): Bacteria > Bacillati > Actinomycetota > Actinomycetes > Kitasatosporales > Streptomycetaceae > Streptomyces > Streptomyces sp. NPDC047525. The sequence continues at coordinate 98,160 of NZ_JBEYTL010000003.1, forward strand.
GTTCGCGTTCGGGCGGCAGCCGGTCACCGGCGCGCAGGCCCCCTTCACCGACGTAGGCACGGAGCCGGTCGAGCACCTGCTCGTACAGCTTCGTCCTGCCCATGGGGCGCAGCGCGTCAGACATCCCAACCCCCCATGTCGGTCCCCGTGCCGATGGATTCGCAGCCTAACAGCGCGGCCCTGCCGATGGACGAGTGGACAAGTGGCTCAGCCAATTACGTCCGACCTCTTGACGGCCGAAACCGATACCCCGACGCTGAGTTCCGCCAACAGCCGGATTGGCTCAGCCACTTGGCCAATCGCGCAACCACCGCTCAGCCACCCGCTCGGCCGCTCGTGGCCGAACCACGCCTCCCAAGGACGGCCCCAGGGACGGGAGCCCATGATGTCCGCCGAACTGATCTCCATCCTCGTACTCGTGGTGGTCTTCGTGATCGCCACCACCCGCTCCATCAACATGGGCGCACTCGCCTTCGCCGCCGCTTTCGTCGTCGGCGAACTGGTCGCCGACCTCGACGCGGACGGCATCTTCGCCGGGTTCCCCGGCGATCTCTTCGTCGTCCTGGTCGGTGTCACCTATCTGTTCGCCATCGCCCGCGCCAACGGCACCACGGACTGGCTGGTGCACGCGTCCATACGCCTTGTGCGCGGGCGGATCGTGCTGATCCCCTGGGTGATGTTCGTGATCACCGGGGCGCTCACCGCGATCGGCGCCGTCAGTCCGGCCGCCGTGGCGATCGTCGCGCCGATCGCCCTGAGCTTCGCCGCGCAGTACGGAATCAGCCCGCTCCTGATGGGCGCCATGGTGGTGCACGGGGCCCAGGGCGGCGGCTTCTCCCCCATCAGCATCTACGGATCGATCGTCAACGGCATCGTGGAGCGCGAGAAGCTGCCAGGGAACGAGGTCGCGCTCTTCCTCGCCTCGCTCGTCGTCAATCTCCTCATCGCCGGGATCGTGTTCGTCCTCTTCGGCGGGCTGAAACTGGGCCGTCTCGGAAACGTCGAGGCGAAGGCCGGGACGGAGGAGCGGACGGAGAGCCGGGCGGTGAGCGCCGGTCCTGAACAGGCCACGTCGGCTGAGAACGAGGTAGGTTCGCGGCTCGATCCGGCCAAGATCGCCACTCTCGCCGCCCTGGTCGCCCTCGTCGTCGCCGTGCTCGGCTTCGACCTCGACGCCGGTCTGAGCGCCATCACCCTGGCCGTGGTCCTGAGCGCGTTCTGGCCGGACTCCAGCCGCAAGGCCGTCGGCGAGATCGCCTGGCCCACCGTGCTGCTGATCTGCGGTGTGCTCACGTACGTCGGCGTGCTCGAAGAGATGGGCACCATCGACTGGGCCGGTGAGGGCGTGTCCGACATCGGTGTCCCGCTCCTCGCCGCCCTGCTGCTCTGCTACATCGGGGCGCTCGTCTCCGCGTTCGCCTCCTCCGTCGGCATCATGGGCGCGCTGATCCCGCTCGCGGTGCCGTTCCTGGCCCAGGGCGAGATCGGCGCGGTCGGCATGATCGCGGCGCTCGCCGTCTCCGCCACCGTCGTGGACGTCAGCCCCTTCTCGACCAATGGCGCCCTGGTGCTCGCCGCCGCCCCGGACGTGGACCGGGAGCGCTTCTTCCGGCAGCTGATGATCTATGGCGGGATCGTGGTGGCCGTGGTACCTGCTGCGGTGTGGCTCGCCTTCGTGGTGCCAGGATTCGGGTAGGACGAACCGCCGACCGGTCCGGCACCCTGGACCGGCGGCGGCTCGAAGGCACCTCCACGACGACCACGACGACCATGACGACCAAGGAGATACGCAGCGTGAGTTCTCCCCACCCGCCCCTCTTCCCCTCCCTCGCCACGGGCCAGGACCTGCCCGCGCTGCGCTTCGGCGAGCGCTCGCTGACGTACGCCGGACTCGCGGCCGCGGCCGGTTCCCTCGCCGCGTCCATCGGCTCGGAACGCCGGGTCGCCCTGTGGGCGACACCGACCCTGGAGACCGCCGTCGGCGTCGTGGCCGCGCTCCTCGCCGGTGTGCCCGTCGTGCCGCTCAACCCGAAGATCGGCGAGGGCGAGCTGGGGCACATCGTGGCGGACAGCGCCCCGACGGCGGTGCTCGCGGCGCCGGGCGACGAACTCCCCGCGCCGCTGCGGGCGTTGAAGCGCACGGACATCACGTTCGCCGACAGCGCGACGGCAGCGGGACCGGCCCCCGCGCTGCCCGGCGAACCTGGCCCCGAGTCCCCCGCCCTGATCGTCTACACCTCGGGCACCACAGGACCGCCCAAGGGCGCGGTGCTGCCCCGCCGGGCCCTCTCCACCACCCTGGACGCCCTTGAGGACGCCTGGCAGTGGACGTCCGACGACGTGCTGGTGCACGGACTTCCGCTGTTCCACGTGCACGGACTGATCCTCGGCATCCTCGGGCCGCTGCGCCGGGGCGGTTCGGTGCGGCATCTGGGCCGGTTCTCCATCGAGGGGGTGCGGCAGGAACTGTCCGACGGGGCCACGATGCTGTTCGGGGTGCCCACCATGTACCACCGCATCGCGGAGGCGCTGCCCACCGACCCGGAACTGGCCAAAGCCCTGTCCGGTGCCCGGCTCCTGGTCTCCGGGTCCGCCGCGCTGCCCGTGCACGACCACGAGCGCATCGCGGCGGCGACGGGACGCCGCGTGATCGAGCGGTACGGCATGACGGAGACCCTGATGAACACGAGCGTGCGGGCCGACGGCGAACAGCGCGCCGGAACCGTCGGAGTGCCGCTGGGCGGTGTGGAGTTGCGGCTCGTGGACGAGGCGGGCGCCGAGACGTCGGACCGCCAGGAGGTCGGCGAGATCGAGGTGCGCGGCCCGAATCTGTTCACCGAGTATCTGAACCGGCCCGACGCCACCGCCGCGGCGTTCACCGCCGACGGCTGGTTCCGCACCGGCGACATGGCGGTGCGCGACGAGGACGGCTACGTACGCATCGTCGGCCGCAAGGCCACCGACCTCATCAAGAGCGGCGGCTACAAGATCGGCGCGGGCGAGATCGAGAACGCCCTGCTCGAGTACCCCGGCGTGCGGGAGGCCGCCGTGACGGGCGAGCCCGACGACGACCTGGGCGAGCGCATCGTCGCCTGGATCGTCCCGGCCGACCCGGAACACCCGCCGCTGCAGAGGGAATTGGCGGATCACGTGGCCGCGCAGCTCGCCCCGCACAAGCGTCCGCGGACCGTGCGCTATCTGTCGGAGCTCCCCCGCAACGACATGGGGAAGATCATGAAGCGGTCGCTCCATGCCTGAGTCCACGCCCGGCGGTCCGGCCCCGCGCCTGACCGCCCGCGCGGCCGTCACCGCAGTGGCCGACCAGGACAGCTTCCGTGAACTCCCCCACCCGGCACAGGAGTTCGCCGAGGAGGTACGGCAGGACGGACCGCTCGCCTGGCAGGGCTATGCCGACTCCCGCACCCGGGCCGAGGAGGGCACCGGCGAGCGGGAGTCGGTGGTCTGCGGCACCGCCACCGTCGGCGGCACGCGGACGATGGTCGTCTCCTTCGAGTTCGGCTTCCTGGGCGGATCCCTCGGCGAGCGCACCGGGGACCGCCTGGAGGCCGCGCACCGCCACGCCCGGGACCACCGGCTGCCCGTCGTGTCGCTGATCGCGACGGGCGGCAGCCGCATGCAGGAGGGCATGCGCGCGCTCGTCCAACTGCAGCGCGTGGCACGGCAGTCCGAGCTCACCGGCGCGGCGGGCCTGGCCCGGATCGCGGTCCTGCGCGATCCGACCACGGGCGGCGGCTGGGCCACCCTGGGCGCGGGCGCCGACCTGATCCTGGCGCTGCCCGGCAGTCAGGTCGGCTTCGCCGGGTCTCGGGTACGCCCGCCGGACACGGACCCGGCGGCGTACACCGCCGAGGCCCAGCTGGCGGCGGGCGCGATCGACGAGGTCGTACGCCCCGACGAGCTGCGCGAGGCACTGGCGCTGCGCCTGAGGCTGCTGGCCTCCCCGGACGGGGATGCCCGCCCACACACCGAACCCCCCGAGCCCCCCACCGCCCTGGGCCGCACCGACCTTCCCACCACCGGCTGGGAAGCCGTCAGCCGCGCGCGCTCCCCCGAACGCCCGCACGCCGCCGCCTACTTGGACGCCTACTTCACCGACCGCGCACCGCTGCGCGGCGACCGGTGCGGGGGCACGGACCCGGGGATGCTCTGCGGGTTCGGGCTGCGCGAGGGGCGGACGGTCGCCTACGCGGCGCAGTGCGGGACGGCGACGACGCCCGCCGGGTACCGCACCGCGGCCCGTCTCGTCCGGCTCGCGGGGCGGCTCGGCGTTCCCGTGCTCACGCTCGTCGACACGCCGGGGGCCGCGAACGGGGCGGAGGCCGAACGCGCGGGCGCGGGCGCGGCGATCGCCGATCTGTTCGCCGCCGTCGCCACCTCACCGGTGCCGGTCACCTCCCTGGTCATCGGCGAGGGCGGCTCGGGCGGCGCCCTCGCCCTCGCGGCACCGGACAACCTCTGGGCGACGCCGGACAGCTATTTCTCGGTCATCGCCCCGGAACTGGCCACCGCGATCCTCAAGCGGGGGCCGGAGGAGACCCGGTCGACGGCGGAGCAGCTGCGCCTGCGCCCACAGGATCTGGTCGAGCTCGGCGTGGCCCGGGGAATCGTGCCGGGCCGACACCCCTAGGGCGGTCAGCTCAGCCGGGCATCGGCGTACACGGTCATCGCGTCGCGCTGATAGACGGCGAGACCGTCGGCGATCTTGTCGAAGTTGGCCCGCATCCGCGGGTCGTCGACGTAGGTCTGGCCGACTCCCTTGTACGCGGCCGCGGTCGGGGTCCAGAACCGGCAGATGCCCTGGTAGTTGGCGTCCACCTCGGCCTGCACCGCCGGGTCGGACACCGGCGTGCCGGCCACCATGAACTCCGCCATGCGGATCATCTGCGCCGTCACCTCACGCTGCCAGCGCTCCGTGTCCTCGGCGGTCATCGCGTCGACGGCCTGCCGGGACTGCTCCCACGCCTGCGGCCACCGCTCCCGTACCTCGGCCTCGGCCTCGGAGGGGGGCTGGAACCCGTCGAACAGGTTCTCCGGCTTGTTGATCTTCGTCATTTCGCCCTTGTCCTTGCCTTCTTCCAGTTCGGCGATGGTGCGGCCGACCGTACGGGCCAGCGTCTCAAGACGGTCCCGTTCCGCGAGCAGCTGTTGGTGGTGCTCACGGAGCACGGCCACCTGGTCGAGCCGGCTGTCCAGGACCGCCTGGATCTCGCGCAGCCCCAGGTCCAGCTCCCGCATCAGCAGGATCTGCTGCAACCGCAGCAGATCGGCCTCCTCGTAGTAGCGGTGCCCGTTGCTCCCGATCCATGCGGGCGGCAACAGGCCGATCTCGTCGTAATGCCGCAGCGTCCGCGATGTCACCTTGGACATCCGCGCCACCTCCGCGATCGACCAGGCCATGGCCGGTGCCTCCCTCGCCGGGCCGGTCTCTCCGGCCACACACCTGACCGTAGAAGTTGCCGCAACGGAAAGCGCAAGCCCGAAGCCCTGTCGGGCAGTCCTTACGGACCCGTGACGGAGCCCCGTCGGTGATCGTCAGCCCGGCTCGGCGCGCCTAGCGTGGGCCGCATGCGCGTACTTGTCACCGGCGGCGCCGGGTTCATCGGATCGCACGTGGTCGAAGCCCTCACGGAACGGGGGCACGAAGCGGTGGTGTTCGACGCCCTGCTGCCTTCCGCCCATGCCGGGCAGCCGAGGCCGCCCGCCGGTCAGCGGTGGACCGTCGGCGACGTCCGGGACCGGGACGCGGTGCGGGACGCGCTGCGCGGGGTGGACGCCGTCTGTCACCAGGCGGCGATGGTGGGGCTCGGCAAGGACTTCGCGGACGCCCCCGAGTACGTCGCCTGCAACGACCTGGGCACGGCCGTCCTGCTCGCCGCGATGGCCGAGGCAGGCGTACGGGATCTGGTGCTCGCCGGGTCGATGGTGGTGTACGGGGAGGGGCGATACGAGTGCGCCCGGCACGGGGTCGTCCGGCCGGGTCCGCGCGCGGCGGCGGATCTGGACGCCGGGCGCTTCGAGCCGCTCTGCCCCGACTGCGGAGCCGAGCTGAAGCCCGGCCTGGTGAGCGAGGACGCGCCCGCCGATCCGCGCAATGTGTACGCCTCGACCAAGCTGGCGCAGGAGCATCTGGCCGCCGCGTGGGCGCGGGCGAGCGGCGGCCGTGCGGTGTCGTTGCGCTACCACAACGTGTACGGCCCCGGCATGCCCCGCGACACCCCGTACGCCGGTGTGGCCTCGTTCTTCCGTTCCTCGCTTGAGCGGGGCGAGGCGCCCCAGGTCTTCGAGGACGGCCGCCAGCGGCGGGACTTCGTGCATGTACGGGATGTGGCGGCGGCCAACGCGATGGCGCTCGAGGCGGTGCGCGAACGGGACGCCGGGGCATTCACGGCGTACAACACCGGCAGCGGGGAGCCGCACACCGTCGGCGAGATGGCCGGGGAGCTGGCGCGGGCGTTCGGGGGCCCGGACGCGGTGGTGACGGGTGAGTACCGGCTCGGCGACGTACGGCATGTCACGGCGGACTCGGCTCGGCTGCGGGCGGAGCTGGGGTGGCGGGCCGATGTGGGCTTCGCCGAGGGGATGGCCTCCTTCGCGAAGGCGCCGCTGCGGGGGTAGTCCCGCGGGGCGGCGGCCGCTACGCCCGAGCGGTGGGCAGGGTGACCTCGAAGCAGCAGCCGCCCGCCACGTTCCGGACCGCTGCCCGGCCCTGGTGGGCCTCGACGATGCCGCGCACGATCGCCAGGCCTAGGCCCGCGCCCGCCGGGGGCGTGCGGGACTGGCTGCCGCGCCAGCCGGTGTCGAAGACGCGGGACAGGTCCTCCTCGGGGATGCCGCCGCAGCCGTCGGTCACGGACAGGACCACGCCGTCCGCGGAGCGCTCGGCGGCCACCGCGACGGTCCCGTCGGCCGGGGTGCGGCGGATCGCGTTGATCAGGAGATTGCCCAGGACGCGGCTCATCTCCTTGCTGTCGACCTCCACCGGGACTGCTTCGACGCTGTCGCCCACGAGATGCACCCGGTGTTCGCGGGCGAGCGGGTCGACGCCCGCGAGCGCGTCGCCCACCAGGTCGTAGACCGAGATGCGCGAGGTCGACAGGGCCAGCGCGCCCGCGTGGATCCGGGAGAGCTCGAAGAGGTCGCCGACCATGGAGTTGAGGCGTTCGACCTCGGTGCGGATCTGGCGCAGATAGCGGTCCGGTTCGGCCGCGACGCCGTCCTCCAGCGCTTCGGACATGGCACGAAGACCGGCCAGCGGGGTGCGCAGGTCGTGCGAGATCCAGGCGACCAGTTCGCGCCGGGAGCGTTCCAGGGCCCTCTCGCGCTCCCGTGACTCGGCGAGCTTGGCGCTGGTCGACTCCAACTCCCGGGTCAGGGCGGCCAGTTCCGCGCTGACGGGTTCGGGCGGGGCCGCGAAGCTGCCGCCGTCGCCGAAGGAACGGGCCGCCAGCGTCAGGGCCTTGCTGCGGGCGACCACCCAGCGGCCGAGCAGCAGCGCGGTGGCGAGCGAGACCATCGCGGCCATCGCCACGACGACGGTGACCACCTTCAGGTCGTGCGGCGACAGGAACATCTCCCAGGCCACCGCGAGCGTCCCGGCCAGCATCGCGAGCACCGCGACGGCCGCCACGACGGTCATCGCGACCGCGAGGGAGCGATGCCGCAGCAGGCGCAGCGTCAGGGCGCCCAGGAGCCCGGCGCTCGCGGCCCCCAGGAAGGCGAAGAGAGCGATGAGGAGGATGTCCTGCATGAGGGTCAGCCTTCGGCTCGGGGCGGTACGCGGTCGTGCTGGGCGCGATGAGCGGCGTGGGCGTCGGGTACGTCGGGCGCGTCGCGTGCACCGGGTGCGTCGGGCGCATCGAGTACGTCGGGTGCATCGGGTACGTCGAGGCGGTATCCGAGTCCCCACACCGTCTGGATCAGGCAGGGCCGCGCCGGGTCGTCCTCGACCTTGCCGCGCAGCCTGCGGATGTGGACCGTGACCGTGGACAGGTCGCCGAACTCCCAGCCCCAGACCTCCCGCATCAGCTCCTCACGCCCGAACGCCTGCCCGGGGTGGCGCAGAAGGAAGGCAAGAAGGTCGAACTCCCGCAGGGTGAGGGCGAGTTCGGCCCCGCCCTTGGTCGCGCGACGCGCCACCGGATCCACCCACAGGCCCGCGGCCCGCAGCGTGGCGACGGCCTCGGGAGCGCGGGCCGCGCGGCTGCGCCGCAGCACCGACCCCACCCGCAGGACCAGCTCGCGCGGGCTGAACGGCTTGGTGACGTAGTCGTCGGCCCCTATCTCCAGGCCCAGGATCCGGTCGTCCTCGTCGCCACGGGCGGTGAGCATGATGACGGGCACCGGACCCTTGGCGCGCAGCCTGCGGCACACCTCCAGACCGTCCATGCCGGGCAGCATCAGATCGAGGACGACCAGGTCGGGCCGGAACGCCCCGGCGCGCTCCAGCGCCCCGGGGCCGTCCTCGGCGCGCTCGACCGTGTAGCCGCCGCGCTCCAGGTAGCCCGCGACGACCTCGGCGACGGTCGGATCGTCGTCCACGACGAGGACCCGGGGCACGTCGGGGGCGCCGTCCCCGACGTGCGGGCGGCCCTGCGGTGGCGGTGGTGGCTGCATACGGCAAGCCTCGCACCTGCCGCGCGCGGATCTGCCGGTCAGGACCGCCCCCGGTTGCCGACGTCCCTGTTTCGTAAGAACCTCAAGTCCGATATGTCCGGTTCAGATTCATAGGGTGAGTCACATGACCCCCTCCCCCTCCGTAGAGCCCGACGTGCCCGCACCCGACGCGCGCGCCGTCCGGGTCGACGTCGTCCTGCCCTGCCTCGACGAGGCCGCCGCCCTGCCCTGGGTGCTGGAACGCGTCCCCGACGACTGGCGCGCCGTCGTCGTCGACAACGGCTCCACCGACGGCTCGGCGGACATCGCCCGCGCCCTGGGCGCCACCGTCGTCCACGAGCGGCAGCGCGGCTTCGGGGCCGCCTGCCACGCGGGCCTCACATCGTCCGACGCGGACATCGTGTGCTTCTGCGACTGCGACGCCTCCCTCGATCCGGGGCTGCTGCGGCCCTTCGTACGCAGAGTGACGGACGGAGAGGCCGATCTGGTCGTCGGACGGCGGCGCCCCCAGGGGCGCGGTGCCTGGCCGCCGCACGCACGCGCGGGCAATGTGGCGCTCGCGCGGATGCTGCGGCGGCGCACCGGTGTACGCCTGCACGACCTGGGCCCGATGCGGGCGGCGCGGCGCGAGGACCTGCTCGGGCTCGGCCTGACCGACCGGCGCAGCGGATACCCGCTGCAGATGGTCGTACGGGCGGCCGACGCGGGCTGGCGGATCGAGGAGCGGGACGTGCCGTACCTGCCGCGTTCCGGCAAGTCGAAGGTCACCGGCACGTGGCGGGGGACGTGGCACGCGGTGCGTGACATGCGGGCCGTGCTCGCGGAGGAACCGCGGACGGCCTCCGGCACCGGTGTGCGGCGCGCGGCGGGCGGTGCCCTGTGACCACGTACGGGACGACTCTGCTCGTCATCGCCAAGGAGCCGCTGCCGGGGCGCGTGAAGACCCGACTCACCCCGCCCTACACGCCCGAGGAGGCCGCCGAGCTCGCCGCGGCCTCGCTCGCCGACACCCTCCGCGCCGTGCTCGCGGCGCCCGCCCACCGTCGCGTCCTGGTGCTCGCCGGACAGCCGGGGCCCTGGCTGCCCGCCGGCATCGAGGTGGTTCCCCAGTGCGCGGGCGGCCTGGACGAACGGCTCGCCGCGGCGTTCGCCTGCTGCTCGGGCCCCGCGCTCCTGATCGGCATGGACACCCCCCAGGTCACCCCCGGCCTCCTCGCCCCCGCGCTCGACCCCGACGCCTGGCGGGACTGCGACGCCTGGTTCGGCCCCGCCGTCGACGGCGGATTCTGGGCACTCGGCCTGGCCGAGCCCGATCCGGAGCTGCTGCGCGGCGTCCCCATGTCGAGGCCCGACACCGGCGCGCAGCAACGGGCCCGGCTCACCGGCGCCGGGCTGCGGGTGCGCGATCTGCCCCTGCTGCGCGACGTCGACACGGCCGACGACGCCGGGAAGGTCGCCGAAGCGGCGCCGGGCAGCCGGTTCGCCGCCACGCTCGCCCGCCTCGGCACGGCAGCCGGACACGCGGGACGGGGTGGCGGCCGATGAGCACCGCGCTGCCGGACGCGACCCTCCGCAGGACCGGCCCCGCGGCCACCCCCTGGCGCGCGGATCCGTACACCAACGCCCTGCGCAACGGCCACGGCCCGCTGTTCCTGCGCCGCAGCGACGGCTGGCTGCTGCCGCTCGACGTAGAGCGCTGGTGCGCCGACGCCGACGCGGCCGACCTGTCCGCGCTGCGTCGCTGCGAGGGCAGCGTGCTCGACATCGGCTGCGGGCCCGGCCGTCTGGTGGCGGGAGCCGCCGCCCGGGGCCATCGCGCCCTGGGGGTCGATGTCAGCCAGGCAGCCGTCGACCACACGCTCCGGCTCGGCGCCGCCGCGCTGCTCCGCTCCGTCTTCGACGCGCTGCCGGGCGAGGGCCGCTGGGGCACCGCGCTGCTCATCGACGGCAACGTGGGGATCGGCGGCGATCCGGCCGCACTCCTCGAGCGCGTCGCCCAACTCCTGTCACCCGGCGGCCTGTTGATCGCCGAGACCGTACAGATGGACGTCGACGAGCGGGTGGAGGTGCACGTCGACGACGGGCACGGCGCGCTGGGCGAGCTGTTCCCCTGGGCCCGTCTCGGCACGCCCGCCCTGCTGCGTCACGCCCGCCCTCTCGGCTGGCACCCGGCCGATCAGTGGACCACCGGCGGCCGTTCGTTCCTGGCCCTGCGCCGCGTCTGAAGGACCCGGCACAGCGCTGACCCCGCGAACAGCAGGGCCGTGACGACCAGCCACCGGACGAGGAAGTCACCGGCCGGGAGCCCGGTGGAGGACTCATAGCGCTCCACCTGTCCGGCAATGAGCGGGAACCAGACGAGCAGCAGCAACCCGGACAGGAATGCCGGGACGCGCACGAAGTTGATCCACTCCCTGCGGTTCCGCCGCCCCCCGGCGGCGGCCCGCAGCGCCCGGTCGGCGAGTGCGTACGCGGGCACGAACAGCAGATCGTGCACCAGCGCCGCACCGACGAACCAGACGGCGATCAGCAGCCAGTCACCGTCCAGGAGACGCACTCCCGCATACCCGGCGAGGGCGAAAGAGCCGAGCAGCACCAGGAGTTGCAGTGGCCCCTCGCCGTACCACCGGCGGAATCGGTGCGTGAAACCGGTCATCACAGCTCCCCGAAGGTCAGACGGGACACCCACTTGGTGTTGAGCACGCCGGGCGCGGCCGGGACGATGATCCGCGCCGGGTAGCCGTGGTCCGGCGACAGGTCCTCCCCGTTGACCTGTAGCGCGAGCAGGGAACGCGGGTCGCGTACCTGGTTGTCGCGCAGGGCGGCCTTGCGGAAGGCTCCGCGCCGCTGCAAGGACTCCACGAGAACGCCAGGAGGGTCCTCGTCGAACCCGGCGAGTGCCGCGAGATCCCGCAGCCGCACACCGCGCCACCACTGGTCCGACGTCGACCAGCCCTCCACGCACGCGATGGGCAACGCGGCACTGTGGAGGGGGAGTTGCAGCAGATCCTCCCGGGAAAGCCTGACGTCTTCGCGGCCCCGTGGCCCACTGACGACCAGCCGCCACAGCTCACCCGTGTCCTGCCGCTCGATGCCCACCTTCGCTGCCGTCTTGTTGATCTGAAAGCCGTTCGGCCCGCTCCCCGGATCGCCGCCGCCGTGCGGGGCGAACAGGGCGGTGCGGCGCAGGGGCCCGTCGAAGTTCTGCCCCGCCGTCGTGACGAGCAGCAGCGCTGATCCCGCACCGACCATGCCGAGCGCGCCACGCCGGGACACCGTCGGCTCGGCGGCCTGGGGCGCCACCAGACCTCCCGCGTCGGCCGGCTCGGGACGTGGGTCCCGCAGCCGTTCACGCCATCCCTGCTCGCGCAGTACGCGTACGACCTGAGGCAGGCGCAGCACGACGTGGGCCGCGAACGCGCCGAAGAACACCCAGGCCCCGTAGAAGTGCAGCGGATAGAACGAGCCGGGAAAGAGGTACTCCAGCTGGACGTTGAGGACACCGGTGACGAACTCGAACAGCGCGCCGCCGACCAGCAGGAGCAGCGACACCCGCTCCAGGGCATGGCCGACCGACCGGGCCGGAGGCAGCGCGAAGAGCTTGGGGATCACCGACCACAGCTTCGCGAGCAGCACCGGGATCAGCGTGATGCCGACCGTGACGTGCAGGCCCTGGTTGAGGCGGTAGAGCCAGTGCGGGTCGGTCGGCCAGTCGAAGAGGTAGAAGCCGAGGAGGCCCTTGTCCGGTGTCTTGTCGTTGACGGGTGAGAGATCCGGGTTGTACGCGGCGTACGACAGCAGGCCGGTCACGAACAGCACTGTGATGCCGAGCAGCAGGACGACGCCGAGCACCGAAGTGAGCCAGGGCCCACGCAGCGGGCTGCGCCAGAAACCAGGGTCGGCAGGGGAGGTCATATGTGGGACGGGGGGCATGAATCGACCGTATGCCGGACCCTGCCCCTGGATGGGCCCACGACTCATGACGAAACGCTGACGTCATCCCTCAGAGCCCCGGCACTCACTCCACCTGCGCCTACGGTGCAGACGTGAGCACCACAGAGCGCACCGGCCACCGCCGTGACCTGGCCGCGGCCGCCGTCGCGGCGCTCCTCGTCGTCGCGGCCGTCGCCGTCGGCGCATCCATCGAGGACACGGACGGCACCCTGCACCTCAACTGGCCGCCCCTGTACGCCCAATGGGACCCGCACATCGGCCCCGGTACACCCGCCGCGCTCGCGGTCGCCCTCGCCGTGATCGCGTACGCCCCCGCTCTCGCCGCCCGGCTCCCCTGGCGGCCCCTTCTCCTCACCGCCTGGGCCACCTCCCTGGCCTGGATCTGGTCGCTCGCCCTGATCGACGGCTGGCACCGGGGCGTGGCGCGGCGGCTGACCACCAAGTACGAATACCTCCAGGTCATCGACCGCTTCGAGGACATCCCGGCAACGCTGCGGGACTTCACGCGGCACATCCTGATCGACTCCCCCGGCCACTGGCCCGCCCACACCGCGGGCCATCCGCCGGGCGCCACCCTCACCTTCGTCCTCCTCGACCGCGTCGGCCTGGGCGGCGGCGCCTGGGCCGGTGCCTTCTGCATCACCGCGGGCAGTACCGCCGTGGTGGCCGTCCTGATCACGCTGCGCGCCCTTGCGGACGAGGCGACGGCCCGCCGGACGGCTCCCTTCCTCGTCCTGGCCCCGGCCGCGATCTGGGTCGGCGCCTCCGCCGACGGGTACTTCGCCGCCGTCACGGCCTGGATGATCGCCCTGCTCGCGCTCGCGGCGACGCGCAAGGTCCGCTCCCCCGCGACCGCGGCCCTCGGCGCGGGCCTGCTGTTCGGCCTCACCTGCTACCTCTCGTACGGCCTGCCCCTGTTCGCCGTCGTCGCCGCCGCCGTCCTGCTGATCGCCCGGACCCCGCGCCCGCTGCCGCTGATGCTGGCGGGAGCAGCCGTCGCCCCGCTCGCCTTCACCCTCGCGGGCTTCGACTGGTGGGAGGCGTACCACCTGCTCGTCGAGCGCTACTACCAAGGAGCGGGCGGCATCCGGCCGTACGGCTACTTCGTCTGGGCCAACCTCGCCTGCACGGTGCTGGTCGTCGGCCTCGCGACGGTGGCGGGCCTCCGCAGGGCGATGGCGTCCGCGCCCGGCGCGATCGGCCGTCTGCGCACCGGCCGGACGACGCCCGCCGACCGGCTGACCGCGCTCGTCCTGGCCGCTCTCCTCGCCCTGCTGGCCGCCGACCTCTCCGGCATGAGCAAGGCGGAGACGGAACGCATCTGGCTGCCCTTCGCGACGTTCCTGCTCGCGGCCACGGCGCTTCTGCCTCCGGCGGGCCGGCGCCACTGGCTCACCGCACAGGCCGTACTCGCGCTCGCCGTCAATCACTTGCTGTTCACGGGGTGGTGAGGGGGAAATCAGCGTGCGGGAAATCGGTGCGGGGCACTGGTGCGGGGGGAATTGGTGTGGGCGACGTCAGTCGGCCTTGCGGAACACCTCCGACATCCCGTCCCCCGTGTCGTGGTCCAGCAGCCCCGTCGTGTCCGGCCCGAGCAGCCCGACACGCGTGGCCAGTTCCCTGCCGTGGACGTCGACGGCCGCCTCGGTGAGGCCCGCGAGCGCGTCGAGCGCGGCCCGTGAACGGGAACGGGCCACGACCCCGCACCCGACGGCGACCAGCGCGGCAGGCCACCACCAGCAGGCGAGCAGGGCATAGCCCACGGCCCAGGCGGCGAGACGGGCCGCCGCACTGAAGGAGTCACGGGCCGCCTGGATCTGTTGCACGGCGGGTTCGGGAAGGATCAGCCACAGACGCGGCCACAGGGCGGCGAGGTCCACTCCGTACGCGGCCTCGACGCGGTCCGCCGTCGCCTGCATGCGGTCGCCGTACCAGGTGGGGCGTTTCGGTGCGCACAGCGAGATACGGTCGCGGGCCTCGCCGATGGCCTGGATCCGCGCGCCCGCGCTCCTCCCGACCCGCACCGCACCGCCTGCCGCCGAACCGGTCGGGGTGGCACGCGCGACGGCGTCATCGAGCTGTCCGTCCAATGCCAGCCACTGCCGCTCGCGCCGCGTGGTGAGGGCGCGCGAGAGCGGGTCGCGGCCGAAACGCAGCCAGTACTTTTCGAACCCGCCGCCGAGGAACTGCGAGGCAAGTGAAGCCGCGGCCGCGGTGAGCAGGACGAGCGCCACCAGGAGCGCGGCGGTGCCGGTCCGGTCGAGTGCGGGGCGGGCCGCGAGGTCGTCCAGCGTGGCGCGCAGCCGGTCGGCGTCGTGCCAGTGGCGGTGTCCCAGGGTGGTGCCGACGGCTGTGGCGGCGAGGAAGAGGGCGCCGGGCAGGACCAGGAGGTTCAGCCAGCGTTCGGTGAGCTTGCCGCCCAGGGTGGCGAGGAGCGGGTTCATGAGGCCGCGGGACCGGAGCCGGTCACTGCCCGGGGTCCAGTCGGCCCTTGCGCATACGCGCTCCGTTGACCGCGCAGTGGGGGGCGGGCAGCAGGTCGCGGGCGCGTTCGAGCCTGCTGCAGTGGGCCGGTCCCGGGCACACGGCCACCCTGATGTGCGGCGCGAGGCCGGGGGTCATGGCGCCCCGGGAGCCGTTGACAAGACCGCCCGCGTCCCCGGCCCTGCGCATCGCGTGGTCGAGGCCTTCGTAGCACTCCTCGATCGCGTCGGCGCCCGCACCGGAACGCAGCAGGTCCCTCGCCCGCTCCGCGGCCTGCCGGACCCCGGGTTGCCGCAGGTCGTCGGGCGAGCCGAGCAGGGAGCACAACGCCGCCGTGCCGTGGGCGAGTTCGGGGCGGTCGGGCGATACGGTCATGGTCCAAGTGTGCCGGAAAGCAGGCGCAGTTGAGCATGATTCGGCGCGCCACCGGAGTCGGCGAACGCCACCGGAGTCGGCAAGAGGGGGAGCTGCAGGGTGAGTGACGACCGGGACCGGCATGTGCAGGCGATCCGTGCGCGCTTGGCGCGGGCCGGGGCATCCGAGGGGGTGGTGCGCGCGAACGTGGTGTTCGCCCCCGAGGCGAACGCCGAGCTCCGGGCACTGCTGTGCAGCGCCGACACCGGTTTTGACCTGGAGGCCCGGCATGTGGCCGGCTGGCTCTGCCTGGCTCGCGCGGCGGCCTCCGAAGACGCCCGGGCCGACGTCCACGGAGGCATGGCCGGAACGCTGCTGTTCCCGGTGTGGATGGCCGACCCGGCGCTCGTACCACCGCAGTTGGCGGCAGGCTATGAAGCCACCGACCCCGCGCACCGCCCCGACCCGGCGCACGCGGACGGTCCCGCCGAGTGGTCGGCGGAGTGTGCCGCGGCCGTGATCGCGGCCGAGGGCCGGCAGCACCGACCGCCGCCGGATGCCACCGAGGACGACCTGCGGCTGTACGACCTTGCCGTGCGGGTGGGCACCTCGACACCTTCGCGTGAGGTGCTGCTCGGCCTGGCGGTCGGGATGGGCAGCCTCGCCGTTCTCGCGACGCCGGAGCACGACCCCGCGTACGCGACCCGGGTAGCCGATCTGACCCACGTGCTGTCCCTCGCCGGGCAGCACGTGGGTCAGACCGGCAGCGGGGGCTCCGACACGGCGCTGCGTCTCACCCACCACACCCTCAAGGGCCTTCCGGCCGACTCACCCGACCGGTTGCTCACTCTCAGCAATCTGGGCGTCCAGTTCCTGGATCGGTACAAGCAGTCGTACGACGCGGACGACCTGCACGAAGCGGTCGGCATGGCCCGTGACGTCCTGGCCCAACTGCCCGCGCGGAGCCCGCATCTGGCCCATTGCCTCAGCACCCTGGGCGGCGCTCTGCTGGCGCTGCGGCAGCGGGAGGGCGGCACGCCCGAGGAGTACGACGAGGTGGTGGACCTGCTCCGCCGTGCCGCTCCCGACGACCCGAAGGGCCCGGCGACGGCAGGCCTCAACCTGGGCATCGCGCTCACTCTGCGGTACCAACGCGTCGGCCTTCCGCACGACTTGCACGAGATGGTCGCCGTGCTGACCGCAGCGCTGGAGTCGGCACAGGGGGACCCGGCCCGGCGCATCCCCGTCCGCAGCACCCTCGGCAACGCGCTGCGCGCACGCTTCGCACTGACCGGCGATCCGGCCGATCTGGACGCGGCGATCACGCATCTGTCCGCCGTGGTCATCGAGGCCGGGGAGCCGACGTCCCGCACCGCACCGCAGCTGATCGCCCCCGCGATGGCCCTGCACGCGCGGTACGGCCTCGACCCGGAAGGCAACAGCGCGGACCTCGTCGAGGCCCTGCGGTTGCTGCGTCAGGCCGAGCCGCTCCTGCCACCGGACCACCCGGAGCGGCCCGTGACGCTCAGCGACCTCGGGATGGTGCTGAGCACCAGCCACGAACGCACCGGACGTCCAGAGGAGTTGAACGAGGCGATCCAGGCTCTCAGGGAGGCGGTGGAGCTCACCTCCGAGGGGCACGAGATTCTCGGCGTACGGCTGCTCAACCTCGGCATGGCCCTGGGCCTGCGCCACCGCCTCACCGAGGACGGTGCGGACCTGCGGGAGGCCCAGGCGTGCCGGAGCCGGGCCGCCGAGCTGCCCGGTCTCGGCGTCGCCCACCGTGCGACCCTGCTCGGCTCCACGGCGATC
The DNA here is from genome assembly GCF_040643025.1 of Streptomyces sp. NPDC047525. NCBI lineage: Bacteria > Bacillati > Actinomycetota > Actinomycetes > Kitasatosporales > Streptomycetaceae > Streptomyces > Streptomyces sp. NPDC047525. The sequence goes on from NZ_JBEYTL010000003.1 coordinate 115,398, forward strand.
AGCCGGATGAGCGGACTCGGGCGTGCCGCCGACCCGGCAGCCCAACTCGACGAAGTGATCGAGCTGTTCAGGGAGGCGCTCGCCCTCACCCCGGCCGACGACCCCAAGTTGCCGCGTCGGCGCCTCAACCTGTCCACAGCTCTGATCAACCGCAGCCAGGCGGCGCGAGGGACCGCCGACGCGCGGGAGGCACGCACTCTCGTCGACGCGGTGATCGCCTCACTGCCCGCGGGCTCTCCCGAGCTGCCCGGTGCCCTGACGGCGGCCGCCGGCGCCCGCCTGTCGGGCCGTGGCGCCCTGTTGTCGTCGACGGTCCGTGGCGAGGCGATCGCGCTGTTCCGTCGGGCGGTCGAGGTCACCCCGCCCGACCATGCGAAGCGCACGCTGCGCCTGACGAACCTCGGCAAAATCCTGCGGGTCCTGTCGACCGGCCGCGGCCGCCGGGCCGCACTGGCCGAGGCGGCCGACGTGTTCCGGGAAGCGGCCCTTGAGCCCCGGTGCGCGCCCTCCGAGCGCCTGGACGCCGCCCGGTCCTGGGGCGACACCTCGGCGGAACTCGGCGACTGGGACCGCGCCCTTGACGGTTACGTGGTGGCGGTCGACCTGCTGCATTCCGTCGCGCCCCGCCATCTCGTCCGCGACGACCAGGAGCTGCTGCTCGGCCGGACCGTCGGCCTGGGTGCCGCGGCGGCGGCGTGCGCGGTGCGCTGCGGACGGCCCCAACTGGCGGTGGGGCTCCTCGAACAGGCCAGAGGCGTGCTGCTGTCCCACGCCTTCGACGCCGACAGCGATCTGACCCGGCTCCGGGAGACCGCCCCGGACCTCGCCGACCGCTTCGAGGAACTCCGCGACGCCCTCGACACGGCGACCGAGGGCCGGGACCCGCTCGGCGCGGAGTTCCTGGGCGAAGGCCCCTTGCACACATCGCGGGCGTACGACGCTCAAGCCGACCGGCGTCAACAACTGGCCGCCGAATGGCGGGAGCTGACCGACCGGATCCGTGCCGCGCACCCGGAGCTCGGCCTGCTGCGTCCGGTGCGGGAGTGGCACGAACATGAACTGCGCGCGACAGCCGCGGCGGGTCCGGTCGTCCTGGTCAACGTGTCCCCGCACGGCAGCGACGCCCTTGTCGTCAGCGAGCACTCCATCGACACCGTGCCGCTCCCGGGGCTCACCCCCGAGGCAACGACCGCACACCGGAAGGCCTTTCAGGACGCGTTGGAACGCGTAGAGGCGCCCGGGACCTCCCGAAAGCAGTCACTGCGCGCCCAGCACGTCGTGCGGGACACACTCGCCTGGCTGTGGCAGGTGGTCACCGGCCCCGTGCTCGACCACCTGGCGTTCCGGGCCACGCCCACCGGACCACTGCCCCGCGTGTGGTGGTCGCCCGCCGGAGCCCTGGGCACAATGCCGCTGCACGCAGCGGCTCCCGTCGACGGAGCGTCCGGTGCGCTGGACCGGGCGATCTCCTCGTACACGCCGAATCTGCGCGCGCTGCACCACGCCAGGCAGCGGGCCGCGCGCCCTGCGGGCACCGGTGCGCTCGTGGTCGCCGTCGGCGAGGCGACCGGCTTCCCACCCCTGCCCGCCGCGCACCGTGAGGCCGAACACCTCGCCGGGCTGCTGCCGGGCCCCGAGATGCTCACCGGCGCGTCCGCCACCCACTCCGCGGTGGTCTCCGCCCTGCACCGGCACGCGTACGCGCACTTCGCGTGCCACGCGGTGGGCGATCTGGAGCGCCCGTCCGGCAGCCGCCTCGTCCTGCACGATCACACTGAACGACCGCTGACCGTCCGCGACCTCGCCCGGCTCAGGCTTCCGTCGGTGCGCCTCGTCTACCTCTCGGCCTGCGACACCCTGCGGACCAGCCCCGAACTCGCGGACGAGGCCGTCCACATCGTCAGCGCCTTCCAGATCGCGGGCTTCCCCCATGTCGTCGGCTCGCTGTGGCACGTCGACGACACGATCGGCGCCCGTGTCGCCCAGGACGTCTACGAGGCCTTGAGCAAGGGTGGCGGAGCGCTGGACGTCGACCGTACGGCCGAGGCCCTGCACTCCACGGTGCGTGCGCTGCGCGACACGTATCCCCAGACCCCGAGCCTGTGGGCGTGCCAGGTGCACGCGGGTCCCTAGAACTCCCGGACACTGTTCAGGCGTTGGGGTCGAACGGAATCCCGGCGGGCTTGGCCTTCTCGAGGTGGTAGTTGAAATTGCCGTCCTTGAGCCCGAAGACGGCACTGCCGAAGTCGGCCTGAATCAGCTTCTCCCGCACGCCCGCGGGATAGCCGTTCCAGCCGACGAGCCCGGGGAACTGCCAAGCCTGATCGTGGTTCTCCGGCGGCTCGTCGCTGGAGGCGGCGGGCCGGAAGCAGTGCGTGCTCACACCGTCCTTGTGGTACACGACCTTGGGGTGCGTACCGTCCCAGCGGATCTGGTCGCGGCCGTAGACGTCGAAGTTGCCGTGGGCCGATGTGGAGACGTAGCGAGCCTCGTTGTTCTGCACCCACACCACCACGTGCTCCCAGTCGTGCCGGTGCCCACCGAGGCCGCTGCCCGCCACGGCCTGATCCTTCTCGAAGTACAGGCCGTACATGATGGCGCACCAGTCGTTGTTGCACTTGGACCGGGCGTACCCATTGGTGTTGTCGAGGTCCCAGGAGTCACGGCACTGACCGTTGACGGCCCCCGACGGGTTGAGGCCTCCGTTGACGCTGCCGTCGGGCCCGATGGCAGGCGTCGGATAGCAGCCGTCGGTGTCGTAGTCGTAGGCCGGCTGGAACGTCTGCTCAAGACCGTCCGCACTGGCGGGCAACGACGTGGGCGGATCCGCGAGCGCACTGCCCGGAAGAGCGATGACCAGCGCGAAGGCGCTGCCGACGACGAACGACGCTCTGCGGATGCGTGAGGCCTTCTTCACCATGTCCTCCTGATCCGTCGCGGTGTGGGGCCGCGACCAGAAGTGACATGCCCACATCACACCTCTCCCACGCGTCTCTCGCCCCTCCCCGCCACGGCAGCCTCGACCTGCCCCAAGGCCCGCCCCTCCTTACGCTGGACACAGAGGTGAGGAGGGCCGTCATGTCCGCCGTCGCCGTGCACGAGGCAACGCTGCGCGCGGGACTTGTCCTGCCGTACGCCGAGGTGGGCGACCCCGCGGGTACGCCGGTCGTCCTGGTCCACGGCTACGTCGACTCCTGGTGGGTGTTCGAGCCGCTGCTGCGGCGCATGCCCTCCTCCCTGCACGTCTACGCGCCCACGCAACGAGGCCACGGAGACGCCGACAAGCCCCCGGACGGCTATCTCCCCGAGGACTTCGCGGCCGACCTCGTCGCCTTCATGGACACCGTGGGAATCGAGCGCGCCGTGCTCGTCGGGGCTTCGAGCGGTGGGGTGCAGGCACGCATCGTCGCGGGCCGCTACCCCGACCGGGTCGCCGGGCTCGTGCTCCTGGGCGTTCCGGTCACCCTCGCCGACAAGCCTGTCGCCGCTGAACTATGGCAGGTCGTACGGGAGTTGGAGGATCCGGTGGACCGTGACCTCGCGGAACGGTTCGCGCTCGGCATGACGGCCGAACCTCTCGCTCGCGGCTTCCTGGAGACCGTCGTCGAGGAGAATCTGAAGGCACCCGCCCGCGTGTGGCGCGAGACGCTGCGCGGCCTCCTTGAGACCGATCTGCGGGCGACGCTGTCCGGGATCCTCGTACCCACGCTGGCCGTCTGGGGCGACCGCGACCCGATCCTGACGCGCGAGGAACAACAGACGATCCTCGACACCGTTATCGGCTCCCGGCTGATCGTCTACGAGGGAGCGGGGCACATCGTGCACTGGGACATGCCGGAACGCGTGGTGAGGGACATCGCCGCCTTCGCCGCCTCCGTTGACGGCAACGGCAACGGAGGCGGAGGCGGAGGCGGCAACGGCAACGGCAACGGCAACGGCAACAGCGTCGGCTGATCGGCGGGGGCCGAATCCCCGGCCCCCGCCGTGCTCGCCGTAATGCTTGCGGGTGCCATCGGTGGACGGGCGTGCTGTCCTGGCCATGGGACAGCGGCCGCCGTGCGGCGACCCCCTCCTCAAGACCCTCACCGCACACTCCCTCCTCCCCTAAGGAGCAGCCGCCATGGCGATCTTCATGCACGCTTCCCTCCCGGGTGTCACCACCGACCAGTACGACGCCCTCAACGCCAAGCTCCAGCAGACGCCCGAGATCTTCGACGGCTGCATCGCCCACGTCTGCGTCCCGGGCAGCGACGGCCTGGACATCTACGACATCTGGGAGTCCGAGCAGCACATGCAGGCCTTCGGCGAGAAGATGATGCCGATCGCCGAGTCGGCCGGCCTGTCCGGTCCCGGAGGGCAGCCCGAGGCGTTCTCCGTGCACAACTACTGGATTCCCGGAGCCTGAAAGCCGCAAAAAGCCGGTTGCCCTGCGGGCCCGGCCCGCTGGGGCGACCATGAAGGCATGGAATGGAGGCACGGAGCGGGCATCCCCCTCGGCGAGGTCAGCACACCGGGACGCGTCGCCGCCGCCGGTGAGGGCATCAGCGAGGAAGAGCTGGCGCTCGCGGCACGCAATCACGGGCTGCCGCTGGAGGCCCTGCGCCATGACGTCACACCGCCCGGCCTCCACTATCTGCTGACCCATTACGACATCCCCGTGGTCGACGCGGACACGTGGCGGCTCACCGTGGGCGGGCGGGTCCGTACCCCCCTGGAGCTGGGGCTCGCCGAACTTCAGGCGCTGCCGGCCGTCACTCACCGGGTCACGATGGAGTGCGCGGGCAACGGCCGCGCCCGGCTGAGCCCGCGCCCGGTCAGCCAGCCCTGGCTCGTGGAGGCGGTGGGCACGGCCGACTGGACGGGCGTGCCACTGCGGACGGTGCTCGCCCGAGCGGGGGTCGAGGACGGCGCCGTCGAGGCCGTGTTCACGGGCGCGGACCACGGAGTCGAGCGTGGCGTCGAGCAGGACTACCGGCGCAGCCTGCCACTCCCCGTGGACGCGGACGTACTGCTCGCGTACGCGATGAACGGCGGGCCGCTGCCGCCCCAACACGGCTACCCGCTGCGGCTCGTGGTCCCCGGCTGGTACGGCATGGCGCACGTCAAATGGCTCCGCGCCGTCGAACTGGCCGACACCCCGTTCACCGGCTTCCAGCAGGCCGTGGCGTACCGCTTCCGGCAGTCCCCGGACGACCCCGGCGAGCCCGTCACCCGGATCGCCCCTCGCGCCCTGGTGATCCCACCCGGCTTCCCGGACTTCATGTCACGCGTACGGGTCGTGCGCCCCGGGCCCGTGGAGCTGGAGGGACGCGCCTGGTCCGGGTACGGGCCGGTCACACGGGTCGAGGTCAGCGCCGATGACGGCAGCACCTGGACCGACGCCGAGGTCTCTTCCCGCGGCCCGCACCGCTGGGGGTGGCAGGCCTGGCACACCACCTGGACCGCGGCCGCCGGCCGCCACACCCTGAGCGTCCGGGCGACCGACGCCGACGGACATGCCCAGCCCCTCGAACAGCCCTGGAACCGAGGGGGCTTCGGAAACAACCTCGTACAGCGCGTCCCGGTCCTGTGCCAACCGCTCCCGGCCACAGGGCCGTAGGGACACCCGAAGGCGCCCCCACCTGCGACGTTTCCGTCACTGGGAGACGAAGACGCGTTCCAGCAGGCTGTGCAGCGTGTCCCGGTCCTGGGCGCTGAGCCGCTCCAGGCCCTCCCGCGTGGCGCTCATCCTCGCGCGGAGCGCGTCGGTGACGCGCTCGCCCTCGGCCGTGAGGACGACGTTCTTGACGCGCCGGTCGGAGGGGCTGGGTTCGCGGCGCACCAGGCCGCGCTTCTCCAGCCGGTCGATGATCCCGGTCATGTTCGACGCGTCGCAGGTCAAGGTGTCGGCCAGGGAGCGCATCGCCGCAGGGCCACGGCGCAGCACGGTCAGTGCCTTGCCCTGGCTCGCCGTGAGGTTCTCGCTCGCTGCCGCGAGCGTGAAGTCGCCGTAGTAGGCGCCGAGCGACACCGAGAGCAGCTCCATGAGCCGGCCCGTGTCGGTGCGGGGAGTGCCTGTCATGAGAGTCACTTTACCCCCTGAAAGTTGACTACCTCAAATATCAATGTTTACCTTCGACTCATTGCTTGAGGATCTCAAGCATCAAGGTTGTCAAGTAACTGAGAGAGAAACACCGTGTCCCACGCACACCGCGCCGCGCCCCCACGGACCTCCGGGCAGACCCTGCTCGTCCTGGCCCTCGGTCTGGCCGCCATGGTCGTCTCGATGATGCAGACCCTGGTCGTCCCGGTGCTGGGCATCATCCAGGAGGACCTGAACGCCACCACGGCGAACGTCAGTTGGGTGACCACCGCCACTCTCCTGTCGGCCGCCGTCTTCACCCCTCTGCTCGGCCGCTTCGGCGACCAGCACGGCAAGAAGCCCACCCTCGTCGGCGTCCTGCTCGTGATGATCGCGGGTTCGGTGCTCGCCGCCACCACCAGCTCGCTGACCTGGCTGATCATCGGCCGCATCATGCAGGGCGCCGCGACCGCGATCTTCCCGCTCGCCCTCTCCGTCCTGCGCGAGGAGATCAAGCCGGCCAAGCTGCCCGGAGCCATGGCCCTGGTCAGCGGCACGCTCGCCTTCGGCAGCGGGCTCGCGCTTGTCGGTGCCGGACTCCTCACCCAGGGCGCCGACCCCGACTACCACCGGGTCTTCTGGCTCGCGGTGGTACTCGCCGTCGTGGCGCTTGCCGGGGTGCTGTTCGTCGTGCCCGCCTCCCGGGCGAAGACGGGAGGGCGGACCGACTGGCTGGGCGCCCTGTCCCTCGCGATGCTGCTCGTGCTGCTCCTGCTGCCCATCTCGCAGGGCCACGAGTGGGGCTGGACGTCCGGCCGGACGATCGGCGCCTTCGTCGGCGCGCTCGTCATGGCGGTCGTGTGGGTCGCGGTCGAGCGCCGGGTCAAGGAGCCGATGGTGGACATGCGGATGTTCGCCCACCGGCCTGTCCTCTTCACCAACCTGGCCGGGCTGCTCCTCGGCTTCGCGATGTTCGCCCAGTTCATCGGCGTCTCGTACCTCGTGCAGATGCCCGAGAGTGTCGCGGGGTACGGATTCGGCGCCTCAGTGCTCGCCGCCGCCGTCGTCTACCTGCTGCCCACCACGCTCGTCTCCCTCGTGGGTGCCCAGGTCGGAGGGCTGCTCGTGCGCCGGATCGGCGCCCGCTCCACGCTGGCCGTCGGCGCCGCCTTCGGCGTGCTCGGCTTCGCCTGGCTGACCGCCGCGCACGGCACCAGCGCCTCGGTGATCGGCGCGGGCATGATCATCGGCCTCGCGATCAGCTTCGGCTACGCCTCCATGCCGGCGCTCATCGTCGCCTCCGTCCCGGCCCACCAGACCGGAATCGCCAACGGAATCAACTCCATCTCCCGCTCGGTGGGCAGCGCCGTCGCGAGCGCCATGATCACCACGCTCCTCGCGTCGAAGACCATCGAGCTGCCCGACGGCATGCCCGCACTGCCGCAGGAGAGCCAGTTCACGCTGAGCTTCGCCATCGCCGGAGCGGCCTTCGCCCTGGTCGTGATCGTCGCCCTCATCGGGCTCAAGGCTGAACACGCGCCCCGCGCATCCGCGGTGCGCGAGGTCGCGGCCGCGCAGTCGGCGGAGCTCGCGCAGCACGCGGAACCCGCGCAGCACGCGCAGCACGCGCAGCACGCGGGATCGAAGCCTGCCGCCGAACTCGTCTGATCAGACCAGCTACTGGAGTGCCGCCGCGCTCAGCGGAACCGGCACCCCCCGGAAAGGCATACCTCGATGAAGACTTCGGACAGCGTGGACCACACCCCGGCACTCGTCGACCACCGCGCGGCTGTCGCGGCGGAGACGGCGCGCTTCGTCACGACGGTCAGGGGCACTGACCTGGCGACCCCTGTGCCCGGCTGCCCCGGCTGGACACTGGCCGACCTGATCAGACACACCGGCAGCGTCCAGCGCTGGTTCGCCACTCTGCTGCGGGCGCGCATCCAGGAACCACCGCGGAGCCGCGAGGTGGACCTGCACCTTCCGGACCAGCAGGACGGATACGCCAACTGGCTGGCCGAGAGCGCGACGGTGGCCGCGGACGCCTTCGCGGCCACCGACCCGAACCTGCCGATGTGGGCGTGGGGAGCCGACCAGCACGCCCGGTTCTGGGCACGCCGGATGCTCTTCGAGACCCTGTTGCACCGGGCCGACGCCGAACTGGCACTCGGCCTGCGGCCCGCGATCGACCGAGCGGTCGCGGTCGACGGGATCGACGAATTCCTCGTCAACCTGCCCTTCGCCGCCTTCTTCGCCCCTCATGTCGTCAATCTGCGCGCCCCCGACAGGACCATCCGCTTCCGCGCCACCGATGGCGACGGCGACGGCGACTGGCTGGTACGCCTGCGACCCGACGGCTTCGCGCTCGCCACGGCCGGCGCGGAGGCAGCCACCGCTGACGCGACGGTCCGGGGAACCGCCGGCGACCTGCTGCTGCTCGTCTACGGCCGCCTGCACCACGACGATGCGGTCCTCTCACACGAGGGAGACGAGGACCTCCTGGCACACTGGTTCGCCAACTCCGCGTTCTGAGGCTTTGGTCAAGTCGCGGCGGTAGTACCGCGTTTGTGGTTCTGCGGTGGGAGGCCGGTCAGCAGGATCCGGTGCGGGGAATGGCTGCCGGGTGGGGAATCGCTGGCGGGCTGGCCTTCCGCGTTGCCCTTGCGATGGCTACGGGTGCGGTGGTCGGCGTCTGCGTCTGCGTCTGCGTCTGCGTCTGCGTCTGCGTCTGCGTCTACGCGATCAGCCGTACCGGAGGCACGTACCTGTTCGCCATCGCCGACGGACTGGCCGGCGCGCTCGTCGCCGTCGGTCTCGACGGCCACGGGCGCTCGGCGCGGCTGACGGAGGTCCGTGTCACCGTGCCGCAGGGCCCTGCGGCCGGTGGCGTCGCCGAGCGAGCTGGCCTCAGTCGTGCACACCGATGCCCGGCAGGTCGCCCGGCAGCTCTCTCTATGTGAGACGGCGTTCCGGGATCTTTGCGGGATACCTAAGGTGGAGCGCATGTTCGGACCCGCTCGTCAGCTCGCTCTCGCGCTCTTCGCGGCCACGCCGTGGAGCGTCGACGACGCGCTCTGTCGCCGCTGACGCCTCGCTCAGCGCCCAGCGCCCCGCTCTCAGCGCCCAGCTCTCGCGCTCACCCCGCTCTCGCGCTCACGCGATCACCGCCTGTCCGGCCCACCCCTCCCGTTCCCGGAGACCCTCTTGACCACCGCTCCCGATGCCGGGGCGCCGCCCCGGGCCGCCCTGCTCACCCCTGCCCCCACCTCCGCCTCCGCCCCTCCGGCCGAGGCCTCGCCGCCGGTCCGGCGGGTGCCGCTAGCGGTCGCCGGCGCCATCGGTGTCGCGCTCGCCGGCTACGTCTTCGCGGAGCACGGGGCCAAGCCCGGCGTCCTGCTGCTGCTCGGCATCGGACTCGGGTTCGCCCTGTTCCACTCCCGGTTCGGGTTCACCTCCGCCTGGCGGCAGCTGGTGGCCGTCGGGAACGGCACCGGGCTGCGTGCCCACACCCTGCTGCTCGGCACCACCGCGACGCTCTTCGCTCTGATCATCGGCACCGGCAGCGGCCTGTTCGGTTCCGTGCCCGCCCCCAGCGCCGGGCCGATCGGGGTGGCGCTGCTCATCGGCGCCTTCCTCTTCGCCATCGGCATGCAGCTCGGCGGCGCCTGCGCCTCCGGGACCCTCTTTGCCGTCGGCTCCGGCCAGGGCACCATCGTGCTCACCCTCCTCGGCTTCATCACCGGCTCCACCCTCGCCGCCTGGCAGTTCGGCCTCTGGAACGATCTGCCCGCGCTCGACCCGTACGTACTCTCCGACCACGTCGGCTGGTTCGGCTCCTGGGCGGCGACGATCACGGCGCTCGCCGCGATCTGGTTCATCGCCCGCGCCGTGCAGACCCGCCGCAATCCCCCGCCGGTCGGCACCCCGCCGTCAGCGCGCGGCGCCCTCCGCCGTGCGGTCAGGGGCTCGTGGCCGCTGGCCGCGGGCGCCGTGGCGCTGGCGGTGCTCGGCGCCGGCGTACTGCTCGCCTCGGGCGGCGCCTGGGGCGTCACCAGCGCGTTCGCCCTGTGGGGCTCGAAGGTCGTGGGCGCACTCGGCGGCATGCCGGAGACCTGGGCTTTCTGGCAACAGCCCGACAGCGCGGCCCAGTTGTCGGGACCGGTCCTTGCCGACAAGAACAGCCTCACCGACATCGGCATCATGGTCGGCGCGGCCGTCGCGGCGGCCGCCGGGGGCGTGTGGCAGTTGCACCGCAACATCCCCGCCCGCACAGCGCTCGCCGCCGTCATCGGCGGCATCCTGATGGGCGTCGGCGCCCGCCTCGCCGGCGGCTGCAACATCGGCGCCTACCTGGCCGGCATCGCCTCCGGGTCCCTCCACGGCTGGATCTGGGCAGCCGTGGCCATCCTCGGCACCTGGGCAGGCCTGCGCCTGCGCCCGCTGTTCGGCCTGGGCAACCCGAAGCCGACGGACAGCGTCTGCTGACCTGCCGGCTCTGCTGTCACTGGGGGATGTCTCCGCCCCCAGCGACATCCGGCGGCTCGTGGCGTCCGGCCGACCGCAGCCGGCGGGGGCCGCAGGCGGACTCCTTCTCTCACTGCTTCTCTATGCGCGGCGCCAGTTGAGCAGGAGGGTCTCGACCGCCATGTGCAGAGTCACTGCGGCCACCCCGTCGCGCAACTGCGTGGAGAGGCCGAGGAGAAAGCTGTGGATCATGGCGGTCACCCCGTCGACGTCGACGACGGCATCGAGTTCGCCCGCGGCGATGCCTCGCTCTACGCAGGCCCTGATGCGCACGCGGTCGGCTGCACGCCGTGCCGCGACGGTCGCGCGCACTGAGGCGTGCTCCTCTCCCGGCGCCCGCATCGTGCCGGACAGGGCGACGAGACAGCCGGTGGGGTGAGACGAATCGGCCTGCATGTCGATCGAACGGTGCAGCAGGCCGGCCACGGCCTCTCGCGGGCTGACCGTCTCGTCCTCGATGACCTCGACAGCGCCGCCCGGCCCCTCCATGTAGTGCTCGACGACCTGCTTGAACAGCCCTTCCTTCGAGCCGAAAGCGCCGTACAGGCTCGCGGAGGACAGCCCGGTGGCGGCTCGCAGCTGTGCCAGCGAGGTCGCTTCGTAGCCCTGCTCCCAGAACAGCAGCATCGCGGACTCCAGTACGGCCTCCATATCGAAGGCGCGGGGACGGCCGGCTGGCGGCATAGGGACCTCCTGCATCTCAAGACGAGCGGCTCCGGCATGGCAAGCGCTGCCCTGCCTCCCATATTGGACCAACCGCTCCACAAAACGCCAAGTACCGGAGTGCGCGAGCATCGACGGCCCGCAGTGACCCTGATCACTTTTGGATCGATCGATCCAAAACTACTTGACCAGCACGTCACGCCGAGGCGAGCATTCCGGCATGAACGATCCAGAATTCAGAAAGGACCGCGCCGACGTCCGCTCCCCGCTGAGCCGCGCGATGGTGCTGTTGCTGGCGGTGACGTGTGGCGCGGCGGTCGCGAACATCTACTACGCCCAGCCGTTGCTGCCCGTTGTCGCCAAGGCGCTGGGGGTCTCCGAGGGGGCCGGAGGCCTGATCGTCACCTCTTCGCAGATCGGCTACGCGCTCTCGCTGGCACTGCTGGTGCCCCTGGGTGACGTACTGGAGCGGCGCCGTCTTGTGAGCGGGCTGCTCGCCCTGAGCGCTGTCGCTCTCCTCGGTGTGGCGGCCTCTCCCTCGCTGGGTGCGCTGTACGCCTCGGTCGCGCTGGTCGGGGTGACCTCCGCCGTGGCGCAGATCGTGGTGCCGATGGCGGCCTCTCTTGCCGCCGACCATGAGCGCGGCGCGGTGGTGGGAACGGTCATGAGCGGCCTGCTCATCGGCATCATGCTGGCGCGAACGGTTGCCGGGGCGCTGGCCGAATTCGGGGACTGGCGGCTGGTGTTCGTCTTCGCGGCGGGCGTCATGGTGGTCCTTGCGATCACCCTGCGCCTGGTTCTGCCTCTCGTCCCGCCGACCACGAAGACGCCCTATCCCCGGCTGCTGCACTCGGTGGTGACTCTGGTGCGCACCGAGTCGCTGCTGCGCAGGCGCATGGCTCTGGCCGCGGTCGGCATGGGTGGCTTCACGGTCCTGTGGACCGCCTCGTCGTTCCTACTGGCCGGCCCCACCTACGGGTACGGTCCTGCGGTCATCGGCCTGTTCGGCCTCGTCGGGGTCGTCGGAGCCGCGGCCGCGTCGGTGGCCGGCCGCCTCGCGGACCGCGGTCGCGCCCGTCAAGTGACAACAGGCGGGCTGATCGTGCTGACGGGGAGCTGGGGTGTGCTCGTCTTCGCCGGTCGAGGAGGCCCGCTCGGTCTGAGCGCGCTGATGGTCGGCATCGTGGCGCTCAACCTGGCACAGCAGGCACTGCTGATCAGCCACCAGAGCGTCCTGTACCGCCGCATCCCGCACGCACGCAGCCGGGTCACCACAGCGCTCATGGTCTCCGCCTTCGCCGGCAGCACCGTCACTTCCGCCCTGACAGCCGCGCTGTACCCGCTCGTCGGCTGGGCAGGGGTCTCCGCGCTCGGAGCGGTGATCGCGCTGATCGGCCTCGCGATCTGGTCCCTGGAACTGCTGCGCCCGAGCCCCGCGGAACCGCTCGCCGACCCACAGGCGGACGAAAACGTCCACGCGGACCCTGCCCCTGCCCCTGCCCCTGCCTCTGCCTCTGCCTCTGCCTCTGCCTCTGGCGCAAGCGCGGACCGCGCCCACGCACAGGAACACGCACAGGCACAGGCACAGGCACACACCGAGGAGGCCGCTCATGCCTGAGATCCGCCGAGTGGCGATCCTGGACGACTACCAGCACACGGCACACCGCTACGCCGCCTGGGACTCCCTGCCCGAAGGCGCCCACCTGACCTACTTCTCCGAACACTTGGGCGGCCCCGATGAGGTGACAGCCGCACTGCAGCCATTCGACGTGGTCGTAGCCATGCGCGAGCGAACTCCCTTCCCCGCCGAGGTACTCGACAGGCTGCCGAACCTGCGCCTGCTGGTGACCACCGGCCCCGCCAACGCGGCCATCGACACGGCCGCGGCCGCGCGGCGCGGCATCGTGGTGTCCGGCACGCGCGCCGCAGGACTGACGTCGACGGCCGAGCTGACATGGGGACTCCTGCACGCCCTGACCCGCTCGCTCCCCGCCGAAGACCGCAACCTGCGCGAGGGCGCTTGGCAGCAGACCGTGGGTCGCGATCTGCACGGCGCCCGCCTGGGTGTCATCGGCCTTGGCAGCGTGGGCAGTCGCGTGGCCCAGGTCGGGGTCGCCTTCGGCATGGACGTCGCCGCCTGGAGCACGCACCTCGATCCCGGGCACGCGAAAGCACTGGGCGTCACCCCCGTCAGCAAACGCGAACTCCTGACCACCTCGGACGTGGTGACGCTCCACGTCCGGCTCTCCCCACGCACCGTCGGCCTCATCGGTGCCGACGAACTCGCCCTCATGCGGCCGGACGCGCTGCTGATCAACACCTCCCGAGCACCCGTCGTCGACGAGGAGGCACTGCTGGCCGCACTGCACGCCGGAACGGTGGGCGGCGCGGCCCTGGACGTCCACTTCACCGAGCCACTGCCCACCGATTCGCCATGGCGCAGCGCTCCGCGAACCATCCTCACCCCACACCTGGGCTACGTCACCGCCGACGCCTACGAAGTCTTCTACCGCGACGCACTCGGCGGCATCCTCGCCTACGCCGCCGACGAACCGGTCCGCCTGCTCACGCCGTGAGCGGACCACGTCCCGCCCCCCAACACACGAACACACACCAACAAGGACAGGAACCCACCATGCCCACCATGCCCCCCGGCGAGCAGACCACCAGCGCCCACCCGCAGCACGATCCCACCGACGATTCAGGGGGCCGCCTGCCCCGCCTGTGGACGCGGACCCTGGGCGACCTCACCCTCACGTACGTCCCCGACGCCGGCGTCCACATGATCCCCACCCGGGTCTATCCCGCCTCCGCCGACGAGGACTGGACGGACCATGGCCCCCACATGACGGACGCGGGCCACCTGGCCATGGGATGCGGCGCGCTGCTCGTCGAGCGTCGCGGGAAGCGCCTGCTCCTGGACGCCGGCCACGGCCGCATCTCGGGCGAGGACCCCGAACACTTCCAGCACGGCTTCGACCACGTACGGACCCTGCCCGATCACCTTCAGCGCCTGGGCGTCGATCCGGCCGCGCTGGAGACGGTCGCCTTCACCCACCTGCACGACGACCACACGGGATGGGCCAGGCCGGACGCCGTCGACGACCCGCGCAGCCTGTTCCCCCACGCGCGCTGGGTCGTCGGGGAAGGAGAACTGCAGGGGCTGAACCCGGCCTCCGGCCCACGGCTCGCCGGACAGAGCGAACGGACCACAGCTGTCACCGACGGAACAGAGATCGCCGAGGGAGTACGCGCCTGGGCGCTGCCCGGGCACACCACCGGGCACACGGCCTGGATCCTGGACACCGGTGACGGCCGCCGGATCGTTGCCTTCGGCGACGCCATGCACTCACCCGTCCAGATCCAGCATCCCGACTGGGAAGTCGTCCTCGACCACGACCGCGCCCAGGCCGAGCACTCACGTCGCCGACTCGTGGAATTCCTGGCCAAGAGCGACGTCTTCGGCTTCGGCGTGCACTTCGCCGACCAGCAACTCGGCACCGTCGACGACACCGGCCGCTGGCGCCCTTGGGAGGACGAGACAGACAACCGGTGAGCCCCTCCCCACCCACAACGCCCTCGCCGGACTGTGCTCGCCGGGACTGTGGCCCTATTTCTGAGGACTCAGGGCGTACTTCCCGGCGAGCGGGGCGAATTGCTGGATGACACAGGCTGCTGCAGCAGCGGCGCTGTCGGTGTCGTCCGCTTGGCGGACGACGAACTTGCATTCCTCCGCGCCGGTGGAGAAGGCGTGAGCGTGAGCGGCCTGAGTCATGGCACTCATGTAGACACTCGCCGCCCCGGGGCTGATCGGCCCCTCCGTGCCACGGAATGTGCGCGGCATGCCTACGAGTGGCTGCGGGCCGTAGAGAACAATTGTGGTGGGATTGAATACGTTGATGAGTGTCGCAACAGCACGCCCCAGGGCCTCCCCCGCATGGACGAGGGTCTGGTGGACGACGCCCCCCTGGCCATTGCCCGTTGTTTCGTAACCTTCCTTGACGCCTTCGCTCTTCAGAGTGCGCGTGATGGAGTAGGGGGCCGCGGCCGCTTCCAGGCAACCGGAGCTCTGGCAGCGGCATTTGGTGGTGGAGCCCCGGACACCGGTCTCCACAGGAATATGGCCGAGTTCGCCCGCCATGCCGTGGGCGCCTCGAAATACCTGCCCGTTGAGGACGAGCGCGGAGCCCACTCCCCGGTCAGTGATGAGGATGACGACCATGCTCTCGTCATCGACGCTGCCCAGGAACCGCTCTCGTACCGCAAGGGAGTTGGCGTCGTTCTCCAATACGACTGGCACGTCGAGGCGCTGCCGAATCAGCGATGCCAGCGGAAACTTGTGCCAGCTGGCGTTCGGTGAGTTGATGATCGTCCCGCGATGCACATGCCCACCGACTCCCAACCCCACGCCGGTCAAGTGCTCGTGCTCCGGAATCAATCTGGCCTGGAGATCTCCGATCAGATCGAGAATCTTTGCCAGGACCTTTCCCCTGTCCCAGTCGGGCAGCGGCATCTCGATCGGGCCATGCACAGTACGGGCGAGCATGTCCGTGACGACACCCACCAGCCGATCCACGCCATGGACATCGTCCGAGACAATCTTGATGCCGATGGCCCGCTCCTCCAGAACGCCGGCGGGCGGCGACAGAGGTGCGCGCGGCGGCGCAGCTGACACATCCGCCGCATCGGAGGCCGACTGACTCTCCTCCAGAAGCTCGTCAAGGGTCGGCATATGGCCGCCGGCAGCGATCTCGCGCTCCCCACGTTCAATGCTGTACCGGATGCGGGAGAGGTTGCGGTCGACGAGCTGCTCCACCCACTGGAGGGTGACAGGGATGAGCAACGCGATCGCCGCTCCCGCATGTGTGACGACGAGCGCCTCGCGCGCATCGGCAGCCGCGCTGATGCGCGCCCCGGAGAGTCCTCGGATCGTCACGCGCTCCGGTGCCCGACGGCTCGTGGGCCGCGGCTCCTCGTTCATCAGGTCGTCGAGACTCACAGAGTCACCTGCCGCTGCCTCGCGCTCGCCCTCCCGGATGTTCTGCACGATCCGGGTGAGGTTCTGGTCGAGGAGATGCTCAACAGTCTTCGTCGTCAACGGCATGAGCACTCCGGCGAGAACACGCCCGTTCGTGATCCCCAAGACTTCGCCGCGCTCTGCGGCGGCCGCGATGAGGTCCCCGGAGACCTGGCGAATCCCGATCGTTTGCATGGACTTGCCCCCGTCGACTTCTGTGCGATTCCGCCCGAGGTGCGACGGTTGTCGGCTCGTCTACGAGGATGTACCCTTCAAAAGCTGTCGTCAACCGTTGACGGCACATCAGGGGTCGCCGGATGAGGGGGCCGAGATGTCCGACAGCGTCGAACAGCCAAGCCTGGGCTCGGGATACACCACCGCCCTGGAGTCGTTACGCTCGACCGCGAAGTGGCTGCTCACCGCCTTCGCCGGCGCAGGAGCGGCCCTGGCGGCAGGGCTTCAGCTCACCGGCATAGGTGAACTCAGCGCGGATTCCTGGCGTTTATGGGTAGCCCTGGCAAGCGCGGCCGTCGCCCTCGCCGCCCTCGGCTACATGGCCACCAGCGCCTCGTCCGTCCTCTCGCAGGACTGGGTCACGCTCGGAAGCTTCACCGATGAGGACGTGGACTCCCTGCTGCATGACGAGCCGGACAGCCGACGCCGCCGACATTTCGGGGCAGTCGTTCGACGGCTGGACGAGAACCGGCTTGAGCTGTACGGGCACGTGGCCACTGACCTCGGCGCCCTCCATCGCAAGCTCCGTGAGACCGACGACGAGATCAACTCCCCGGCCACCGAACCCGCCAGACGTGAAGCGGCACTGCTCCTTGCCGACCGGTTGCGCGCCACGGCACGCGAAGTGGTCCAGTGCGCCAATTACTACTGGACCCTGCAGCTCTTCCGACGTATGAGAGTCCGTCTTGCCTGGGCCTCACTCATTGCGGTCCTGGCCCTCAGTTCCTATGCCTACGCCGCCAATCCGCCCAAGCCCGAGAGTCCACCCGTGATCTGCGTGGCGAACTGACGAAGATGGCCGCCCTCAGCGCCAGGCTCTGGCCAACGCTTTTCAGAAGGGCTGAGCATCACTGCCACTCATCATGTCCATAATGATGACCCCGCGATCACAGTCGTACTGCTTGAGATCGGCGCTGGTCATCGGCCGATAGGCGATCAAGTACCCGATGGCCAACAGCATTCCCAGGTACCCGTCGGGCGCCAGTCGCGCGCGTACGACCAAAGAGTGATTCTTCCCGCCGAACGCGGACTTGAGCGCCTCGGCCAGAATCCGCTGTTCAGGCCTGCCCAGCTCCCGCATGAACTGCCTCGCCGAACCCGCTAACCGAATCTGTGGCTCCATGCGACCCCCCATGACGCGAACCTCAGTGTAGACCCGGAGTGTTGACCGTTCGTAGGGGTTGAGCGTGCCCAAATCACTGCCAGTGAGCATCATTCGAAAGAAGAATGACGAGAGGGAGGGGATTTCTCCGTCGACACCTCTGGGCGACTCGCGGAACACCCCTGCTCCTCCGTGGAGCACGGCTCTCCGGACGCTGTTCGACAAGCATGATCTACTCGACAAGCGTGATCTGCGCCGCCACTTTGATCAGTTCGGGTGGTGGGCGTCGACAGTCAGGTGTATGCCCAAGGGGTGGCTTTCATCACGCTCACCTATCATGGACGTTGAAGGACAGGACCTCAGAAGGCGGCGAACCGCCATGGGTGAGCCCACGGTGGAAGAAGTCCAAAAGCGCGCCCGTCAGCACGTCCGGGGATGCGGCGAGAGAGCACGAGAACATCAGCTTTCGCACCGCAGGTGGCGATTCCTTTCCGCGATTCTCACTGGGTTTGGTGCTGTTTTCGGCGCTCTTGCCGGAGGAACTCTTTTGGCGGCCGCAGAAACTGGGACCTCATGGTCGTACGTGGCCGGATCGCTTGGCGCGTTGGGCGCCGCGTCGATAGCTCTAGAGGCGCAACTCGGACTCAAGGAACAAGCTGAAGCCCATCGACGCGCAGCGGCAGGCTTCGCGACTCTGCGGACCTCCTACTACGACCTTGCGCACCTTAGTATGCCGACCGCCGAAACCTCTCGCACCCAGTTGAACGAACTTACGGCTCGCAAATCAGAGCTCGAAGCGAATTCACCGATAACCGAAGGGTGGGCTCAAGACAGGCGGGCGAAGCAGAGGGCAGCTGAGAAACAGAAGGTAGCTCTTCGCGAAGCCGGGTTGTAGATCTCCAGAGCACGACAATGCGCCTGCGGCTGAGTCAACTGCCGTTGGTCTTCCCGGTTCGCCCTTGCCGTTGAGAGTGGTGTGCGTCAGTCTTTCCGGCAAGTCACCAACGGGAGGAGCCCCATGCTGAAGCAGGTCGCGGAGGGTGTGCTGGTCCACCAGAGCGAGTTACTCCAGAACAACACCGCTGTCGTGCAGGGCAGGGGCGGCGTGTTGATCATAGACGCCGGGATAACAAGCGGGGAAATGACCTGCCTGGCGAACGACCTTCGTGAGTTGGGCCAGCCCGTCATCGCAGGATTCTCGACGCATCCTGATTGGGATCACGTTCTCTGGCATGCCGACCTTGGCAAAGCCCCTCGTTACGGTACAGCGCGCTGCGCGTCCTTCATGCAGGATCTGCTGTCGAACGCGGACTGGCGGACCCGCGTCACCGATGGATTGCCGCCGGAAATCGCCGAGGAAACACCGTTGGACCTGTTCGGCCTCATCACGGGTCTGCCGGCTGAAACCGCGCAGATCCCTTGGGACGGCCCCAAGGTCCGGATCATTGAGCATCCGGCGCATGCCCCGGGCCATGCGGCGCTGTTGATCGAAGAACGCAGGGTTCTCGTCGCCGGCGACATGCTCTCCGATCTCTTCATTCCGATGCTCGACGACTCTGCCGACCCGATTGAGGACTACCTCGTCGGGCTGCGGCTGCTCGAGGACGTGGCGGACGACGTTGATGTCCTCATCCCCGGTCATGGGTCCGTCGGCATAGCTGATCAGGTACGCGCAAGGATCAACCAGGATCGAGCGTACGTGCACGCCCTGCGTGACGCCCATGTTCCCGACGACCCACGGATCGGCCCCTCCGTCAAGCCCGGCTGGGAGTGGGTGAACGACATACACGAAGGGCAATTCCAGCGCTTCGCCCAGAGAAGTGCGCGCGACGGGACGCCCGACTAGGAATGATCGGGTGGGTGCTCACGACGCGCGGTCAAAGGCTGCGGCGAGGTCGGCCGCGGTCCAGGCCATCGCGATGGCGCCGTCGAGGACGGCGCGGTCGGCGGCCGGTGTGACGCACGCGGCCGTGAACTCGCGCTGGTGGTTGACCGCGGGCGCGCAGTCGAGACCGAGCATGGGATGGATGGTGGGTACGGCGTGGGAGACGTTGCCCATGTCGGTGGCGGCTCCGACGGCAGCTCCGCCGGGCAGGGCCGGGAAAGTGCGGCCGAGGGCCTCGGCGTTGGCCCGGTACAGAGCCAGCATCGCGGGATCGGGGCGCAGGTCGGCGTAGTCGGGGCCGACGGGGCTCACGGTCAGTTCGCACCCGGCGGCCAGCGCTCCGGCCTCGAAGCAGCGCGCCACACGGGCCTTGAGGGGGGCGAGCGCCTCCAGGGTGTCCGAGCGGACCACCCATCGGCCTCGGCTGGAATCCGGGATGACGTTCGCCGCGCTGCCTGCCTCGGTGACGATGCCCTGGATGCGGTCCGCGCCCGTGGTCTGCTGACGCAGCAGACCGATGGCCACTTGGGCGACGGTCATGGCGTCGGCGGCGTTGACTCCGCGCTCGGGGTAGGCGCCCGCGTGCGCGGGCGTGCCGCGGTAATGAATGTCGAACTGGGAGACCGCGGTGCCGGGCATGGCAGCCATTTCGACAGCCGCGGGGTGCACCATCATGGCGGCGTCCATCTCCTCGAAGGCTCCGCGTTCGAGCATCAGGACCTTGCCGCCGCCCCCTTCCTCGGCCGGAGTCCCGAGCACGGTGACCGTCAGTCCGAGGTCGTCGGCGAGTCCGGCGAGGCCGACTCCGGCGCCCACCGCGGCGGCGGCGATGATGTTGTGCCCGCAGGCGTGGCCGATCTCCGGCAGCGCGTCGTACTCCGCGCAGATGGCGAGGCGCAGCGGCCCGGAGCCCACGGTGGCGCGGACCGCGGTGGGCATGCCGTAGCAGCCGTGCTCGACGTCGAAGCCGGCCGCGCTCAGGTGCTGGGCGACCCAGGTACTGGCACGGACCTCTTCGAAGGCCAGTTCCGGATGGGCGTGGATGCGATGGGAGAGGCTCACCAGGTCGCGCTCCGCAGCCCGGATCCGCTTCTCGATGAGGGTCTTGGGATGCATCGGCGCGGATCTCACGACGCGGTCCTGGCAGCGATGTGGACGGAGGCCGGGCGGGTGGCGGCGTCGTAGGCCGCGCTCGCACCGGTGGCGCCCATGCCGCTGTCGCCGGCCGGTTCGTAGAGGCGTTCGGGGCCACCGCCCTGCCACTGATTGATCCAGACGACGCCCGCGGGGATCCGGGTGGCTGCGGCCACATGGTCGGGGTCGCGGGTGTAGACGGTGGCCGCGAGGCCGAAGCGGGACCGGGCGGCACGCTCGAGCCCTTCCTCGAAGGAGGAGACGACCACGACCGGGGCGAGCGGTCCGAAGGTCTCCTCGGTCATCACCAGCATCGAGTCGTCGACGCCGGTCAGCACCGTGGCCGGGTAGAAGAAGCCCTTGCCGTCCGGTTCGACTCCCCCCGCACGGACCGTCGCACCGCGCTCGACGGCCTCGGCGACATGCCTGCGGACCGTGTCGCGCTGCCGCTCGTCGACCAGAGGTCCCATCATGACGCCCTCGCCATGACCGTCGCCGACGGTGTACGTCCCCGCCGCCTCCACCAGGGCCTCGATGAACTCCTCGGCGATGTCCTGATGCACGTATATGCGCTCCATGGACGTGCAGATCTGCCCGGTGTTGATGAAGGCACCGAACGCCACCGCTTTCGCTGTCGCGCCGGGGTCGACCCCGGCGTCGACGACGACGGGGTCCTTGCCGCCGAGTTCGAGGACGGCGCGGTGCAGCAGCTTGCCGGTTCCCGCACCGACCTTCCGGCCGGCCCCGACGGATCCGGTGAAGTGCACGAGCTGGATGTCCGCGTGCTCGGCCAGCGGCGCTCCGGCACGCGCGTCGCCGAGGACGAGGTTGACCACACCGGGCGGGAGGTCGAGCAGTTCGAAGAGCCGCACGGTCGACAACGGCGATCGTTCGGAGGGTTTGACGACGACGGTGTTGCCGACGGCCAGCAGCGGGCCGAGCGCACCGAGCACCATGGCGACGGGGAAGTTCCACGGCGTGATCACCGCGGTGGCCCCCAGCGGATGGCGCAGGATTTTCGTGGCGCTGCCGTCGGGATGGCCGACGTTCTCCTCGAAGCCGTACGACAGCGCCTGGGCCGCGGACGCCTTGAGGCCGGCGACCGCCCCGTCGATGAACGTACGGCCGACGCCGACCGGCTTGCCCATCTCCCGGCACTCCAGGTCGGCGAGTTCGTCCGCGTGCTCGGCGACGGTGTCGGCCCACGCCGAGATGTGTGTGACGCGTTCGGTCACGGTCAGGGCCGCCCATGCGGGCTGCGCCTTCACCGCTGCGGCCACCGCCCGGTCCGCGTCGGCCCGACAGCCGCCGGGCAGGCGGGCGATGACATCCTCGGTCGCGGGGTTGACGACGTCGAGCAGCGCGTCATCGAAGGAGTCTCCCCAGACGCCGCCGGTCAGGTTCTGCAAGGTCCTCATCGGGAATCTCCTTCATGTGAAGACGCGGCGGCGCGCACGCCTCGGTCGAGCAAGCGGTGTCGGGCAAGCGGTGCCGTGGCACGAGCGTGCCGGGTCACGAGCGCGCCGTGTCAGGCGATGCGGTCGGCCATGAGTTCGCCCGCCATGATCGTGGCCAGGTTGGTGTTGGCCCGGGGCACGGACGGGAAGACCGAGGCGTCGACCACGTACAGGCCCTCGATGCCGAGGACGCGGCACGCGCTGTCCACGACAGTGCCGGGGTCGTCGGTCGGGCCCATGCGGCAGGTGCTGGTGCCGTGTTGTGCGTCCATGACCGTCGTCAGCAGGTAGCCGTCGAGGCCCCGGTCGCTGTCCAGGACGGAGAACAGTGCCGCGTTCTCCTTCTCGAGCGATCCTTCCGTGATGGCTGCCGTCTCGGGTCGGCGCGCCAGGTCGACGAGCGCCCGTACGCCGTGACGCATGCGGCGGAGGTCCCGTTCGTCGGACAGCATCCGCTGCCGCACCAGCGGCTGGTCGAAGGGGTCGGCGGACGCCAACGTCAGTACGCCCCGGGAGTCGTTCTGGTTCAGCCAGATTCCGAACGCCCCGGAAGCGGTGGTGGTTGTGGCAGCGGCCATCGCCAGCACGTTCTGGTTGAGCGAGACGAACATCAGGTCGTTGTCGGGGGCGTCGTCGCCGCTGGTCCACCGGACGCAGACGTTGGTGTGCCGGTCGTGCGGCGTCTTGACCGCCGCCGACTCCCGCAGCGGGATCGACACCAGCGCCATCGGGTGGTCCTGCATGCCGTGGCCCACCGGCAGGTCGTGGCGCACGTCGATGCCGAGCGCGCGCAAGTGCGACGCGGGTCCGATGCCCGAGCGCATGAGGATGCCGGGTGAGTGGATGACGCCTGCACTGAGCACGACCGTGCCGGCGCGCTCGGTCGTCACCCGTCCGTCGACGAGCAGCCGCACCCCCACCGCCCGGTCCCCGGCGAACACCACCTTCTCGACCAGGGCGTCACCCAGCACGGTCAACGTGCCCAGCTCCCGGGCCTGTTCCAGGTACGCGTCGTTGACCGACACCCGGCGGCCGCCCCGGGAGTTGATCGGATAGGGCGAAACCCCGTGCGAGGAAGGGGCGTTGACATCCGCGGCCCAGCCGAACCCCGCCGCGAGGGCGGAGCGGGACAGCGCGGTGTCGACCCCACCCCACTCGTCCTGTGGCGTCCGGTAAATCGGTGTCGGTCCACCGCGGCCGTGATACGGCTCGTCACCGAACTGCTCGTCGTCCTCCAGTCTCGCGAAGTACGGCAGGACATCCGCCGGAGACCAGCCCGTACACCCGAGCCCGCTCCAGTCCTCGAAGTCCGCCATGGGGGGCCGGATCGCGATCTGCCCGTTGATCGACGAGCTGCCGCCGACGCCCCTGCCGCGCCAGTACGGCGCTTGCGTCTGCGAGTCGGTGCGCGAGGAATTCAGGCCCGCCCACAGCAGCCCCTCGGCCGCGGTGGGGTTCATCAGCGCGACCGCCGGATTGGGTGAGCGCCACGCCTCGTGCATCTGCGCGGAGCGGTAGTCGGGGCCGGCCTCCACCAGGAGGACGCGCTTGCCCTTCTCCGCCGAGCGCGCGGCGAGCGCGGCGCCGGCGGACCCGGCACCCACCACAATGACGTCCCAGCTCGTGCTCGTCATGCTGCTTCTCCCGCCGTAGGGCGAACTCAGGGCGATCTGACGTGGCCTAGGTATCGGGCCGGAGAGCTTGTAATATCGACCTTGTAGTGAGTTCAGTCAAGACTGAACGTTCATCTTCTACTGACTTCCAGGAGTTCCGTGTCCGATCAGGGCGGCCAGGCGACCGAGCACGGCACAGACGACTCGCACGACTCACACAGCTCACACAACGCGCCCGATGCACTGGTCGAGGAGTTCGGCACCCACGTCGGCAGGGCCATGGGCTGGCCGCGCATGGCAGGCCGCGCCGCAGGACTGCTGATGCTGAGCGACAAGCCGCTGGCCCTCGCCCAACTCCAGGAAGCCCTGGACGCCAGCAAGGGGTCGGCCTCGGAGATGACGCGACTGCTCATCGCCAACGGCACCGTGGAGCGCTACAAGGAGCCAGGGGCGCGGCACTTCGTCTACCGGTGGCGCGACGACGCCTGGGTCGGCTGCCTGCGCCACATCGTGGCCACGACCACGGAACTGCGCGAACTCGCCGCGCACGCACAGGAGCGCGGCGCCGACATGTCCGCCGACATGTCCGAGGAACAGCGTGGGCGGCTGCGCGACATGCACGACTACTACCGCTTCATGGTGGGGCACCTGGAGTCGATGCTGGCGGAGTACACCGCGACCTGGACGGCGAACAAAAAGCAGCCGTGACAGCCGGCCGAGCACCACAGGGGTACGGGGAGCGGCTCCCCGTACCCAAAAGCCCCCACAACGAAGCAGGGGCCACCCGAAGGTGACCCCTACCTGCGACGTTTCCGTCGGGACGACAGGATTTGAACCTGCGACCCCTTGACCCCCAGTCAAGTGCGCTACCAAGCTGCGCCACGTCCCGGTGCCCGTGTGACCTGGGGTTTCCCCTGGCCGAACGCGCACCGAAACAATACCGCACTCCAAGCCGTGATCGCTCACGCCTTTCGCGCCCTGTTGACCTCAAGCCCGCTTGAGGTTGCACGCTCGGTGTCATGACGACGACAGCGGAACGCGGATACGGACATGGATACGCAGACCTGTCCCGCCTCATGGGGCGGATGACGGGGGACGAGAAGCACGGGCCCGCAGCGACGTCCACCCTCGACGCGCTCTGGGTTCTGTACGACCGGGTGCTCAGGGTCACACCCGAGCGTGTGGACGACCCGGGGCGCGACCGGTTCCTGCTCTCCAAGGGGCACGGGCCCATGGCGTACTACGCCGTCCTCGCCGCCAAGGGATTCATTCCCGTCGACTGGCTTGAGGGGTTCGGGGGCTACGACTCCCCGCTGGGGCACCACCCGGACCGGGTGCTCGTGCCGGGGGTCGAGATCGGGAGCGGGTCCCTCGGGCATGGGCTGCCGATCGCGGTCGGTACGGCGCTGGGACTCAGGGCTCGGGGCAGCGCCGACGCCCGGGTGTGGGTGCTCGTGGGGGACGCGGAGCTGGACGAGGGCAGCAATCACGAGGCCATCGCCTTCGCCGGGCCGTCCGGGCTCGAGCCTCTGCACACCGTCGTGATCGACAACGCGTCCGCCCGGCATGCCAGGCCCGGCGGCATCGCAGCGCGCTTCGAGGCCGCGGGGTGGTCCGCCGAGACCGTCGACGGACGTGATCACGACGCGTTGTACGCGGCGTTCACCGCGCCGCATCCGGGGCGGCCGCGGGTGATCGTGGCCCGGGTCGAGGGCAAGGGCGCCGTGGGCGAGCCCAAGGTCGCCTGAGCTCTCTCCCCGACCCACCTATGCGCTGATTCTTCAGTCCTCTAGTGGAGGTTTCTCTGTCATGGACACCATGCGTGATCGCTTCGGCCCCGTCCTCTCCCGGCTGCTCGACGAGGATCCCCGCGTCGCCGTCGTCCTCGCCGAGATCGGCGCGGACGCGTTCACGGAGGCGCAACGCAAGCACCCGGACCGGGTGATCAATGTCGGGATCCGGGAGCAGTTGCTCGTCGGGACCGGCGCCGGGCTCGCCCTCGCCGGGCTGCGGCCCGTCGTGCACACCTTTGCGAGCTTCCTCGTGGAGCGGCCGTTCGAGCAGGTGAAGCTGGACTTCGGGCATCAAGGCGTGGGCGGGGTACTCGTCAGTGCCGCCGCCTCCTTCGACTGGCCCGCCGGCGGCTTCACGCACATGTCGCCGGGCGACGTGGCCCTGCTCGACACGCTGGACGGCTGGACCGTGCACGTGCCGGGGCACCCGGACGAGGCCGAGACGCTGTTGCGGCACGCTGTCGCCGCGGGCGACGACAAGGTGTACGTCCGGCTCTCGGTGCAGTCGAACGCCCGGGGGCTGCCGGTCGACGGAGCGCGCTTCCACACCGTGCGCGAAGGGCGCGACGGGGTCGTGATCGCCGTCGGGCCGATGCTGGACAACGTGCTCGCCGCCACCGAGGGCCTCGATCTCACCGTGCTGTACGCGACCACCGTGCGGCCCTTCGACGGGGAAGCACTGCGCCGCGCGACGGGGTCGGACACGGCGGCGGGCACGGGGGCGGTCGCCGATGTCGTCGTGGTCGAGCCCTACCTCGCCGGGACCTCCACCGCCGCCGCGAACGATGCCCTCGCCGACGTCCCGCACCGGGTCCTCGGGCTGGGCGTCGGCCGTGCCGAGCTGCGCCGCTACGGTCAGATCGACGAGCACATGGCCGCGCACGGTCTCGACGTCCGCTCACTGCGGGAGCGGATCACCGGCTTCCTGGGGGCGCGGGCTCTCGTGCAGGCGTCCTCCGACTAGCCGTCGTTCGATCCGGCCGTCCGGGATCCGCTCCCCCGGCCGACACAGGTGCTCTCCCGTCCACCCGCACCAATCCGCGTATCGCGGGCACCGAGAGCAGGCCCAGGCAGACGACGACCGTCGTCACGGCGCCTGTGATCAGCACCTGCTCCGCGCCGAAGGCACTCGCGGCGGGACCCGCGAGTGCCTGGCCGACCGGGAGCAGGGCGATCGATCCCGCGACGTCGTAGGCATGGATGCGGTTGAGGACGTCGGGCGGCACCTGGGTCTGGACGCTGGTCGCCCACATGACGCCCCAGAAGGAGAGCCCGGCGCCCGCGATCGCGGCGCCCAGCGCCATCAGCGGGACGCCGAGCTGGGCGCCGACGGCGGCCGGGAACGCGCAGTAGCCGATCAGGGCGAGGGACCCGGCGCGGAGCATGCGGCGGGGGCGCAGGCGCAGAGCGACCAGGCCGCCGAGCACGGTGCCCGCGCCCAGGGCGGAGTTCACCAGGCCGTACGCTCCCGAGCCGTGCTCCTGGACGACGAGCGTGGCGACGAGTGGCGTCAGCGGGCCCGTGGTCGTGATCATCAGGACGCAGAAGATGGCGATGACGCCCCAGAGCCAGGTGCGGGACCTGAACTCCCGCCAGCCCTGCACCAGATCCGCCCGGAAGCCGTTGCTGTGCGGGAGCGAGCCGGGCAGCGCGGGCGGCAGCCGGAGCAGCACCAGGCACAGTGCGCTCAGTCCGTACGTTCCCGCGTGCGCGGCGAAGACCGCGCCCGGCGAGGCGAAGGCCACGAGGACGCCCGCGACGGCCGGTCCTGCCAGGGCCGCGGCCGACTCCGCGACACGTATCGCGCCGTTGGCCTTCTGGACGTCGGTGGCCAGACGCGGGACCGTGCTGGCGACGCCGGGCTGGAAGAGCGCGCCCGCCGCGCCGTTCACCGCGCCGATCACACAGATCTGCCAGAGGACGACGTGATCGGTGAAGAAGAGGACCGCCGCGACCGACTGCGTGGCGAGCCTGACCACGTCTGCGCCGATCATCAGCAGGCGGGTGCTGAACCGGTCGGCGAAGACCCCGCCGAAGATCACCAGGCCCGCGAAACAGACCGTCGTGGCGGCCATCGCGAGACCGACGGCGCCCGCTCCGTGCCCGTGCTGGAGCAGTCCCGCGGCGAGCGCGACGGGCAGCATGGTGTCGCCCAGCTTGGCCACGGTCCGCGCGCCGAAGAAGAACCCGAAGTCCCGCGACCAGATGCCCTGACGCTCGCCCTCAGCGGTCATCGACAAGACCGCGCCGCCGGTCGGCGGCATGACCTTGCGGCCGCGAGGCACGACCTTCCGGTCGGTCACCATGGCCTTGAGATCGCGAGGCTCGGCCTTGCGCCCGGTCGCCATGACCTCGGGGTCGGGGTCGCGCGGCGCGCCGCCCTCCACCGAGTCCCTCTCGCGCCCGCCCTCGACGAACCGTCCGCCCTCGTCAGGACGCCCACCCTCGTCAAACCCGTCACCTGACGGCACCCGCACCCCTGCCCCTCCCCTGGTGGCTGTGCCCGGCCGGTCGTCCCGCGAGCCCCACCCGCCACCCCTGCCTGGATCATGCCACGGGGCACTGACAGCGGCCGATCCTTTGTGGACCGGCCGCTGTTGGCCCGGCTAGCTCGTCGGCGGGAGCCCCAACTCCGGGTAGGCGTCCAGGAGTCGGGTGGGAGCCGCCTGGCGCCAGGAGTCGGCGAGGATGTCCTTCAGCTCAGTGGTGTCCAGGGCCGAGAGCCGTGCGCGCACCCAGGCGAACATCGCCTCGTGGTCGGCGATCCAGAACTTGTCCGGCTCCGCGAGGACCAACTCGTCGCGCTCCTCCTTCGGGCACCGCACGGCGATGGACGTCTCGTCCTCGGGGAGTGTGGCGAACATCTTTCCGGCCACCCGGAAGGTGGGCATGCTCCAGGCGATCTTCTCCGTCGTATCCGGCAGGGCCAGTGCGACACGGCGTACATCGTCACCCGTGACGTGGGCTTTGGCATGAGCTCGAGACATGCCACGAACGGTAGCCAACACCACTGACAGCGCCCGCCACCCTGGAGGTGGCGGGCGCCGCAGTACCGCGAAGAGAAGGGGATCAGGCCGCGAGAGCCCAAACCGTGACGTCACCCGGCATGCCACCCGGCGGGGTTCGACCCTCGCACTGATCACAGACGGCGCACTGCGCACAAGCCTGTGGTTGTGCCGGCTCGCCCTGGGCCTTGCGGGCGGTCAACCAGACCGCAATGTAGGCAGGCCCGGCCGTGATCACGGCTACGGCAATCTCGGTAAAGGACATCGGTCTCACCCCCAGGCGCGCTGTCGAATCCGTATCACCATAGGGACGAGGGGTGTTGATGGGAAGCAGCTTGCTCCGAGCAGGAGCAACTGAGGCCGGATCAGGCGCTGTGCATGGCTGGATGCGGGTGCCGGGCGCCGGGCGCCGGGTGCCGAAGCGCACTGCTCCGGCCCTGCGACAGCCCGGCCCGGCCCGTACCTCGTAGGTGCCACCCATCTCGACGAGCCACACGTCCTCACAGCACGTCCTCACAGCTCACCCTCACAACACGTGCTTGTCCAGCCAGCTCCGCAGGTCCTCCTGCACCTCGTCCCTGTTGGTCTCGTTGAGGATCTCGTGGCGCGCCCCCTCGTACCCCCTCCAGGTGAGGTCGTCCAGGCCCACGTACCGGAAGTCCTCCACGAGTTCGTGAACCAGCGTCATGCCCTGGTTGCAGGGGTCCTCGGTGCCGACGGCGATGTGGACGGGCAGGTCCGCCGGAACGCGGGCCAGGTTCCGCGGGTCGTTCATCTTGCGCACGGCACGCACCCAGTCCAGGCAGAGCCCGGCGGAGAAGGGGAATCCGCAGCGCTCGTCGGCCACGTACGCGTCGACCTCGGCCTCGTCGCGCGAGAGCCATTCGAAGCCGGTGCGGTGGGGGTACGGGTCGTTGAAGGCGGCGAAGAGTTCGGGGAGGTAGGAAGAGAGCGTTTCGCGGCCGTCCTCGGCGATCTCGCGCTCCAGGCGGATGATCGACTCCTCGATCCCGACCCCCGGCAGGGAGCGGAAGGTCCCGGAGAGGATCAGGCCCGCGAGGTCGTCCGGGTACTCCTGGGCGTAGTCCCTGGCCAGGTGCGAGCCCATGCTGTGGCCCAGCAGGAAGAGCGGGGTCCCCGGGTGCAGGGTGCGTACCTGGTCGCCGATCGCCTTGAGGTCGTCGACGATGGCGCGCCAACTGTCGGAGGCTGCCGCACCGGACGGCGATTCGGACGGGGCGTCGGACGCGAGGTCCGACGCCGGGTCGGACGGGGCGTCGGACGCTGGGTCGGACGGCTCGCCCGACCCCGCGTCGGCGGACGAACCCGTCACCCCGTACCCGCCGGTCGCCTGCGCCGTCGCGCCATGGCCCCGGTGGTCGGAGGCGATCACCCCATAACCGTGCGCCGTCAGATGGCGCGCGAACCGGTCGTAGCGCAGGCCGTGTTCGCCCGCGCCGTGCGCGATCTGCACGAAGGCGCGCGGTCGGCCGCCGTCGGGCAGCCAGGTGTACGTGGCGACGGGCACGCCGTCCGCCGCGTTCACGAGTCCGGCGGTGTACGCGGCGGGGGCGGGCGTCGAGGCTTGGTCAGGCATTGCGGAAGGCTCCCCTTGTGCGGCTTCTTTTATGGCTTCCGTACGGCAGCTGTGCGGTTTCGGCTCCTGCGCAGCGCGGCCTCCGCACAGTTTCGGTTCCTGTGCAGCACGGCCTCCGCACGGCTTCGGCTTCGGCTTCGGCTTCGGCTTCGGCTCCTGCACACAGCTCCCGTACGGCTGCGGTTCCTGGCCCTGAAACCCTCCCCCGCACACGCGGCCTCATACCAGCGCGGCGCGGTGACTCCCTTCTCACGCCAGACGACGCCAGGCCCTTCCGACCCATTGACCCCCCGTCAGAGCGGAACCTACGCTGAACAACGCGCAGGAGAAAGCGCTTTCTAGCAGCACCCCGCGCACCGCACCCCCCGCGCAACTCGCACTCACCGCACACCCGGCTACCGGCAGCCGTCCACCCGCCCAGCCCAGGGAGCGCCATGAGTTCCACGAGTCCCGCCGCGCCCAGACGCGGCCCCGTCCGGCCGAGACCAGGCCCCACCACGCCGAGCCCCTGGCTCGCGCTCATCGCCCTGCTGGCCCTCGTCATCGGCCTCGGCCTCACCGCACCGCACCGCGCGACGGCCCAGACCGAGCCGACGGTCGCGGCGGCCCCCTTCCGCGTCCTGGTCTTCTCCAAGGTCACGAACTTCCCCCACGCCTCGATCCCCGCGGGCGTCGAGGCCATCAAGAAGCTCGGCGCCGAGAACGGCTTCGAAGTGGAGGCCACGGACGACGCCGCCGCCTTCACCGACGCCAATCTCGCCCGCTTCCAGGCCATCGTCTTCAACAACACCAACTCCACCCCGGAGAAGGGCGATCTGCTCGACGCCGAGCAGCGCGCGGCCTTCCAGAAGTACGTCCGCGCGGGTGGCGGCTATGTCGGCCTGCACGCGGCGTCGGCCAGCGAGCGGGACTGGACCTGGTACGAGGGTCTGGTCGGCGCGATCTTCGACAAGCACCCCGAGGTGCAGACCGGGCGGGTGAAGGTGCTCGACCACGCGCACCCCTCCACCAAGGGGCTTCCGGAGCTCTGGGAGCGCACGGAGGAGTGGTACAACTGGCGCACCAATCCGACGGGCAAGGTGCACACGCTCGCGCAGGTCAAGGTGCGCGACGGCGTCACCGGCCTCGACGAGGGCGTCGACCAGCCCTGGTCCTGGTGCCAGAACTACGACGGCGGCCGCTCCTGGTACACGGCGGGCGGGCACGCCGCCTCGGCCTTCCAGGAGGAGGGCTTCCTCAAGCACATCCTCGGCGGCATCGAGTGGGCCGCGGGCAACAAGCCCGGCGACTGCACCGCCACCAAGACCGGCGCCTTCCAGCGCACACCGCTCGCCACGAACGACCTGGCCGACCCCTTCGAGCTGGCCGTCGCCCCCGACCGCCGGGTGTTCTTCATCCAGCGCACCGGCAAGCTGAAGATCATCGACCAGGAGACGCTGAAGGTCTCCACGGCGCTCGACTTCGACTACACGCCCGAGATGACGAGCCAGTCGGACGGGCTGCTCGGTCTCGCGCTCGATCCGAAGTTCCAGGACAACCACTGGGTGTATCTCCTGAACTCCGACAAGACCGAGAAACGCATCAATCTCTCCCGCTTCACCGAGGCGGGCGGAAAGGTCGATCCGGCTTCGGAGAAGCGGCTGTTGACCATTCCCACCTGGCGTGGTGAAGGCCGGGCGAACTCGCACATGGCGGGTTCGATCGCCTTCGACAAGAAGGGCGACCTGTACATCGCGACGGGTGACAACACCGATCCCTTCGCTTCGGACGGATTCAGCCCGATCGACGAGCGCGAGGGCCGCCGCGCCTGGGACGCGCAAGGCACATCGGGCAATACGAACGACCTGCGCGGCAAGGTCCTGCGCGTCACGCCGAAGGACGACGGTACCTATGCCGTGCCCGAGGGGAATCTCTTCGCGCCGGGGACGGACAAGACCCGGTCCGAGATCTACGCGATGGGCATGCGCAATCCCTTCCGCATCACCACGGACCCGGTGAGCGGCGCCCTCCTCATGGCCGACTACGGGCCCGACTCGAAGAACGCAGCCCCCGACCGCGGTCCCGAGGGGACGGTCGAGTACAACCGCATCACCAAGGCGGGCAATTACGGCTGGCCCTACTGCGTCGGCGACAACACCCCGTTCAACGACTACGACTTCGCGACGAAGACGTCGGGCGCGAAATTCGACTGCGCGAAGATCGTGAACGATTCACCGAACAACACAGGACTGCGCGAACTGCCGCCGGCGCAGCCCGCGACCGTCTGGTACGCCTACTCCGCCTCCGAGAAGTTCCCCGAACTCGGCACGGGCGGCGGCGGCCCGATGAGCGGTCCGGTCTACGACTACGACGCGGACAACACGTACAAGACCAAATTCCCCGAGTACTTCGAGGGGAAGTGGTTCAACTACGAGCTGACACGGCAGTGGTTCAAGGTCTTCTCGATGCAGGAGAAGGACCAGACGTTCACCGATCCGCGCTTCGATCCTGCCAAGTCGGGCGATCTGAACTCGATCAACTCCATCTTCCCCGACCTGAAATGGAACCAGCCCTTCGACGCCGACTTCGGTCCTGACGGCGCGATGTACGTCATCGACTTCGGGCTCGGCAGCGGCACGGGCCGCGGCGGCAGCAACGAAGGCGCGGGCATCTACCGCATCGACTACGTGGCGGACGGGCGGCTGCCGGACGCCCGTGTCACGGCCAGTCCCGACAACGGCAGCACCCCGCTCAAGGTCACGTTCTCCAGCGAGGGTTCGGGGCTGCCGGGCGACAAACCGGTCACGTACGCGTGGGACTTCGACGGGAACGGCACGACCGACTCGACCGAGGCGAACCCGACGTACACCTACACCAAGAAGGGGCAGTTCAGCGCGCGCCTGAAGGTGACGGGGCCGGACGAGCTGAGCGGTCTGGCCGTGCAGGAGATCACCGTCGGGAACACCCGGCCCGTGGTGACGATCCAACAGCCGCCGAACGGCGGGACGTTCAGCTTCGGGGACACCATTCCGTTCAAGATCAAGGTGACGGACAAGGAGGACGGGCCGATCGACTGCAAGCGGGTCGTCGTCCAGTCCCAGCTCGGGCACGACACCCATCTGCACCCGCTGGACAACTACACCGGATGCGCGGGCGAGATCGTGACGGACGCGGGCGACAGCCATGGCGCCGGCCAGAATCTCTACTACGGGATCACGGCCCAGTACGAGGACAAGGGCGCCTCCGGTGTGCCCGCTCTGACGGGTTCCTCCTCGCTGACCCTGCGGACCTCCTTCCGCGAGGGCGAGCACCGCACCGCCACCGGCGGCGCGCACGAGGGTGCGGTCATCGGTGACCGCGCGGACGCCTCCGGCGGCAAACGGCTCATCGAGATCGAGGACGGCGACTGGGTGTCGTTCGACCCGGTGAACCTCAAGGGCGTCGACTCCTTGACGGTGGGCGCCGCTTCGGGCGGCCTCGGCGGCGACATCGAGTTCCGCGCCGGTTCTCCCACGGGCAAGCTGCTCGGCAAGGTGAGCGTGCCGAACACGGGCGGCTGGGGCAACTTCATCTCGCCGACCACCGAACTGGCCGACCACGACGGCACGACGAAGCTGTACGCCGTCTTCACCAACCCCGAGTGGTCGTCCGGCAAGGAAGACCTCCTGACGGTCGACTGGCTGCACTTCAACGGCCCCGGGGTCGAGAAGAAGGCAGGCGCGAAGGTGACGCCCAAGGCGGCACCGGGCAGCGGCAACGCTCCCCTCGCCGTCAAGCTCACGAGCACGGTGAAGCTCCCGGAGGGCCGCACCGCGGCCTCGTACCACTGGGACTTCGGCGACAACGCCAAGCCCACCGGCACGGAGAGCGGCAGCGCCGAGCACACGTACGCGCGCAAGGGCACGTACACGGCGCATCTGACCGTCACCGACGACAAGGGCGACACGACGACCGGCGCGGTCCGGATCACGGCGAAGTGAGGGCACCCATGTCAGCCAAGAAGAGATCAGGACTGAACGGGACCAGACGCGCCTTTCTCGGTACGTCGATGGGGCTCGCGGCAGCCGTCGGTACCGCACTGCCCGCGCGCGCGGGTGAGGCGTCGCGGTGCCGGCGCATCCCGCGCGGCGGCATCGGCATGCACCTCTACACGATGCGCGACGTCCTCGCACAGGACTTCGCGGGCACGCTGGAGCAGCTCGCCGACATCGGCTACGCGACCGTGGGGGTGAGCGGCCGGCACGGGAACAGCGCGGCCGACATCCGGCGGATGCTCGACGCGGTGGACCTGAAGGCGGTCCTCGAACACGTCGCGTACGACACGCTCAAGGGCAGCGGCCTGCCTCAGGCCCTCGAGGATCTGCACACCCTCGGCGCGAAGTGGCCGGTGGTGCCGAGCCTGCCCGGCGCGCTGCACACGCCGGACGGATTCCGGGAAGCGGCACGGCAGTTCAACCGCATCGGGCAGGCGTCGCGCGACGCGGGCCTCGGCCCGGTGCTCTTCCACAACCACGGCACGGACCATGTGGTGGTGGACGGCACGAGCCTGTACGACATCCTCGTCACCGAGACCGACCCGCACCTGGTCGGCTTCGAACTGGACGTCTACTGGGCGGCGAAGGGCGGCGCGGATCCGGCGACGTACTTCGTACGGCATCGGCGGCGCT
Organism: Streptomyces sp. NPDC047525; assembly: GCF_040643025.1. NCBI lineage: Bacteria > Bacillati > Actinomycetota > Actinomycetes > Kitasatosporales > Streptomycetaceae > Streptomyces > Streptomyces sp. NPDC047525. Next base: position 150,129 of record NZ_JBEYTL010000003.1, read on the forward strand.
TCCCCGCGCTCCATGTGAAGGACATGGCACCTGACGGCGGCTTCGCCGATGTCGGCTCGGGGACGCTGGACTTCGCCGCGATGTTCGACCACGCGCGCGTGGGCGGCGTCAAGCAGTGGCTGGTGGAGCACGACACCCCCAGCGATCCGTTCGCCACGGCACGCAACAGCTACGCCTATCTGGCGGCGCTGCGGTACTGACGTGCCGGGTCGTCCGGTCGGGGTGCGCCCGAACCGACCACCTTCTTAAAGAAGAGGGTCGTCGGGTGGAGCACCCCGGCCGGATCGGCCGCGTAGTCCGGGATGACCCCGGCCGCCGTCCAACCTCCGCTCCGGTAGAGGGACTCGGCTGGGCTGCCCGTCTCCGTGTCCAGGACCAGGAGGGTCACGCCCGCTTCGGCCGCCACCTGTTCCGCCGTGGCCAGGAGGGTGCGGGCGAGGCCCTGCCCGCGGGCGGAGCCGTGGACCATGAGCTTGAGGATCTCGGCGCGGTGTCTGCCGTTGGGCTTGTCCACGAAGCCCACGCTGACCGTCCCGGTGACGCGCTCGGCGTCGCGTGCGGCCCAGACGGCGAGGCGTCCTTCCGCCACCGCCGGTGCCAGGCCCCGCCACCAGTCGGCTGCTGCCGTCGGGCCGAGGGGCGCGAGGAAGCCGAGGGACGAGCCGCCGTCCACGACGTCGGCGAGCAGGGCGCCCAAGTCGTCCGCGGCCGCGACGAGTTGTTCCGCGGAGAGGCGTATCGGCGTTCGGTCGTCCCTCATCGCGCGACCACCACCAGGGCGTACCGCACGGCCCGCTCCCCCACGCAACGGAACCGCGTAGGCCCCCACAGCCGGAAGCGCAGACAGTCCCCCGCGTTCAGCGTGTGCGGATCGCCCTGGACGGTGACCTCCAGCGCCCCGTCGAGCACCCAGATGTGCTGTTCGATGCCGGGCACGGGAGGCCGGTCGTATGCGACGTCCGCGCCCGGTTCCAGGCGGCCCTCGACGAGTTCGCCGCGCAGCCCCGCGTGGGGCGGCGACACCGACCGCCGCACGAAGCCGGACGCGCTGTCGGTCCACACGCCCTGCTCGGCCGCGCGCACCAGCTGCGCGGGCTCGGCCTCCACCTCGCTCAGGAGCTGCGACATGGTGCGTTCGTAGACGGCGCAGAGCCGGTTCAGGAGCGACGCGGTGGGGCTGATCTCCGCGCGTTCGGCCCTGGACAGGGTGGAGCGGCTCACGCCGCTGAGGTCCGCCAATTCGCCGAGGGACCAGCCGCGTTCCGCGCGCAGCTCGGCGAGGCGGGCGGCGAGCCGGTCGTCGACGCCATCGTGTTCCATATCTGGCACGCTATCCCGGATATGGGACACATGGCCATCGCCGACCCCTGTGGCTCACACCTCACTCGTGCGCGGACACCGCCCCGAGGAGCTCGCGGATCCGCCCGGTCGCCTCGCGGAACTCGGCCGTCGCCAGCGTCGTCGCGTACGAACGCTCCGCGGGCAGGCCGACGTCGATGATCTCCTCGACCGTCCCGGGGCGGGGGCTCATCACGACGACGCGGTCCGCGAGATAGACCGCCTCAGGGATCGAGTGGGTCACCAGGAGGACCGTCGTTCCGGTCTCGCGCCAGATCCGGTTCAGCTCGACGTTCATCTGCTCGCGCGTGAGCGCGTCGAGTGCCCCGAAGGGCTCGTCCATGAGCAGCACCGGCGGCTCGTGCAGGAGGGCGCGGCAGAGTGCGACGCGCTGCTGCATGCCGCCGGACAGCTCGTGCGGATAGGCGTCCTCGAAGCCGCCGAGTCCGGTCATGCGGATCAGGTCGTCGGCGCGCGCGCGTGCCTCGGCGCCGGGGATGCCGCGCATCTCCGCCTGGAGCAGGATGTTGCGGCGTGCGGTGCGCCAGTCCAGGAGCGCCGCGCGCTGGAAGACGTATCCGATGTCGCGCCGTGGCCCGCGCACCTGTTCGCCGCCGAGGAGCACGTCGCCCGAGGAGGGCGCGAGCAGCCCGGCGACGAGTTTCAGGAGGGTGGACTTGCCGCACCCCGATGGCCCGACGATCGCCACGAACTCGCCCGCGCCGACGTTCAGCGAGACGTCCTGCAACGCGGTGACGTCCTTCTTCTTCGTACGGAAGCGGACGGCGACGTCGTCGATGCGCACCGCGGACGGCCTCGCATCCCCCGCCGCGGCACGTGGGTCGTCGCTCATCCTGAGAGTCGCGTCCTTCGTCATTGCCCTGCCGCCCCTCAGCCCTTGATCCCCTTGGCCGCGTCCCAGTACTCCGCGACGGGCTTGGCCTTCTTGACCATGCCCGCCTCGGAGAAGACGTCGATGGTCTGCTGCCAGTCCGCCTCGGTGTTGGCACCCGGCGCCTTCCCCTTCGTGGCGTCGGTGTGCAGCAGCGTCAGCGTGGTCTTGAACTGCTCGGACAGCACTTCCTTGGGCGGCAGTTGCTCGGACGCGCCGTCCATGGAGGCGACGGCGGGCTCCGGGCTCTTCTCGGCGGCCGCCCATGACTCGCTCACGGCGGCGGTCATGCGCTTGGCCAGATCGCCCCTGCCCTGAAGGGTCTTGGGCCCGGCGATGAGGCCGTTGGAGTAGAAGTTGAGGCCGTTCTCGGAGAAGCGCAGATACGAGACGTCCTTCTTGGCCTTGTTCTGCATGGTGGGGCCCTGGTCGCTCGCGTACCCGAGCAGCGCGTCCGTCTTGCCGGAGATCACCGCGGCGATCTTGCCCGCCGGGTCGGTGTTCTGGACCTTGACGTCCGAGAGCTCCATGCCGTTCTTCTCCAGGAAGATCGGGAAGGTCTTGGTGAGCGCGTCGCCCGCCGTGCCCGCGATCATCTTGCCCTTGAGGTCGGCGGGCGCCTTGATGCCCTGCGCGTCGAAGAACTGCACGGAGGCGGGCGTCGTCTGGAGGAAGACCCCCAGGCTCTTCACCTTGACGCCCTGGTCGACGCCCGCGAGCACCGCCGGTGTGTCCGCCCAGCCGAAGTCGGTCTGCCCGGCGCCGGTCGCCTGCACGGTCTTCTGGGAGCCCTGGCCCGCCCTGATGTCCAGGTCGATGCCGTGCTTCTCGAAGATCTTCTGCTGCTTGCCGTAGTAGAACGGCGCGTGTTCGCCGTAGGGATACCAGTTGAGGGTCAGCGTCACCTTGTCGAGCTTCTTGCCGGAGTCGCTGGTGCTCGTCTTGTCGTCGTCACCGCCGCAGGCCGTCGCGGTCACCGCGACGAGGGCCAGGGGGACGATTCCGGTGAGCAGTCTGCGCGCGTGCATGGGACGGCCCTTCTCGCGTACGTCGAACATCGGACATGGCGGGGTGGGTGCGCCGGCACCGCGTGGTGGGTGTCAGTAGGCAGTGGTGGCGGCCACGTCCCTGCGGCTCGCGTGCCACGGCAGGAGCAGCTTCTCGGCGATCTCGACGAGCACGAAGAGGACGACGCCGATCAGCGACATGACGAGCAGCCCCGCGAAGAGCATCGGGGTGTCGAGATTTCCGTTGGCCTGGAGGATCACATAGCCGAGGCCTTCGTTCGCGCCGACGAACTCGCCCACGACGGCGCCGGTGACGGCGAGCGTGACGGCCACCTTCAGACCCGAGAACAGGTGCGGGAGCGACGCCGGGAAGCGGATCTTGAGGAAGGTCTGCCAGGGCCGCGCGCCCATGGTGGCGGAGAGCTGGAGCATCTCCGGGTCGACGGCCTTCAGGCCGGTCACCATCGAGATGACGACGGGGAAGAAGGCGATCAGGACGGCGATGAGGATCTTCGGGGCGATGCCGAAGCCGAGCCAGACGACGAACAGCGGGGCGATCGCGATCTTCGGCACGACCTGGGCGAAGAGGAGGATCGGATAGAGCGTCTTCTCGACGGTCGTCGAGTAGACCATGACGACCGCGGAGAGGATGCCGACGCCCACGGCGATGAGGAAGCCGAGCAGGGTCTCGTAGGTGGTGACCCAGGTGTGCTGCCACAGGTAGTCGGGCTTGTCGAGGATCACGTCGAGGGTCGCGCCGGGCGAGGGCACGAGGTACGCCTCGACCATCTCGGTGGCGGCGATCAGCCACCAGGCCCCGAAGCAGACGAGCAGCAGGACCAGCGGACGCCAGCTCTTCTCGGCCGCCTCGGCGGTACGTTGTCGCAAGGTAGGGCGGCTACGGTCGACAACGCCTGCCGTTTTGACGGGAGTTGCCTGCAGTGCGCTCTGGCTCACGGTGAACTCCCCTGGCATTCAGCGAACTTCGGAGGCAGTTGCGGAGCGTCGGTGGTGCGGAAACCGCTTTCAGAAAGCGCTTTCTGATAAGGTCTCCGCCACGCTAATGACTGGCTGACCGCAGGGTCAATAGGTCGGCTCGAAGTTTCGCGGCGCGAGACGAAGGGGGCGCGGTGCGGGCGCTAGGGCGCGAGCAGGGACCCGGGGCGGGGCGGGCGCAGGGACACGGAGCGGGGGCGGGGCAGGGCGCTGGGGAGCAACCCGGGGCCGGGCGGGGCGCTGGGGAGCAACCCGGGGCCGGGCGGGGCGCTGAGGAGCAACCCGGGGCCGGGCGGGGCGCTGAGGAGCAACCCGGGGCCGGGCGGGGCGCTGAGGAGCAACCCGGGGCCGGGCGGGCGCGCGGGCGAGAGGCCGCGCGCGGACGGGGAGGCGGGGAAGGGCCCGCACCCGGACGAGGTGGCGAGCACGAACCCGCACCCCGGCGCGGAGGCGAGCGGGGCCCCGCACCCGGACGGGGAGGCGGAGGCGGAGACGGTCGAGGACTCGCGCCCGGACGGAGCGGCGAGCGGGGCCCCGCACCCGGACGGGGAGGCGGTCAAGGGCTCGCGTCCGGACGCGGAGGTGAGCAAGGACCCGGCCCTGGTCTTGGCCCCGCGGTCGGACGAGGGCGCGAGCACGGGCCTCACGTCACTCTGTACGCGGTGGCCCGCACCGCCGGGGTCTCCCCCGCCACCGCGTCACGTGCCCTGAACGGCACGACGCGCGTCCGCGAGGACCTGCGGCGCCGGGTGCTCGAAGCGGCGGACCAGCTGGGGTACATCCCCAACGCCCATGCGCAGGCGCTCGCCAGCTCGTCGAACAACACCGTCGGCGTCATCTGCCACGACGTCGGCGACCCCTACTTCGCGGCGATCGCGAGCGGTGTGATGGCGGCGGCGGCCGAGCAGGACCTCCTCGTGATGCTGGCCAGCACCTTCCGCGCGCCGGAGCGGGAGATCGCGTACGTCTCGATGCTGCGGGCTCAGCGGGCCCGCGCGATCCTGCTCATCGGCTCGGGCTTCCAGGACCCCGCGTGGGAGCGGGCGTTGGAGTCGGAGCTCGCCCCCTACATACGTGACGGGGGCCGCGTCGCCGTGGTCAGCCGGCACCGCAGTCTGCGCGTGGACACGGTGCAGCCGGAGAACCGGGCGGGGGCGGGTGCGCTGGCGCGGGCGCTGCTGTCCCTGGGCCACCGGGAGTTCGCCGTACTCACCGGCCCCGAACGGCTCACCACGGTCGCGGACCGCCTGGCCGGGTTCCGCGCGGCGCTGACCGACGCGGGGGTCGCCCTTCCCCCGGAGCGGATCGTGGAGGGCGCCTTCACCCGTGACGGGGGCCATGCGGCGGCGTTCGAACTGCTGCGCCGGGGGCAGCGGCCGACGTGCGTCTTCGCGGTGACGGACGTGATGGCCGTGGGGGCGCTGGGTGCGCTGCGGGAACGGGGGCTCCGGGTGCCGGACGACGTGTCGCTCGCGGGCTTCGACGACATCCCCCTGGTCGGGGAACTCACACCACCGCTGACCACCGTTGCGCTGCCGCTGACGCGGATGGGCCGGGACGTGCTGGCCCTCGCCCTTCGCGAGCGGGGCGTGCGGTCGCGGGTGGAACGGGTGCGGGGCGAGGTGGTGCTGCGAGCGAGCACGGGGCGGCCTGCGGCTTGAGGGGCCGGGGTTCGGGGTTCGGGGATACGCCTCACCCCCACCCAGCCCCCCGACGCCCCGGCAGCGCAGGTTCCGAGGTTGATGCCTTGCGCAGGTGGTCGGCCAGTGACTTTGTCGCCGGGGATGCCGGGCCCGTTTTGGCGCCCCATGCCAGCAGGTGGTGGCGGCGGGCCCAGGGGTCCTGCAATTCGCATACGTCCAGGGGCTGGGTGGGGTCGATCACTCGGCGCGGGACGATCGCGAGGCCCACGCCCGCTGCGGCGAGTGCGACCAGGACGTTGAGGTTGGCGACCGTGGTGCGGTGGCGTACCACCGGCGCGTGGGGGCCGACATGCCTCTCGATCCAGCGGCGCAGCGAGGCGCCGGCGTCGAGACCGACAAGGGGGTGCTCGGCGGCCTCGCTGTAGGTCAACGACGTACGCCCCGCGAGGATCCCGCCGGGCTGGCCGACCACCACGAGGGAGTCGTCACCGAGGGGTTCCATCGCCAGACCGCAGTCGCGGGCCTCGTCGTCCAGGACGATGCCCAGGTCCGCCTCGCCGTCGGCCAGCATCCGCACCATCTGCGGCGTGCGCTTCTCGGAGACGCGCACGTCGGTGTCCGGGTGCGCCCGGAGGAACGAGACCAGGGCCTGCGGCACGAGTCGGTGCACCGCCGAGCCGCCGCCGAGGAGGGTCAGCGGTGCGGTCGGGGATCTCGTATAGCTCGCGACCGCGCTCTCGAGCCGCACGGTCTGGGCGAGGACCTCGCGCGCGTGCCGGGCCAGCGTGGACCCCGCCGGGGTGGGGCGCACTCCCCTCCGGCCGCGGATCAGCAGTGCCACTCCGGCCTGCTGCTCAAGGGAGCGGACCCGCGCGCTGGCCGACGGCAGACTCAGGTGCATCCGGCGGGCACCCGCCGTGATGGACCCCTCCGTCACGATGTCGAGGAAGAGCCGCAGATCGTCCAGGTCGTAGCGCACCCTCGTGAGCCTAAGGCACAGCCTTAGGCTGGGTACACCGATAACGCATTGTGGGCCCGCCCGTCACAGGGCGATGCTCGGCGGGTGTCCGAAATTCTGCTCGTCCTGCTGGCAGGCACCGCCGCCGGAGCGCTGAACTCCGTCGGCGGCGGAGGCACGTTCGTGGCGCTGCCCGCGCTGGTCGCGGTGGGCCTGTCCCCCGTGACGGCGAACGCGTCGTCGACCATCGCCCTCGTGCCGGGGGCCGTGGCCAGCGGATGGGTCTACCGACGCGAACTCACCCCGGTCGGGGCGACGTCCACCAAAGCGCTGACGGTCATCAGTGTGGTCGGAGGCGGACTCGGCGCCGCCCTGCTCCTCGCGCTCCCCGCGGCGTCGTTCGACGCCGCCGTGCCCTGGCTGCTCGCCTTCGCCACGGTGGTTCTCGCCTTCGGCCGCCGCCTCTCCCGTGCAGTGAGCAGTGCGCTCGGCCGCGAGATCGGCATCAGCTCCCGGGCCGTCCTGATCGGGCAGTTCTTCCTCGCGCTGTACGGGGGATACTTCGGCGGTGCCGTAGGCATCATGATGTTCGCCCTGTGGGGCATCGGCCTCGGGCTCGACACCGCGGTCAGCAATCCGATGCGGGTCACCCAGATCGCGGCCATCAACCTCAGCGCGACCGCGCTGCTCCTCGTCGCATCGGACGCGCTGAGCGCCCCGCTCGTCCTTGCCCCCATGTTCGTCGGCGCACTGGCGGGCGGCTTCGCCGGCGCCCACTTCGCTCGCCGCCTCTCCGACCCGCTGCTGCGGAGCATCATCCTGACCACCGCCGTGACGATGACCGTCCTCTACTTCGTGCGCGGTTGAGGCCGACCGCCATGGACGACGAAGACTTCGCCACCGCCGTGTCGCCGTACAAGGCTCACACCGAATCGCCGTACACCGACGCGGCGCGCGCACGTCTCGCGATGGCCCACGAGGCGTGCGACCTCGCCGGTCTCGCGCGTGCCGCCGTACCGATCGGCGAGCACGAGCTGCGTCCCGACGGCACCGCCGGCTCCCCCGGATCCGTACTGGCCGACGCAGCGCTCGTACTCAGGGCCGCGCACCGGTTCTTCGAGGCCGCCGCCGTGAGCGAGCGCATCGGCGGCGCGAGCTGGCAGGTCATCGGTGACGTCCTGGGCGTGGACGCACGGACAGCGCGGGCACGCTTCGCCGCGGCCGAGTCCTGCTTCCGGGAGGAGATCTCCCCCGACCGCGACCACGGCCCCGACCACGGTCCCGACCACGAACTCAGCGAGGCGGGCCCATGGTGGCGGGCCTACACCGTCGGCAACCCTCTCGAAGCCGCACGCGACCTCGACGACTGGGTCCTGCGCCACGAGGACGGGGACGCCGACCTCGGCCCAGCCCCTGTGTCCGGCGGCCTGGCAGCTCAGAGCAGCAAGTGGGGCCCGCCGGAGCCCAGTTGAAGCCCGCGTCATGGGTGAGAACCGGCCCCGCCCATTCCGGGCGCGTCCCGCCGCGCCGCGCGCCCCGCCAACGGATGCGCCGACGGGGAGAGTTGACGCCACCTGCGTCGACACCTGTGCGAACGGCCGCCACGCGTACCGGTAATTGAGGGGTTAATAGCAGCCGAAATCCACCCGTATCGGCAAACGGACTCAGCTCCTACTCTGTGAGGCGCACACGCGGGGGATCACTGTCCGTCTTCCACGGAGGTTGGCAATGTCTGCGTTGTCCGAGGGGATCTACCTGCTCAAGAACGAGGCGAGCGGGCTGTACGCGGGAGTGCAGGGAGCCAAGACCGCACAGAGCGTCCCGGTCGTGCAGCAGGAGCTGAACCCGCAAGGAGCCGCCCGGCACAGTCAGTTGTGGCATCTGCGGCCCGACGCCGCCAAGGAGGGCGCCTGGACGCTGCAGAACGTGCACAGCACCTTGCGCATGGACATCATGACCGGCCGCGGCCGCGTGGGCTCACCGGTGCAGCAGTGCCCACCGGAGACACGGCAGGACCTGCTGGTGTCCCAGCTGTGGCGGCCGGTGGCGGTCGGCGACGACCGGTACACGCTGGTCAACGTGAACAGCGGCCACCTGCTGTCGGTCCACGACGACAGCAGCGCGCCCGACGCGGCCCTGGAGCAGGCGGGCAAGCCCACCATGGGGCCCCGCCCCGCACAGGAGTGGCGCTTCGAGCGGGTGCCGGGTCGCGGTGAGGTCAAGGCGTTCGACGCGCTGACGGCCACCGTGGTCTCCGCCGGCGGCGGCATCCTCGGCTCGGTCCTCGGCTCCCTGAGCGGCGCGGCCAAGCAGGCGCTCGACGCGGGCGGCGGGATCTTCGAGTCTGCGGCCAAGGCGATCCCGGACAGCGGCACGCCCTACGTACGCTTCGAGGGCTTCCGCGGCGACGAGTTCATCCGCTTCTCCAAGCGGCGCGGCATCGAGTCAGGACCGCGGAAGCTCGCCGACCAGTTCCCGGACCTGCCCAAGCCCTTCAGCGACGGCTTCGACGCCGTCGGTCCCGCCGCCAGGCGCGGCGGTCACACATATCTGGGCTTCACCGGGGGCCAGGCCGTCGAGTTCTCCGACAAGGGCCACGGCCCCGTCCAGGACGCGGAGCACTTCCTGCACCACCTCCTGCTGGAACAGGTCGGCGAGCTGTGCGACGTCACCGGCTTCGGTGCCGACGGAGGAAGGCTGCTGGTCTTCGGCCGCAGGGACACCTGCACCGCGGGGGTCGACCCGGCGCGTGGACCGTCCCACCAGCGGTTCCAGCTGACGGCCGCACCCGATGCCTTCGGGTTCGGACCGGACGCGGCGACCACGGCCGTCAGCGAATCCACGGCGCACTATTTCCTCACCAAGGGCGACGAGTTCGTCGTCGTCTCCGAGGACAAGCTCATCCAGGGCCCGGCCAGGCTCACCGAGGCCTATCCGTTCCTCGACGGCCTCTGGATGTAGCCACCGGCGCCGTCGCCGGCGTCCGCACCCGGTCAGGTCCGGTCCCGTCGGGCGCACCGCCGACGGGGCCGGGCCGCAGCCTGGCACGACCGCTATCCCGCGGCTTCGCCCAGGGCATCGAGCACCGGACGGATCAGCGGGTGCTCCTCCGCCCCGCACCGCACCGCCGCGAACACCCGGCGAGTGGGGGCCACGCCCTCCACCGGGCGGATCACCACCCCCGAGACGTCCATGCCCCGCAGCGCCGACCGCGGCACCAGGGCCACGCCCGCGCCCGCCGATGCCAGGGCGACCACCGCCCGGAAGTCGTCCGACCAGTGTTCGAGCAGGGGCTGGAAGCCCGCCGCCTCGCAGGCGAGTATCACCACGTCATGGCAGGGGTTGCCCGCGAAGGGACCGATCCACGCGTCCTTGGCGAGCTCCGCGAGCGGCACGCGCTCCGCCGCCGCGAGGCGGTGCGTCTCGGGGAGCACCGCGTCGAACGGCTCCGCGTACAGCGGGACCCGCGTGAGGCGCGGATCGTCCGCGCCCGGAGCCCCTCGGTACTCCACCGCCACGGCGACGTCCACCTGCCGGTCGAGCACCATCGGCAGGCTCGCGTCGCCCTCCGCGTCCTGGACCCGCACCCGGATCCCGGGCGCCGCGGACGAGAGACGGGCCAGGGCGGGACCGACCACCAGGGCGATCCCCGTGGCGAAGGACGCCACGGTCACCGTCCCGGCCGCGCCCGAGCTGTACGCGGCGAGCTCCGCCTCGGCCCGTTCCAGCTGGGCGAGGACCGCGTTCGTGTGGGAGAGCAGGATCTCGCCCGCCGGGGTGAGACGGACCCCGCGGGCACCGCGCTCGACCAGGCGGTGGCCCGTCTCCTGCTCCAGGGCCGTCAGCTGCTGGGACACCGCGGACGGCGTGAGGTAGAGCGCGGCGGCAGCGGCCGTGACCGTGCGGTGGTCGGCCACCGCACGGAGGATGTGCAGCCGCCGCGCTTCAATCATGAGGCCGATTCTCCCAAACCACCGGGCGCACCGGTACCAGCGGCCCCACCAGGCCGCTCAGGTACCCGAAGCGTCCAGCTCCGCGCGCGCCGCCACGAAGGCGTCCACCGCGCGGTTCACGTCGTCGGTGGAGTGCGCGGCCGACAGCTGGACGCGGATACGGGCCGCGCCCTGCGGCACCACCGGGTACGAGAAGCCGATCACGTACACGCCGCGCTCCAGGAGCAGCTCGGCCATGCGTCCCGCGACCGAGGCGTCGCCGATCATCACCGGGGCGATCGCGTGGTCGCCCGGCAGGATGTCGAAGCCCTCCTCAGTCATCCGCGAGCGGAACAGCGCCGTGTTCGCGGCGAGCCGCTCGCGCAGGTCGCCCGCCGACTCCAGGAGGTCGAGGACCTTCAGGGATGCCGCCGCGATCACCGGGGCGAGGGTGTTCGAGAAGAGGTACGGGCGCGAGCGCTGGCGAAGCAGGGCGACGATCTCCGCGCGGGCGGCGACGTAACCGCCGGAGGCGCCGCCGAGCGCCTTGCCGAGGGTGCCCGTGATGATGTCGACGCGGTCCATGACGCCGTGCAGCTCAGGCGTGCCGCGGCCGCCGGGGCCGACGAAGCCGACGGCGTGCGAGTCGTCGACCATCACCATCGCGTCGTAGCGCTCGGCGAGGTCGCAGATCTCCCGCAGCGGGGCCACGTACCCGTCCATGGAGAAGACGCCGTCGGTGACGACGAGCTTCCGGCGCGCGCCGCCCTCGGATGCCTCCTTCAGCTGCTGCTCCAGGTCTGCCATGTCGCGGTTGGCGTAGCGGAAGCGGCGGGCCTTGCTCAGCCGGATGCCGTCGATGATCGAGGCGTGGTTGAGGGCGTCGGAGATGACCGCGTCCTCGGCGCCGAGCAGCGTCTCGAAGACTCCGCCGTTGGCGTCGAAGCAGGACGAGTAGAGGATCGTGTCCTCCTGGCCGAGGAACGCGGACAGGCGCCCCTCCAGCTCCTTGTGCACCTCCTGCGTACCGCAGATGAAGCGCACGGACGCCATGCCGTAGCCCCAGCGGTCCAGGGCCTCGTGGGCGGCGGCGACCACCTCGGGGTGGTCGGCGAGGCCGAGGTAGTTGTTCGCGCAGAAGTTCAGTACGTCACCGGGGCGGCCTCCCGCGGTGACGGCGACCGTGGCGGACTGCGGGGTGCCGATGACGCGCTCGGGCTTGTGCAGTCCTGCGGCGCGGATCTCGTCGAGGGTGGTGCGCAGGTCGTCGCGTACGGAGTCGAACATGCTTGATTCCTTTGGGAGTTAAGCCGTGGAGAGCCGAGAGGAGCCGTGGGAAGCCGTGGGGTTCAGGAGGTCCAGTCGAGGATGACCTTGCCGCCGCGGCCGCTCGCCGCGTCGTCGAAGGCCGCTTCGAAGTCACGGTGGCCGTACCGGCCGGTGATCACGGGGGCGAGGTCGAGGCCGCCTTCGAGCAGCACGGACATGGAGTACCAGGTCTCGAACATCTCGCGGCCGTAGATGCCCTTGATCGTGATCATGGAGGTGACGATCCGGGACCAGTCGACGGCGAATTCCTCGGCCGGCAGACCGAGCATGGCGATCTTGCCGCCGTGCGTCATGTTGGCGAGCATGTCGCGCATCGCGACGGGGTTGCCCGACATCTCCAGGCCGACGTCGAAGCCCTCGCGCAGGCCCAGTTCGCGCTGCCCCTCGGCGATCGAGGTCTCCGCGACATTCAGGGCCAGGCTCGCGCCGACCTTGCGGGCGAGCTCAAGGCGCTCCTCGCTGACGTCCGTGATGACGACGTTGCGGGCACCGGCGTGCCGGGCCACCGCCGCGGCCATCAGGCCGATCGGTCCCGCCCCGGTGATCAGGACGTCCTCACCGACCAGCGGGAAGGAGAGCGCGGTGTGCACGGCGTTGCCGAACGGGTCGAAGATCGCGGCCACGTCGAGGTCCACGGGCACGCGGTGCACCCAGACGTTGGCGGCGGGCAGCGCGACGAACTCCGCGAACGCCCCGTCCCTGCCGACACCGAGACCCACCGTCGCGCGGCACAGGTGTCTGCGGCCCGCCTGGCAGTTGCGGCACTTGCCGCAGACCAGGTGGCCCTCGCCGCTGACCCGGTCGCCGATCTTGATGTCCGCGACGTCACGCCCGGTCTCGACGACCTCGCCGACGAACTCGTGTCCGACGACCAGCGGCGCCTCGATCGCCTGCTGCGCCCAGCCGTCCCAGGCCCGGATGTGCAGATCGGTGCCGCAGATCCCGGTGCGGAGCACCTTGATCAGGACGTCTCCGTGGCCGATCACCGGCTCCGGTACGTCCATCAGCCGGAGCCCTGGCTCCGCCTTCTCCTTGACCAGCGCCTTCACCGCAGCGGCTCCTGTCGTACGTCGCTTCTTCCCCCGACGACACAGGAATCTTCCTTACGGCGGCGCCCTGGTCCATCGAGGATTTCTTAAGCGCCGCCGCAGCTTTCCTTCAGGCCCTGCTTCAGGCCCTGCTTCAGGCCTCTGTTTCAGGCCTCTGCTTCAGGCGCGGGTCTGACCCCGCTCGAAGTACGCGACGAGCTCCGGATCGAGGTCGGGCACCTCCCGCGGAACGCCCCCGTCCCGCAGCGACTGCGTCGCGCGCACGCCCGCCGCCACCGCCATCCGGGCCGCGACGGGCGAGGTGTCGGTGCGCCCTCCCTCGCGCACGAACCGTACGAACTCGTCGATGAGCAGCGGGTCGGAACCGCCGTGCCCGCCCTCGTCCTGGGCGTCCGGCACCGGGTACTCGGCGTCGGCCTCGGGGCGGTAGGACGAGCGCCGCTGGTTCCAGACCTTCACCACTCCCCCGGGGCCGTCACCGAAGTTCTCCAGGCGGCCCGCGTCCCCGATGACGGTGTAGTTGCGCCAGTAGTCGGGCGTGAAGTGGCACTGCTGGTAGGAGGCGAGGACTCCGTTGTCCAGGCGCATGTTGACCAGGGAGACGTCCTCCACGTCGATGACGGGGTTGAGGTCGCGCTGGGTGTGCGGCGGCCAGTGGCCGTCCTTGCTGTACCAGTCGTCCGTCTTCGGCTCGCCCGGCTCGCGGCGGTGCGGATTGTCCCCGTAGACCATGAGGTCGCCGAGGGCCTGTACCTGGCGGGTGTAGCCGTCGGCGAGCCAGTGCAGGACGTCGATGTCGTGGGCGGCCTTCTGGAGCAACAGGCCGGTGGTGTGCTGCCGTTCGGCGTGCCAGTCCTTGAAGTACCAGTCGCCTCCGTAGGCGACGAAGTGGCGTACCCAGACCGTCTTGACCTCGCCGATCTCGCCGCGCCTGATGATGTCGCGCATCAGCCTGACCACGGGCATGTGGCGCATGTTGTGGCCTACGTAGAGCCGCGTTCCCGTCTCGTACGCGGTCCGCAGGATCGCGTCGCAGGCCTCGATGCCGATCTCCAGCGGCTTCTCGACGAAGACGGGCTTGTTCTCGCGCAGCGCCTCGCAGGCGAGCTGCGCGTGGGTGTGGTCGGGGGTGAGGATCACGACGGCGTCGACGTCCGGGTCCTCGACGACCTTGCGGTGGTCGGTGGATATCAGGGCGCCGGGGAAGGCCACGGCCGCCTCCGTCCGGGCGGTCACGTCGTGGTCGGCGAGCGCGGTGACGCGGGAGCCCGCGCCGGGCCGGTGGGCGGTTCGGGCGAGCGAACCGCGCAGGCCGTAGCCGAGGACGCCGAGACGGAGGTCGGTCATGGTGTGCCTTTCCGTACAAATACCTGTGCGAGTGCGGGTGTTGCCTATGTACGTGCAGGGTGCACGAGTACGTGGGCGAGCGCCACGCTTCCCGTGCCGGTGAGCTTGATCCTTATGTATCTGGCTTCCGCGTCCGTGTCGAGGAGTGTGGGCCGAAGGGATCGTCCCGTGACGTGCAGGGTCGTGGCGTCGGCGAAGTCCGCTGTCCTGGCGAGCTGCACGTCGAAGTCCGCCGTGGTCATGGAGGTGTTGTTCCAGACCTCGACCTGTCCCACGCGCCGCGCGGCACCGAGGTCGACCTGCCACCAGGCACCCGGTTCGGACAGCGTGCGGGTGTCGGTGGAGGTGTCCCCGTCGGTCGCGTACGAAGCGTCGGCCGCGCCGTCCGTGGAGGACTGGGACGCGGTGCCTTCGCGGGCGAGGTCCGGGCGGAGCTGCTCGGCCGGGGCTCCGTGCGCGCCCGCGCGTGCCGCCACGGCGAGCGCTTCGGCGGGGAGCCGGTCGAGCTCGGTGTGGTTGCCCTCCATCGTCGATCCCGTGCCGGTGAGGGCCGGTGCGTCGGTGTCGGTCCAGTTGCCGGTGGCGTGGTTCTGGATGCCGTAATCGGCCCAGTTCGAGACCCACTTGTAGCCGATGCGGGTGATGACGTTGCCTTCGACGCGGATGTGCGAGGACTGCTCGTCGAGGTAGATGCCGTTGCCGTCGCGCTCGGTGTTCCCGTAGGCGGAGCGGTTGATGTAGTTGCCGGAGACGACCGTGCCGGGCTGTGCGCCCTGGGTGTAGATGGCGCCGCCGTCGTGCTGGGCGTGCTCGACGCGCATCACGTTCGTGATCCGGTTGTTCGTGACCCGGTTGTCCCTCAGGACCGACTTCTGGGCCTCCGGCTGGTTCCAGCCCCAGCCGACGGAGATCCCCGAGTAGGGCAGGTCGTCGAGAGTGTTGTGGTCGACGGTCAGCTCGGCCTCGTATCCGGCCCAGATGCCGACCGCGTCGGTGTACTCGACGCCGGTGCGGCGGATCGTGTTGTACGCGACGGTGTTGCGCTCACCGGCGAGTTCCGCCTCCGGCTTCGGCTCGGTGTCGCCGACGTACACGGCACCGGACGACAGGTCCGTGAAGCGGGAGCGGGTGACCGACGTGTCCTTGGTGCCGCCTTCGAGGACGACTCCGGCGCCGCCCAGATGGGTGAACTCGGCGCCGGTGACAGCCACATGGCGACCGCCTCGCACGGTGAGCGCCGCGCTCGGCTTCGTGTAGTGACGGCCCGCGTGATCGACCGGGCCACTCGCCCCGGTGAGGGTGAGACCGGCCTGGGTGCCCGCGTATCCCTCGTCGGTGGAGGGCTGGCCGTACGCGGCGTACGCGAAGCCGATGCCCTGCACGCGCAGGTCGTGCGCGCCGTCGACGACCATGAGCCGCTCGGTCACCGGGGTGAGCACGCGCGCGTGGCCCATATCCTCGCCCTTGCGCGGGAGGTAGGTGACGGTGCGGTCCTCGGAGTCCCAGACGAACTCGCCCGGCTTGTCCAGGAGTTCGCGGGCGTTCTCGAAGAAGGCGACCTGGGAGTAGCGCGCCGAGTCGACGGTGGTGGAGTCCCAGGCGGGGCCCGTACGGTTCGTGCCGCTGGCCGAATTGGTCCAACAGGGCTGCGCGAAGGTGAGGTTGTCCCCTTCCACGCCCGTGATACGGCAGTGGTAGTCGCGCCAGCGGACCTTGATGACAGCTTCCGCGTCGGTGGGCCGCTGCCACGTGGCGATGCCGGTGGCGGTGGCACCCGTCATGCCGGTCTTCGTCGCGTCACAGGTGCTCGCCGCGCAGGCCGCGCCCCGTGCGCGCCGGGCCCGGTCGCCGTTCACGAACAGCTGGCGCGGGGTGACCCCTTCGGGGACATCCGCCGTCCAGGTGCCGTCGGCGGCCTTCTCCCACCCGGTCAGCGCCCGGCCGCCGGACAGGACGGGGCGGGCACCGCGCGCGGCGGTCCAGGTGACGGTGTGCCCGTCGCGCCCGGAGTCGGCCGCGTCCAGCTTCAGCGGCTCGCTCATCTCGTAGGTGCCATCCGCGAGTTCGACGCGTACGTCACGCCCGCTGATGGTGCGGGCCGCGTCACGGGCCGCCTGCGGGGAACAGGGGCGGGCGGTGGTGCAGGACTCCCCCGAGGCGTTCGGGGCGACGTGGAGGATCTTGGGGCTCGGGGCGGCCTGGGCTGCTTGGGCGGCCTGGGCGGTGCTCTGCGGGGCGATGACCGCTCCGACGGCCGCGACGGCGATGACTCCGGCGGCGATACGTGGACGCTGGCCCGCGCCCTGTCGCCGCTTCACTTCGCGACACCCCAGTCCGGGTGGCCCGGCATGGGCGGGTTGTCGAGGTCGAACAGCCAGTGGTTCAGGAACGTGCCGACCGAGGCGTCGCCGGTGACCTCGACGGCGTTGGCGATGAAGTCCTGGGTGGTGGCGTTGCCGTGCCGGTGCTTGCCGAGCCACGACTTCATGACGGCCTCGAACCGCTCCTGCCCGATCTGCTGGTTGAGGGCGTAGAGCGAGACCGCCGCGCCGTCGTAGATGTTGAAGCCGCCGAGTCCGGTGGGCTTTCCGGGCGGGCCGTCGGTCTTGCGGACCGCGTCGAGCTTGGCGTACGCGGTCTTCATCTTCTCCTCGATGGGCTGGAACCCCTTCTGGTCCGCCCACACGGCCGCGTAGTAGACGGCGGGCCCTTCGTTCATCCACGCGTCCTGCCAGGTGGCGGGCGTGACGGAGTCGCCGAACCACTGGTGGGTCAGCTCGTGGACCATGGTGGTCGAGTAGGTGGGCTTGTCGAACCACGAGGGGCCGAACAGCGACAGGGTCTGGTTCTCCAGCGCGTCGCTGTAGCCGTCGCGCACGATCTGCACGCCGTACGTGTCGAACGGGTAGCGCACGCCGAGGGTCTTCTCCAGCCACGCCAGCTGCCCGCCGGTCTCCTCGGCGATGGGCTTGTACTTGGCCTGCTGGTCCTCGGGGACGAGGTGGCGCAGCTTCACTCCGTGCGGGCCGCGTCCGTAGAGGTAGGTCTGCTTGTTGACGGAGATCCCCAACAGCTCGGGCGCCATCGGTGACTTGAGGGAGAAGTCCCAGGTCTTCTTGGCATCGGCGGCATCACGGGTGCCGGTGAGGTTGCCGTTGGCGCCGGGCGTCCAGCCGTCGGGGGCGGTGAGGTGGAAGGACCAGGTGGCCTTGTCGGAGGGGTGGTCGTTGACCGGCGCGAAGGTGTCGGCGCGGGAGGCCTGGGCGGCGGAGGCGAAGCCGCCGTCGGACATGTGACGCCAGCCCGGCTGGCCGACCGGCTTGGTCTTTCCGTTGCCGTGATAGGTCAGTTCGACGTCGAAGGACCGGTGTTCGCGCAGGCCGCCCGCCGGGGTGACGGTGAGCTCCTGGCCGCTCTGGCCGGGGCCGATCGCCCACGTGGCCTTCTTGCCGTTGACCTTGATGGCGTCGATGGCCAACGAGTCGACGTCGAGGTTGAAGGACGACAGGTCCTGGGTGGCTCTCGCCTTGATCTTCATGGTGCCGGTGAAGTCGTACGTCACCGGCGTGAAGTCGAAGGAGAGGTCGTAGTGGCGGACGTCGTAGCCGCCGTTGCCGAGCGTCGGGAACAGCGGGTCGCCGACGCCGTCCGCACCCGGGGCCGGGTCGAAGGGCGCCGCGTGGGCGGGGAGGGCGAGCGCGAGGGTGGCGGCCGCGGCTGCGGTCGCCGTCGCGGCGCGGACGGTGGTCCGGGTACTGCGAGCACGGACGGTCCGGGTACTGCGAGCGCGTACGGTTCGGGTCCTGTTCTCAGCCATGGGGCCGCAACGTAGTAATCGCTTACTGTTGCCGTCAACACCTAGGACGCCCACTGCTCTTGGACTTTTCACCCCATCTCTCAGGAGCCGTGAGCTGGCTTCGGTACACGCTTACTATCCATACCGGGCGGGACGTGCCCCGTAAGGGGCGCGGGGAACTGCGCGACAAGCCACGACGATCCGTACGACAAGAGGGGCGAGCACATGGCAGAGGCGGCAGCGGCAGCAGCAGCGCGTGGCCCGGAGCGGCGACGGGCGACGGTCATCGACGTCGCGGCACGCGCCGAGGTCTCGTCGGCCACCGTCTCCCGCGTCCTGAACGGCAACTACCCGGTGGCGCGGGCCACCCGCGAGCGCGTCGAGGACGCCGTCCGGGAGCTCGGGTACGTCGTCAACGCCCACGCGCGGGCGCTCGCCGGGACCTCGAGCCGGACGGTCGGCATCATCGTGCACGACGTCGTCGACCCGTTCTTCGCCCACATCGCGCGCGGCGTCGAACGTGCGGCATCGGAGGCCGGGCGGCTCTGCATGGTCTGCTGCACCCACGGCGACCCGCGGCGCGAGCTGGCCTTTGTCGACCTGCTGCACGAACAGCGCGCGGACGCGGTGGTCCTGGTCGGCGGCGCGCACTCGGATCGCGCGTACGCCCGCGAAGTCGCCCGCAGGGCACGGGATCTGCATGCGGGCGGGGCACGCCTGGTGCTGTGCGGGAGGCCGTCGGTGGGCCGCGACGTGCCGACCCTCTCGGTGGAGTACGACAACGAAGGGGGT
The DNA here is from genome assembly GCF_040643025.1 of Streptomyces sp. NPDC047525. Taxonomy (NCBI): domain Bacteria; kingdom Bacillati; phylum Actinomycetota; class Actinomycetes; order Kitasatosporales; family Streptomycetaceae; genus Streptomyces; species Streptomyces sp. NPDC047525. Next base: position 169,208 of record NZ_JBEYTL010000003.1, read on the forward strand.
GCCTTCGCCCTCACCGACCACCTCCTCACGCAGGGCCACGACCGGATCCTCTACCTGGGCGGCCCGCCCGACCTCTCCACCACCCGCGACCGCATCGCAGGACACCGCAGAGCGCTGGAGCTGCGCGGTGTCCCCTGCGCGCCGGAGCTGGTGCACACCGGCGCGTTCAGCCCCGCCTTCGGGCACCGCCGGCTGACCGAACTCCTGGCGTCCGGGCTCACGTTCAGCGCGGTGTTCGCGGCGAACGACATGGTGGCGATCGGGGCGCTGCAGGCCCTGGAGGAGGCGGGCCTGAGGGTCCCGGAGGACGTCTCCCTGGTCGGCTACGACGACGTGCCCACGGCCCAGGTCATGCGCCCGCGCCTGACGACCGTGCACGTTCCGCTGGAGGAGATGGGCCGCCAAGCGGTGCGGCTCGCGGTCCCGGGCCCGAACGCGGAGGCCGACGCGTGGCAGCAGCCCGCCGAGGGCGGACTGACGCTGGGCACGCACATCGTGGTGCGGGATTCGGTGGCGGCACGGCGGGTGCAGTAACCGGTTAACCCTCGACCGTGCCTCACGGAGGCAGGGCCAGGACAGAAAGAACATAGAAAGATGCCGAGCCCTCTTGCCCCCGCACAGCAACCGCTTACATGCTGTCGCCGAATCGCTCACGCCTCTCGTTCCCCGCCCGGCGACCGACGCCCTCCGCTGCCCTGACGCCTCATGGGAGTTCCCTATGCGCATGCCCCGCTCCGGCTCCACCGGGCCGCGACGCCGCACGATCCTCGCCGCGAGTGCCGCCGCGTCCGCCTTCGTGCCGCTGGCGGCGGGCGGTACGGCCTGGGGCGCGGCGCCGGACGCGGACCCGTACGACACCCTGCTCGCCCGCGCGGCAGCGCAACTCACCGGCGGCGCGTTCGACGCGGCCGACCCGGACTTCGCGGCGGCGCTGAAGGTCCTGGACACCCAGGCGTCCGGCTGGTGGAAGGACTTGGACCGGTCGGCGGGGCGCACCGCCCTGTGGGCCGACCTCTCCCCCGCGAAGGAGCCGGGCAACTTCGGCCAGAGCTACACCCGCCTGCGCACGATCGCGACGGCCTGGGCCACGCCCGGCACCTCCCTCAGCGACAGCGCCGAAACGGCGGACGCCCTGCTCGACGCCCTGCGGTTCCTGCACGCCGACGCCTACAACCCGAGCCGCCCCGAATCCGGCAACTGGTGGTTCTGGGAGATCGGCGCACCCCGCGCCCTGATGGACACGTGCGTGCTGCTGCGGGAGAAGATCGCTGCGGCCGACCTGGCGAAGTACGTCTCCGCGGTGGCCAAGTTCTGCCCGGACCCGGACCGCCGCACCAACGCGCCGACCCTGTCCGAGACCGGCGCCAACCGCGCGGACAAGGCCGTCATCGTGGCGCTGCGCGGGCTCCTCGCACAGGACCCCGCGACCCTGGCGCTGGCCCGCGACGGTCTCTCCGACGTCCGGGACAAGGGCAGGAACAGCCTGTTCACGTACGTCACTTCGGGCGACGGGTTCTACGAGGACGGGTCGTTCGTGCAGCACGGCTCCGTCGCGTACACGGGGACGTACGGCAGCGTCCTGCTCGGCAGCGCGGGCCAGCTGATCGCGCTGCTCGCGGACTCCGAGTGGGCCGTCACCGACCCGAAGACGTCCGTGCTGTACGAGGCGGTGGAGCGGACGTTCTCGCCGGTGGTCTTCGACGGCCTGATGATGGACGCGCTGCGCGGCCGTGCGACATCCCGCGAGAAGGCACCGGACCACAAGGACGGCGCGGTCACCCTCACCAACATCCTGCAGCTGGCGGACGGAGCCCCCGCCGCGTACGCCGCACGCTGGCGCGCCCTGGCCAAGGGCTGGATCCGCCGCAACACGTCCCACCCCTACCTGGGCCTGGTGGGCGTCCCCGCCCTCGCCCGTGCCAAGGCCGTCCTCGACGACGACGCCGTACCGGCCACCGAGCGGCTCACCGGGCACTTCGCGTTCGCGGACATGGACCGTGTGGTGCACCGGCGCCCCGGCTGGGCGCTCACGCTCTCGCTCTCCTCGAAGCGCATCGCCGCGTACGAGGCGGGCAACGGCGAGAACCTGCACGGCTGGTACACCGGCGACGGCATGGCCTATCTGTACGACGGCGACGACCTGGGGCAGTTCGGGGACGGCTTCTGGGCGACGGTCGATCCGTACCGACTGCCGGGCACCACCGTGGACACCCGTACGCGGGCCGACATCGGCTCGGGCGGCGGGACGGGGACCTACGTTCCGAAGAACGCCGTCGCGGGCGGCGCGGCGCTCGACGACCGGTTCGGCGCCGCCGCGATGGAGCTCCTCGCCGACGGCAGCACACTGCGGGCCAAGAAGGCGTGGTTCTTCCTCGACAACGCGGTGCTCGCCCTGGGCGCGGACATCACCGCGAGCGACGGCCGGAGCATCGAGACGGTCGTCGAGAACCGGAATCTTTACGAGGACGGGGCACCCCGGCTCACGGTCGACGGCCGCCGGCAGCCCTCGCGCACGGGCTGGTCGGCGCCCCTGCCCGGCGCCCGCTGGGCCCACCTGGACGGCACCGGCGGCTATGTCTTCCCCGACGACCCGGCGCAGTCCTCCTCCGGCCGGGGCGGCGCCCGCCTCCACGCCCTGCGCGATGAGCGGACCGGCGCCTGGCGGGACATCAACACCGGCGCGGACACGGGCGGCAGCACCACTCCGGTGACCCGCCGCTATCTGACCCTGTGGCTCGACCACGGCGTCTCCCCCGCCCCGTCCTCGTACGCCTACGTCCTGCTGCCCGGCGCGAGCGCCGCCGCGACCGCCGTCTGGTCCCACTCGCGGCCGGTCCGCGTCCTGGCCAACAACGCCACCGCCCAGGCCGTCGAGGCCCGCCGCCACGGCCTCGTCGCCGCGCACTTCTGGCAGCCAGGCAGCGCGGCAGGGCTCACGGCGTCGGGCCCCTGCACCGTGATCGTGCGCCGCGGCGGCGACGGCATGTCGCTGGCCGTGGCCGACCCGGGCCGCACGGGCACGAGCGTCACCGTGGAACTGCCCTTCGCCGTACGGAAGGTGGTCAGCGCCGACGACACGGTCACCGTCACTCCGGGCCGCCGCCCGGTCGTCACCGCCCGCGTCGAGGGCTCACGAGGCCACACGCACACCGCGCACCTGCGGTGACCGGCTCCCCGCCCCACCCCTAGGTCCCGTCCATCCAGTTCCCCACCCGAAGGAGTGCACCATGAGATCCACTCCGCCCCGCCGCACCGTCCTCACCGGCCTGTCCGCCCTCGCGGGCGCGACCCTCCTCCCCTCCCCCGCCCGAGCGGCCGGTCGGGCCCGCCCCCGGGCAGCCGCCGCGATCACCCTCACCGCGCGGGCCTCCGCCGAGTCCCAGCGCATCCGTCTCGGCGCGGCCCAGCGGGCGAGCGACTTCTTCACCACGGCGGCCCACGCCCCGGCCAACACCCCCGTGACGGTCACCGTCTCCGCCCCGGACGGCGTGCTGCCCACGCTGTACGTCGGCATCCCCGACTACTACGCCACTCCCAACGCCCCGCGTTCGTATGCCCTCAAGTCCGGCGCGAACACCGTCACGGACCCGCACGGCGGCCCGGTCCACCTCACCCTGACCGGCAGCGGTGAGCGCGCGACGGTCACCATCGGCACCGGCTCCGTGCCGATGCCCACCTTCGTCCACGGGTCGACGTCGGAGTCCGCCTTCCAGGCCCAGCTGGACTCGGCGACGGCCTCCGGATACGTCCAGCTGCGCTCGGCCCACGCCATCGTCACCCTCGCCCGCGCCACCGCCTTGCAGTACCGCACCGAGGACCACGCGGCCCTCCTCGACACCTACGAGCAACTCCTCACCTCGCACGCGACGTTCAGCGGACTGAGCGGCAGCACCGGCACCCACGCCCGCAATCCGCTGCCGTACCACTTCGTGAACGTCACGAAGGTGGCGTCCGGCGTGGGTGCGTACGCGACGCACGGCTACACGGGCTACCCGAGCGGCGCGATGACGTACATCGCGGGCGTGAACGGTCTGCGCACCGGCGGCTGGGGGATGTACCACGAACTCGGCCACCAGCATCAGCAGTTCGCGTACAAGCCCGGCGCGCTCACCGAGGTCACCTGCAACCTCTACTCGCTCGCCGCGCAGCGCACGCTCGGCCAGACCTCACGGCTGCTGACCAAGGACTCCGGCGGCAAGGACGTGTACGACCGCGCCTTCACGGCCCGCGACTCGGGCACGGAGTACACCGCGCTCGACGTGTGGCAGAAGCTCGTGCCGCTGTGGCAGTTGCGGCTCGCCTTCGGCACCGGCGTCTGGCCCGAGCTGCACCGGCTGATCCGCACCGACAACCCCGCGTCGGCTGCGGACGCCGACCGCTACGACAACCTCGCCGTGTACGCGAGCCGGGCCGCGGGGCGCGACCTCTCGGAGTTCTTCGTCACCAAGTGGCGCTTCCCCCTCACCGCGTCCGGCAAGGCACGCATCACCGCGCTCGGCCTGGACAAGCCCTCCGTCGACGCAAGCACCTACCGCGAATAGGAAGCACGGATCCACCATGCCCGCACCGCACCTGGCCCTGCCGCCCACCGACCGGATCCTGTCCCCGCGCACGGGCTGGACCCGCGCGCACTGGGAGGCGCTCGCCGACCGGCAGCTGGAGGCGCTCGTCCCTTACGCGACGCCCCGTTTCGCGCAGTACCGGCTGCCGGGGCGCAGCAGTTGGTCAGGGGTGGTGTCGGACGGTCTCGAGGGGTACGCACGGTCCTTCCTCCTCGCCTCCTTCCGGATCGCGGGAGCGGGCGGCGAGGTGGACCCCCACCTCATCGAACGCTACGCGCAGGGTCTGACAGCGGGCACGGACCGGGACGGCGCGGGCGGCGAGGCCTGGCCCCGACTCACCGACTGCTCACAGCAGATGGTGGAGGCCGCGTCGATCGCGATCGGCCTGCACGAGACCCGCCCCTGGATCTGGGACAAGCTCGATCCCCGGGTCCAGGAGCAGGTCGTCGACTGGTTCTCCGGCTTCGTCGGCGGCAGGACGTGGGACAACAACTGGCGTCTTTTCCAGGTGGTGTCCGAGCAGTTCCTGGCCTCCGTCGGCGCGCCGTACAGCAAGGCGGACATCGACGGAGGCCTGGACCGCATCGAGGACTGGTACCGCGGCGACGGCTGGTACAGCGACGGCGACGGGCGCAACTTCGACTACTACATCGGCTGGGCGATGCACCTGTACCCGCTGCTCTGGGCCCGCATGGCGGGCCCGGACGGCGAGGGCCGCGGCACGGTGTACCGCGAGCGGCTGACCCAATTCCTCACCACGTACCCGCAGTTCTTCGGTGCCGACGGCGCACCCGTCCACCAGGGCCGCTCCCTGACGTACCGCTTCGCGGCGACCGCCCCCCTCTGGATGGGCGCCCTCGCCGACTGCACGCCCCTGGCCCCCGGCCTCACCCGGCGCCTCGCGTCCGGCACCGCACGGCACTTCGTGGAGCGCGGCGTCCCCGACGAGCGCGGGCTGCTCCCGCTCGGCTGGTACGGGACGTTCCTGCCGTCCACGCAGGCCTATTCGGGTCCCGCGTCCCCATACTGGGCCAGCAAGGGCTTCCTCGGCCTGCTCCTGCCCGCCGATCACCCGGTGTGGACGGAGACCGAACTCCCGCTCCCCGTAGAGGAGTCCGACCAGTACACGGCCCTCCCCGAGCCCGGCTGGCTCCTGCACGGCACGCGGCACGACGGCATCGTCCGCCTGATCAACCACGGCAGCGACCACAACCCGCTCGAAGGCCCCGCGGCCGACGACCCGCACTACGCCAAGTTCGGCTACTCCACGGCGACCGCCCCCGAAACCGCCCCGAGCGCGTGGGAGCGCACCGTGGACAGCCACCTCGCGCTCATCGCACCGGACGGCACCCCCTCACGCCGCCGCCGGATCCACCCGGTGCGGTGCGAGGGACGCGTGGCCGCTTCCCGGCACGACGCTCAACTGCCGGGCTTCGAAGGTGAGTTCCCCGTAGAGACGACCAGTGCGCTGCACGGCCCGTGGGAGATACGCGTCCACCGGGTCCAGGCCCCGGCGGGCGTGACGGTCCGCGAGGGCGGCTACGCGGTGGCCGACGCGACACAGCCGTACGCCGAGCAGGGCCCCGGCTGGGCGCTCACCCGCACGGAGTCGGGTCTCACCAGCGCCGTGGTCGCGCTGCACGGCTGGGACGAGGGGGCGGGCATCGCCCGTGAGGTGGCGGCCAACGCGTACGGACCGCACTCGGCGACGCCGTACCTGACGTGCGCCGGGCACGAGGGCGGGACGAGCGTCCACGTCACGCTCATCGCCCTCTCCCAGGACACCGTCCGGCCCGAGGCGTTGCGGCAGGCCATCTCCTGCGAGGTGGACGGCGGCGCCGTGCGCGTCCGCTTTCCCGACGGCGATGTGCTGGAGGTGTGAATCAGATCCCGCCGTCCTCGCGGCGGTGAATCTGCTCGATCAGCTCCGCCGCCATCGCCTTGATGGTCTCCAGGCCCGCCCTGCCCCAGGGCCGGGGCTCGACGTCCACCACACAGACCGTGCCGAGCGCGATGCCCGTGCGGTCGATGAGCGGGGCGCCGAGATAGGAGCGGATCCCGATCTCGTCAACCACCGGGTTCCCCGCGAACCGCGGATAGTCGCAGACGTCCTCCAGGACGAGGGCCTTGCGCCGCACGACCACATGCGGGCAGTAGCCGTGGTCGCGCGCCATATAGCGGTGCGCCGTGCTCTCCGTGGCCGCCGTCGAGGTCAGTTCGGAGCCGGCGCCCATGTCGTCCGGGGTGTGCAGCCCCGCGAAGAACTGCCGGTTCTCGTCGATGAAGTTGACCATGGAGTACGGCGCGCCCGTGACCTCGGCGAGCCGGTCGGCGAAGGCGTCGAAGGCGAGGTCCGGCTGGAGTCCTATGCCGAGCCTGCGCAGCCGCCGCACCCGGTTCGGCGCCTCCTTGTCGACGGGAGTGAGCAGCAGGTTCGCGGTCGCGTCGTACATCAGGTGTGGGCTCCGTAGCTCGGGGCGGCCGGGGCGTGGGCGAGGAGGTGCTTGACGAGGGTGAGCAGGGTCGCGATGCCCGAGCTCGAGATCCGTGCGTCGCACCGCACGACGGGCACCTGCGGATCCAGGTCGATGGCGGAGCGCACCTCTTCGGGTTCATAGCGGTGGGCGCCGTCGAATTCGTTGATGGCGACGATGAATCCCATGCCGCGCTGCTCGAAGAAGTCCACCGCCGCGAAGCAGTCCTCCAGGCGACGGGTGTCGGCCAGGACCACCGCGCCGAGCGCGCCTTCGGAGAGTTCGTCCCACATGAACCAGAAGCGTTCCTGGCCTGGCGTCCCGAAGAGATAGAGCACGTGCTCCGGGTCGAGGGTGATGCGCCCGAAGTCCATGGCCACGGTCGTCGTGGTCTTGTTCTCGACGCCCGACAGATCGTCGGTGCCCTCGCTGACCGTGGTGAGGAGCTCCTCCGTGCTGAGCGGCGCGATCTCGCTCACCGCGCCCGTGAAGGTCGTCTTGCCGACCCCGAAACCGCCCGCGATCAGGATCTTCAACGCGGTGGGGAAGGGGTCAGAGCTGTCGTCGTAGTCCATCGAGCACTGCCTCCAACAGGGACCGGTCAGTGGGGTTGTGGTAGAAGTCCGGGGCTCTCAGGGTGAGCGCCCCGCAGTCGACGAGATCGGAGAGCAGCACCTTGGTCACGACCGCGGGCAGCTTCAGCTGCGCCGCGATCTCGGCGACCGACGTGGGTGCCGCACAGAGCCCGAGCGCCTGCGTGTGCTCGGGCCCGAGGTAGCCGATGACCGGCCTTCCGGTGGCCATCACCTGCGTCAGGAGGTCCAGTTGGGCGGTGGGCCTGGTCCGCCCGTCGCTGACCGTGTAGGGGCGCACGAGCCGCCCGGCGGATTCGTCGAGCCATGGCCCGTCGTGGGGGGCCGCCACGCTCAATGCCTCATCGGGGCGGGTTCACCGGCGGGCTGCCGGGGCGCGGTCATCAGATAGGGGCGCACGCTCTTGACCAGCATCGTCATTTCGTAGCCGAGCACCGCCGCGTCCGCGTCGCGCCCGGCGAGCACCGCCAGACAGGTGCCGGAGCCCGCCGTGGAGACGAACAGGAGGGTGGAGTCGAGTTCCACGACGACCTGGCGCACGTCGCCGCCGTCGCCGAACCGGATGCCCGCGCTGCGCCCCAGTGAGTAGAGCCCGGAGGCGAGGGCCGCCATGTGGTCGGCGCTGTCCGGGTCGAGGCCATGGACCGACTTCACGAGTCCGTCGGAGGAGAGCAGGACCGCGCTGTGGGTGTGCGGCACGCGCTGCACGAGTCCGCTCATCAGCCAGTCGAGGTCGGATACCTGCCCGGTCGGCGCATCGCTCGCCATGGTGGATCGACTCCTTTGGGTACGAGGGTCTGCCGGGGCAGACGTGGTGCTTGCGGGGTGGTGCGGTTCAGCCACCCTGGTCGCCCCCGTCGCGGGGGCCGTGGAGATCGGGTTCGGGCGCCGGGTCACGCATCTCCTGTGCGGCGGCGAGCCCGATGCCGCGCTGGAAGGCGGCCATCAGGCCCGGGTCGTGGCCGATGTGGTGTTCGCTCTCCGGGCGGGGCGACGGCGCGTCGCGCAGTTGGGGCGCGATGTGTTCCTGGGCGCGCCGCTTGGGCAGTTGCGGCCTTCCCACCCGGCCGCGCACGGCGCCGTTGAGGGGCGTCGGCGGTGTCCCGGCGTGCTCGGCCGCTGCCTGCCGGTCCTCCGGCCGGATCCCCGGCACGGCGTCGGCCGGGGTCGGCCGGCCCTCCCTGCCCCGTACGGGCAGCGGGGCGGGGCCGGAGCCGTTCGCCACGGGGGTGTGCGCCGCGCTCGGCGGCACGTCCGGCTGCGGCTGTGGCTGGCGCGGCACGGCCACCGGTTCCGGGTGAGGGGCCGGGCGGGGCGCCGGGTGGGGCGCCGGGGCGGGTGCCTGAGCCGGTTGCCGTACGCCGCCGGGGGCGGCCGGGGGTGCTGCTTCCGGGGGCTGCTGCGGGCGGGCGGCGGCGACGGGCTCGTTCTGCGGCTCGGTGCCCAACAGGCCCTGCGGCAGGATCAGTACGGCCTGCACGCCTCCGTAGATGTTGGTCTGCAGACGGACCGCGATGCCGTGCCTGCGGGCGAGCGCGGAGACCACGTAGAGGCCGATGCGGCCGTCCTGGAGGAGGCTCGCGACGTTGACCTGGTCCGGGTCGGCGAGCAGGTGGTTCATCTTGTTCTGCTCGGTCAGGGGCATGCCGAGCCCGCGGTCCTCGACCTCGACGGCGAGCCCGGCCGTCACCAGGTTGGCGCGCAGCAGGACCTGGGTGTGCGGGGCGGAGAACACCGTGGCGTTCTCGACGAGTTCGGCGAGCAGGTGGATGACGTCGGCGACGGCGTGGCCGCGCAGGGTCCCGGCGATCGGCGGCACCAGCTTGACCCGGGAGTACTGCTCGACCTCCGCGATGGCCGAGCGGAGCACCTCCGTCATGGAGACGGGGTTGCTCCACTGGCGGCGCGAGATGGCGCCGCCGAGGACGGCGAGGTTCTCGGCGTGCCTGCGGATGCGGGTGGCCAGGTGGTCGACGTGGAAGAGGCCCTTGAGCAGCTCCGGGTCCTCGACCTCGTTCTCCAGGTCGTCGAGGATCGAGATCTCGCGGTGCACGAGGGACTGAAGCCGCCGGGCCAGATTGCCGAAGACCTCGACCTTCTGTTCGCTGCCCGCGTGGCTGGAGAGCTGCGAGGCCTGCACGACGGCGGTGACGGCGACGTCCTGGGCCCGGGACAGCTCATCGGCGAGCAGTCCGAAGTCGTCGCCGTCCGGGGCGGATCTGGCCGGCGCCCTGCGCGGGGGCGGGCCGTCGCCGCGGCGCAGCTTCTCGACCACGTCGCGCAGTTCGGCCTGACCGCGTGCGGTGGTGCGGCGCAGGGCTCCGACCCGGTCGCGTACGGAGGTCGCGGTGCGGTCGGCGGCGACGGCGGCGATCACGACGCTGGCCAGGCCGATGGCTCCGGCGGCGGCGAGGACGAGGAGCAGCTGGGGGGCGAGCGGTCCGGGGGCCGAGCGGACGATGAACAGCACGGCACCGCCGGCGCAGAGCAGCACCGCGACGACGGGCAGTACGGCGATGCGCAGGAGCTGGGGCCGTATCCGGGCCTCGGGCAGCGGCGCGGTTCGGCTCCCGGGCCTGCCGTGCCTCCCGCCCTCGCGGCGGTCTGCGCGGGCGGCCGGTGCACGAAGGTGAGACATCAGCGTCCTCGTTCAGGGTGCGGGCTCCGACGGGCGCGCGACGCGTGGCTTCGCGGCATCGCCGTGCCGGTCGGGAGGGCGCAGGTGTGACCCCTGCCATGATCCCTGCGTCGACCGGCGGACACTCACGGTAGTCACCAACGCTTCATGTGCGGGAGGCAGTTGACAAAGTCCGGCACCCAGCGTCCCGCTCTGGTATGACGCGTCGCACGGCCGTCCGAATGCCCCTTCGGACGTCAGTTCCACCATGCGCACGTCCTGTTGTCACGAAAGCCCGTTGAGCTGCTGACGCATGTCGGGAGAGTCTGTGCTCATGGAGTTCTTCTGCTACCACCGCGACCGGCCCGGCTCCACCTCGTTGCGCGAGAAGCTGCTGGAGGACCACTGGTCCTACATGGACGGGTACGCGCGCGAGCTGATCGCGCGCGGCCCGACGTTCGCCGCCGACGGCGAGACGCCCACCGGCAGCGTGCACATCGTCGACCTGCCGGATCCCGCCGCCGCCCGCGCGTTCGCCTTCGACGAGCCCAACTACCAGGCGGGCGCGTACCGCGACGTGCTGCTGCGCCGGTGGCGCAACACGCTGGGGCGCACCATGTGGGACTTCCCCGGTGGCACCACCGGCGGCAACCGGTATCTGGTCATCGGCCTCGGCGCGGGCCTGGACGCCGCCCTCGACACGCCACCCGACCGTGACGACGAACTGATCGCGTACGGGCCGCTCCTGTCCGACGACGACACCACCTGGGTGGGCACGGCGGCGCTGGTCCTGGCCCCGGACCCGGACACGGCACGCGCCGTCCTGACCCCTGACCGGTACGCCGGGATCGAGGTCCACGACTGGGAGTTCGGCGGACGGCGGTAGCGCCTTGACCAGGGGCCACCGTTTCGGATGAGGCCGACAGTCCCAATGTGACCCCTGGTCTGCACGGACGTTGCACAGAAGGGGCAACTGCGAATCCTTGGCGGCAAATACCGTCAGAACCATCAAGTCGACATCTGGTGTGCTGCAATATCCGTCATCTCATCAGGTGATGGACGGCGCGGAGGCGCAAAGGCGGCGGGACGCGGGTCTCTTCGCCCAGGTGCGGACGCGTCACATGAAGCGAGGCATCAATGATGTCAGTGGAAAGGCTCCGGGGCGGCGGAAGCCAGCTGGGGTTGTTCCGTGAGCTGGTCGAGTCCTCCCAGGACGCGATCCTCATGAAGACCCTCGACGGGGAGATCACCTTCTGGAACGCCGCCGCGCAACGGCTGTACGGATTCACCCCCGATGAGGCGATCGGCAGCCACGTCGGCATGATCGTGCCGCCCGACCTCAAGGACGAGGAAGCCTGTCTGCTCGAACAGATCGCCCGCGGTGTGCGGATCGAGCACTACGAAACCCGTCGGACCACCAGCGGCGGAGTCGCCCTGGACATCGACGTGACCCTGTGGCCGATCCGCACCCGCGACGGAGCCATCACCGCCGCCTGCTCGATCATGCGCGACATCACCGAGCGCAAGAGAGCCGAGGCGGAGCTCGTCGAACTGCACGCGCAGCAGCGGCAGATCGCCCTGGCCCTCAACCTGATGGGGAACGCCAAGCAGATTCCCGGAGCGCAGGCGGCGAGCCGCTACCTGCCGTCGACCCAGGGGCAGGGGGTCGGCGGGGACTGGTTCGACCTGATCGATCTGGGCGCCGGGCGGGTCGGGGTCTTCGTCGGGGACGTGATGGGGCGCGGTCTGGACGCGGCCGTGGTCATGGGGCAGTTGCGCTCAGCGGCGCGCGCCCTGGCCCTTGCGGGGCTCCCGCCGTGCGAACTGATGCAGACGCTTGACGCGTTCACGCGTGATCTGCCCGAGCCCTTCGTCACCTGCGTCTATCTGCAGGCCGACCCGGCCCAGGGCGAGATGACCGTCTGCTCGGCGGGCCATCTGCCCGTACTCCTCATCGAGCCGGACGCGCAGGTCCGCGAGCTGCCGGTGCCCACCGGCATCCCCCTCGGGGTGGGTGGCGTGCCGCATCAGCAGGTCCGCCTGCCGCTGCGGGCCGGGACGACCCTGGCCCTGTACACCGACGGGCTCGTGGAGACGTCGAGCAGCGACATCGACCTCCGGCTGAAGCTGGTGACCACCATGCTGGAGGACGCGTTCGCCACCGCCGGCGGCCTGGAGAGCGCCGCCGACCGCGTCCTGCACACCCTGCTGCCGGACACCGACACGTACGCCGACGACGTGACCCTGCTGCTCGTCACCTTCCCCACGGCTCCGCTGGCCACCGCGGACACGGGTCTGGACTGCGAGGCGGTCTCGGTCCCGGCCGGACGGCGGTTCCTGCGGGCGAAGCTGCGGGAGTGGGGCCTCACGGCACAGGCCGACACGGCGCTCCTGCTGGCCTCGGAACTCCTGACGAACGCGGTCCGCCACGCGCGCGGTCCCTTGAATCTGCGGGTGTGGCACAGCGTCCGCGAGCTGGGCGTGGAGATCACCGACCACAGCACGCCCCGGCCCCGGGCCCGGCTCGCCGAGAGCACGGAGGAGGACGGCCGGGGCCTGCTCCTGGTCGAGGCCCTCGCCGACGCCTGGGGCACGCGGCCCATCCTCAGCGGCAAGACCGTCTGGTTCACCCTGCTGCTCGCGTCGGCGGAGCAGGGCGCCGGCAGCGGGGCCCTGACGGCCGCGCCCGGCTGACACACGCTTCGGGGCGGCGCGTCCGTCATACGCGACCGCCCCCGCCTCCCGGGAGGTACCGCGAGCACCCGCGGTACCTCCCGGCCTGCTTCCTGCCCGCTCCCTGCCTGCTCCCCGCCTGCTTGCCGTCAGCCGACCCGCGCCGCCTCGGGCTCTCCGGTGCCCTCCGTGTGCTCAGGCCGTTCGGAGGGCCCGGCGTGTTCGACGCCTGCCGTGATGTCCTGCGGGCGGTTCCACCCGCCCTCCGGTTCGATCGCGACGCCGCGCCACCACGGCTCGGCCGGAGCGGAGTCCGACGCGGGCTCGAAGGGCTCTCCCGGGACGGGCAGCGCGACCTTCGCCCCTACGCGCCCGGCCGCGGCGACCGTGCCCTCGCCCGGCGCGGACCACGGGTGGGGCGCGAGGTTGAACGTGCCCCAGTGGATCGGCAGCATCACGCCGTCGGGCCGCCCGCCCTGGAGGTCCAGGTGCGCGCGCACCCCTTCCTCGGGCGTCATGTGGATGTCGGGCCAGAACTCGCTGTAGGCACCGATCTGGATCATCGTGATGTCGAACGGTCCGTGCTCGGCGCCGATGTCGCGGAAGCCGCCGAAATAGCCGGTGTCCCCGCTGTGATAGATGCGGTGCTCGGGCCCAGTGACGGCCCACGACGCCCAGAGGGTGTGCTGGAAGTTGCGCAGGCCGCGGCCGCAGAAGTGGCGCGCGGGCGTCGCCGTGAGGGTCAGGCCCGCCACCTTCGTGGACTCGTTCCAGTCGAGCTCGCGCAGCCGGTCGGCGGGGACGCCCCAGCGCTCCAGGTGGGCGCCGACGCCCAGCGGCACCGCGAAGACCGTGTCCGTGCCGGCCAGGGCCTGGATGGTGGGCATGTCGAGGTGGTCGTAGTGATCGTGCGAGATCACCACGACGTCCACCGGGCCGAGCGCCGCGAGCGGCACCGGAACGGGGTGCAGACGCTTGGGTCCGACCCAGGAGAAGGGAGAGCACCGCTCGCCCCAGACCGGGTCGAAGAGCACCCGCTGCCCGTCGATCTCGGCGAGCACGCTGGAGTGCCCCATCCAGGTGATCCGCAGTCCGCTCGCCGGTGGCTCGGCGAGGTCGGCGAGGGTCGTGGCATGCACGGGGATGGTGCCCATGGGGCCGCGCCGGATCCGCTCTTCCTTGCGGAAATAGATCTTCGCGAACTCGAGCGTCGACCCGGTGGGCCGGGTCCGCGCTCCCTCGGGGTTCTGGAAGGACCCGTCGGCGAAGTTCGGCGATCTGTGGATCCTCGCGAGCCGCTCGCCGGCCGGATCCGCGCCGAAGGGGGCGGTCCTGAGCGAGCGGAGCCCAGAGCTCAGCGAACGGGACACGGCACCTCCTGGAATGGGTGGGTCAGATCTCCATTATGTGCACCGCCTCCGACAGCGGCCGTCCGGAGGGGTCCGCATCGGCCACGCACGCGCCGGTGCGTGATGTACTCCTACTGATCCCCCATTCAGTAGGAGTGCGCTCCATGCCAGCAGTGCCACCAGTGCCGGCGGTTCCCGTCGCGCCCGTCACCGTTCCCCCCCACGCCCCTGCTCTCCCTCACCTGGACCGACCACATCACCGGCCACCGGGGTTTTCTGGTCATCGACCGTCTCGTACGCGGTGTCTGCAGCGGCGGCCTGCGGATGCGCCCCGGCTGCACCCTCGACGAGGTCACGGGTCTGGCCCGCGGGATGACGATGAAGGAGGCCCTGCACTACGACCCGAGCGCCCGCTACATCCCGCTCGGCGGAGCCAAGGGCGGCATCGACTGCGATCCGCGCGCCCCGGAGGCGTACGACGTCCTGGTGCGCTACCTGAGGGCGATGCGCCCGTACGTCGAGAGCTCCTGGACGACGGGCGAGGATCTGGGCCTGACGCAGGACCTGGTCGACAGGGCGGCCGCGGAAGCGGGCCTGATCTCCTCCGTCCAGGCCGTCTACCCGCTCCTGGACGACGAGGCGGCGGCCCGTGGGCGCCTGGCGGACGCGTTCGCCGTGGAGGTCGACGGGATCGGCCTGGACGAGCTGGTCGGCGGCCACGGAGTCGCCGAAGCGGTCCTCGCGGCGCTGGACCGCGCGGGCCACGCGCACGCTGGCGCGCGCGTGGCCGTGCAGGGCCTGGGCACCATGGGCGGCGCGACCGCCCGTTTCCTCACGCGCGCGGGGCTGAGCGTGGTGGCCGTCGCCGACGTCCAGGGCACGATCGCCAACCCGGCGGGACTCGACGTGGAGGCGCTGCTCGCCGCCCGCGACGCGCACGGCACGGTGGACCGCTCGGCCCTGCGCCCCGGCGACCGCGAGCTGCCGGGCGAGGCCTGGCTGTCCACGGAGGCGGAGATCCTGGTCCCCGCCGCGGTGTCGTACACGATCAACCAGGTGAACCAGGCGCGGATCACGGCCCGTTGGATAGCGGAGGCCGCCAACATGCCGGTCCTGCCGGAGGCGGAGCGGCTCCTCACCGAGCGCGGCGTCACGGTCCTGCCGGACGTCGTCGTGAACTCCGGGACCAACGCATGGTGGTGGTGGACGCTCTTCGGCGACATCGGGGCCGACGCGGACGAGGCCTTCGCGCACACGCGCCGCTCGATGCGGGCCCTGGTCGACGTGATGCTGCGCCGCGCGGAGGCGGACGGCACGACGCCGCGCGCCGCGGCCCACGCGCTGATGGCCGACCGTCTGCCGTTGATCGGAGAGCGATTCGGCTGGTACGGCCCGCAGCCGTGAGGTCGGTAGGCTGCCCGGCGTGGCGAGAGTGCGGTTGAGCGTGGCGGAACGGCGGGCGGAGCTGCTGGCCGCCACCGTCGAACAGATCGAGGTGCGTGGCGTGGCGGCCGTGCGCATCGCGGACGTGGCCGCGGCGCTCGGGGTGAGCAACGCGCTGGTCCTGTACCACTTCTCCACGAAGGAGAAGCTGGTCGCAGCCGCCTTCACGCACGCGGCGGAGGGCGACCTCGCCCATCTCCGCGCCCTCCTGAGCCGCCGCACGACGGCTCTGCGGCGCCTGCGCGCCGCCGTCCGCTGGTACGCCCCCACGGGCCAGGCCAAGGGCTGGCGCCTGTGGATCGAGGGCTGGTCAGCCGCTCTGCGCGAACCCACTCTGCGTACGGTGACGCGCGACCTGGACCAGCAGTGGAAGGCCGCACTGGCCGAGGTCATCGGGGAAGGCGTCGCCGCGGGCGAGTTCTCCTGCCCCGACCCCCGGAACACGGCTCTGCGCCTCACGGCACTCCTGGACGGCCTGGCGGTCCAGATGACGGCCTACGAGGGCACGCTGCCCCGGTCCCGCATGCTGGCCTGGGTGGACGAGGCCCTGACACGGGAGCTCAGTCTGCCCGCGGCCGGCCCGTCGGCAGGCTGACCGGACGCAACGAAGCCGCCTGCCCGGTTTCCCCCGAGGGCAGACGGCTCGCGCGAGGTGTCCAGAGATCGAAGTCGGTGCGGGTGAACAAAAGGTGCTCTGCCAACTGAGCTACGCCGACCCGAAGTCGACGACGGGACTCGAACCCGCGACCGCCTCATCAAAGGAAGTAACCCGCGCCTTCGCACCTGGACGCCTTCACCGTAGCGATCTCCGCCCGCGGAGGCATCAGGTTTTCCCTCAGGACGCCGACTCGATGTGCATCCTGACGGTGTACGGGTCCACGCTGCCCTTCGCCTCCACGTGGTCGCCCGACGACTCTCCCCGCAGCCGTCGCCCGAACCACGGCACCAGGTACTCGCGCGCCCAGTTGATGTCGTCGCGCCGCACCTCGAGCGTGCCGCGCGGCGGCTCCGGGGGCCACGGCTGGTCCGGGTCCGCGGGGACCTCGAGGCCGAGGACCTGGGCGGCGCGCAGTGCCACGCGCGTGTGCCCCTCGGCCGAGAGGTGCAGCCGGTCGCCGTCCCAGGCGCGGCGGTCCTGGATGGTCTTGAGGGACCACAGGTCCAGGACCGGGCAGCCGTAGCGGTCGGCGATCGCCCGCACATGGCCGTTGTACGTGGCGATCTTGCCGCGCAGGTGCTTGAGGACCGGCACCCCGCGGGTGTCGAAGCCCGTGGTCACCATGACGGTGCCGACCGCCGACGTGAGGTCGACGACGGCCCGCTCGAAGCGTTCGGCGACCTCGTCCGGGTCGGTGCCGGGACGGATGATGTCGTTGCCGCCCGCGCAGAACGACAGGAAGTCGGGGCCCATCTTCTTGGCCAGGGGTACCTGGTCCGCGACGACCTGGTCGAGCAGCTTGCCGCGCACGGCGAGGTTGGCGTACCGGAAGGTGTGTTCCGGCATCCGGTCGTCGAGCAGCACGGCAAGACGGTCGGCCCAGCCGACGAACGTTCCGTCCGGGCCGGGGTCCCCCACGCCTTCGGTGAAGCTGTCGCCGACCGCTGCGTAGGAGGTGAATGTGTCAGGGATGAAGGATGTCGACTCTGCTCTCACGTCGTCATATCTTTCACCTCCCTAAGTGACCTACGCCACCGTAGGGAGGGGTTGACGGGGGGTGAGATAAGCCACCGGTCAAGATTCGTCCAAGCCAGGAATACACGGCGGGTCCCGCGCCACTCATACACGGCGGAAGCGGAACACCGCCGCGTCCAGGTCCCCGCGCAGCCCGGTCCGCAGTCCGTGATGCAGGAGCACCGCGCCCCGGTGGACCTGCCCCGTCTCCTGACAGACGTACGTCGCCGTGGAGTCGAGCCCCCGCAGCCGCACCCGGGGCGGCTCCTCCCCGTAGGCCTGGGCCCGCAGCCACGCGAGGGCCACGACCTCGTCACCGTGGACGTACTGCACCGCGCTCAGCGGCTCGGACGGCGGGCGCAGCCGGTGGAGGTCCCCGAGCTGCACCACGGGCCTGATCTCCTTGTAGAGCCTGACCCAGTCGGCCGCTTCGGCCAGCTCGTCCGCGCTCCACTCCATGAGGTCGCCGCCGATGCCGAGCACCCCCGCCATCGCGCTCACGAAGCGGAAGCGCAACGCGCTGACCCGGCCGTTGAGCTGGGTGTTCGGGCTGTCCGTCACCCAGGCGGCCATGGCCCGCGCCGGGTGCACCTGGCTGAAGCCGTCCTGGATGGCGAGGCGGTCGAGGGGGTCGGTGTTGTCGGAGGTCCACACCTGGTCGGTGCGGGAGAGGATCCCCAGGTCGATCCGGCCTCCGCCGCCCGAGCAGGACTCGAAGGCGACGGACGGATGCGCGGCGCGCAGGCGGTCCAACAGCCGGTAGAGAGCGTGCACATGGGCGTTCCAGATCCCCTGCGGATAGCGTTCGCCCGGCCAGCCCGGATCGGTGAAGCTGCGGTTGAAGTCCCACTTCACGTAGTCGATCGGCGCACTGGAGAGGAGCGCGTCGAGCTGCTCCCACAGATGCTCCTGGACGTCCGCGCGGGCGAGGTTGAGCACCAGCTGGTTGCGGAACTCCGTGCGCGTACGGCCGGGTTGGTGCTGCGCCCAGTCGGGGTGCGCCCGGTAGAGATCGCTGTCCGGGTTGACCATCTCCGGTTCCACCCAGATCCCGAACCGCATGCCGAGCGCGTGCACGTCGTCGGCGAGCGGCTTGAGGCCACCGGGAAAGCGGTCCGGGTTGGGCGTCCAGTCGCCGAGCCCGGCCCGGTCGCTGACACGCTGCCCGAACCACGCGTCGTCGACCACGAACAGCTCGACCCCCATCGCCGCCGCCCGCCCGGCGAGCGCACGCTGCTGGTCCTCGGAGATGTCGAACCGGGTGGCCTCCCAGGAGTTGTAGAGCACGGGCCGCGGCACGTCGGCGTCCGGGATCACGTGCGCGCGCTGATAGGTGTGCCAGGCCCGGCTCGCCCCGCCGAAGCCGCCGTCGCTCCACAGCCCGGCGAAGACCGGTGTCACCGTCTCGGTGCCGGGCGCGAGCAGCTCCTGCCCGGAGTCGTCGTGCCCCCGGCCACCGGTGATCTGCACGGCGCCGTCCGGGAGTCGGCTCACCGCGATCCGCCAGGACCCCGACCAGGCGAGCGCGCAGCTGTGGACCTCGCCGTGCTCCTCGGTCGCCCCCTCCGCGTCGAGCGCCACCCAGGGCAGGTGCTGATGCCCGGTGTGCCCGCGGCGGCTGCCGATGACCTTCTCGCCGTACGTGATCTCCGACCGCACGAGCCGCGACTCTGCCGCCCAGCGCCCGTGCAGCTGCGAGAGCCGCCACCGCTCGCGCGAGGGCAGCGTCCAGGTCGCGGAGTCGGCCCGGAGCAGTTCGAGGGCGGGTGCGTCCGCGGGCCCTTCGTGACGCAGGACGGCGAACCGCTCGATGACGTCCCCACGTGTCCGGTAGACGAGCGTGACGCCCAACTGGTGTACGGCGTCGGTGAATTGGACCCGCAGTTCGTCGTGCTCGGCCACGGATCCCGAGAACCACCACTCGCTGCCGCGCACCCCGGCGCCCCGTACGGAGAGCGCGGGACGCACGAAACGCCGCCCGCCCTCGACCGGATACTCCTCGCGCCCGTCGAGCCGCGACTCGAAGGACCGCTCGGCGGGCAGCGGCTCCGCCGCGAGCGCCTCGGCGTCGGCGAGCCCGATGCGCGGCCCCCAGTGCAGATGCAGCAGCTCGTCGTCGTCCGTGAGCCGCAGCGCATAACTGCTGGTGGGCCCGGAGAGCAGCCACGTACGCCCGTCTTCGCCGACCTCGATCATCAATCCCCCACAGACACGGACACGGATCCGACATGAAACGAACAGGCACGCACGCCTGCGCACATCATCGAGGCGCGCCACCTGTGAGGCAACGCTCATGCACGGGCAGTGATTGCCTCAGGAACCCATGTCGTATGGTCGAAGTCGCATCCCCACCGGCGAGCCGCGCCGGCGGCCGGACGGGAGGAGCCCCCGTGACGCAGGAAGTCCCGCCGACGAAGCTGACCGAGCCCGAACTGGCCGGAGTCCGCAACTTCCGTGACGTGGGCGGACTTCCGACCGTGGACGGCCGCCGGGTCCGGCAGGGCCGGCTCTTCCGCAGCGGGCACCTCGCGCACGCCACGGCGTCCGACGCCGCGTTCCTCTCCACCCTCGGTCTGCACACGATCTACGACTTCCGCAACGCGGCCGACCAGCGGCTCGAGGGCCCGGACGTCGAGCTGCCCGGCGTACGCAACGTGAACCTGCCGCTGACCGACCCGGCCCACGGCGCCGAGTTCTGGACGATGGTGCGCGACGGCGACCTGGACGAGCTGCGCGCGGCGCTCTCCGACGGGCAGGCCGCGGGGCGCCTCTCCGACACGTACCGCGAGATCATCAGGGACCGCACCGCCGAGCACAGCCGCGTGCTGCACGAGCTGGCCGCCGACAGCGTGCCCGCCCTGATGCACTGCGCCGCGGGCAAGGACCGCGCGGGCCTCTCCATAGCCGTCACGCTCCTTGCCGTGGGCGTCGAGCGCGACGCCATCGAGGCGGACTACCTGGAGTCGAACGCCACCCACCGCCGCTACAAGGTCCGCCGCGGCGACGACTCCCCGAACGCCATGTCCCCCGAGGTCATGCAGCTGCTCAGCCCGCTCTTCGAGGCCCGCGCCGAGTATCTGGCCGCGGCCTTCGAGACGATCGAGCAGATCTGGGGCGACACGGAGACCTACCTCGCCGAGGGCCTCAAGGTGACCCCGGAGATCCGCGAGCGGCTGCGCGAGCACCTCCTGGACTGAGCGGCCGCGCCCACGGCTACTGGTTCTGCGCGCCCAGCGAGAACAGCAGGTAGATGAAGGCCGCGAAGAGGTGTCCGACGGCCACGTAGATGATCAGCCGGATCCAGAGCCCGCGGGGCAGCTTCTCCTCCATCGACATCGCCTTCTTGGCGGGCGCGGGAACGGGAGCGGGAGCGGGCACGGGATCCGTCCGGTCGGGCTGCTGCGCTTCAGGTTCCGTCATCGCGGGTCTCCCATGGTGGGGCTGTGCGGGGTCCCGCCGATGCACAGCGCGGTGGCGGGACTCTGCAGCAGGGTGTGGACGAAGAGCAGGTCGGTGCCGAGGTGGTCCGCGGCGGCGATCCGGTGCGGGGTCAGCGAGTCGAAGTGCGCGCTGTCCCCGGGGTCGAGCGCGTACGTGGTGTCGCCGAGCCGCAGCCGAAGGCGCCCCTTCAGGACGTACAGCCATTCCTCGCCCGGGTGGACGCGCACGATGTCGCCCTGCGCCCCGTGCGGCACGTGCACCCGCAGGGCCTGCATGCCACGGGCCTGCGCGCCCGCCTGCCAGTAGGTCCAGCCGCCCGCCCGCGTCGGCTCCATGTCCGCGGCGCGGACGATCGCGTCCCGGTCCGCGGGCGTCTCGCCGAGGAGCTCCGAGACCGTCGTACCGTAGGTGCGGGCGAGTGCGAGCAGCAGGGGCAGGGACGGCTGGCGCTGCCCGGTCTCCAGGCGCGAGAGATGGGCGGGCGAGAGCCCGGCGTTGCGGGCCGCGGCCTCCAGGGTGAGGGACGCGCGGCGGCGCAGCTCGCGCAGCTGGGGCGCGACGGCCGACAGCGCTTCTGCCCCCTCCGGCGGCTCGACGGGCTCGACGGGCTCAGCGGTGCTCATACGTCGATTGAGCCAGGCCCTTGCCTCCGAGGCAACTTTCTTGCCTCAGAGGCAAAAGCCTCCGGTCCCGACGACATGCGAGGCCTCAGGAGGCCTCAGCGGTTCGCGACCGCCTGCTTCACCAGCGTCTTCCCGAAGTCCCACATCAGGGTGCCGCCGCTGTGCGCCTCGTCCATCACCTCGGTGAAGGCCTCCACGAACCGGTCGACCTCCCGCTCCCCGATGGTCAGCGGCGGGATCAGCTTGATGACCTCCAGATGGTCGCCGGAGACCTGGGTGAGGATGCGGTGCTTCTGCAGCAGCGGCACGACCACCATCTGCGCGAAGAGCCCCTTGCGCGCCGCCTGGAGCATCGTCCAACGGCTGCGCAGCTTCAGCGACTTGGGGCGCCCGAACCCGATGCCGACCATCAGACCCCGGCCGCGCACCTCGCTCAGGAGCTCATAGCGGTCGACGAGCGCGCCGAGCCGCGACTTCAGCAGCTCGCCGGTCACGCGCGCGTTCGCGACGATCTCCTCGTCCTCCATGACGGACAGGACCGCGAGCCCGGCCGCCATGGCCTGCGCGTTGGACCCGAAGCTCGCCGAGTGCACGAGCACCCGGTCCATGGACGAGTAGACCTTCTTGAAGATCCAGTCCTTGCCGAGCGTCGCGCCCACCGGCACATAGCCGCCCGACAGGGCCTTCGCGACACACACCAGGTCCGGCTCGACGCCTTCCTCGTGCTGGTAGGCGTAGAAGTCGCCGGTCCTGCCGAGGCCCGTCTGCACCTCGTCGGCGATCAGGAGCGCCTTGTGCCGGTGAAGGAGCTCCTGGGCGGCGAGCAGATAGCCGGGGGGCGTCTCGTGCACGCCCTTGCCCTGGATGGGCTCGAGGATGAGCCCGGCCACGTCGCCCTTCTTCAGCTCCTCGCGCAGGGCGTCCAGATCGCCCAGCGGGATCGCCGTGTCGGGAAGCAGCGGCGCGAACCCGTCCCGGAAGCCGGACTCGCCGTTGACCGAGAGCGAGCCGGTGGTCAGGCCGTGGAAGGCGTGCGTGCAGTACAGCACCCTCGGCCTGCCCGTCGCGTACCGCGCGAACTTGAGCGCGGTCTCGACGGCCTCCGTGCCGCTGTTGCCGAAGAACACCCGGTCCAGGTGCGGACTGTGGGTGAGCAGCTGCTCGGCGAGGAGGCCGGGCAGCGGCTGGCAGTCGAAGCGCGTCAGATCGGCGAGCGAGGCGTCCAGGACGTCGTGCAGCGCCTTGCGTACGACGGGGTGGTGCCGGCCGAGGCCCATCACCCCGAAGCCCGCGAGCATGTCGAGGTAGTCGTTGCCGTCCGCGTCCCAGAAGTACGCGCCCTCGGCCCGCTCGTAGACCTTGTCGAAGCCGATGGTGTGCAGCATGCGCGGCAGCTGATGGTTCAGGTGCCGCGCGTGCAGTTCGTAGCGCTCGGCTCCCCGCTCGGCGAGAAGTCTGCCGAGGTCGAACTCCTTGGTCATGCTCCGTGCTCCTTGGCTGCCAGGGTGGCGCTGATCCGCCCCGCGATCTCGACCGGGGTGAGCCCGAGGTCCGCGAGCACCTCGCCCCGCTTGGCGTGTGCGAGGAACTGCTCGGGGATGCCGAACCGCCTTACGGGTACGTCGACTTCGGCCTCGCCGAGCGCGAGGGCCACGGCGGAGCCGACCCCGGCCGCCCGGCTGTTGTCCTCGACGACGCCCACGACACGGTGGCGCGCGGCGAGGGCGGGCAGCTCGGCGTCGACCGGCTTGACCCAGCGCGGGTCGACCACGGTGCAGCCGAGTCCCCGCTCCCGCAGCAGCTCGGCGGCCTGAAGGCAGACGGGCGCCATCACGCCGACCGCCACCAGCAGGACCTGCGGGTCCGGGTCCTGGCGAAGGACGTCCATGCCGCCGATCCGGTCGACGGCGGGAAGGGCGGGCCCCACCGACTCCTTGGGGAAGCGCAGGAGGGTCGGCGCGTCGTCCACGGCTACCGCCTCCCGGAGCTGCGCCCGCAGTTGGTCGGCGTCGCGCGGCGCGGCGATGCGAAGGCCCGGCACGACCTGGAGGATCGACATGTCCCACATGCCGTTGTGCGACGCTCCGTCGACGCCCGTGACCCCGGCCCGGTCCAGGACGAAGGTGACGCCGCACTCGTGCAGCGCGACGTCCATCAGGAGCTGGTCGAAGGCCCGGTTGAGGAAGGTGGCGTAGACGGCGACGACGGGGTGCAGGCCTCCGGTCGCGAGCCCGGCCGCCGACACGGTGGCGTGCTGCTCCGCGATGCCGACGTCCCACACCCGGTCGGGGTAGGCCTGCGCGAACTTGGTCAGGCCGACCGGGCCGAGCATGGCCGCGGTGATCGCCACCACGTCGTCCCGCTCGGCACCGATGCGCACGATCTCGTCGCCGAACACCGAGGTCCAGGAAGGCCCGTTGGAGGGCGCGAGCGGCTCGCAGGTCAGCGGGTCCATCACACCGACCGTATGAAAACGGTCGGCCTCGTCCGCGAGCGCGGGCTCATAGCCGCGCCCCTTCTCGGTGAGGCAGTGGATGAGGACGGGTCCGTGGAAGCGTTTCGCACGTCGCAGTGCCGACTCGACGGCGCCGGTGTCGTGGCCGTCGATCGGCCCGACGTACTTGAGCCCCAGGTCCTCGAACATGCCCTGCGGCGCGAAGGCGTCCTTGAACCCCTTCTTGGCGCCGTGCAGCGACTCGTACAGCGTGTGGCCGACGACGGGTGTGCGCTGGAGTATGTCCTTGCCCCAGGCCAGGACCCGTTCGTAGCTGTCGGTGGTGCGCAGCGTGGCGAGGTGGTTGGCGAGGCCGCCGATGGTCGGTGCGTACGAACGCTCGTTGTCGTTGACGACGATGATCAGCGGCCGGTCCTTCGCGGCCGCGATGTTGTTGAGCGCCTCCCAGGCCATACCGCCGGTGAGCGCGCCGTCCCCGATGACGGCGACGACATGGCCCCGCTCCCCCAGGACCTGCCGCGCCTTGGCCAGGCCGTCGGCCCAGCCGAGCGCCGTCGAGGCGTGGCTGTTCTCGACGATGTCGTGCTCGGACTCCGCGCGCGAGGGGTAGCCCGAAAGGCCGCCCTTGCCGCGCAGCTTGGAGAAGTCCTGCCGGCCGGTCAGGAGTTTGTGCACGTAGCTCTGGTGGCCGGTGTCCCACACGATGCGGTCGAGCGGCGACTCGAAGACCCGGTGGAGGGCGATGGAGAGTTCCACCACCCCCAGGTTGGGCCCGAGGTGACCTCCGGTCCTTGCGACCGCGTGCACCAGGAACTCCCGTACTTCCTCGGCCAGTTCGACGAGCTCGGCCTCGGTCAGCGCCTTCAGGTCGCGCGGCCCCCGAATGGTTTCCAGAATGGTCATGCTCGGGCCCCCTCTCTGGTTCTTCGGTTCTTCTCAGCTCACGGTGACGTCGGGCACCCCTGAGGTGACGCCCTCGTCCTCCATCTGTGCGGCGATCTTCATCGCCTCTTCGATGAGCGTCTGAACGATCTTCGACTCGGGCACGGTCTTGATGACCTCGCCCTTGACGAAGATCTGCCCCTTGCCATTGCCGGACGCGACACCGAGATCCGCCTCACGGGCCTCCCCCGGCCCGTTCACGACACACCCCATGACGGCGACACGCAGCGGCACTTCCATGCCGTCCAGGCCCGCCGTGACCTCGTCGGCCAGCTTGTACACGTCCACCTGGGCCCGCCCGCAGGACGGGCAGGAGACGATCTCCAGGCGCCGCTGGCGGAGACCCAGGGACTCCAGGATCTGGATGCCGACCTTGACCTCCTCGGCGGGCGGAGCGGACAGCGAGACCCGGATGGTGTCGCCGATGCCCTCGCTCAGCAACGCCCCGAAGGCGACCGCCGACTTGATCGTGCCCTGGAAGGCCGGGCCCGCCTCCGTCACGCCGAGGTGCAGCGGGTAGTCGCACTGGGCGGCCAGTTGCCGGTAGGCGTTGACCATGACCACCGGGTCGTTGTGCTTGACCGAGATCTTGATGTCACGGAAGCCGTGCTCCTCGAAGAGCGACGCCTCCCACAGGGCCGACTCGACCAGGGCTTCGGGGGTGGCCTTCCCGTACTTCTTGAGAAGGCGCGCGTCCAGGGAGCCCGCGTTCACGCCGATCCGGATCGGGGTGCCCGCGTCGTTCGCGGCCCGCGCGATCTCGCGCACCTTGTCGTCGAACTGCTTGATGTTGCCGGGGTTCACGCGCACCGCGGCGCACCCGGCGTCGATCGCCGCGAAGACGTACTTCGGCTGGAAGTGAATGTCCGCGATCACCGGGATCTGCGACTTGCGCGCGATGGTGGACAGCGCGTCCGCGTCGTCCTGCGTCGGGCACGCCACCCGCACGATCTGGCAGCCGGACGCCGTGAGTTCGGCGATCTGCTGCAGCGTCGCCCCGATGTCGGACGTACGCGTCGTCGTCATCGACTGCACCGAGACGGGCGCACCACCCCCCACGGCCACCGGCCCGACCTCGATGCGCCGCGAGACGCGACGCTCCGAGATCGGCCGGACCGGCAGCTCAGGAAGGCCCAGTGCGACGGGCGCTCCAGGGGTCATGACGTCACCCGCGGTTTCCGGAGACCGTTTCACGGGCGGCGCGGATGGACTCCTTCAGGGAGCCCATGGTGGCGAGGACGGCGGTCGGCTCGTAGCCGCAGTGCGCCATGCAGTTGGCGCACCGCGGGTCCTTGCCGCGGCCGTACTTGCTCCAGTCGGTCTCCTCGATGAGCTCCTTGTACGTGGGGACGTACCCGTCGCTCATCAGATAGCAGGGGCGCTGCCAGCCGAAGAGCGAGTAGTTCGGGATCGCCCACGCGGTGCACGGGAAGTCCGCCTTGCCCTCCAGGAAGTCGAGGAACAGCGGCGAGTGGTTCAGGCGCCAGCGCCGCCTGTTGCCGCCCGCGAAGGCCTTCTTGAAGAGCTCGCGGGTCTGCTCGACGCCCAGGAAGTGCTCCTGGTCCGGCGCCTTCTCGTAGGCGTAGGCGGGTGACAGCATCATCTCGTCGACTTCCAGCTCGTCGTTGAGGAAGTTGAGGACCTCGATGATGTTCTGCGGCGTGTCGTTGCTGAAGAAGGTGGAGTTGGTGGTCACCCGGAAACCGCTCCTCTTGGCTTCCTTGATGGCCTCCACCGCCTCGTCGAACACCCCCTCCTTCGCGACGGATTCGTCGTGCCGCTCCCGCATTCCGTCGATGTGCACGGCGAACGCGAAGTACGGGGAGGGCGTGAACTTCTCCAGCTTCTTGCGCAGCAGCATGGCGTTGGTGCAGAGGAAGACGTACTTCTTCTTCGCCACCAACTGGCGCACGATCTCGTCGATGTGAGGGTGCATCAGCGGTTCGCCACCGGCGATGGACACCATCGGCGCACCGGATTCGAGCACGGCGCCCACGGCCTGGGCCACCGGCATGCGCTGCTTGAGCACTCCGGCCGGGTGCTGGATCTTTCCGCATCCCTCGCACGCGAGATTGCACGCGAAGAGCGGCTCCAACTCGACGATCAGCGGAAACTTCTCCCGCTTGCGGAGCTTCTGTTCAAAGAGATACGTCGCGACCTTGATGGTCTGGCGCAGCGGCATGGCCATCTGGCTCACCTCCGGGGGAGCAAAGAAGAACGGTGCCATTCGAAAAATGCAGGAAGCACGGCACGAAGAACGCGGAAAGCCGATATTCCACCGCGCACCGTGCCGATGCGGACGAGTTCGTGCTGTGGGGCGTCCACGACCACCCGGACGGCGGCAACCGGCCGGTCTCCCGCCCGCATCGCGCTGTGCAGCGTCGCGGCGGACTCCATGTCCACCGCGATCGCTCCCGTGGCGAGCAGGTCGGTGCGTTCGTGTCCGCGGACGACGTGGTCGGAGCCGATGAGCGGGCCGGTGTGCACGGTGCGGCCGGGCACGGCGCGCACCAGTTCCTTGACCAGCAGATCGGTGCCGACGCAGGTCGTGTGGCCGTGTGCGTCGCGGGTCTGCTCGGCGACGACGAGGTCGCCGGGGTGCATGCCGGGGGCGAGCCCGGCACAGAAGCCGGTGGCCACGACGGCGGCGTGGCGCAGCGGTTCCTTGCCGAGCGCGCCGGTGACGGCGCGCTCGGCGTTCTTGGGGCCCATGCCCGTACGGAGCACGGTGACCTGCCCGTGCGAGCCCGTGCGGTCGCCCGTGCACAGGGCGAGGCGTTCGATGCCGAGCGCGCAGGCGATCAGCAGCGGTGCGGGGTCCGGCACGGCCGGGGTCCGTTCCATCAACCCCCCTTGGCGGAGAGGCCCGCGAACGGCTCTCCGTTGACGTACCGGCCAAGGGCGGTGAGCGGGAACACCTGGCGGTAGAGGTGGTAGTTGATGGAGAAGTCCCAGGGGAAGCCGGTGCCGGTGAAGTACGGCTCGTCCCAGGAGCCGTCGTCCCGCTGCGTCTCGGCGAGCCAGAGCGCGCCCCGTTCCACGGCCTTGGAGTCCCGCTCGCCGGCCGCGAGCAGCGCGAGCAGCGCCCAGGCGGTCTGCGAGGCGGTGGAGACGCCGTGGCCCCGCCACTCCTCGTAGCGGTAGGAGCGCAGGTCCTCGCCCCAGCCGCCGTCGTCGTTCTGCACCGACTCCAGCCAGTCGACGGCGCGGCGCAGCGCGGGGTGCGAGCCCGGCAGGCCTGCCGCGGTGAGCGCGGGCACCACGGACCCTGTCCCGTATACGTAGTTGACGCCCCAGCGGCCGAACCACGAGCCGTCCGCCTCCTGTTCGGCGAGCAGCCACTCGATGCCGCGCCGGGTGCGCGGGTCGTGTGCCTTGCCCTCGATGGCGAGCATCTCGACGACGTGTCCGGTGACGTCGGCCGACGGCGGGTCGATGACCTCGCCGAAGTCGCAGAACGGCAGCCGGTTGGGGAACGGGCTCGTGTTGTCGGCGTCGAAGGCGGCCCAGGCGCCGTTCTTGGACTGCATGCCCAGGTTCCAGCGCACGCCGCGGGCGATCGCGTTCTCCATGCGCGGGCGGTCCGGGTGGTCGACGCGGCGCAGCGCCAGGACGACCTCCGCGGTGTCGTCGATGTCGGGGTAGTTGTCGTTGTGGAACTCGAACGCCCAGCCGCCCGGGGCCAGTTGCGGCCTGCGTACGGACCAGTCGCCGGGGCGCACGATCTCCTCGCCGAGCATCCAGTCGGCGGCCTTGACGAGCTGCGGGTGGTCGGCGGGCACGCCCGCGTCGGCGAGCGCGATGGTCGCCAGGCAGGTGTCCCAGACGGGCGACTGACACGCCTCGATCATCCGGGCGCCGTCCTCGCGCCAGACCGCGAACCGGTCGAGCGATTCAAGGCCTGCCTTGAGGACCGGGTGTTCCAGGTCGTAGCCGAGCAGGTGCAGCGCGATCACGGAGTAGACGGCGGGCGGCTGGATGCCGCCCCAGCAGCCGTCGTTCTCCTGGCGTTCGATGATCCAGCGAGCGGCGCTGTTCATCGCCGCCTTGCGCACTTTGCGCGGGGCGACCTTGTGGTAGAGGTGCAGCGCCTTGTCGAGCCGCTGGAAGACGCCGTCCCAACTCCCCATGGGAGCAAGGGGCTTGCCCGGGTTCGGTACGCGTGCGTCGCAGTGCAGCTCGTCAAGGGGGAAGGGCGCGGGCCGTACCGGGCGCTTGGCGGAGACGACCGTGAGCGGCACGATCGTCTGCCGGGCCCAGCACCCGAAGTCGTAGATGTTGAGGGGAAGCCACTTGGGGAAGTAGATGAGCTCCGGCGGGAGTTCGGGAAGGTCGTCCCACTTCCACCAGCCGAACAGGGCGAGCCAGATGCGGGTGAAGACCCGGCTCTCGGCGATGCCGCCCTGGTCACGGATCCAGGCGGAGGCCTTCGCCATGTGCGGGTCGTCCGGCGCGTCGCCCGCGAGACGCAGCGCCACGTACGCCTCGATGGTGGTGGAGAGTTCGCCGGGGCCGCCGTAGAAGGTGGCCCAGGTCCCGTCCTCGCGCTGCTCGCCGCGGATGAAGAGCGCGGCGGCGCGGGTGGTCTTCTCGTCCCGGATTCCGAGGAACTGACGGAGCAGCAGGTCTTCGGCGTCCATCGTCACGTTCGTGTCGAGGTCACCTTTCCACCAGCCCTGGGCGTCCTGCTGTGCGAGCAGGAATGCGGTGGAGCGTTGTATGGCGCGCGTGGCGGCGTCGAGCGGCCCTGGTGCCGTCGCGGCGGCCTGGTCGAGTGGCTGGCTGGCCGAGGCTGCGCGGGGCGTCACCGCTCCGGTGCTTCCGTCGGTCGTCGCTGTCATGGCTTCCCCTTCGTGCAGTCGTCTTCTCTGCTGTGGGTCCGCCGTCGGCCGACGCGCTGGGCGCCGGCCGGCGACTGCGAGTCATATCTGCCCGATAGTGATCATCTCTTTCGTACGACGACGAAGTCGGCGAGCGCGACGAGCTGTGCCCGCACCCGGTCCGGCATCTGGACGGTGTCGAGCGCCTCGATGGCGATGGTGTGCTGGCGCCGGGCCTCCTCGGCGGTCCACTCGCGGCCGCCCGCCTGCTCGATCAGGGCGGCGCGTGCGGCGAACTCCTCCTCGGAGAAGCTGTCGAAGTCGTTGCTCTTGGCGTCGGCCGCGAGCAGCTCGCCGAGCTGCTCGGACGCGGGCCCGCCCGCGGCGAGGGCGGCCACGACCGGCAGTGACTTCTTGCGCTGGCGAAGGTCGCTCCAGGTCTGCTTTCCGGTGGCCTCCGGGTCGCCCCAGATGCCGAGCAGATCGTCCACGGCCTGGAAGGCGAGGCCGAGGTGGTAGCCGTACTTCTCCAGGGTGTCGGCGGTGCGGTCGTCCGCGCCGCCGAGGACCGCGCCGATGGAGACCGCGCAGGCGAGCAGGGCGCCGGTCTTGTTGCCCTCCATCTCCAGGCACTCCTCGACGGTGACCCGCTCGCGGTGCTCGTAGGAGATGTCCTGCGCCTGGCCGTCGATCAGGGCGCGGGTCGCGGTGGTCAGGCGGCGCGTGGCGCGGCCCGCCTCGACGGTGCCGATCTCCAGGAGGATCTCGTTGGCGAGCGCGAAGAGTGCGTCGCCGACGAGGATGGCCTGGGCCGGGCCGTGCACCTTCCACACCGTGTCGCGGTGGCGGCGCTGTTCGTCGCCGTCCATCAGGTCGTCGTGCAGCAACGAGAAGTTGTGCACCAGTTCGACGGCGACAGCCCCCGGTACGCCGACCTCCGGAGCGGCGCCCGCGGCCTCCGCGGAGAGCAGGGCGAGCGCGGGGCGCACGGCCTTGCCGCCGTCGCCGTCCGACGGGTTGCCCTCGGCGTCGATCCAGCCGAAGTGGTAGGCGGCGACGGTGTCCATGGGCGGCGCGAGGCGGTCCACGGCGGACCGCAGCACCGGGGTGGCCAGCGTCCTTCCGCGCTCGAGCAGTGAGGTCACGTCCACCGTGTCGGCAGCCGATTCGGCCGAGGGCACAGTCGGCACAGTCTCTCCTCTTGTTCCGGTGCTGGATTTCTGGGGACCTGACCCCAGAAGGTCGAGCATCACGCGGCCTCCTCGACGTCGAAGAGGTGGTCACGGGGGCGGTCGAGTGCACGGAGAGCTGCGTCGGCGGCACTGATGCCGCTGCGGACGGCGCTCTCCATGGTCGCGGGCCACCCGGTGGCGGTCCACGCCCCGGCCAGGTACAGGCCGGGAGCCTTGGTGCGAGCACCGGGCCGCAGCCGGCCCACACCGGGAGTCGGCGCGAACGTGGCCGTGCGCTCCCGAGTCACGAAGAAGTCCCTCACTTCGGCGCCGTGTGCCGCGGGCAGCAGCCGCTCCAGCTCCGGCAGATAGCGCTCGCGCAGCGCGGCGACGGGCGCGTCGATCTCGTCCTGGGCGGCGGACTGGGACAGCGCGAGGTACTGCCCGTCGGTGAGCCCGGAGGCGTCGGTGCGGTCGAAGACCCACTGCACCGGCGAGCCGATGGCCGCGAAGAAGGGCCGCTTGAGCA
Source organism: Streptomyces sp. NPDC047525 (assembly GCF_040643025.1). Taxonomy (NCBI): domain Bacteria; kingdom Bacillati; phylum Actinomycetota; class Actinomycetes; order Kitasatosporales; family Streptomycetaceae; genus Streptomyces; species Streptomyces sp. NPDC047525. The sequence goes on from NZ_JBEYTL010000003.1 coordinate 200,573, forward strand.
CCTTGCGGTCGTACACGACGTGGATGTTGAGGATCGGCGCGGTGTCGATGTCGAGCAGCCGGTCGGGCTCGTCGAGGACACCGTCCGGGAGCAGGTCGTGGGTCTCGTGCTGCGGCACCGCGAGCACGACGGTGTCGGCGGCGAATTCCTCGCCGGGAACTTCGACCTTCCAACCCCCGTTCTCCGTACGGGAGATGGAGGTGACTCGTGTCCTCAGTTCGGTTCGCACGCCCGCGGAGTCGAGCGCCTTGCGGGCGAGCGTGTCATGGAGATCACCGAGGGGCACCCGGGCCCAGCCGATGTCGGCGGCGCCCGGCTCCGAGAGCAGCCCGGTCTTGAACACCATCGCGGCCAGACCCAGCGACGAGTCCCCCGCGACGGCGTTCAGCGTGGCCACGCCGACCAGGTCCCACAGGGCCTCGATCGCGCGCGCCGACTGACCGTGCGCGGCGAGCCAGCTGCCGAAGTCCTGGCCGTCCAGCTTGGGGTCGGCCGGGTCGAGTCCCTTGAGGGCGAGCGCGGCGCGCCCCACGTTGGCGCGCTCCGCGAGCGACAGGTGCGGATACGTGGCGAGGCTCGCCGCCAGGTGCAGCGGCACGGGCAGCGCGGTGCGGCGCAGGCGGCCGAGCCGGTTGCGGTCCGCGTCGAGCACGGGCACGTCGAGACGTTCCTGCAAGGGTGCGAGGGCGGCGCCGTCGACTCGGTCGAGGAACCAGCGGTAGGCGGTGCAGCAGCGCAGATAGACGTGCTGGCCGTTGTCCACGGTCAGCTCGCCGCGCTTGAAGGAGAAGGCCAGCCCGCCCAGGCGCGGCCGTCCTTCGAGCAGCGTCACGCGCAGCCCCGCGTCGGCGAGGGACAGCGCCGCGGTGATGCCGGCGAGACCCCCGCCGACCACCACGGCGGCCCCCCGGCCCGCATGGCCGTCGGCCTCGCCGGCCGATCGCATGTCGTCGTCGCTCATGCTCTCTCCCCCTCGGCCGTTGCAGTCTGGGACGCCGGGGCGGAGCGGAGGGTTGCCCACCGGTTGCAGGAGGTTGCCCTACGTTCGGCGCATTCGCCGCGGATGCCCATCACGTACGCCTCCTGACGGTCTGTCGGGAGATGGTGCGTGCGTCGAGACCGGAGAGACCGCGCACGGCGACATACGCCTTTTCGCGGCCCGGCAGCGAGACGCGACCGCGCAGGACCGCCTCCGGCTCGCGCTCGATGCGGTCGAGAAGCCGCCGGTAGATGCCCGCCATGGCGGCGACACAGGCCCCGCTGCGCCGGTCGAGCATCGGCAGCAGGCGGTATCCCTCGGCGAACAGCGCCCGCGCCCTGCGCACCTCGAAGTGCACGAGCCCGGCGAAGTCGGAACCGGCGGGCGGCTGCGGGCCCGAGAACCCGGCGGAGCAGCCGAACTTGGCGAGGTCGTCGGCGGGCAGGTAGGTGCGCCCGCCCTCCGCGTCCTCGCGAACGTCGCGCAGGATGTTGGTGAGTTGGAGCGCGAGACCGAGCGTGTCGGCATACTCCGGCGCGCGCTCGACGTTCAGCGCCCCCCGCTCCGTACCGAACACGCCGAGGGAGAGCCGCCCGATGGCCCCCGCCACGCACCGGCAGTAGACCTTGAGGTCCTCCCACGTCTCGTACGTCTCACCGCGGACGTCCATCAGGACACCGTCGATCAGCTCGTCGAGCCCGCCGAGCGGGACAGGGAAGTGCGTCGCGGTATGCGCGAGCGCGACCGCCACCGGGTCGGTGTCGTCCTCGTCCACCTCGCCCTTGCGGATCCGGGCGAGCAGCGCCCGGGTCTCGTCGAGGCGCTCGGCCTTGACGTCCGGCGCGAGCGCGCCGTCGCCGATGTCGTCCACGCGCCTGGAGAGGGCGTAGAGCGCCGACATCGCGCGGCGCTTGGGCATCGGCAGCAGCCTGATGCCGTACGCGAAATTGCGTGCCTGCTGTCCGGTCACGGCCTCGCAGTAGCTGTATGCGGCGAGTACCGGCGCGGACACGTTCGGGCCTGACTCCACGGTCCGGCTCACCCCTCTCCTCGCAGAACCGCCCCCACCTCGCGCAGCAATCGCGACTTGGTGGGTTTCGGCGGTCCAGGAAGTACGTCGTATCCGGCAGCGGCGATCCCATGAACCGCCGCCCTCCCCCCAGCCACGAAGCCCGCAAGCAGCACCTTCAGCCTGCCGTGGACGCTACCCACCAGGGGGGTGCCTTCATTCAGGAGGCAGCGGGCGCGTTCTGCTTCATATGCAACCAGTGCGCGCACCGACGCGCCTGCTGTCGGTGCGGCGAGATCCCGCTCCTGGACATGAAACCGCTTCATGTCCTCGGCCGGCAGGTAGATGCGGTCCCGTCCCAGATCCTCGGCGACGTCCTGCAGGTGCTCGACGATCTGAAGGGCGGTGCACACCGCGTCCGAGCGGCGGATCCGCTCCGGGGTCGCGGTGCCGGTGATGCCGAGGACGAGACGGCCCACGGGGTTCGCGGACAGCTCGCAGTAGGCGAGGAGGTCGTCGTACGTCTCGTAGCGCGCGACGCGCTGGTCCTGGCGGTTGGCCTCGATCAGGCCGAGGAAGGGCTCGGGCGTGAGGCCGCAGCGGCGCACGGTGGGCTGGAGCGCCCGCATCAGGGGGTGCAGCGGTGTGGCGTCGAAGACCCGGTGCAGGTCGGCCTCGAAGGCGTCGAGAAGGGCGATGCGGTCGTCGGCGGCCTCGGGGTCCACACCGAGATACCGGGCGTCGGCGCCGCCGGGGGCCAGGTCGCCGTCGCCGATGTCGTCCACCAGGCGGGCGTAGCCGTACACGGCCATGAGGTCGTCGCGCCAGGCGCGGGGCAGGAAGAAGGGCGCCACCGGGAAGTTCTCGTCCGCGGCCTTCGCGAGGACGGCGGATGCGTCGCGTAGCTGGAGATCATCCGTAGCCATTGCCGTCACATCTCCCGTTCTACACTGCCGACCCAATACATCCCATTTCGGACACGCCGCCCGGCACTCCGCGAGGCGGACCGAGTCATGAGCCGGGGCGCCGCGCGATATCGCCCCACTTGCCGCGAATCAGCACCGGTACAGCTTACGTTGTACAACGCAGCCTGCATCGTCGGGGTGTTCCGCGCATCACAACAACACACCGATTGGCGTCAATCTTCCCTGGGCCAGAGGGACTTGAGGGGCCACCGGGGCAGTCGAAGACTCAGGACGCAGCAGGGCCCCACCGGGTTGACTCCGGTGGGGCCCTGACACATTCGGACGTACGGACGGGCTACTTGCCCGTGAACTTCTCGTACTCCTTGATGACCTCGTCGGTCGGCCCGTCCATGCGCAGCTCACCGCGTTCGAGCCACAGCACGCGGTCACAGGTGTCACGGATGGACTTGTTGTTGTGACTGACCAGGAAGACCGTGCCGGCCTCCTTGCGCAGCTCGCGGATGCGGGCCTCGGAGCGCTTCTGGAACTTCCGGTCGCCGGTCGCGAGCGCCTCGTCGATCATCAGTACGTCGTGATCCTTGGCGGCGGCGATGGAGAAGCGCAGGCGGGCGGCCATGCCGGAGGAGTACGTCCGCATGGGGAGCGTGATGAAGTCGCCCTTCTCGTTGATCCCCGAGAAGTCGACGATGTCCTGGTAGCGCTCCCTGATCTGCTCGCGCGTCATGCCCATCGCGAGCCCGCCGAGTATGACGTTGCGCTCGCCGGTCAGGTCGTTCATCAGGGCCGCGTTCACGCCGAGCAGCGAGGGCTGGCCGTCGGTGTAGACCTTGCCCTGCTCGGCGGGCAGCAGGCCCGCGATGGCGCGGAGCAGGGTCGACTTGCCGGAGCCGTTCGAGCCGATCAGGCCGATGGCCTCGCCGCGGTAGGAGGTGAAGCTGACGCCGCGCACGGCGTGCACCTTGCGTACGCCGCGCTCCTCGCCGCGCCTGATGATGCGGCTCAGCGCGGACGTGGCGCTGCCCTTGCCCGTCTTCGCGCCGTTGACGCGGTAGACGATGTGCAGCTCGTCGGCGATGACAGTGGGGATGTGCGTCCTGTCGGGCTTGTCTGCGCTGTTGTCGTCAGCCACGGCCGTACCTCTCCTCAGCCTTCCAGAAGTACACGAACCCGACCACGCCGAACAGGACCGCCCAGCCGGCGGCGATGAACCACACGTGCTCGGGCAGGTACGAGCTGCCGTAGTCGTCGATCATGGCGAAGCGGATCAGGTCCATGTACACGGCGGCCGGGTTCCACTGGAGCACGTCCCCCACCCAGCTCGGCACGCTCTCCTTGGTCGCGAGCATCGCGGGGATGCTGAACATGACGCCCGACGCGTACATCCAGGTCCGCATCACGAACGGCATCAGCTGCGCCAGGTCGGGCGTCTTGCTGCCCATCCGGGCGAAGATCAGCGCCAGGCCCATGTTGAACAGGAACTGCAGGAGCAGCGCGGGCAGGACCAGGAACCAGGACAGGGCGGGGAAGATCCCGAACGCGCACATGATGATGACGAGCACGATCATCGAGAACAGCAGCTGCTGGAGCTGCTGGAGCGCGAAGGAGATCGGCAGCGAGGCCCGCGGGAAGTGCAGGGCCCTGACCAGGCCGAGGTTGCCGGAGATCGCCCGTACGCCCGCCATGACCGAGCTCTGCGTGAACGTGAAGACGAAGACACCGGTCACGAGGAACGGCACGTAGATGTGGTGCGGAATGCCCTCCCTCGCGCCGAGCAGCAGTCCGAAGATGAAGAAGTAGACCGCGGCGTTCAGGAGCGGCGTCGCCACCTGCCACAGCTGGCCCAGCTTGGCCTGGCTGTACTGGGCGGTCAGCTTCGCCTGCGAGAAGGCGAGGATGAAGTGGCGCCGTCCCCAGAGCTGGTGGACGTACTCGAAAAGTCCGGGCCGCGCGCCGCTGACGGTCAGACCGTACTTGGCGGCGAGATCGGCCCGGGAGAGCCCGTCATCGGGCGACGGAGGCGCGGTCACCGCGACTCCGCCGTCATGCGTTGTCTCACTCACGAGTGGAAACTTTCGTCTTCAGATGCGCAGCCGGTCGGGCGTAGGCGTGGGCCAGGGACCGGGGTATGGCCCAGATGTTCTCAGACCCGAGCTTGTCAGATGACAGGAGGTCGGCCCAGTCGGGTCAGGCGCCACACCGTACGCCACCTCATCGGCCGGCGAGGTCCGCAGGGCGTCGTCCAGCCCTCCTTGAACCCGCCGAACCAGGCCTTGAGCGCGGGGCCCGAAGGCTTCCTGGCCAGGGTCAGGAGCATCCACACACCAAGGTAGACCGGCACCAGGAGCGCGGGCAGGTTGCGGCGTGCGAGCCAGACCCGGTTGCGGGCGACCATCCGGTGGTAGACCGCGTGCCGCGACGGGGCGGTCGTCGGGTGGAAGAGCACCATGTCGGCGCGGTAGTCGATCATCCAGCCCGCGTTCAGCGCACGCCAGGCGAGGTCGGTCTCCTCGTGGGCGTAGAAGAACTCGTCGGGCAGACCGCCGACCTCGGCCATGACCTGCGTACGGACGGCATTGGCGCCGCCGAGGAAGGTCGTCACGCGCGATGAGCGCATCGGGTCGGCCGCGCGAAGGCGCGGGACGTGGCGACGCTGGGTCTCGCCCGTGTCCGGGTCGGCGATGCGGAAGCTGATGATGCCGAGCTTCGGGTCGGCCGCGAAGGCCTCGCGGCACAGCTGGGCCGTGTCCGTGTTGGCAAGGAGGCCGTCGTCGTCGAGGAAGAGGAGGATGTCCACGTCGGTGCCGCCGGGGCCGAAGGCCTCGATGCCGACGTTGCGGCCGCCCGGGATGCCGAGGTTCTCGGGCAGCTCGACGGTGCGTACGCCTTCGGGGACGTCGGGCACGGGGGCGCCGTTGCCGACGACCACCACCTCGACCGGGTCACCGTCCTGCTTGGCGACCGAGTCGAGAAGGGCGCGCAGCTCCTGCGGCCGGTTGCCCATGGTGATGATGACCGCGCCGACCTTCAGGGGCCGGCTCCCCGCCGCACTCACTTCAGCCTGCTCGAGGCGAGGATGGACACGAGGTGCAGCAGGGTCTGGAGCATCGCGATGCCGGCGAGTACGGCGACACCGATCCGCGAGAAGAGCAGGTCGCCCCGGACCGAGTCCACGATCGCGAGGACCAGGATGAGCAGGGACGCCTCGATGCCGAGCACGAGCCGGTGGAACTTCAGGGCGCCCGCGGCCCTGCGCGCCAGGGCCATGCCGGAGGAGCGCGGCTCGGAGGCCGACTCCTTGACCGGCGCGAGGCCCTGCTGGTGACGGGCGACGCCGACGAGGTCGGTCTCCGCCTTGATCAGGATGGCGCCGAGCGCGGCGAGCGTGCCGAGGAAGGCCCACAGCCAGTCGATGCGGCCCGAGCCCCACAGGTCGGCGGCGCGCAGGCCGAAGCCGACGAGGACCGCGGCGTCGCACAGGTAGGCGGCGACCCGGTCCAGGTAGACCCCGGCCATGGAGTACTGCTTGCGCCAGCGTGCGATCTCGCCGTCGACGCAGTCGAGCAGGAGATACAGCTGGACCATGATCACGCCGAGCACGGCGCCCGTGATCCCCGGCACCAGAAGGGCCGGGGCGGCGAGGGCGCCTGCCACGGTCATCAGGTACGTGAGCTGGTTGGGCGTGATCCTGGTGTTCACCAGGTAGCGGTCGCAGCGCAGCGAGATCTCTCGCATGTACAGGCGTCCCGCCCAGTGCTCACCGCTGCGCCGGTCCTTCACCCCTGCGGGGTGAACGACGGGGCGGAGTTCAGCTACCGATGGCCTTGGCATAGTCGGCGTATGCGTCCTTGATCTGGTCGGAATTCAGATTGAGGTGCTCGAGGATCGTGTAGCGCCCGGGGCGCGTCTGCGGGGCGTACTCCACGACCTGGACGAACTCGTCCACGGTGAAGCCGATCTCCTCCGGCGTCACGGGGAGGCCGTGCCTGCGCAGCACCTCCACCATGTACAGCGACTCCTCGCGTGCTCCGCGCAGGAACATCGCGAAGGCCGCGCCCAGGCCGCACTGCTCGCCGTGGCTCGCGGCGCGCTTGGGGAAGAGGAGGTCGAAGGCGTGGTTGATCTCGTGGCAGGCGCCGGACGCCGGGCGGGAGTCGCCCGACACGGACATCGCGATGCCGGTGAGGACCAGACCCTCGGCGAGGACCTGCAGGAAGGCGTCGTCGCCGACACCGCCGGGGTGGCGCAGGACGGCTTCGCCGGCCTGGCGCGCCATGGCGGCCGCGAGCCCGTCGATGTCCTCGCCGCGCTCGCGCGCGGCCAGCTCCCAGTCCGCGATCGCGGAGATGTTGGACAGGGCGTCGCCGATGCCGGAGCGCACGAAGCGCACGGGGGCCTCACGGATCACATCGAGGTCGATGACGACCGCGATGGGGTTCGGCACTCCGTACGAGCCGCGGCCCGCGTCGTTGTCGAGCGTGGCGACCGGCGAGCACAGACCGTCGTGCGACAGGTTCGTCGCGACGGCGACCAGCGGCGCGCCGACCCGCGCGGCGGCGAACTTGGCGCAGTCGATGATCTTGCCGCCACCGAGGCCGACGACCGCGTCGTAGCGGCCCTTCTTGATGGCGTCGGCGAGCTTGATGGCGTCGTCGAGCGTGCCGCCGCCCACCTCGAACCACTCGGCGGTGGGCAGCGACGGTTCGAGCCGCTGACGGAGGACCGCGCCGGAGCCGCCGCTGATGGCGATGGCGAGCTTGCCGGTTGACGAGCAGATCCGCTGGTCCGCGAGGACACCGGCCAGGTCGTTGAGCGCCCCCGGCCGGATGTCCACGACGACCGGCGAGGGGATGAGCCTCGTCAGTACTGGCACGCGATCTCCCGGCCCTTGGCGAGGTCGTCGTGGTTGTCGATCTCGACCCACTTGACGTCGCCGATCGGCTCCACGTCGATCCTGAAGCCGCGGTTGACGAGCTCCTGGTAGCCGTCCTCGTAGTAGAGGTCGGGGTCGCGCTCGAAGGTCGTCTTCAGGGCGTCGGCCAGCTGCTCGGCGGCGTCGCCCTCGATGAGCGTGACACCGATGTACTCACCGGTGGCGGTCGCCGGGTCCATCAGCTTGGTGATCTTCTGGACGCCCTTCTCGGGGTCCACGATGACCTTCATCTCCTCGTCGGCGAGGTTCTTCACCGTGTCGAGGGCGAGGATGATCTTCTTGCCCTCGCCGCGGGCGGCGAGCAGCGTCTTCTCGACGGAGACGGGGTGCACGGTGTCGCCGTTGGCGAGGATCACGGTGTGCTTGATCGCGTCACGACCGCACCAGAGGGAGTAGGCGTTGTTCCACTCCTCGGCCTTGTCGTTGTCGATCAGCGTGAGCTTGAGGCCGTACTTCGCCTCGAGCTCCGCCTTGCGGTCGTAGACCGCCTCCTTCTTGTAACCGACGATGATCGCGACCTCGGTCAGACCGATCTCCGCAAAGTTGCCGAGGGTCAGGTCGAGGATGGTGGTGTCACCGTCGACCGGCACCAGGGCCTTGGGAAGCGTGTCGGTGTAGGGGCGAAGACGCCGTCCGGCGCCGGCCGCCAGCACAAGGCCGATCATGCGGGTTCTCCTTCATCGTGTACGGCGGGTGCTCCACGTTTGTGAGCGGTCACCCAGTAGCGGATGCTCTCGACGAGCACCACGAGTGCCACGGCCACGGCGAGGGCCGTGAGCGCGACGGTGAAATCTGTGTCGGTGAGCAGAGCGGCGGCGAGCGCGACGGCCAGCGTCCTGCCCTCATGTCCGCCGATCGCCCGCACCAGCCAGTGCGGCGGCGCGCCTGCGTCGCCGCGGATGCGGTACACCGTGTCGTAGTGATGGTAGGCGACAGCGGACACCAGTCCGAAAGCCGCGGGCAAGGCGCCGTTCACGTCCGCCTTGGCGGCGAGCAGCAGGATGGTGCCGTACTCGGCCGCGCGGAAGAACGGCGGGACCAGCCAGTCGAGCGCGCCCTTGAGGGGGCGGGCGACGGCGAGACCCGAAGTGATGACGTAGATCACCGCGGCGACGACCACCCACGGGCTGCCGTACGACGTGAACCCCGCCACGCAGGCGACCACTGCCCCGCCGGCGAAGGCGAGGACCGGGGCGGGCAGGGACAGGCCTCCGAGCTTGAGCGCCGCGAAGGCGGACGCGAGCGGTCCGGTGTCGGCGAGGTCCGCGAGTGCCTGTGCGGCGCGGTCGGTGCGGGTCGCCTTGCGGGTCAGCGAGCGCAGGACGCGCCCCGCCGTGGTGTAGCAGGCGGCGAGCGCGCAGCCGATGAGCAGGACGACCAGGGTGATGCGCGGCGTGGTGACCGCGGTGAGCACGGCGATCAGCGCCCAGCGCTCACCGATCGGAAGGACGATCATCCGGCGCAGCCAGACCGTCCAGCCGACGCTGTCGAGCTTGTCCGAGAGGGCCGCGGTGGGGCTGGTGTTGGCGGTCGCGTCGTGGTTCGCCTCGTTGAAGGAGAAGTCCACGACGTGCCGGCAGGTCTGGAGGACCATCGCGCCGAGCGCGAGCGCCCATACGTCGTCGCCGCCGCGGGCCGCGCCGAGCGCGAGGCCCGCGTAATAGGCGTACTCCTTGGCGCGGTCGAACGTCGCGTCCAGCCAGGCGCCGAGCGTCGAGTACTGCAGGGAGTATCGGGCGAGCTGCCCGTCCGTGCAGTCGAGGACGAAGGAGAAGAGCAGAAGGAGGCCGGCCGCGACGAAGCCGGGGCGGGTGCCGGTGGCCGCGCAGCCCGCCGCGATCAGGGCGACGAGCAGCGAGGCGGTGGTGACCTGGTTCGGGGTGAGGCCGCGGCGCGCGCACCAGCGGGCGATGTAGCGCGAGTAGGGGGAGATGCAGTACGTCGTGAAGAAGCCGTCCCGCGACTTGACGGCGGTCCGCAGGCGTACGGCCTCGTCATCGACGGCGGCGACGGCCTGCCGTGCCTCGTTCCGCGTCTGCGGGTCGCTGGGCACGGTGGCGACGAGGGTGCCGAGGTCGGGGCGGTGGAGCGCGCGGCCATCGGCCTCGATCGCCTCGGCCACGTGGTCGGCGATCGCCTCGACCGTCAGGGCGGAGCCGCCGCCGTTGCCGGAGCCTGTGGTGGCGCGCAGCGCGCGCGTCAGGTCCGGTCGGGCCTCGGGCTGCGCGGTGACGGCGCCGGGGACTGCGGACGCGGCGAAGCGCGGGTCCGTCAGACCGAGGCGGAGCGCGTGGACGTGGCCCACGAAGCGTGCGTCGACGATCGCGACCCGCTGGCCTTCGGGGACGGCGCGCAGCAGCGTCTCGGTGTCCGCCGCGTCGGAGGCGACCCGGACGTCAAACCCCAGGGACCGCAGATCGCCTTCGAGCGGCGACCCGGGGACCGGCTGACCGGTCAGGATGGCGGTCGACAGACGAACTCACTCCTTGATTGCCGGCGCGGCTCGCGCCGGGCACGTGCGTGATGAGGGGCGCCCCAGGCCGGCAGCGGCCGGGCGGCACGTCGGCAGAGGCTATCGGATGATGGGAAGCAGGCGTTCACCGCCCGTTTACGGCCCGATAAGCACGGCCTGCGAGAGCCCGTGCCAACTCGATCATCATGGTCGATCGGAGGCGGCGCCCACAAACCGCACTTCATTCGACCGGCACAAACGACATAAAGTCGACGCCCATGACATGGATGATCACAGGTGGAGCGGGATATATCGGGGCACATGTGGCGCGGGCGATGGCCGGCGCCGGGGAGCGGGTCGTCGTCCTCGATGACATCTCGGCCGGGGTGCCCGCACGGCTTCCCGCGGACATCCCTCTCATTAGGGGCTCATCGCTCGACGGTGAGCTGCTGCGGCGGCTCTTCGCCGAGCACGGCGTGACGGGTGTGGTGCATCTCGCGGCGCGCAAGCAGGTCGGCGAGTCCGTGGAGCAGCCGCTGCGCTACTACCGGGAGAACGTCGGCGGCCTGGTGACGCTGCTCGAAGCGGTCGCCGATGCCGGGATCAAGCGGTTCGTCTTCTCCTCGTCGGCCGCGGTGTACGGGAACCCGCCCGACGTGGACCTGGTGGCGGAGGACACCCCCTGCGTGCCGATCAACCCCTACGGCGAGACGAAGCTCGCCGGGGAGTGGCTGGTGCGGGCCGCCGGGCGGGCGCACGGCATCGCGACCGTGTGCCTGCGCTACTTCAACGTGGCGGGCAGCGCGTCGCCCGAGCTCGCGGACACCGGGGTCTACAACGTGATCCCGATGGTCTTCGACCGGCTCACCCGCGACGAGGCGCCGCGGATCTTCGGCGACGACCACCCGACCCCGGACGGCACGTGCGTCCGCGACTACATCCATGTCGCCGATCTCGCCGACGCCCACCTCGCGGCGGCCCGCCGCGTCCAGGCGCACCCCGAGGGCGACCTGACGGTGAACATCGGCCGCGGCGACGGCGTTTCCGTGCGCGAACTCGTCACGCTCATCGGCGAGGTCTCCGGCGACCGCCGCCCGGCGCTCGTCGAGCCGCGGCGCGAGGGCGACGCCCCGCGCGCCGTCGCGGACGCGGGCCTTGCCGCGAAGGAGCTGGGCTTCACGGCCAGGCGCGGGGTGCGCGAGATGGTCGAATCCGCGTGGGAGGGCTGGTGCCTCCACCATCCCGAGGCGCGCCGCGCCTGAGGCACTCAGCACCGGTCAACGCTCTGACCTGCGGTCATTTCCGCAGGTCAGAGCATATGACAACGGTGTTCAGTGCCGTGTTGCCGGATACCCCCCACCCGTAGTTCACTGTGATCGCGACAGACGCACGACCGGGGAACAGAAGACCGATACCGATCACACGGAGGCGGCTTCCATGGGGGCTGGGCACGACCACGGACACTCACACGGGGGGACCGCGACGGCCGCGTACCGGGGGCGGCTGCGCATCGCGCTCTCGATCACGGTCACCGTCATGGTGGTCGAGATCGTCGGCGGCATCATGGCGGATTCGCTCGCGCTCATCGCGGACGCGACGCACATGGCGACCGACGCCCTTGGCCTGGGCATGGCGCTGCTCGCGATCCAGTTCGCCAATCGCCCGGCGACGGAGAACCGCACCTTCGGCTACGCCCGCGCCGAGATCCTCGCCGCGCTCGCCAACTGCCTTCTGCTGCTCGGCGTCGGCGGCTACGTCCTGTACGAGGCGATCCAGCGGTTCATCACGCCCGCCGAGACCGAGGGCGGACTGACCATCGTCTTCGGCGTCATCGGCCTGGTGGCGAACATGATCTCGCTGTCTCTCCTGATGCGCGGCCAGAAGGACAGCCTGAACGTGCGCGGCGCCTTCCTGGAGGTGATGGCCGACGCGCTCGGCTCCCTGGCGGTGATCGTCGCGGCGGTCCTGATCCTGACCACGGGCTGGCAGGCGGCGGACCCGATCGCCTCGCTCGTGATCGGCCTCATGATCGTGCCGCGTACGGTGAAGCTGCTCCGGGAGACCCTGAACGTGCTCCTGGAGTCCGCCCCGAAGGGCGTCGACATGGCCGAGGTCCGCTCGCACATACTGGATCTGCCGGGCGTCGAGGACGTCCACGACCTGCACGCCTGGACCATCACTTCGGGGATGCCGGTCCTCTCCGCACACGTGGTCGTCAGCACCGAGACACTGAACGCGATCGGCCACGAGAAGATGCTGCACGAGCTGCAGGGATGCCTGGGCGACCACTTCGACGTGGAGCACTGCACCTTCCAGCTGGAGCCGGTCGGCCACGCGGAGCACGAGGCGAAGCTCTGCCACTGACGCCCCTGAGGGTGGCTTCCGGTGGTTCCTTGCGAGCAGCACCGGTCTTGTGCGGCAGACTTGAGGCTCGAAGACCGAAGCGAAGGATGGGTATGCCGACCACACCTGCCACCGCGGCGAACAGTTCGTCGAACGGCACCGGAGAAGCGATCTTGCTGGAACTCGTGGACGAGGACGGCAGGACGATCGGCACAGCGGAGAAACTCTCCGCGCATCAGGCGCCCGGGCAGCTGCACCGGGCGTTCTCCGTTTTCCTCTTCGACGAGCAGGGGCGGCTGTTGCTGCAGCAGCGCGCCCTGGGCAAGTACCACTCCCCCGGCGTCTGGTCGAACACCTGCTGCGGCCACCCGTACCCGGGCGAGGCCCCGTTCGCGGCCGCCGCGCGCCGGACCCACGAGGAGCTGGGTGTCTCGCCCTCACTGCTCGCCGAGGCGGGCACCGTGCGCTACAACCACCCGGACCCCGACTCGGGCCTGGTGGAGCAGGAGTTCAACCATCTCTTCGTGGGGATGGTCCAGTCGCCGCTGCGGCCCGACCCGTCCGAGGTCGGCGAGACCGCGTTCGTGACGGCCGAGGAGCTTGCGGAACGGCACGCGAAGGGGCCGTTCTCCGCGTGGTTCATGACCGTCCTGGACGCGGCGCGCCCCGCGATCCGCGAGCTCACCGGGCCTTCCGCGGGCTGGTGAGTCAACTCCTCATCCGGGAAGTGCCGTTGGGCTGCTAGGAAGAGCCGTTGGGCTTGAGGGGCAGGGCCGCCCAGATGACCTTGCCCCCGCTCGCGGTGTGCTCGACGTCGCAGGCACCGCCCGCCTCCTGGGTGATCTCGCGGACCAGGAGGAGGCCGCGGCCGCCGGTCTGGCCGTGGTCGGCCACCAGGGCGGTCGGGCGGTAGGGGTGGTCGTCCTCCACGGAGACCCGCACCCACTCGGCGCCCACCGCCACCTCCACCGCGAGCATCGGCGAGAGCAGCGCCGCGTGCCGCACCGCGTTGGTGACCAGTTCGGAGACGATCAGGAGCAGGCCCTGCACGAGGTCGTCCGCCGCGGGCACGCCCTGCCGGGCGAGCAGGTCGCGTACCGCGTGCCGCGCCTGGGGCACCGAGGCGTCGACGGCGGCGGCGGTGAACCGCCACACGCCTTCGTACGGCACCTCTCCGGTCTCCCGTCCGGGCTCCCGAGGGAGTGGGCCGTGCCCCCTCCCGTCGTCGTCCATCGTCCGGTCGCCGCCCTTGCGCTCGATTGTCACCACGCATCGAGTGTTGGGAATCTCCTGGTCCGGACCGCATAACTGACCAGAAGTCAGCGACTATCGACGACATTTGATCGCTGGCGCCCGGTCGCGTCAATTGTGCGACTGTTCCTGTCCCTCTGGTTTCGCTTTCAAGCTTTCTTCGGGTTGTACGGGTTCGGCCACCATGCTCACGATCCGGCGCCCGCCCAGGCCCGTGGCGAGCAGGCCGAGGCCGTCGAAGAGCAGCGCGAGCGAGAAGAAGCAGCCGATCACGTACTGGCTGCTGCTGGGCCAGTTGGCGAGCACCAGGATGCCCAGGAGCAGTCCGAAGGCGCCCTGCACGAGCGTCCAGCCGAACTGCGGGCCGCGCACCACCAGGCTGCCGACAAGACGGAACACACCGCCGGTCAGGAACAGCAGCGCCGCGAACATGGTCAACGCCTCCGCCGCCACATCCGGCCGACGGATGATCACGACACCGGCGGCGAGGTTCAGGGCGGCCACGACCACCCCGAGCCAGAAGAAGTTCGTGCCGCGCGACTGCACCGCGTGCAGCAGGCCGACGCAGCCGCCGATCAGGAGCAGCCAGCCGAAGAGGAGCATGGAGGTCAGGGTGGCGACGCCCGTGTAGACGAGGCCCACGAGCCCCGCCACCGCGAGGATCGCGCCCATCAGGGCCAGCCAGCCGAGGCTGCGGTTGAGCTGCTTGGCGCCCTGGGCCTCCGGTGCGGCGGCCTTGGCGCTCTTGGATCGGGCCATCAGCGTCTCCGTCCTGCTTCCCCCACGGCAGAGAGTTCTCAGGTCCGCAGAGAGTTCTCGGGTCCGCCCCTCCTTGATCGTACGTTCGAGTAGTACGGATAGCATCCTGCGCATGGAGCCGCAGCTGAGGCAGGCCGTCACCCACGGCGTCGCCACCGTCGTCATCGACCATCCGGCCAAGCGCAACGCCATGACGGCGGACATGTGGCGGCAGGTGCCGCCGCTGCTCGCCGGGCTCGCGGCCGACCCGGCCGTACGCACGGTCGTGCTCACCGGCGAGGGCGCGACCTTCTGCGCGGGTGCCGACATCTCCTCGCTGCGCCAGTCGCCCGGCGAGGCGCAGGAGCTCGCGGTGCGGGCCGAGGAGGCGCTCGCCGCCTTCCCGAAGCCGACGCTCGCCGCGGTGCGCGGCTACTGCGTGGGCGGGGGGAGCCAGCTCGCGGCGGCCTGTGATCTGCGGTTCGCGGACGAGGGCGCCCTGTTCGGGATCACTCCGGCGAAGCTGGGGATCGTCTACCCGTCCTCGTCCACCCGGCGCCTGGTGTCGCTCGTGGGGCCCGCCACCGCCAAGTACCTCTTGTTCTCGGGCGAGTTGATCGACACCGAGCGCGCGTTGCGCACCGGCCTCGTGGACGAGGTGCTGCCCGCGGGTGAACTGGACAAGCGGGTCGCGGAGTTCACCAGGATCCTCGCCGCGCGCTCACAGCTGACGCAGGCGGCGGCCAAGGAGTTCGCGGCGGGACACACCGATCGGGACGCCTACTGGACCGGGCAGGCGCGCTCCGGCGGCGACACCGCCGAAGGGGTCGCCGCCTTCCTGGAGCGTCGCGAGCCGCGCTTCACGTGGACGCCCGGCGACACCGCCGCTGGCTGAAGCGGCTCCCCGTCACTGAACTACTGGCCGAAGCGGCTGCCCGCGCGGAACTTCTCGACCAGGTGCGCGGGCGCCTTCTGCGGGGACCCTGCGTCGTAGGGCGGCTGGGGGTCGTACTCCGTCAGGAGCTGCACGGTCTGGGCCTGCTCCTCGCCGGCGATCCGGCCGATGAGGGCGAGCCCCATGTCGATCCCGGAGGAGACTCCGGCCGCCGTGACGTACTTGCCGTCGAACACCACCCGCTCCCCCGTCGGCTCCACGCCGAACCTCTCCAGCTCCGCGAGCGCGAGCCAGTGCGAGGTGGCGCGGCGGCCCTTGAGCAGCCCCGCTGCGGCCAGAAGGAGGGAGCCGGTGCACACCGACGTCGTCCAGGTGCTGGTGGCGTCGGCGGAGCGCAGCCAGGCCAGGAGCGCCTCGTCCGTCATGTGGTCGCTCTGTCCTGGGCCGCCGGGGACGACGAGGACGTCGGGAGCGGGTACGTCGGCGAAGGCGCGGTCGGCCACCAGCGCGAGGGAGCCGCTGTCGTTGCGGACCGGCCCGGGGCGCTCCGCCACGAAGACGGTCTCGGCGCCGGGCATGCGGCTGAGGGTCTCGTAGGGACCGACCGCGTCCAGCGAGGTGAAGCGGTCGAACAGGGCGATGGCGATCTGCATGGGTGCTGCCTATCCGTTGAGGGCGGGTGCCGCCTGGGTGGCGAACGGGGCGTGGAAGCGGCGCCGGTACTCGGCGGGAGCGGCGCCGAGGATCTTGACGAAGGCCCGGCGCATCGCCTCCGGAGTGCCGTAGCCGCAGGCGCGCGAGACCTCCTCGACGCCGTCGGACGTGTCCTCCAGGAGGCGGCGCGCGTGCTCGACGCGCACGCGCTCGACGTACTTGCCCGGCGTCATCCCCGTCTCCGTCTGGAACGCGCGGGCGAAGTGCCGGGGCGAGAGCCGGGCGCGGGCCGCGAGCGAGTCCACGCAGAGGTTCTCGTGCGGGTGCTCGGTGATCCACTGCTGGACCTCGCGCAGGGGCTCGCGCTGAGCGGTCTGCGCGGCGAGCTGGGCGCTGAACTGCGCCTGGTTCCCCGGGCGCCGCAGGAAGACCACGAGATACCGCGCGACCATGAGCGCCTCGTCCCGGCCCAGGTCCTCCTCGACGAGGGCCAGGGCGAGGTCGATGCCGGCGGTCACGCCCGCGGAGGTCGCGACATGGCCGTCGCGGACGAAGATCGGGTCGGGTTCGACCTCGATGGCGGGGTGGTCGCGGGCGAGTTTGTCGCAGTACGCCCAGTGGGTCGTCGCCCGGCGGCCGTCCAGGAGCCCGGCCTCGGCGAACAGGATGGCGCCGGTGCAGACCGAGACCAGGCGCTGCGCGCGCGAGGCGTTCGTCCGGAGCCAGTCGATCAGGCGGGGGTCGGCCTCGCGGGTGCCGAGGCCGCCCGGGGCGAGCAGGGTGTGCGGCTCGGGGGCGTCGGCGAGGGAGGAGTCCGGTACGAGCGTGAGGCCGCTGGAGGTGCGTACGGGGGCTCCGTCCAGGGACGCGGTGCGGATGCGGTAGGCCGGCTTGCCTCCGCCGCGGACGGCCGCGGCGCCCGCGAAGACCTCCACCGGCCCCGTGACGTCGAGACTCTGGACCCCGTCGAAGAGGACGACCAGGACAGTTCGCTGCTCCATGTCCTGATTCTTGGCCCCGCGCGGGATGGCCGCAATGACGAATGGCCCACCCTTTCTGCCATCGCTGGACGCGGCGCCGGGGCGGACCGCCCGTGTGAGCGCCCCGGGCTTCACCTCATACCAACCAGTCGGTAACGTGCCTCCATGACTTCTCTCACGCCCCCCACCCCGGCCTCCGCACTGCACCCGCGCGCGGGACGTCGATGTCACAACGTGCTCAATGCGCTGCACTCGACGCACTACTTCTCGCCCGACGCGGGGCGTGAGCTGGCCGAGCTCGGCATCACCAGCCCCAGGGCCGTGAATTTCGCCGTGCGCACGGCGGCCATGGGCCCGGTCGGCGCCGGAGCGGTCACGGCGGCCTTCTACAACTACAAGCACGAACTCGTCGCCCGGCACGTGCCCGGCATCTGGCGCACCGCGTCCCCCGAGGACGTCCTCGCGGCCCGTCTGCGGGCCGTCGACACGACCCTGCGGCGCCTGCTCGGCGAGGAGGCCATCGCGTCCCCGGAGATGGCGGAGGCCGCCGAGCTCGCGCTGCGCGCCACCGAGGCCTGCTCCCGTTCCGCGCGGCCGCTGTACTCCGCCCACGCGGACCTGCCCGTTCCCGAGCAGCCGCACCTCGCGCTCTGGCACGCCGCGACGCTGCTGCGCGAGCACCGCGGCGACGGGCACCTCACGGCCCTCCAGTACGCCGAACTCGACGGCCTGGAGGCCCTGGTGAGCCACACGGCGACCGGCAAGGGCATGACGCCGAAGTGGAACTTCACCACGCGCGGCTGGAACCAGGAGGACTGGGACGCCGCCGTGCGGCGGCTCCACGACCGCGGACTGCACAACGGGGTGACCGAGTTGACGGAGGCGGGCGTCGAGCTGCGCCGGGACGTCGAGGAGGCCACGGACCGCCTGGACCGGGCGCCGTACGAGCACCTGGGCGCGGCGGCCGTCGAGCGCCTGACGGAGCTGGGGACGGTGTTCGCGGGCGCGGCCCTGGAGGCGGGGGCGTTCCCGGCGGACCTGCTCGGCAAGGAGTAGACGCGGGGACCGGCCGGGCCGGGCCGCGGCGGGCGCATGGACGGCGCCGTCCGAGGTACTCGTCCGTCTCCGGCCCCGCGCACTTCCGTGCCGGGCCGGGCGACGAAAGGGGAAATCCCGTGTTCCGAGCGATCACAGATGTCCTGCGTCAGATCGGCGCGGCGCTCGCCACCGTGGTGACGCTGCCGTTCCGCGCCGTTGCCCGGCTCTTCGGCGGTGCCTCCAGCGCCACGCGGCGATCGGGCCGCCGGTCGTCGGGACGGTCGGGGCGCCGGTCGGGGCGGGCACGCCGGGTCTGATCCCCCCGCTGTCGGCGCCACCTGCCACAATTGCCCCGCAACCCCAGTGAGAAGGCGGGAAACGTGGCACCTCTGCAGACGTCCACTCCAGCATCGATCGAAGGCAGGATCGCCGAAGAACTCGGCGTACGGGAGCGGCAGGTGAAGGCCGCCGTCGACCTGCTCGACGGCGGCTCGACGGTGCCCTTCATCGCTCGCTACCGCAAGGAAGCGACCGAGATGCTCGACGACGCGCAGCTGCGCACGCTCGAGGAGCGGCTGCGCTATCTGCGGGAGCTCGAGGAGCGGCGCGCCGCGATCCTCGAATCGGTGCGCGAGCAGGGCAAGCTCACCGACGAGCTGGAGGCGCAGATCCGCGCCGCCGCCACCAAGGCACGGCTTGAGGACATCTACCTGCCGTTCAAGCCGAAGCGGCGCACGAAGGCGCAGATCGCCCGCGAGGCAGGCCTTGAGCCGCTGGCCGACGGCCTGCTCGGTGACCCTTCGGTGGAGCCGCTCGCCGCGGCCGCGGCCTTCGTGGACGCCGACAAGGGCGTGGCCGACCCGCAGGCCGCGCTCGACGGCGCCCGGGCGATCCTCGCCGAGCGGTTCTCCGAGGACGCCGACCTGATCGGCGAGCTGCGTGAACGCATGTGGGTGCGGGGCCGTCTGGCGGCGAAGGTCCGCGACGGCAAGGAGGAGGCGGGCGCCAAGTTCGCCGACTACTTCGACTTCGGCGAGCCCTTCAAGGAGCTGCCCTCGCACCGCATCCTCGCGATGCTGCGCGGCGAGAAGGAGGACGTGCTCGACCTCGTCCTCGAACCGGAGGAGGCCACGGAGGGACCGTCCTCGTACGAGGGGATGGTCGCCCACCGCTTCGGGGTCGTCGACCGCGGCCGTCCCGGGGACAAGTGGCTGCAGGACACGGTGCGTTGGTCCTGGCGGACCCGCATCCTGGTGCACCTGGGGATCGACCTGCGCCTTCGGCTGCGCACGAGTGCCGAGGACGAGGCCGTGCGGGTCTTCGCGTCGAACCTGCGCGACCTGCTCCTCGCCGCACCGGCGGGCACGCGCGCGACGCTGGGGCTCGACCCCGGTTTCCGTACGGGCGTGAAGGTCGCCGTGGTCGACGCGACCGGCAAGGTCGTGGCCACCGACGTCATCAACCCCCATGTCCCGGCGAACAAGTGGGACCAGTCCCTTGCCACCCTCGCGAAGCTCGCCAAGGAGCACGCGGTCGACCTGATCGCGATCGGGAACGGCACGGCGTCGCGCGAGACGGACAAGCTCGCCGGTGAACTCATCACGAAGCACCCGGAGTTGAACCTCACGAAGGTGATGGTCTCCGAGGCGGGCGCCTCGGTGTACTCCGCGTCGGCCTTCGCCTCGCAGGAGCTGCCCGACATGGACGTGTCGCTGCGCGGCGCCGTGTCCATCGCCCGGCGGCTCCAGGACCCGCTCGCCGAGCTGGTGAAGATCGACCCGAAGTCCATCGGCGTCGGCCAGTACCAGCACGACCTCTCCGAGGTGAAGCTCTCGCGCTCGCTCGACGCGGTCGTCGAGGACTGTGTGAACGGCGTCGGAGTGGACGTGAACACCGCGTCCGCGCCGCTGCTCTCCCGGGTCTCCGGCATCGGGGCAGGACTCGCCGAGAACATCGTGTCGCACCGCGACACGAACGGCCCGTTCTCGTCCCGCAAGGGCCTCAAGGACGTGGCGCGCCTCGGCCCCAAGGCGTACGAACAGTGCGCGGGCTTCCTGCGCATCCGGGGCGGCGACGACCCGCTCGACGCGTCCAGCGTGCACCCCGAGGCGTATCCGGTGGTGCGCAAGATGGCGAAGAAGACGGGCGGCGAGGTCGCCTCGCTCATCGGCGACACGGCGACGCTGCGCTCGCTGCGGGCCGACGAGTTCGTGGACGAGTCCTTCGGTCTGCCCACGGTGAGCGACATCCTGAAGGAGCTGGAGAAGCCGGGGCGCGACCCGCGACCCGCGTTCAAGACGGCGACCTTCAAGGACGGCGTCGAGAAGCTCTCCGACCTCGCGTCCGGGATGGTCCTCGAGGGTGTCGTCACGAACGTGGCGGCGTTCGGTGCCTTCGTGGACATCGGCGTCCACCAGGACGGTCTCGTGCATGTCTCCGCGATGTCCAGGACGTTCGTCAAGGACCCGCGCGACGTGGTGAAGCCGGGCGACATCGTCAAGGTGAAGGTGATGGACGTCGACATCCCGCGCAAGCGGATCTCGCTGACGCTGCGCCTGGACGACGAAGCCGCGGCGGACACCACCGGAGAGCGCCCGAAGCGCGGCGGGCGTCCCCCGCAGCAGCGGCAGCAGGGCGGCGGCGGTCAGCGCCCCCAGCGCCAGGGCGGCCAGGGTCAGGGCCAGCGCAAGGAGCGGCAGGGGCCGGCGCCGGCCAATGACGCGATGGCGGACGCGCTGCGGCGGGCCGGGCTCCTGGACCCCAAGAAGCGCTGACTTCCGCGGGTGGGTGGGCGGGGAGAGCCCCGGCCACCCACCCGATTACCCCGAACCGTCAAGGCGCGGGAAGTTCCAGCACCTTGCCGTCAGTCACTTCCAGCCGCCTCGTCACCCGGACCGCGTCCAGCATCCTGCGGTCGTGCGTCACCAGGAGCAGCGTGCCCTCGTACGCTTCGAGCGCCGACTCCAGCTGCTCGATCGCCGGCAGGTCGAGGTGGTTCGTCGGCTCGTCGAGGACCAGGAGGTTGACGCCCCGGCCCTGAAGGAGCGCGAGCCCCGCCCGGGTGCGCTCTCCCGGCGAGAGGGTCGCCGCGGGGCGCAGGACGTGGGCGGCCTTCAGGCCGAACTTGGCGAGCAGCGTGCGCACTTCGGCCGGTTCGGTGTCGGGCACGGCCGCGCAGAACGCGTCCAGGAGCGACTCCGGGCCGTGGAAGAGCGCGCGGGCCTGGTCCACCTCACCGACGAGCACCCCCGAGCCGAGCGTCGCGTGGCCCGCGTCGGTGGGGATGCGGGTCAGCAGGGCGCCGAGCAGCGTCGACTTTCCCGCGCCGTTCGCGCCGGTGATCGCAACGCGGTCCGCCCAGTCGATCTGCAGCGTCACGGGGCCCAGCGTGAAGTGGCCGCGGTGCACCTCCGCGTCGCGCAGGGTGGCGACGACGCTGCCGGAGCGCGGCGCCGACGCGATCTCCATCTGCAGCTCCCACTCCTTGCGGGGCTCCTCCACGACGTCGAGCCGCTCGATCATGCGCTGCGTCTGGCGGGCCTTCGACGCCTGCTTCTCGCTGGCCTCGCTGCGGAAGTTGCGGCCGATCTTGTCGTTGTCGCCCGCCTTGCGCCGGGCGTTCTTGACGCCCTTGTCCATCCAGCCCCGCTGCATCTGGGCGCGGCCCTCCAGGGCGGACTTCTTGTCGGCGTACTCCTCGAAATCGTCGCGGGCGTGGCGGCGCGCGACCTCGCGCTCCTCCAGATAGGCCTCGTAGCCGCCGCCGTAGAGGTTGATCTGCTGCTGGGCGAGGTCGAGTTCGAGAACCTTGGTGACCGTGCGGGTGAGGAACTCGCGGTCGTGGCTGACGACCACCGTGCCCGCGCGCAGCCCGCGTACGAAGCTCTCCAGGCGGTCGAGGCCCGCCAGGTCGAGGTCGTTGGTCGGCTCGTCCAGGAGGAAGACGTCGTAGCGGGAGAGGAGGAGCGAGGCGAGGCCCGCGCGGGCGGCCTGGCCGCCGGAGAGGGAGGTCATGGGCTGGTCGAGGCCGACGTCGAGCCCGAGGGAGGCGGCGACCTCCTCGGCCCGCTCGTCCAGGTCGGCGCCGCCCAGCGCGAGCCAGCGCTCCAGGCTCAGTGCGTACGCGTCGTCCGCGCCGGGGGTTCCGTCGACCAGGCCCTGGGTGGCCTCGTCCATGGTCCGCTGGGCCTCGTCGACGCCGGTGCGGCGGGCCAGGAAGCTGCGGATGGACTCGCCGGGGCGGCGCTCGGGCTCCTGCGGGAGGTGGCCGACGGACGCGCTGGGCGGGGAGAGGCGCAGTTCGCCGGTCTCCGGGGTGTCCAGGCCCGCGAGGAGGCGGAGCAGGGTCGACTTGCCGGCGCCGTTGGCGCCGACCAGGCCGATGACGTCGCCGGGGGCGACGACCAGCTCCAGGGCGGAGAAGAGGGAGCGGTCGCCGTGGCCGGCGGCGAGATTCTTGGCGACGAGGGTTGCGGTCATCAGGGGGTCGAGTTTAGGCCAGGCCCGAGCCCTCTCCCCCGGCAGCACGGCGCGGCCGTCACGAGAGGTGCAGGCCGCTCAGCTTGTCGGGGTTGAACTGGAACCGCATGTTGTGGATCAGGCCGTCCGCGATGTCGTAGGTCAGGCACCCTCCGACGTAGTCGCCCAGCTTGAACAGGACGCTCAGTTCGCCGTTGACCGTGGCGGGCTCCAGGGTGACGCCGGTCAGCGCGGGCTTGGCGAGGACGCCGAGGAACCAGCGCGCCACATGGTCCGTGCCGTACAGCGGGCGGCGGGCCGCCGTGACCTTGCCGCCGCCGTCGGACCAGGCGGTGACATCGGGGGCGAGGAGTTCCATGACGGCGTTCAGGTCGCCTCCCGAGCAGGCCGAGAGGAAGCGTGCGGTGACCTGGCGGCGCTGGCCGGCATCGGTGTCGAAGCGGGGGCGGCGCGCCTGGACGTGGGCGCGGGCCCGGCGGGCGATCTGCCGGACGGTGGCCTCGGGGCGCTCCACCGTCTCGGCGATCTCCGCGTGGGAGTAGCCGAAGACCTCGCGGAGCAGGAAGACGGCGCGCTCCACCGGGCTCAGGGATTCGAGGACGACCAGCATGGCCGTGGAGACGGTGTCGGCCATCTCGCTCTCCTCGGCTATGTCGGGTGAGGTCAGCAGGGGTTCGGGGAGCCACGGTCCGATGTACGTCTCGCGGGTGGCCCGCGCCGATGTGAGGCGGTTCAAGGAGAGGTTGGTGACCGTGCGCACGAGGTAGGCCTTGGGGTGGCGTACCGCGTCGCGGTCCGCCGCGCTCCAGGTCAGCCACGCGTCCTGCAGGACGTCCTCGGCGTCGGCGACGCTGCCCAGCATCCGGTAGGCGGTGGAGTGCAGCAGTCGCCGGTGCTCGAGGAACGGGTCAAGTGCGGGCGTGGCGTCGGTCATCGGGGCATGCTCCCAGCGTGGCGAACAGGGCGACAAGGCGTACGCGGCCCGCACCGGACCCCTTCACTTGCGGAGCCGGGCCGCCCGTATCGCGGTGACCACGATCCAGAGGATCGCCGTGAACCGGCCGAGCGGCAGGAGCGGCATGACCGACTCGCTCACGAAGGTGAGGACCGACAGGAGCGCGAGGCCCGCCGACACGAGTCCGAGGACCGTGGTCCAGCGGGGAGCCGACGTACGCAGCGCCAGTGCGCTCACGCCGACGAGGATCCCCAGGAACGGGACGTGGGCGGGGCCTCCGGCCATGAAGGTGAGGTGATGCAGGCTGTGCAGGGTGTCGCCGCTCGCGTCGAGGACCGGGATGGCGAGGCCGGTCAGCGCGCAGACCGCCAGGCCGGCCGCGGCGCACAGGCCGCTGGCCCGCGCGAGGCCGCCGCCCGCCCTCCTGGTCAGCGCGAGGACGAACGCCGCCAGGGGCACGGCCGACAGGAGCTGCAGGACGCTCATGCCGACGACGACACCTCCGTTGTCGGCGAAGTACGCCTCCGCCACCTTGTCCGCGTCGAACGGCGAGGGGTAGGTGGAGCTTCCTGCCAGGCCGGAGAAGACCAGACTGGCGACGAACAGGACGGCGAAGCTGATTCCGGTGAGGGCCTGGCGGCTCGAGGCGCGTGTCGCTGCCGCGGCGGCCGGTGTGGGTGAGACGACTGCAGTCATCTGGAGACCTCCTTGACGGTGATGGGGTGTTGGTGATGTGCGGTGCCGCGTCGCCCTCATGAGGCGCGATGTTTCACAGAGGGCACCTCGTGCTCCGTGGCGCGGCGCACGGGCTCCCAGCCGAGTTCGCGTACGGCCTTGGCGTGCGAGGCGCGGAGCGTGGTGTCGGCCATCAGGACACCGAGGTACGGGACCATCCGGCGCAGCAGCCAGGACGGGAGCCGCAGCGCGCGACCGCCGCGGGCCGCAGCGGTGGCGGCGGCGACCTCGCCCCAGCTCGCGGAACGGTCCTCGGCGACCGTGTACGCCTGTCCGCCGCGCCCCCGCTCCAGCGCGGCCACGGTGGCGGCCGCCGCGTCGGCGACGTGGATCCAGGGGACCGAGCCACCTCCGTTGCGGGGGACGGGAGTCGACCGGCTGCCGGGGGTGGGGTCGAACCACGTGCCGGGGCCGTGGAAGACCCCGTAGCGCAGCGCGATCCCGTCCAGGTGACCGGCACCGAGAACCTGACCCTCGGTGGAGCGGAGCCCGTCGATGATGAAGTCGGCGACGTTGCCGTGCTTCACACCGAAGTCGTCGTCCTCGGTGAACGTCCGCGAGCCGTGGTCGGCGTAGCCGTGGCCGAGGACCATCGACTGGGTGAGGAACCTGCGCGCACCGATGGCCTCGGCGGCCTCCAGGAGGTGGGTGGTACCGCGGGTGCGCAGCAGGTTGCTGGGGTCACGCGCGTCGAGCGTGCGCCTTGGTCTCCTCAGCGAGGTCAGCTGGTGGATGACCGCGTCCGCCCTCAACCCCGCCACCGCGCGCAGGAGTTCGTCGCGGTCCAGGGCGTCGGCCCGGACGGGTTCGGCGCCGAGTCCGCGTACGGCGGATGCGGACTCCTCGCTGCGGGACAGGGCGAGCACCTGGTGGCCCGAGGCGATCAGCGCGCGGGTCAGGGGGCGGCCGATCGCGCCGGTGGCTCCGGCGAGCAGGACCTTCATCGGGCGCTCCTCTCGGCGCGGGTCGCGCGGCCGCCCTTGGACAGGGAGGCGGAGACAAAGACGCGCTTGCTGAGGCGGTACATCTTCAGCGGGCTGCCGCTGATCGCCTCCTTGTAGGCGACGGCCGCCCTGCCGCCGATGAACCAGCGGCGCGGGGTGTCGTCGGCGTGGGTGAACTGGATGACGGCGTCCCGGCGGCCGAGGCTGACGGGCTGGTGGAAGTAGCCGAAGCGGAACGGCTTGACGCTCTTGCCGCGCAGCCGCCTCGCCAGGGCGTCGGCGGTGTACGCGGCGACGGGCAGGCCGCTCTGGCAGGTGCCGTGGACCGGCCCCCAGGCCTGCCGGACGGCGGCGGCGTCGCCGATCGCGTGGATCTGCGGGTGCGAGGTCGAGCGGAGGGTGGCGTCGACCAGGACCAGGCCGCGCTCGTCGACGGCGATGCCCGCGTCAGCGGCCAGGGCCGGGACCCGTACGCCGGTGGTCCACAGGCAGGCATCGGCGGCGACGAGTGCGCCGTCGGCCAACTCGACGCCGCCGGGCAGGACTTTACTGATGGTGGAGCCGACGCGCAGGGTGATGCCGAGGCGCTCGAACGCCGCGTAGAGGTGGGCGCGTGCCTTCGTGTTCATCAGGGGGCCGGGTTCGCTCCGGCTGATCAGCGTGACCCGGAGGCCGGGGTGGCTCTCGGCGATCTCGGTGGCGGCCTCGACGCCGGTGAGCCCGCCGCCGCAGACGTTCAGCGTGCCGCCGGTGCGGGCCAGCTCCGCGAGCCGCTGCGCGAAGTGGCGTGCGGCGAGCGGGCTGTTCAGGGTGTGGGCGTGCTCCTCGGCTCCGGGAACCGTACTCGTGTCGGTGGAGCTGCCGAGGGCGTACACCAGGCTGTCGTAGGCGAGCACGGCAGGACCGTCCGGCGTGTCGACCGCCACCGTCCGGTGCTCGGTGTCGATGGCCGCCGCCGTGCCGCGCACGAACACGACGCCCGTCCCGTCGAGGAGTTCGGGGATCTGATGGTCCGCCAGCTCCTGTCCCGCGACGACCTGATGCATCCGCAGCCGCTCGGTGAACCGGGGCGTGGGGTTCACCAGCGTGACGCGCGCGCCGGTCCGCCGGGTGCGGCGCGCCAGGCGGATCGCACACAGCAGGCCGGTGTAGCCGGCGCCCAGGACGACGATCCGGTGCTCGCTCTTCATCTGCAACTCCCGCGCTCGTGCCCCGTTCCGGGGGCGTCGTGTCGGTGACGCCCATGGGACAGACACGTCCGCCCTGGCGTGACAGGTCGCGAGTGTGAGCCACATCACAGGGTCGGTCGGGGAGTGCCGTGCTGCTGCATTGCCGGGCTGCTGCGGGTCGGCGGGCGCGGAGTGGAGGGCTACCTCACTATCGGCGCCACCAGGACACTGTCCGTCGTCCGTGCCACCACGAACGACTCCCCCTTGGTCGCCTTCTCGTCCAGCGCGACACGGTGCTCCCCGGGCTCCAGAACACCGTCGAAGACCTCGTGGACCTGGGTGCGGGAGAGCCGGTCGAGACGGTACGCGATGAGCCGGATCCGGCAGGTCGAGGTGATCTCGACGTCCGCCGAGCCGTCCGCCGCCGCGAGCCGCGTCAGGCGGCGCTGCTCCAACGGGCTGCGGTCCAGGGCGTGTTCTATCTGCGCGACCAGGAGCGGGATGATCGAGGCAAGACCGTCGACGTACGCCACCTGGACCCCCGCGCCCTCGAACGCCGCGCGCACCGCGTCACGCGTCGCCGCGGGGACGGCCCGCCCGAAGGCCACCGCCCCGTACGTCCGCAGCTCGTCCGGCGGTACACCCGCCGCGTCCGCCGCGATCTCGGCGCCGACACCGATCGTGCGCAGCGCCGCCGCGAGCTTGGCGAGCACGGCGACACGGGCGCCGATCAGGAGCACCCTGCGCCGCGCCGCCGGTTCGCCGCGGTCGAGCAACTGGCCGAGCGCGTCGCGGTATTCGGCGCCGTCGAAGCGGAAGGGCCCTATGCCGTGGTAGCCGTTGAGTTCCAGGTCGGCACGCTCGGCCGTCTGCCAGGCGAAGTCCCGCCAGACGTAGGCATCGGTGCCGTCCGAGGCCCGCTCGATGACCGCCGTGACCGCCCCGCACTCCAGGCCTTCGCACTCGGGACAGCCGTAGATGACGTGACGGTCGTCGTGCAGGGGCGCCTCCGTCTCCAGGAGGAGTCCGCGTACATGGTGGGTGAAGATCGCGGGTGGTACGTCGGAGGCCAGTGGGGAGACGGCGTCGAGGTCGGAGAGCTGGAACAGCAGCGGGCGCCCGTTCACGATGAAGTCGACGAAATCGCGGTGGACTTGATACTCGCCGTTGGCGAGGACTCCACCGGCGCGCATGGCCGGTGCCAGACCGAAGGTCGCGTACTCGGCAGACATGGTGTGAGTATCCCCATCTGGGAGGTGATGTGAGCACGGCATGACGCATTCCGCTACGTTCCTGGGATGGACGGGACGCATGACAGCGATGTGATCGTGGTGGGCAGTGGTGTCGTCGGCCTGACGACCGCGGTGCTTCTGGCCGAGCGCGGGCGCCGGGTGCGCGTGTGGGCGCGGGAGCCCGCCGAGCGGACGACCTCGGCCGTCGCGGGTGCGCTGTGGTGGCCCTATCGCATCGAACCGGCGGCCCTGGTCGGCGACTGGTCGCTCCAATCCCTGCTCGTGTACGCGGAGTTGGCGGAGCGGGCGGCACAGACCGGCGTACGCATGGTCGATGGCGTACAAGGCGAGACCCGGCTGGACGACCTCGGCCCGTGGGCCGCCCGGGTGCCGGGGCTGCGGCCCACGACTCCGGACGAGTACGCCGGTCCCGGCGTGCGGGCGCGGGTACCGCTGATCGACATGCCGGTCCATCTGAGGTGGCTGCGCGAGCGCCTCGCGCGGGCGGGCGGAACGGTGGAGGCGCGCACCGCCGGGAGCCTCGACGAGCCGCTGGCCGAGGCCCCCTGCGTGGTCAACTGCTCGGGGATCGGGGCGCGCGACCTCGTACCCGACCGTTCGGTGCGGCCGGTGCGGGGCCAGCTGGTGATCGTGGAGAACCCGGGCGTGCGGACCTGGTTCGCGTCCGCCGACGACACCGGGCAGAACTCCACCTACTTCTTCCCGCAGCCGGACCGGCTGGTCCTCGGCGGCACGGCGCAGGAGGACGACTGGTCGCTCGATCCCGATCCGGCGGTGGCCGCGGCGATCGTGGAGCGGTGCGCCGCCGTGCGGCCCGAGATCGCGAAGGCGCGGGTGCTCGACCACCGGGTGGGGCTGCGGCCCGTCCGCCCCGCGGTGCGGATCGAGCGCGAACACCCCGCGGCAGGCGGGGTGTTGGTGCACAACTACGGCCACGGCGGCGCCGGGGTCACCGTGGCCTGGGGATGCGCGCGGGAGGCGGCGCGCTTCGCGGACGAAGCGGCCGCCTCCTGAAACGATGCGAACTCAGGACGACTTGGCGGGGCTCTCCTCCTCGTCGCCGTTGTCGCTGGTGTCGCTCGGGCCGATGCGGAGCTCGAAGTCACCGTCGTACTGCTCGTGGCCCGCGATCACGGCCTTCTCGACGGCGTCCGTACCGTGCTCGCCCCGGACGATCAGCGGGTCGTGGCGCAGGTCCCGCATCATGGCCACGCACATCCCGATCATCACCAGGGTGAAGGGCGCGGCGACCAGGATGGTCAGATTCTGCAGGCCCGTGAGGGCGTTGCCCGACCCGTCGCCGATGAGCAGCATGATCGCCGCCACGGCTCCCGTCACGACGCCCCAGAACACGACCACGAGCTTGCCCGGTTCGAGCGCGCCCTTCTGCGAGAGCGTGCCCATGACGATCGACGCGGCGTCGGCACCCGAGACGAAGAAGATGCCCACCAGGATCATCACGAGGAGGCTGGTCACCGTGGCGATCGGGTACTCGTGCAGCAGACCGAAGAGCTGGCCCTCGGGGGTCGACTCGCCGCTGAGACCACCGCTCTCCTTGACCTTCATCGCCGATCCGCCGAAGACGGCGAACCAGATGAGGCTGACGGTGCTGGGCACCAGGATGACGCCGCCCACGAACTGCCGGATCGTGCGTCCCCGGCTGATCCGTGCGATGAACATGCCCACGAAGGGCGTCCAGGAGATCCACCAGGCCCAGTAGAAGACGGTCCAGCTGCCCAGCCAGTCCGACACGCCCTTGCCGCTCGACGCCTCGGTGCGTCCGACCAGCTGGGGCAGATCGCCGAGATAGGCGCCCAGCGAGGTCGGCAGCAGGTCGAGGACGATGACGGTCGGGCCCGCGATGAAGACGAACACGACGAGCAGCAGCGCGAGCACCATGTTGATGTTCGAAAGCCACTGCACGCCCTTCTCCACACCGGAGATGGCGGAGGCCACGAAGGCCACCGTGAGCACGGCGATGATGGCGACGAGCAGGCCCGTGCTCGCGTTGTCCATCCAGTCGAGGACCTCGAAACCGCTGCCGATCTGCAGGGCGCCGAGGCCAAGGGACGCGGCGGAACCGAAGAGCGTCGCGAAGATGGCGATGATGTCGATGACCCTGCCCCAGGCGCCGTTCGCGTGCTTCTCGCCGATGAGCGGCGTGAAGACGGCGCTGATGGTCTGCCTGCGCTTGCGCCGGAAGGTGCTGTACGCGATGGCGAGACCCACGACGGCGTAGATCGCCCACGGGTGGAGCGTCCAGTGGAAGAGGGTCGTGGCCATCGCCGTTTCCATCTTCGCCGCCGAGTCGGCGGGATCGGTGCCCGGCGGGGGCGTGGTGAAGTGGGCGAGCGGTTCGCTCACGCCGTAGAACATCAGACCGATGCCCATACCGGCGCTGAACATCATCGCGACCCAGGAGATGGTGCGGAACTCCGGCTCCTCGCCCTCCTCACCCAGGGTGATCTTCCCGTATCGGCTGATGGCGAGCCAGAGCGCGAAGACCACGAACCCGCTCGCCGCCAGCATGAAGGCCCAGCCGCCGTTGTGGATCAGGCCGTTGAGCATCTTCGTGGAAGTGCTCTCGAGCGAGTCCGTGGCGACGGCGCCCCAGACCACGAAGGCCAGGGTGAGCACGGCGGTCACACCGAAGACGATGCGGTCGGTCTGGGGATGGCTGCCGCCATGCGCGGCATGCATGAGGTGCCCGTCCCCTCCCCCGTCGCCCGCTTTCTGTTGGTCTTGCGTCACAAGCACACCTCTCACGGTTTCGCATTTGTACAAACTCTGTGGTCCGCTACCCAGTACCACATGTGACGCACCTATCAACCACTCAACAGTCGGTGTCGGGCGAACCTGTGACCAGGTGATAGGGAGCACGCTCGTCGAGAAGCAACGGTACGAGCGAACGAGCGGATTGCCTCATCGGTACGTAGGCGCCCTTTCCCTCCTTCTTGACCTTCACTCCGTGCAGGGCGAGTTCATCCTTGATGCCGCCGTACTGCGCGGCGTCGAGCCGGTATCCGCAGGGCGGGTCCTGGATCACTTCGGACGGCTCGGCGGGGTCGTTGTCCGCGCCGCCGAGATAGATGGGCCCGCGGTCGCGGAACCCTTCGAGGCGGGCCGCGCCGGTGGCCGCCTCCAGTTGGCCGCGCCGCTCGTCGGCGTAGGCGAACAGGCCGCCGAGTGCGGAGAGTTGGGACTCGACGCGGCGCCGGTTGTTCAGCGCCTCGTCCTTCTTCTCCGCGTCGGTGAGCGGGTCGACACGGCTCTCGATGAGCAGGCCCGCGGCGTGCTTGATGCCGGAGACGTTGCGCAGGATGCGCTCCTGGCCGTCGCCCGCGGTCTGCTTGATCGGGTCACCGGTCACGGGATCGGTCCAGATCCCGTACGTTCCCGTCGTGTATCCGGACTTGTTGGCGGCCGGCCTGACATACGCCTCCGAGAGGGTCTTCGCCTCGCCGTGCACCGCCTCGTCGGTGTTGAGGTTGCGCGGCCACAGGTCGAACAGGTCCTTGTCGTAGTACTTGGGGGTGGCCCCGTACTCGTGCAGGTCGTAGATGGAGTCCGGCTGCCGGTCGCGGATGACTGCGGCCATGGCGCGGGCCTCCGCCGTCTGCAGGGAGATGTGGTCGCGGTTGATGTCGACACCGTCGGAGTTGCCGCGGGTGTCGGCCGCGCGGCCGTCCGGGTTGGCGGTCGGGACGACGAGGAGCGTGGTGCGCGAGAGGAACGTCCGGGTCTCCTTGTCCTTCGCGTACGCCAGGTCGCGGATCGTCGACAGACACGCGTCGCGGCCCGACGGCTCGTCGCCGTGCTGGCTGCAGATCAGCAACACGGTGTTCTTCGTGGGGCGTTCGCCGATGCGGACCAGCTGGACGGGCCGGTCCTGCTTAGTGGTGCCGATGCGCGCGACCGAGACCCGGTCGGTCGACTTGTCGATCGCGGCGAGGAACTTCTGCTCCTCGGGCTGACTGGTCCAGCGTGCGCCGTTGGTCTCCTCGAATCCCGTGCGGGGCGGGGTCGGCGTCGCCTGCGCGGGCACGGTCAGGAGCGGTGCGGCGAGCGCGGCGGCGGCGCAGGCGAGCGCCAGGGTGCGGACGCGGGGCGTGAGGCCGGTGCGGGGTCTCATGAAGTGCTGCCTCCCGGTACGGGGCGGAACGGACGCGGCGGGGCCACGCCGTCGAGACGGGATTCGCGGGGGGTGACGGTCCCGGAGGTGCGGAATGCTCCGGCGCCGCCGACCAGCGGCACCTTCGCCGATGTGCGGGACAGGTCGATGGCGAGGGTCGGGGTGTCGGCCGGGGGATCGATCAGGTCCTTGTCCGTGCCCGCGACGATCAGCGCGAGGCGGTGCCCCTTCGGTACGACGTGGTCGCTCGCGGCGAGGTCGAGGGTGATGGTGTGCGGCTTGCCCGGCGTGAGGGGGCGGCCCTGGTGGTCGTCGGCCCAGTTGCCGAGGTCGGCCCAGCCCCGGCTGAACACGGTGTAGTCGACGTCGGCGGTCTTCGCCTGCGTCTCCTTGAAGCAGGAGCTGTCGCCGGTGGTGCTCGGGCCCCAGCAGGTGCGTTCGGGGAGCGTGGTGATGCCCTCGCCCGCGCTCGCGTAGTCACGGATGGTGGCGGGGCCGAGATCGACGAGGACCGCGGAGAGGTGGGCGGTGCGGGTCGTCGGGGTCGCGGTGACGGTCACCTCGGAGGAGCCGGAGAGCCGCAGGTCACGGCCCAGGGGTTTGCTGATGAACCCGGCCTTCGAGGGAGTGGATGTGTCGATCTGCGCGGCCCAGTCGGTCTCGCTCAGCTTCGGGTCGTCGGTGAAGGTCTCGCTGCCGGTGCCGGGGCGCGTGCCCAGGGTGCCGACGCCGGGTGAAGTGCCCTTGCCGGGGCGCAGCTTCACCGTGTCCGTGGTGCGCGGGGGCCAGACGCGGTCGGTGCTCCACTGCCCGGGGGCGCGCTCGATGTCGGCCATCGGCTCGCGGTCGATGCCGTTGTCGTAGCCGAGGAGCTCGTGGTCGAACCAGCGGTGCAGGGTGCGCACCCAGTCGCCGCGGCGGAAGTCGAACGGGTCGACATGGCCGGTCTGGCTGAGCCACACCTTGCGGTCGACGCCCTCGTCGGCGAGCGCGTCCCACCACTGGCCGAAGTGCTTCATCCGGACGTTCAGGTCCTGCATGCCGTGCACGGCGAAGACGCTGGCGCGCACCTTGTCCGCGTCCGGGGTGTGGTCGCGCTCGCTCCACAGCCGGGTCCAGTCGCCCGTGCGGGGCGCTCCGTCCACGAGCCGTTGCTGTACGGCGCCGCAGCGGGCCCGTGCCTCGGGGCTCTCCACGTAGTCCGAGAGCCACTCGGGTCCGCTGTCGTAGAGCGGGGCGCCCTTGGCGAAGTAGTAGTCGTACCAGGAGGAGATCGCACCGATCGGGACGATCGTCTTCAGGCCCTTGACGCCGGTGGCGGCCACGCCGTTGGCAATCGTGCCGTCGTAGCTCTTGCCGATCATGCCGGTGGCGCCGTTCGTCCAGGACGCCTTGGCACCCTTGCCGCCGGTGCGGGTGGTGTAGCCGCGGGCGCGGCCGTTCAGCCAGTCGACGACGGCCTTGGCGGACTGGACGTCGGAGCGGCCGCCCACGTCCACGCAGCCGTCGGAGCGGTTCGTTCCCGCGAGGTCGACGGCGACGAATCCATAGCCGCGGGGCACGAAGTAGTTGTCGTAGTAGAGCGGGAACTGGACGGGGTTGCCGTCCGCGTCGTACGTCTTCTTCTGGCTCTCGTTGCCGCGCCCGCAGCAGGAGTAGTACGGGCTCGCGTCCATGATCACGGGTATCTTCCGGCCCTGCGCGGCCGGTTCACGGGGCCGGACGATGTCGACGGCGACGCGGTCGGACTTCCCGTCGCCGTCACCGTCGATCTTCGTGTCGACCCAGACGGACTCGCGGATCGCGCTCTCGTACGAGTAGACGGGCTTGCTCTCACGTGGGGCGCTCGGCGCCCCTTGGGCTGCTCCCGGGCTCACGAGGGTGGCCAGGAGGGCGGCCAGGGCCGCCGTCACCAGTGGTCTGATGATCAAGCGTGTGCGTCGCGCACGTATCGGCATGGCGCGGAAGGTACACCGGTCAACTCCCGCGCGACAGAGGGCCGCACGTACGGACGACAGGCTCATGGGGCGTTTTGGCACATGTCGGCCGAATGGCGATCGTGTGACAGCAGCGACCATGGACATGACGCGTGGCCCCGGGGCTCAATATGGTCGAGCCATCTACCGAAGTGCCCCTACGACTTGGAGCTCTTGTGCACCGCAGACTCATCGCCCCTGGCGCGCTCGCGGCCTCTCTGCTGCTGGCGATCCCGGCATCGGCCGACGCCGGGGGTGTGGGGGGATCCCCCACAGAGCACAGCACGCCCGGGGCCCCGGGAATCGGCGATCCCTATTACCCGGCGAGCGGCAACGGCGGCTACGACGTCTCCCACTACGACCTGCGGCTGAAGTACCAGCCGAAGACCGACCTGCTCGAAGGCACGGCGACCATCAACGCCACCACGACGCAGGATCTCTCCCGCTTCAACCTCGACCTCGGCCTGAAGGTCAGCGAGGTGCGCGTCAACGGCAAGAAGGCGGCCTTCAAGAAGTCCGGCGAGCAGGAGCTGGAGATCACTCCGGCGGCCGGCCTGCCCAAGGGCACGCCGATCACCGTCGTCGTGCGGTACGCGGGCAAGCCGTCCGAGGTGAAGATCAACGGCTTCACCGCGTGGGCCCGTACGCCGGACGGCGGCGTGGCGGCGCAGGAGCCGGAGTCGGCCGCCTGGTGGTACCCGTCCAACGACCACCCGCTCGACAAGGCGACGTACGACGTCTCGGTCTCCGTGCCGGACGGCTCGCAGGCCATCTCCAACGGCGTGCTCCAGTCGCAGAGTTCGAAGCTGGGCTGGACGCGCTTCAACTGGCGCTCGAACAAGCCGCAGGCCAGCTATCTGACGACGCTCGCCGTCGGCAAGTTCGACATCACGACCGACAAGACCGCGGACGGACTGCCCGTCCTGAACGCCTACAGCAAGGACCTCGGCGACAACGCGGGGGCCGCGCGGGCGAGCATCGAGCGGTCGACCGAGGTCGCGGAGTGGCTGGAGGGGGTCTTTGGCAAGTACCCCTTCAACGCGCTCGGCGGGTACGTCCCGAACGTGACGAGCGGCTTCGCCCTGGAGACGCAGACGCGGCCGTTCTACAGCCCGAAGCAGTTCGCGAACGGGTCCAACGTGTCCGTCGTGGTGCATGAGCTGGCCCACCAGTGGTACGGCGACAGCGTGTCGGTCGACGGCTGGAAGGACATCTGGATCAACGAGGGCTTCGCGCGGTACAGCCAGTGGCTGTGGTCGGAGAAGGAGGGTGAGGGGACGGCGCAGGAGCTCGCGGACTACGTGTACGCCCAGCACCCGGCCGACGACCCGTTCTGGAAGGTCAAGCCGGGTGACCCGGGGCCGGAGAACCAGTTCGACATCGCTGTGTACGACCGCGGGGCGCTGGCCCTGCAGGCGCTGCGCAACGAGATCGGCGAGAAGTCCTTCTCGGCGATCTTGAAGGGGTGGCCGAAGGAGCACGCGTACGGGAACGCGAAGGTGAGTGACTTCGTGAAGTACGCGGAGAAGGTGTCCGGGAAGCCGTTGGCGTCGCTGTTCGACGCCTGGTTGTTCCAGCCCTCCCGGCCGGACGCTCCTGCCGCGCGGGGCGCGGGGATTGCCCGGTCCTCCGCTTCGGGTTCGGCTGCCGCGCCGAAGTCGTGGAAGTCCATCGCTGCGACGAATGGTGTGCACGACCACGGTCACTGATACTGAGCCGCCGCTTCGCGGCGGATGTTTCCCGCCCACCCACCCGATTGCCCGGCGTCAATCGTGTGGGTGGGCGCCCCTGGCCTTGCGGGCCAGCGGCAGGTAGCGGAGGTGTTCCGGCAGGCGTGGGACCACCGTGCGCACGACCTTGCCGAAGCGGCGCAGCCTCCGCTCCTGGGTGTCCGTCCACGGCAGGCCTATGGCCGACCT
Source organism: Streptomyces sp. NPDC047525 (assembly GCF_040643025.1). Lineage (NCBI taxonomy): Bacteria > Bacillati > Actinomycetota > Actinomycetes > Kitasatosporales > Streptomycetaceae > Streptomyces > Streptomyces sp. NPDC047525. Next base: position 236,330 of record NZ_JBEYTL010000003.1, read on the forward strand.
CGCGTCCGGTGGCATCAGGCCGATCGTGATGAAGCGGCGGAAGCGGGCCAGGGGCGGCAGAAGCAGGGGCCACAGGATGCGCAGGGTCACCCGGAGCAGGTAGGGGCCGCGGTCCGGTGGCGGGACCGGGCGGTCCGTGGCGACGAGGTCGCGGACGACCTCCGTCTCCTCCAGCTCGTCGGCCAGGATCTTCGCGTAGTACGGCCAGAACTCCTCGACCGTCTGCGGCATGTCCCGGTCGTGGATGCCGAGGATCCGGCCGACCTGGAGCCACTCCGCGTACAGCTGCCGCTCCTGCGCCTCGGTGAAGGGGCGGCCCAGGTACTTCTGGGCGTGGTGGTAGACGGGGAACCCGGTGGCGTGGACCCACGCGTAGTAGGCGGGCGTCAGCGCGTGGTAGTCGCGGCCGTGCGCGTCCGTGCCCCGGATGTCCTTGTGCAGGGCGCGCAGCCTGCGGCCCTCCTCGGCCGCGCTCTCGCCGCCGTACACCCAGGTCTGCAGCGACCGCAGCGACCGCTCGCCGCGCCCCCACGGGTCGGTGCGGAAGACGGAGTACGTGTCGACGCCGGCGCCCACCGCGGGGTGCGCGACCTGCATCGTCAGGGCGGCGGGCAGGGCGAGCAGGGCGCGGACGTCGCCCGCGATGTCCCACAGGATCCCGCCGGGCGGTGGCAGCTCGGGAGCCTGGCTGCGGCTTGGCATCACACGGCTCCCAGGGGTCGGCGGGCCCGCCGGTCGGTGCCCGGTTTGTGTGTGTTCCAGTATGCGACGGCCATGGTCAACGCGATCCGCAGGGGCGGCGGCACCAGCGCCATCGCGATCCGTACGAGCCGTGCGACGCGGCGCAGCGCGCGCTCCTGGCGAGGGGTCCAGGCCAGGCCGAGCCGCTCGCGGAGCACCGGCGGCAGCGTGCCCACGTTCACGAGCAGCGCGTAGTGCGCCGACAGTGCCGCGAAGGGCCGCCAGAGCAGGGACGGGATCCACCGCACCGGCGGCTTCTGCGGGCGCGCCAGCTCGTCGAGCACGTCACGCACCGACTGGTTCAGCTCAAGGCGCTCGCGCACCATCTCGTCGTAGTACGCGCAGAACGCCTCCCAGTCCGGCGGCAGATGGTGGTCCTTGAGGCCCCATACGCGCCCCACGTCCCGCATCTCCTGGTAGTACGCCTCGGTGTCGGCCGCCGAGAGACCTCTGCCGAAGATCCGGTGGCCGTCGTACCCGCCGCGCACGAGCGTCGCGTGCACCCAGTGGTACGCCTCCGGGTTGAGGGCGTGGTAGCGGCGCCCCTGATCGTCGACGCCCTTGAGGTGCTCGTGCATCGCGCGGATCCGGTCCGCCTCCGCCGTGGCCGCGGCCTGTCCGCCGTAGATCACCGTGCTGAGCGAGGAGACCGTGCGCCACAGGCGCTGCCACGGTTCGGCGCGGAAGTCGGAGTGCTGCTCGACGCCCGCGCCGACGACCGGGTGGGCGACCTGGAGCAGCAGCAGTTGGGGCGAGATCAGAAAGTTCCGGGTGTCTCCGAAGTAGCGCCAGGCGGCGCCGCCGCGCCGTGGCGCCCGTATGTCGCTCATCACGACTCCCTCCGTCGAATCTGCGTCAGCAGTGTTGACGCCATCGATGAAACAAGTCAATAGTCCTTGTAACTTTGACTCATCGGATGAGAGGGGTCGTCAAATGGCTTTAGGTGACGGCGAGTTGAGTCCCGAAGGGCGTACGCACTGGAAGAGATCGGCCCTGATGTTCGTGCCCGGCGTCGCGGCGGTCGGCGCGGTCGTGATCGCCCTGGCGCAGGGCGCCATGGCGGCCTCCTTCGCGGTGTCGGGCAAGAACTTCAAGGTCTCCGCCGAGGAGATCACCGGGCGCGGGATCTCCAGCTTCCCTTCCTCGCTGAGCAGTTCGGACGGCAAGGGGCACGCGGTGCTGCTCGCCGGGATCAAGAGCGGCACCGCCAAGGGCGTGTGCCTGTCGATGAAGCAGAAGCTGCCGCTGGTCGGCGAGGTCTCGATGATCGTCAGGTCCGGTGACGGCAAGCCGATCAAGGGCGAGAACCTCGTCGTCAACGCCGACGCGCTCACCAGCGGCGGCGGCCGCGTCACCGGCGTCCAGGCGGGGCGTGACGCCTCGACGCTCGACGAGGCGCCGGGCGTCCAGGGCCCCAAGGGGCTGTTCGGCGTGCAGGCCTCGGGCGCGGTCGCCCGTGACGTGCGGTCCACGGCCTGGGCGTCCAACGGCGGCTCACTCACCCTCGACAAGGTCAGCATCCAGCTGAGCCGCGACGGCAAGGAGTGCTACTGACATGCCGTCACAACGGACTCCTGACGTGACGGCGGAGCGTGCCGCCGAGAGGACGTGCGCATCGTGATCGGACTGGTGCTCGGCTTTGGGGCCGAGCTGGCCAAGGAGACCGGGGCATGGCTCGACCGGCTGCTTCCGGCGCCCAGGCTGCGCAGGACGCTGCGGTCCTGGCGCCGGCGCAGACCGTTCTGGGCGGGCGTGTGGACCGGGCTCGGCGGCCTGGAGATGATCTTTCTGCCGCTCGCGCCGCTGCCCCTGATGCTCAAGGTCGGCATCGGCGCGATGTCCGCGATCGGGGTGGGGCTCGTCCTCGTCGCGGGCGGTCTCTTCTTCGTGTTCGCACCCGCGCAGCGGATGTTCGTGTCGGTGGTGACGGCGATCGCCTCGCTGGTGTCGCTCGCGACGACGAACCTGGGCGGGTTCGGGATCGGCGTGGGACTCGGCCTCCTCGGCTCGTCGATGGCGTTCGGCTGGCTGCCGCATGCTCGAACGCCCGGCAACGCGTGCGATCCGGCTCCGGGGGCACCCGGAGCCGGTGCGGAGGGCTTGCGCCCAAAAGCACGTGAGGGCCGCGTCCGGCGGCGTCCCGTGGCCGCCGTGCGGCGCGGGACGGGCGTGGCCCTCTCTCTCGCGCTCACCGCCGGATTCCTCATCGGCGTGCCCGGCACCAGCAGGGCCGCGGAGAACTGTCCCGAGCCTGCCGGGTCCGCGCCCCTGCCCTGGCCGCTGGACGGGCTCGGGCTCGGACTGCCCGACGTACAGCTGCCGTGGGAGGCGGGGGAATGCCCGGACGACACCGGCACCGGCACCGGCACCGAGCCCGATCCCCGGCGGGAGCAGCCGGACGAGCCCGACGCGAAGGACCCGCCCCGCTAGGCCCCGCCCCGCGAAGACGTGCCCTCGGAAGACGCGCCCTCCGAGGACCGCCGAGCCGACGGAGACCCCCGCGACGCCCCCGCCAAGGTCTCCCTCCCCTGCCTCACCGGCATCGACACCGGCGGCGCCGACAACCCCCCGCCCAACGGCAGGCCCCCTTCCGAGTCCGCCGAGTCCGCCGAGCCCGGTGAGATCGGCGAACCCGGCGACCTCACCGCCCTCAAGCCCCCGCTCGTCGTCGGCGACCACCCGGGACCGGGCCGCGCCACGTACCCCGTCAGCCCTTACCACCCCACGGTGAGCGCGGCCCGGCTCGCCGCCACGGACGCGATCATCCACGGCTCGACCTATCTGCCGACCGTCGGCGGCGGCCGCGTCAAGGTGCTGTGGGTGCACGCGCAGCGCATCGTCGCCCGCGACTACCACTTCGAGGTCAAGGGGCCCGACGGGTCGACGCACGTCCTCGACGTGCAGCTCGACATCCGCGACGTCGATGTCTACGCGACCTACCTGAAGGGCGCCGTCGAGATCCCGTTCCTGAAGGTCAAGACCCCGCAGATCTGCATCGGCGCCGACGTCATCCCGGCCAATCTGCCGGTCGCCGTCCAGCTTCCGGAGCTCACCCTGGAGCCGGTGACGGCCGGTCAGGTACTCGTGGACGCCGCCGACGTCCGCTACACCGTACTCAGCAGCTCGCCACGCCGATAGGAGAGCGTCCATGGGCCGCTACAGCCGACTGCGCGAGATCCGCCGCATGGATCCCGCCCGCGACTACGCACACATCCACAAGCTCGTCTCGCAGTACGAGTTCCCCTGGGACTACGCGCAAGGTGTGAGCATCGCGTTCCTGCGCGACTACGGCGTGCCCCGCATATCCCAACTCCTCGACCGTACCCAGGAGTTCGAGAAGGCAGGCCAGAAGCGCTACGACGACACCGTCCTGTTCGGCTTCGAGATGGCGCAGGACGGCTTCGACTCCGAGCGCGGCCGGGCCGCCGCCCGCCACCTCAACCGCATCCACGGCAAGTACCAGATCCCCAACGAGGACTTCCTGTACGTCCTCGCCACCACCGTCGTCGGTCCCAAGCGCTGGATCGACCGCTTCGGCTGGCGGACCCTGTGCGCCAACGAGGCCGAGGCCCTCGCCCTCGTCGGCCACAAGATGGCGCGGATGATGGACATCGACGGCTCCCCGACGACGTACGCCGGATTCGAGAAGCTCCTCGACGACTACGAAGCTCAGATGTTCGCCTACGATCCGGCCAACCGCCGGGTCGCCAACGCCACGTTCCGCGTGATGGCGTCCTGGTATCCGCGTGCCGCACGCCCCTGGGTGGCGCGGCTCTCCCTCGCCCTGCTCGACGAACCCCTGCTGCGCGCACTGGGGTTCCGGTCGCAGCCGCGCTGGGTGCGGGCCGCGGCCGAGCGCGCCGTCCGGGCCCGCTCGGCCTTCGTGCGTCTGCTCCCCGCGCGGCCGGACCGCCGGCCCGCTCTTCCCAAACCCCGGTCGTATCCCTTCGGTTACACCCTCGACGACCTGGGTCCGCACTGGGCGCAGGGCCGCCCGGTGCGGCCGCTGCCCGACGAAGTACCCCTGGAGCGCTGACTGATGACCACTTTCGTCGTACGTTCCCCCGCCACCGGAGAGCCGGTCGGCGAGCATCCGGTGCACGGCGCCGACGACATCGCGCACGCGGTCCTGCGCGGCCGGGGTGCCGCCGCCGTATGGGCCGGGCTCGGCTGGGCGGGACGCCGCTCGCGGCTGCTCACGTGGAAGCGCTCGCTCGCCGGGCGGATGGACGAGCTCGCCGGGACGGTGGCCGCCGAGACGGGCAAGCCCGCGCACGACGCGCGCGCCGAAGTGCTGCTCGCCCTGGTCCACCTGGACTGGGCGGCGCGCCATGCCCGTGGGGTACTGCGGGCGCGCCGGGTGCCGTCGGGGCTGCTCTCCGTGCATCAGCGGGCGCTGCTCGGCTACCGGCCGCTTGGCGTGGTCGGAGTGATCGGACCCTGGAACTACCCCGTCTACACCCCCATGGGTTCGATCGGCTACGCGCTCGCCGCGGGCAACGCGGTCCTCTTCAAGCCGTCCGAACTGACGCCGGGCACCGGGGTGTTCCTCGCGGAGAGCTTCGACGACGCCGTTCCGGACTGTGCGGGGCTGCTCCAGACGGTGACCGGGCCCGGGTCCACCGGGCAGGCGCTCGCGGAGGCCGGGGTCGACAAGGTCGCGTTCACCGGGTCGCCGGGGACGGCGCGGAAGGTGGCGGAGGTGTGCGCGCGGTCGCTGACGCCGCTCCTCGCGGAGTGCGGGGGCAAGGACGCCGTGCTCGTGGGCGCGGACGCCGACCTGACGGCGGCCGCGGACGCGGTGGTGTGGGGCGCGATGGCCAACGCGGGGCAGACCTGCGCGGGCGTGGAGCGGGTGTACGCGGTCGAGTCCGTGCACGAGAGGCTGTGCGCGCTGATCGTCGAGCGGGCGCGGTCGCTGGACGCCGGGACCACGTACGGGCCGATGACGCTGCCTTCCCAACTCGGCGTGGTGGAGCGCCACATGAAGGAGGCGCTGGCCGCAGGGGCACGGGCGCCGCTGGGCGGCCCCGAGTCCGTGCGCGGGCCCTATGTACATCCGGTGGTCCTGGTGGACGTGCCCGAGGACTCGCCCGCGATGACCGAGGAGACCTTCGGACCCGTGGTCGCGGTGAACCGGGTGCGGGATCTGGACGAGGCGGTGCGGCGGGCCAACGCGTCGGCGTACGCGCTGGGCGCGGCCGTCTTCACCGGGTCGCGGCGGTCCGGTCTCGACGTGGCGGGTCGGCTCAACTCCGGTGCGGTGGCGGTGGGTTCGGTGCTCGGGTTCGCCGCCGTGCCCGCGCTGCCGTTCGGCGGCACCGGGGAATCGGGGTACGGGCGGATCCACGGCGCCGAGGGGCTGCGGGCGTTCGCGGTGCCGCGGTCGGTCACGGTGAAGCGGTTCGCGCCGTACGCGGATCTCACGTCGTTCGCGACGGCGCGGGAGAAGACGGCACGGGCGGTGGAGCTGGGCCGCAGGCTGCACGCCCGGTTCTAGCACTCAGCTCACGCAGATGCCCACATGCCTACCTGCCGAGCAGGGGGACCAGGTAGCGGCGGGCGAAGTCCCGTACGTGGTCGTCGTCTTCGAGCTCGAAGCAGCTCACCGGATTGAGCAGGAAGGAGACCGTGATCCGCACCATCAGCTCGGCCACCGGCGTCGGATCACCCTCCTCCTTCCCCTCGGCGCGCTGTGCGCGGCGCAGCCGGTCCGTGAGATATCCGCGCATCGCGAGGAACGCGGGGCCGCTCTCCAGGGTCAGGAACGGCAGCATCGTCTCCGGTTCGAGGCGCATCAGGCCGCCGATGAGCGGGTGTTCGCGTATGTGCCGCAGGACCACCACGAAGCCCTCGACGATGCGGTCCTCCATCGTCGGGAGCGTGGCGACGGCCTCGTCCACCTCAACCACGAACCGGCGGTACTCGCGCAGCAGGCAGGCGGAGACGAGCGCTTCCTTGTTTCCGATGCGGCGGTACACGGTGACGCGCGAGACCTTGGCGCGCTTGGCGACGTCGTCGACGGTCGAGCGGCGCAGGCCGAACGTCATGAACTGCTCGCGCGCCGCGTCGAGTATCTGCTCGGTCAGGGCGTCGGGCGGCGGCGCCGCGTCCAGCGCGCGCTCCATCATCGAATCCATGAGCCCTCCCCGTCGTCCCCACGCACTCAACCACAGCCATCACACCAACTCGCCGTGGCTACACAGACACTAACTCAATCTCTTTGTAACTACGCCCAGTCCAGGAGGGTTTCATGACGCAGAGGCTCAGCTCGGAGCAGCTCGACTTCACCGCGGCGCTCCGCGATTTCGCGCAGCGCGAGTGCGGCACGCGGGAGCAGCGCGACGCCCTGACCGCCGCGTCCGGCGGCCCGCACTCCCCCGCCCTCTACGCGAAGCTGGCCGGCCTGGGCTGGCTGGGAGTGTGCCTGCCCGAGGAGTACGGCGGGTCGGGCGGCGGCATGACGGACGCCTGCCTCTTCCTGCGCGAGACGGCGCGCGGCCTGGTCCCCGCGGGCGGCTTCGTCACGTCCGTGATCACGGCGAAGGCATACGAAAGGTTCGGCTCGGCCGCGCAGAAGAAGGCGGCGGTGGGCGGAGCCGTCGCAGGGCAGGTCCTCTCGGTCGCGATGTCGGAGCCGGAGGCCGGATCGGATGTGGCGGCGCTGCGGTGCCGGGCGGAACGGGCCGACGACTCGGGCGCCGGCGGGTGGTTGATCAACGGGCACAAGACCTGGATCTCCAACGCGCATCTGGCGTCGTACATCCTCCTGGTCGCGCGCACGGACGCGAGCGGGCCCAAGCACGAGGGCCTGACGATGTTCCATGTCCCCGTGGACACACCGGGGATCGAGATCCGGGGCATCTCCACGATGGGCGGCCGCGAGGTCAACGACGTCTACTTCACGGACGTACGGCTGCCCGCGGACGCGGTGGTGGGCGTCGAGGGCAAGGCGTGGCCGCAGCTGATGGCGGGGCTCAACGCGGAGCGGCTCTTCCTGGCGGCGAACATGCTGGGCCTCGCGGAACGGATCCTCGACGACACGCTCACGTATGTGCGCGGGCGCGAGCAGTTCGGGCGTCCGGTCGGCTCGTTCCAGGCGCTGCGGCACCGGATCGCGGATCTGGCGACGGAGATCGAGTGCGCGCGGCTGCTCGTCTTCGACGTGGCGGCGCGGTGCGACGCCGAGCCGGAGCGCCTCTTCCCGCGCGAGGCCTCGATGGCCAAGCTGAAGGCCACCGAGACGGCGAAGCGTGCGGCGCTGGAGGGCATGCAGATGATGGGCGGTTACGGCTACGCGACCGAGTACGACATGGAGCGGCATCTGCGGGCCGCGGTGGTGTCGACGGTGTACGGCGGCACCAGTGAGATCCAGCGGGACATCATCGGCAAGAGCTACGGCCTGTGAGAGCCGCCGGGTGATCCCTGACCCTGCTGCCCCGCCTGTCGCACGGCCGCGTACGCCTCCCTGACGATGTCCACGACCGCGTCCGGCTCGCGCAGGGTCGGGAAGTGGTCGCTGTCCCGCAGCCGCACGAGGCGGCAGCCCGGGATGCGTGCCGCCATCTCCTCGTTGCAGCGGACCACCTCGGGGTCGTCCTGCTCCCCCAGCGCGAGCACGCACGGCACGTCGAGCTCGCCGAGCCGGCCGAAGGCGGGCGGGTCGGGCACCTGGTGGGGGTGGACGGCGAACCAGGACGGGATCACCGCCTCGATGAGCGCCTGCACTTCGGCGTCGTCCCCGGTCCCCGCGGCGGCCGACGTGCGCTTCACCAGGGCCACGATGCCGTCCATGTCGCCCGCCTGAGCGAGCCGGCCCACCTCGGCCGTGAACTCCTCCATGAGGAAGTCCGGGTTGCCGGTGATCCCGGGGACCAGCAGGGCGAGCCCGGCCACCCGGCCGGGGTCGGCGAGCGCGAGGCCGATGGCCGTGGTGCCGCCCATGCTCGATCCGACGAGGAACGCCCGCGCGACGTCGAAGTGGTCGAGGACCGCGGTCAGGTCCTCGACGAGCGAGAACGGCGCGGTGGGGGCGGGAGACCTGCCGTACCCCCGCGCGTCGTAGCGGATGACCCGGCGCTCCTGCGTGAGGCGCGGCAGGATCCCGTCCCAGACGCGGGAGTCCGCGACTCCCGGGTGCAGCAGCACCAGCGGCGGCGCGTCACCGCCCGATCCACTCGCGCCTCCCGGCTCTCCCGAGTCGTGCGCCCAGAGCTCGCCGTCCTTGACCGGCACCATGAGTTCCATGGTGCGAGCCTGCCGTGACGCCGCCCCGGACGCCAGACCGGTGGGTCGCACGCCCCCGGTGGGACCCGAATGCGTCCCTCTAGCGGCCGGAACCCGTCCCCGCCGCGACCGGCTCCCCCACGATCCTGCTCGCGAGGCCGGAGGCAAGCTGTGAGACATGGCCCCGCAGCTCGGCATCCGCCGCCGCGCGCTCGGCCTCGATCGCGGCCTTGCCGCTCGTCAGCACCTCGTCGCGTTCGCGGGCGCCGTCCGCACGGGCGGCGGCGATCAGGGCCGCGCCTTCCTCCCGGGCCCGCTGCCGCACCAGTGCGGCCTCGTGCCGGGCCTCGGCCAGCGTCGCCTCCTGATCGGCCCGTATGCGCTCGGCCTCGCGCCGCAGTTCCGCCGCCGGTCCCCCGGTGACCCCTTCGAGGATCGTGGCGCGCACTTCGAGCACACGGTTGACGCGGAGGATCATGCGCCTGATGAAGAGGTAGAGGGAGCCGAACAGCACGGCTCCGACAGCGAGGTGCTCGACTTCCGGATTGATCGGCCCTAGCGGCATGGGAATGAGCTGCATGCCGTCGACCTACCCGCTCATCAGTGCGCAACAACGCGCATCTGCACGGCAGTTGAGTGATACCTGCCACGTTCCGGCCCAACGAAGCGGTGGCGCCACCCCGGCGACATGTGGTCTCCGGGGTGACGCCACCGTTTCGGGCCGTCGCTTCAGGTACTGCTCGGCTACTTCATGAGACTCGCGGCCTCGCGGTCCACCCTGCGGCGAATTCCGTACCAGCCGGCGACCAGTGCGGCCCCGATGATCGGGATGAGGTAGAGCGTCTTGCGGCCGATCTCGGGGTCCTTCCACATCAGGCCGAGCACGGCCAGCAGGAAGGCGATCGTGACGATCTCCGTGACCGGGCTGCCGGGGAGCCGGAAGCTGGGCCGGCTGATCAGGCCCTCCTTGGCACGCCGGACGAACGCCAGGTGACAGATCATGATGATCACCCAGGTGCTGATGATGCCGAGGGACGCCACGTTCAGGACGATCTCGAAGGCCTGGCTCGGCATGAGGAAGTTCAGGCCGACGCCGAGCACGCACACCGCGGAGGTGAGCAGGATGCCGCCGTAGGGGACCTGGCTCTTGTTCATCCTGGCGGTGAACTTCGGCGCCGAACCGGCCATCGCCATCGAGCGCAGGATGCGGCCCGTGGAGTACAGGCCCGAGTTGAGCGACGACAGCGCCGCCGTGAGGACCACCAGGTTCATCACGTCACCGGCCGCCGGGACGCCGATCTTGGACAGGACCGTCACGAACGGGCTCTGGTCCGCCGAGTACACCGACCCGGGCAGGAGCAGCGCGAGCAGGATGACCGAGCCGACGTAGAAGAGGCCCACGCGCCACATGATGGAGTTCACCGCGCGCGGGACGACCTTCTGCGGGTCGGCGGTCTCGCCCGCCGCGACGCCGACCAGCTCCAGCGAGGCGTACGCGAAGACGACGCCCTGCATGACGATCACGACCGGCATGATGCCGTGCGGCAGGAAGCCGCCGTTGTCGGTGATCACGCTCAGGCCCGGCGTCTGGCCGCCGACGTCGTGCTGGGTGACCAGCAGGAAGATGCCGATCAGCATGAAGGCGATCAGGGCCGCGACCTTGACGATCGCGAACCAGAACTCCATCTCGCCGAAGTACTTCACCGAGATCAGGTTGATCACGAGGACGACGGCGAGGGCGATCAGCGCGAGCACCCACTGGGGGATGTCGGTGAAGAAGCTCCAGTAGTGCGTGTACAGCGCGATGGCCGTGATGTCGGCGATGCCGGTGGTCGACCAGTTGACGAAGTACATCCAGCCGGCGACGTAGGCGCCCTTCTCGCCGAGGAACTCACGCGCGTAACTGACGAACGAACCCGACGAGGGCCGGTAGATGACCATCTCGCCGAGGGCGCGGACGACGAAGAAGGCGAAGATGCCGCACACGAGGTACGCGACGGCGAGCGCGGGGCCCGCGGAGTGCAGGCGGCCGCCCGCACCGAGAAAGAGTCCAGTTCCGATCGCGCCACCGATGGCGATCATGTTGACGTGACGGGCCTTGAGGTCCTTGCTGTAACCGGCGTCGCCCGCGTCCGCGGGGGCCTGGGACGCATCTGTGCGGGATGCGTCCGCAGCGGCCGTGTCTACGGCTTCCTTGCTCACGTGGGGGGTCTACTCTCTGGTGCCCGGAAAACTCCGGTGTCCGGATGTGCTCCGGTCCACGACACCCCTGACGTGCGTGGACCGACGCGACACCTTCCCCCAGGGATCGCCCGGCATGCGGTGGCGCACGTCACATAGCGGCACTTCTCACATGGTGGGCAGGGGGTGTACACCCGCTGATCGCCGGGTGTACAGCGTATGGATCAGCGGGTGCACGGCCCGTGGGTCACGGCGCGTAGAGCGCGCTGATGGCGTCCTCGTACTTCTCCCTGATGACCCGGCGGCGCAGCTTCAGGGACGGCGTCAGCTCCCCTGTCTCGGGGCCCCACTCCTCGCCGAGGAGCCGGTACCGCTTGATCTGCTCGGTGCGGTTGAGGCGCGCGTTGGCCGCCTCGACGGCCCGCGCGACCTCTTCCCGCACGGCCTCGCTCTCCATCAGGTCGCCCGTGATCCCCCGCGCCGCGGCCCACGCCGGAGCCATTTCGGCGTCCAGGACGAGCAGCGCCACCAGATAGGAACGGCCGTCGCCGTGGACGAGGGCCTGGCCTATGAGGGGGTGCTCCTTGAGGGTGTTCTCGACGAGCGCAGGCGAGACGTTCTTGCCCGTCGAGGTCACGATCAGTTCCTTCTTGCGGTCCGTGAGCCAGAGGTAGCCGTCCTCGTCGATGCGCCCGACGTCGCCGGTGGGGAACCAGCCGTCCGCGTCGCAGGCTGACGCGACACCGCCGTCGGGGAGCAGATAGCCGTCGAAGACGGTCGCGCCGCGCACCAGGATCTCGCCGTCGTCGTCGGTGCGGATCTCCAGGCCCTCCAGGGGCTTGCCCACCGAGCCGAGCCGGAAGCCGGCCGGGGTGTTGATGGTGACGACCCCGGTCGTCTCCGTCAGGCCCCACGCGTCCATGATCACGAGGCCGAAGCCCGACCAGAAGCGCACGATGTCCATCGGCATCGACGCCGCCGCGCTCGCCGTCCACACCAGGCGGTCGAACCCGGCCAGGGAGAGCAGCGGATCGAGGACGTTCTGCTTGGCCTCGCGGTACGCCGTCTCGATGTCGGCCGGGGCTTCCTCACCGCGTTCCACGTACGCCACGCGCGCGCGTACCGCCTCGTTCGCCGTCTCGATCGACTCCTGCTGCTCCTGGGGCAGCCCGGCGAGCGCGGCCCGTACGGACGCGGCCAGCTTCTCCCACACGCGCGGGACCCCGAAGAACTGCGCGGGGTGCAGCTCGCGCGCGGTCGCGGCGACGGCGTTCGGATCCGCGCACAGGTGCACGTGCGAGACGCGGAACACCGGCAGGTAGATGCCGAGCATGCGCTCCGCGACATGGGCGAAGGGGAGGTAGCTGATGTGCTCCACGAAGTCGGGCAGCTCGACGACGGCGTCCAGGGCGACGGCGTTGAGGACGACGTTGCGGTGCGTGATGCGGACGCCCTTGGGGTCACCGGTGGTGCCCGAGGTGTAGACGACGGTCAGCGGATCGTCGGCCCGCGACTCGCGCCAGCCCTTCTCGAAGGCGTCCGGGTCGGACAGCCGGCCCCCCGTGGCGTACAGGGAGCCGTACGTGCGGTGCGGGCCCGCCTCGGCCGCCTCGACGACCACCAGGCGCTCCAGCGGAGCCGTGTCGTCCGTCAGGAGGGGCTCCCACCGGGCCAGCTCGCGGGTGCCCTCGACGATCGCGAAGCGGGCGCGGCTGTGCCGGGCGATGTGCGCGATCTGTTCGGGGGCCGATGTGTTGTACACGGTGACGGGAACCGCGCCGAGGTGCACGAGGGCGAGATCGCTCAGCCAGTGTTCGGGACGGTTGCCCATCATCATCAGGACGTGCTCGCCGCGCCGCACGCCGAGCGCCGCGTATCCGGCGGCCAGGACGGCGACCTTGCGGCGCGCCTCGCGCCAGGTCAGCGTCGTCCACTCCCCTTCGGGGGTGGCACGCCAGGAGAGTGCGGGGCGGTCGCCGTGGTCCTCGGCGTTGCGGAGCAGCAGGGCCGGCAGCGTGATGTCGGCGGGTTCCCCGGGGAGTCGCAGGATCGTGGTCATGACCGCCTCCTGGCGTCATCGACGAAGCAAGTGACTGGGCCGGACGCTTTCACAACAGTGGTGAGACAGCAATACTGTTGCACCTGATCGGTGCACAACTGTCGGTGCACAACTGGGGAGGCGAAGCGCTGCCATGACGATGACGACGACGTCGGACACCGACGAGCCGACGCTCACGGTCGACGAACTGGCCGCGCGCGCGGGCGTCACCGTCCGCACCATCCGCTTCTACAGCACCAAGGGCCTGCTTCCGCCGCCCGTGATCGGCCCGCGCCGGGTCGGTCACTACGGCCAGGAGCACCTGTCCCGGCTCGGGCTCATCGAGGAGTTGCAGCACCAGGGCATGACGCTGGCGGCGATCGAGCGGTACCTGGAACAGCTGCCGCCCGATCTGAGCGCCCACGACCTCGCCATCCACCGCGCCGTGGTGGCCTCCTGGGCCCCCGACTCGGCCGAGGACACCGACCGCGCGGAGCTGGAGCGCAGGGCGGGCCGTTCGCTGACCGACGCGGACCTGGACCGGCTCTCGGCGATGGGGGTCGTCGCGCCGACGGAGCTCCCGGGGGCGTACCGCGTCGACCCGGGGCTGCTGCGCCTGGGCGTGGAGCTGCTCGACGTACCCATCGCGCACGAGACGATCCTGGCGGCGCGCACGGTCCTGATGGAGCACACCCGCTCGGCGGCCGTCGAGCTGTCCCGGCTCTTCCGCGACGAGGTGTGGGGCCCTTACCGCGAGCGGGAGTCGGACCCGGCCCACGTGGCGGCGATGCGGTCCCTGTCGGCCCATATGCAGCCGATGGTGGTGCAGGCCCTGGTGACGGCGTTCCAGCGGTCCTTGAAGGAAGAGCTGAGGGAGTGGCTCACGGAGAGCTGAGCCATTCCCCCCATCCCCTTGCTACACCTTGACGTTGGCCGCGGTGGCGGTCGGCGCCTCGTCCTGCGTGGCCTGCAGCAGCCGCGTGGCGTAGACCTCGGCGAGGACGCTCAGGTCCTTCCCGGCTTCCGCGGGACCGGAGTTGTCCCGGAGCTTGAGCGTGCCGACGAACTTGCCCTGGAGGATGACGATCTCCTGGGTGTTCTTCTCGGCGGGCCGCGTGAACCCGAAGGCGACGCTGTCGGCGCCCTGCGTCGGCCCGTCGACGACCTTCAGCTCGTGCTTGTTGTTGCGCACGTAGCTGTCCCAGGCCGCGAAGGCACGCTGGGCGGCTCTGTCGTTGCGGTACACGATCACGTCGTAACTGGCGCCCTCACCCTTGTCGTCGGTGTGGTAGCCGACCTGGCCGTTGGCGACGGCGTTCTTGCACGTGCCGCCGGGGTCCTTGCACACGGACGGCGCCTTGGCGCGGCTGTGCAGCTCCGTGCCGACGTTGCGCAGGGCGGCGGGCATGGTGCCGGTGGGCGGCAGGACCGCCTTGGCGTCCTGGGCGCCGCTCAGCGAGCCGCCGCCCTTCGCGGCGGAGCCGCCGCCGGTCGCGCCGCCGATGGTGCGGCTGTGCGACGAGCCCGAACCCGACTTGTGCTTCTTGTTCTTCTTCTTTCCCCCGCAGCCCGTCAGGGCCAGCGAGAGGACCAGCACTCCGACGCCCACTGCTCGCGTCGTTCCCCCAGTTGTCAACCGCACAGCGGTCATCCTCCGTTTGTCGTGATCATGCCCTACGGCAGAATACGACGCGGCAAGAAGACCCCCGGTTCCGCCCCCTCAGGGGCGGAACCGCAGGTGAGCGGTTCAGTTCACGTCAGTTGTCGCTGAACTTCTCGCCCTTGTCAGCCTTTTCGACCAGCAGCGCGGGCGGCGTGAAGCGCTCGCCGTAGCGGTCGGCCAGCTCGCGCGAGCGTGCCACGAACCCGGGCAGGCCGCCTTCGTAGCCGTTGATGTACTGGAGCACGCCACCGGTCCAGCCGGGGAAGCCGATGCCGAAGATCGAGCCGATGTTGGCGTCCGCGACGGACGTCAGGACGCCCTCCTCCACCAGGCGCACGGTGTCGAGCGCCTCCGAGAAGAGCATGCGCTCCTGCATGTCCTCGAAGGGGATCTGCGTGCCCGCCTTGGTGAAGTGCTCGCGCAGGCCCGGCCACAGGCCGGCACGCTTGCCGTCCACGTAGTCGTAGAAGCCCGCTCCCCCGCTCCTGCCGGGACGCTCGAACTCGTCCACCATGCGGTCGATGACGGAGTCCGACGGGTGCCCGGCCCAGGTGCCGCCCGCCTCCTCGACGGCGCGCCTGGTCTCGTTGCGGATCTTGCGCGGCAGGGTGAGGGTCAGCTCGTCCATCAGGGAGAGGACCTTCGCCGGGTAGCCGGCCTGGGCCGCGGCCTGCTCGATCGACGCGGGCTCGATGCCCTCGCCGACCATCGCGACGCCTTCGTTGATGAAGTGCCCGATCACGCGCGAGGTGAAGAAGCCGCGCGAGTCGTTGACGACGATCGGCGTCTTGCTGATCTGGCGTACGAGGTCGAAGGCGCGCGCGAGCGCCTCGTCCCCGGTCCGCTCGCCCTTGATGATCTCGACGAGCGGCATCTTGTCGACGGGCGAGAAGAAGTGCAGGCCGATGAAGTCGACGGGCCGCGTGACGCCCTCGGCGAGCTGGGTGATCGGCAGCGTCGAGGTGTTGGAGCACAGCAGCGCGTCCGGCTCGATGACGTCCTGGATCTCCTGGAACACCTTGTGCTTGAGCGAGGTGTCCTCGAAGACGGCCTCGATCACTGCGTCGCAGCCCGCGAGGTCCTGCGGGTCGGCGGTCGGCGTGATGCGGGCGAGCAGGGCGTCGGCCTTCTCCTGGGTCGTACGCCCCCGCTCCACCGCCTTGGCGCACAGCTTCTCGGAGTAGGCCTTGCCCTTGGCGGCGGCCTCGGCGGAGACGTCCTTCAGGACGACCTCGATGCCCGCGCGGGCGCACGAGTAGGCGATGCCCGCACCCATCATCCCGGCGCCGAGCACGGCGGCCTTGCGGACCGGACGCGGCTCGATGCCCTTGGGCCGGTTGGCGCCGGAGTTGACGGCCTGGAGGTCGAAGAAGAACGCCTGGATCATGTTCTTCGCGGTCTGCCCGGTGACCAGCTCGGTGAAGTAGCGCGCCTCGATGGTCAGCGCGGTCTCGAAGTCGACCTGCGAGCCCTCGACGGCGGCCGCGAGGATGTTGCGCGGGGCCGGGTAGGGGGCGCCGTTGATCTGCTTCTTGAGGTTGGCCGGGAAGGCGGGCAGGTTCGCCGCGAACTTCGGGTTGGACGGGGTGCCGCCGGGGATGCGGTAGCCCGGCTTGTCCCAGGGCTGCGCCGACTCGGGGTTGGCGTCGATGAAGGCGCGGGCCTTCTCGGTCATCTCCTCGCGGGTCGCGGCGACTTCGTGGACGAGGCCGTTCTCCAGGGCGCGCTTCGGGGAGTACTGGGTGCCCTGGAGGAGCACCTTGAGGAGCGCGTCCGCGATGCCCATGAGGCGCACGGTGCGGGTCACGCCGCCGCCCGCCGGGAGCAGGCCGAGGGTGACCTCGGGCAGGCCGATCTTGGATCCGGGCGCGTCGAGCGCGACGCGGTGGTGGCTGGCGAGGGCGATCTCGTAACCGCCGCCCAGGGCTGCGCCGTTGATGGCGGCGACGACGGGCTTGCCCAGGGTCTCGATGCGGCGCAGGGAGCTCTTGATGGCGACGCCCGCCTCGAACGCGTCGCGCGCGTTCTCGGGACCGGCCTGCATCATGTCCTTCAGGTCACCGCCGGCGAAGAAGGTCTTCTTGGCGGAGGTGTAGATGATGCCGCGGATGGAGTCCTTCTCGGCCTCCGCGCGCTCGGCGATCGCCGCGATGGAGTCCTTGAACCCCTGGTTCATGGTGTTCGCGGACTGGTTGGGGTCGTCGAGGACGAGGGTGAGGATGCCGGTGGCGTCCATTTCCCAGCGGATAGTAGTGCTCTGCGTCATGATGCGCTCCGTGAAGTGTGAGTGGGCCCGGGCGGGATCCGGGGAGGGTGGCTGAGGGGACGTGACCGGCTGACCGCTGGTGGGGGCTGATCGCGCAGTTCCCCGCGCCCCTGAAGATGCGCACTGCGTGCGCCATCTCCAGAGCGCGTATCGGGGAAGGCTGCGCGCAGCGCATGCCTTCAGGGGCGCGGGGCTGTGACATCTGCGGCTCCGCCGCGTGGGCGCGAGCAACCACGACGCACCCGCGGTCGGCGACGGCCCCGGCCCCAGCGGCGCTACACCCGTTCCACGATCGTGGCGATCCCCATGCCGCCGCCGACGCACAGCGTGGCCAGGCCGTACCGCTTGTCCTGACGCTCCAGCTCGTCCACCAGCGTGCCCAGGATCATCGCCCCGGTGGCGCCCAGGGGATGGCCCAACGCAATCGCGCCGCCGTTGACGTTGACCTTGTCCAGGGACAGGCCCATGTCCTTGACGAAGCGCAGGACCACGGCCGCGAAGGCTTCGTTGATCTCGACGAGGTCGATGTCGTCGATGGTCAGACCCGCCTTGGCGAGCGCCTTGCGGGCCGCCGGGGCGGGCCCGGTGAGCATGATGGTCGGCTCGGAGCCGGAGACGGCGGCGGAGACGATCCGGGCACGCGGCGTGAGGCCGTAGCGCTCGCCGACCTCCTTGGTGCCGATGGCCACGAGCGCGGCGCCGTCCACGATGCCGGAGGAGTTGCCCGCGTGGTGGACGTGGTCGATCTTCTCGACCCAGTGGTACTTCTGCAGCGCGACCGCGTCGAAGCCGCCGAGGTCGCCGATGTCCTTGAAGGACGGCTTCAGCTTGGCGAGCGAGTCGGCGGTGGTGCCGGGGCGCATGAACTCGTCGTGGTCCAGGACGACCAGACCGCTGCGGTCCTTCACCGGCACGACGGACTTCTCGAAGCGGTTGTCCTTCCAGGCCGCCGCGGCACGCTCCTGGGAGAGGGCCGCGTACTCGTCGACGTCGCGCCGGGAGTAGCCCTCCACCGTGGCGATGAGGTCGGCGCCGATGCCCTGCGGCACGAAGCCCGTCTCGTAGTTGGTCATCGGGTCGGCGAACCAGGCGCCGCCGTCCGAACCCATCGGGACGCGCGACATCGACTCGACACCACCCGCGAGGACGAGGTCCTCCCAGCCGGAACGCACCTTCATCGCGGCCATGTTGACCGCTTCGAGACCCGAGGCGCAGAAGCGGTTCTCCTGGACGCCCGCGACGGTGTCCGGAAGACCGGCGGCGATGGCCGCGACGCGCGCGATGTCGGAGCCCTGGTCGCCGACGGGGCCCACGACGCCGAGGACGATGTCGTCGACGGCCGCCGGGTCCAGGTCGGGGAAGCGCGCCCGGATCTCGTGGATCAGGCCGACGACCAGGTCGATCGGCTTGGTGCCGTGCAGGGCGCCATTGGCCTTGCCGCGTCCGCGCGGGGTGCGGATCGCGTCGTATACGTACGCTTCGGTGGTCAAGACAGCAGCCTTTCGCAAAGAACTGTGAAGGTGAGGGTGGGGGCGGGCTCAGGCGAGCAGGGAGCGGCCGATGATCTCCTTCATGATCTCGGTCGTACCTCCGTAGATCGTCTGGATGCGGCCGTCGGTGAAGGCCTTGGCCACGCGGTACTCGGTCATGTAGCCGTAGCCTCCGTGCAGTTGCAGGCAGCGGTCGGCGACGCGTTTTTGCAGCTCGGTCGCCCACCACTTGGCCATCGACGCGTGCACGGCGTCGAGTTCCCCGTTCGAGTGATCCACGATGCAGCGGTCGAGGAACGTACGGGTGACCGCGCACTCGGTGGCCATCTCGGCGATCTCGAAGCGGATGTGCTGGAGCTTGGAGAGCGGGCGCCCGAAGGCCTCGCGCTCCTTGACGTACGTCGTGGTGATCTCCAGGAGGTACTCGGCGGCGGCGATCCCCGCGACGGCGATGCCCATGCGCTCCTGCGCGAGGTTCGTCATCAGGTGGATGAAGGCGCCGTCGAGCTCGCCCAGGAGGTTCTCCTTGGGGACGCGTACGTCGTTGAAGAACAGCTCGGCGGTGTCCTGGGACTTCTGGCCGATCTTGTCGAGGTTGCGGCCGCGCTCGAAGCCGTCCGTGCCGCGCTCGACGACCAGCAGGGACAGGCCCTTCGCGCCGCCCTCCGGGGAGGTCTTGGCGACGACGACGACGAGGTCGGCGAGGATGCCGTTCGAGATGAACGTCTTGGAGCCGTTGAGCAGCCAGTGGTCGCCCTGGTCCGTGGCGGTGGTGCGGATGCCCTGGAGGTCGGAGCCCGCGCCCGGCTCGGTCATCGCGATGGCCGTGATGATCTCGCCGGAACAGAAGCCGGGCAGCCAGCGCCGCTTCTGGTCCTCGGTGGCCAGGGAGGTCAGGTACGGGCCGATGATGTCGTTGTGCAGGCCGAGCGCGAGCCCGGAGGCTCCCGCGCGCGTGAACTCCTCGGCGAGGACGGCGCTGTAGCGGAAGTCTTCGTTCCCGCCGCCTCCGTACTCCTCGGGCACGGCGAGCCCGAGGAGCCCCTGCTTGCCCGCGGCGCGCCAGGCGTCACGGCTGACGATCCCGTCCTTCTCCCACTCCTCGTAGTGGGGCAGCACCTCCTTGGCCAGGAAGGTGCGGACGGTCTCGCGGAACGCCTCGTGTTCGGCGGAGAAGATCTGTCGCTTCACGTACGGCCTCCTAGAGCCAGCCCTTGACGGTCTCGATCAACGTGGCCGGCTCGGGGCCGACGGGAATGACGTTGAGCATGTCGACGCCCGCCTCGCGGAAGGCCTCGACGCGCTCGCGGACGTAGCTCTCCGGGCCGCACAGCGACATGAGCTCGCAGAACTCGGCCGGGACGGCGGCCTCGGCCTCCTTCTTCTTGCCCGAGAGATACAGCTCCTGGATGAGCTTGGCTTCCTTCTCGTAGCCGTACGCGACCGCGAGGTCGTTGTAGAAGTTCTTCCCCACAGCTCCCATGCCGCCTACGTAGAGGGCGATCTGGGGCCGGGCGAAATCCCGTACGGCCGCCGCGTCGTCACCGATGGCGAGCAGTCCGCCCGCGACCGTCTGCAACGGACCGAGCGCCGGATCGCGCTTCTCCTTGCCCTCGGCGAGCGGAGCGCCCCACACCTGGTGGGCCTTCTCCGGAATGAACAGGGTGGGCAGCCAGCCGTCGGCGATCTCGGCGGTCATGCGGACGTTGGCCGGGCCCAGAGAAGCGACGTACAGCGGCACTTCGGAACGCACCGGCTTGGTGAGGATCTTGAGCGGCTTGCCCAGCTTGCCGCCCTTCTCCTCGGGCAGCGGCATGTCCGTGATGCCGTGGTGGTCGATGACCTCGCGGCGCAGGATGCGGCGGGTCAGCTCGATCGCCTCGCGGGTGCGGGCCAGGGGCTTGTCGTACGGCTTTCCGTGCCAGCCCTCGACGACCTGCGGGCCCGACGCTCCGAGCCCGATGATCGCGCGGCCACCGGAGATCGCGTCGAGTCCGGCTGCTGTCTGGGCGATGAGGGCGGGGGTGCGCGAGTAGACGTTGAGGATCGCGGCGCCGATCTTCATACGCTCGGTGCGCGCGGCCAGGTAGCCCATGATGGTGGGCGAGTCGAAGCCGTAGGCCTCCGCCACCCAGACGGCGTCCAGACCGGCGGACTCCAGGACCGCCACGTCGTCGGCGGCCTGTCGCGGGTCGCCCGCGTAGGCGAGAGGTGCGGAGAGTTGCATCAGTCGTCTTCCTTCGTGGGGATGCTCATCAGGGCCGGTACGTCCCAGTCGCGGGCCACGTCCTCGGTGTCCGCGCCGGGCTGTGCGGGGCCGCTGCGGACGTCCGTCGGGGTCGCGGAGAAGCGGGGCGCGGGGGCGGGCTGGGTGATGCCGCCGTGGTCGACGAAGGTGCCGCGGGCGGCGAGATGGGGGTGGCCGGGGGCCTCGGACAGCGAGAGCACGGGCGCGACGCACGCGTCGGAGCCCTCGAAGACGGCCGTCCACTCCTCGCGCGTGCGCGCCTTGAAGCGGGCGGCGACCGCCTCGCGCAGCTCGCCCCAGCGGGCGAGGTCCTTGCGCGCGGGCGCCTGTCCCGTCAGGCCGAGCAGCTCGATGAACTCGTCGTAGAACTGCTGCTCAAGGGCGCCGACGGCCATGTAACCGCCGTCGGCCGTTTCGTAGTTGCCGTAGAACGGGCAGCCGCCGTCCAGGAGGTTGGCGCCGCGCCGGTCCTGCCAGCCGCCGGCCGCGAGCATGCCGTGGATCATGGACGTGAGGTGTGCGGTGCCGTCGACGATCGCGGCGTCCACGACCTGGCCGCTGCCGTGCTCGCGCGCGTGGTGCAGGGCCGCGAGGATGCCGACGACGAGGTAGAGCGAGCCGCCCGCGTAGTCGCCGACGAGGTTGGCGGGGACGGTGGGCGGCTCGCCGGGGTTGCCGATCATGCCGAGGGTGCCGGTGATCGCGATGTACGCGATGTCGTGTCCGGCGCGCTGGGCGAGCGGGCCCTCCTGGCCCCAGCCGGTCATCCGTCCGTAGACGAGCTTCGGGTTGCGGGCGTGACAGTCCGCGGGCCCGACGCCGAGGCGCTCGGCGACGCCGGGGCGGTAGCCCTCGATGAGGACGTCGGCGCGGTCGACCAGGTCGAGGACGCGGTCCGCGCCGTCCGCCGCCTTGAGGTCGACGATCACGGAGCGTTTGTTGCGGTTGGTGACGTCGTACTCGGGATTGATCGCGAGACCGCCGCCGCCCGGTCGGTCGACGCGCACGACGTCGGCGCCGAGGTCGGCGAGGAGCATGGCCGCGAACGGGCCGGGCCCGATGCCCGCCAGCTCGACCACGCGCACCCCGGCGAGCGGTCCGCGAACGCCCTTGTCCGGCACTGCCATTGAGCCCCCAGCGCTATGACACAACTGATGTAACACCAGTGATGCTAAGAACGTGTTCCACTCCGCACAAGACCCTAGCAAGCAAGCGCTTAGACAAATCCGGGGACAGGCGGTGCGGCGACTAGCCTGCGGTCATGGATTCCGTACTGGTCAGCGCGTGTCTACGCGGGGTGCCCTGCCGGTTCGACGGCCGCGACAAGGAGTCACCGGAACTCGACGACGCGGTGGCGGGCCGCAGGGTCGTCTCCTTCTGCCCGGAGGCGGCAGGCGGGCTGCCCACCCCCCGCCGGCCTGCCGAGCTCGTCGGCGGCGACGGACACGACGTGCTCGACGGGACGGCCCGTGTCGTCGACGACACGGGACAGGATGTGACGGCCGCATTCGTGGCGGGAGCCCGGCGCGCGCTGGCGGCGGCGCTGGCCGGCGGCTGCACCGAGGCGCTGCTGATGCCGCGCAGCCCGTCGTGCGGGCACGGCTCGGTCCACGACGGATCATTCGGCGGGCGGCTGGTGGCGGGCGACGGAGTGACCGCAGCACTGTTCCAGCGGAACGGGATCAGCGTGCGGGCGGCGCCGGGGGTGTAAGGCCGGGCGGCTCCGCACGGATCACGAGGCGCGGGCGTCCAGCTCCGCGACGAGCTTCTTCGTGGCGATCGTGCGGTAGCTCTCCTCGACCCAGTCGCAGAGCAGATCGGCGGCCGGTCCGCCCTTCTCCTCCAGGGGGACGCGCACCCAGCCCGCCTTGCCCAGGCCGTACCCGGCGGGTTCCGCGCCCGGCGCCGTCAGGGCGTGGGCGTGCGTCGCCTCGTCGGTGAGCTTGACGGTGATGCCGAGGGGATAGCTGCCGTCGTCCATTCCGAGGAAGACGAACACCTTCTTGTTGACTTTGGCGACGCTCTCGCCCCAGGGGAAGTCCTCGGTCGCGCCCGGCATGCCGAGCGCGAAGCCGCGCACCCGCTCCCACTTCGTCAGGGCACTCTTCGGGACAGCCATGGGGTACCTCCTGGTAACCGCTGCGACTCCTCACGCTAGCCTCGGCCACCGACATCGGCGCGGGGTGCACGGCAGAGAGGTGCCATGACCAGTCAGAACGGCAACGGCAAGGAGCGTGCGGCGGACCGCACGTACGACATCGTCCTTTTCGGAGCGACCGGTTTCGTCGGTGTGCTCACCGCGGAGTACCTCGCCGCGCACGCGCCCGAAGGGCTGCGCTGGGCGATCGCGGGGCGCGACACGGGGAAGCTGGAGCGGCTGCGGGACAAGCTCGCCGAGGCCCATCCGGCCTGCGCGGAACTCCCCCTCGTCCGCGCGGACGTGGCGGACGAGGCGTCCCTGCGGGAGATGGCCGGCCACGCGCGCGTGGTGGCCACGACCGTGGGCCCCTATCTCGCGTACGGCCAGGATCTCGTCGCCGCGTGCGCGGACGCGGGCACGGACTACGTGGACCTCACCGGTGAGCCGGAGTTCGTCGACCTCGTGTACGTGCGGCACGACGCCCGCGCACGGGAGACGGGCGCACGCCTCGTGCACTCCTGCGGCTTCGACTCCGTCCCGCACGACCTGGGCGCGTACTTCACGGTGCGACAGCTCCCCGAGGGCGTGCCGCTGCGCGTCGACGGGTTCGTGCGCAGCAACGCGACCTTCTCCGGGGGCACGTTCGCCTCCGCGCTCGCCCAGTTCGCGCGCGGGCCGCAGATGCTGTCCGCCGCGCGGGACCGGCGGCGGCACGAGCCGCGCCTGGTGGACCGCAAGGCGTACGCGCCGCCGAGCGCGCCCCGGTACGCGGGCGAGGTCGGCGCCTGGGCCCTGCCCCTGCCGACGATCGACCCGCAGGTGGTGCAGCGCTCGGCGCGGGCCCTCGAGCGCTACGGGCCCGATTTCCGCTACCGGCACTACGCGGCGGTCAAGACCCTGCCGTTCGCCTTCGGCGGCGCGGCGGCTGTCACCGGCCTGGTGGCCGCGGCCCAACTGCCGCCCGCACGGCGGTGGTTGTCGTCGCGCCTGAAGCCCGGCGAGGGCCCGAGCGAGCAGCGGCGTGCGGAGAGCTGGTTCTCCGTGCGGTTCGTCGGCGAGGGCGGCGGCAAGCGGGTGTTCACCGAGGTCTCGGGCGGTGACCCGGGGTACGACGAGACGGCGAAGATGCTGGCCGAGGCGGCGCTGTGCCTGGCCGTCGACGACGACCTGCCGGACGTGGCCGGGCAGCTGACCACCGCCGTGGCGATGGGCGACGCGCTGACCGCGCGGCTGACGGCGGCGGGGCTCAGGTTCCGGGTGGCGGCGACGCGGTAGCCGCCGCTGGGTCCGGTGCCGCGCCGGTCGCCTCGCGCAGGGCCGCGCGGCACAGGGCGTCCGCGCGCCGCGTCGACTCGGGGAGGCGGTAGCGCGGCGTCAGGCGGAGCGTGTGGGCGCAGGCGTTGTCCAGGCTCACGCGGTGCCCGACGGAGACGAAGACCGGCTTGACGTCCTCGCGGGTGCGCAGGGCGCGGCCGATCTCCTCCGCTCCGTCGAGCAGGGGGGCCGCGCTGCCCCGTGGCGCGCCGGGAGCCTCGTACGTGAACGTGAAGGGGTTCTTGGCCACGCCGATCGTGGGGAGTCCCGTGAGGACGCCGAGGTGGCTCGCGAGGCCGAACCGGCGGGGGTGCGCGATGCCGTAGCCGTCGCAGACGACGAGGCCCGGATCGGCTTCGAGCGCCCCCAGGGCGGCGAGGAGGGTCGGGATCTCGCGGAAGGCGAGCAGGCCCGGCACGTACGGGAAGGCCACGCGGCCCACCGCGGTCGCCTCCTCGACGACTTCGAGTGTGGCGGCGTCCAGGACGACGACCGCGGCGGCGACGATGTCGCGCTCGTCGTCGTAGGCGACGTCGACCCCCGTGACGTGCCCCGTGCCCGGCCGCGGCCCCTCTTCGCCGAGCACGACCCGGGCGCGGAGCCCGTCCTGGACGGCGCGGGCGGACGGCTCGTCCGTGGGCCAGTCGGCGGGGACGTGGGAGGGGGTTGCGGTGTGCGTCGTCATCGTGCGGGCAAGCCTAGGCCTTCGCCGTCCCGGCACGGAGTGCGCCCACGAACGCGGACGGGCCGCTCCGGCGGACGGCGGACGGCGGACGGCGGACGGTGCCGGGCCGCCGCGGACTGGCACCCGCACTCGCCCGGACCTCCCGCCCGGCTTCGTCTCCTCCGCGCGAACTCCCCGGCCCCGGGCCACGCCTGGCGACTCCCGGCGGTAGCCTCACGATCATGTTCGTTCTCGAGTTGACCTACACCGCGCCCGTGTCCGCCGTCGACAAGGAGCTTGAGGCCCACGTGGCCTGGCTCGACCAGTTGTACGCGCAGGGCGTCTTCATCGCCTCCGGGCGCAAGAACCCGCGCGACGGCGGCGTGATCCTCGCCGTGGCCGACGACCGTGCGGCGATCGAGGAGATCGCGGCGAGCGATCCCTTCGTGCTCGCGGAGGTCTGCGAGTACCGCATCACCGAATTCATCGCCACGAAGACGGCCCCCGAACTCGCCCCTTACCGGCAGCAACTGCCCTAGCCCGGCCGACGGCGACGGCGACGGGCCCTAGTTCCCCTCCCAGCGCGCGATCCGGCCCTTCTCGCCGGACGCCCAACAGGCCCGGTCCCGCGTGCAGTCCACGGTGTCGTACGACCCCGGGTCGACCGTCCGCCAGGTGCGCCCGCCGTCCGACGTGACGTCCGTGCCGGTCGGCCCGACCGCGAGCGCGCCCCGGTGGCTCCCCGGCAGCCAGGCCACCCCGGAGCGGTAGGCGGGCGGGGGCTGGGCCGCCGTGGTCCAGGTGCGGCCGCCGTCGCCCGTGGTGGCCGCGGCCTTCGGGGAGGGCTGGTCGGGGGTGTAGTCGCCGCCGACCGCGATGCCGTGCGTACGGTCGCGGAAGGCGAGGCCGAAGACGCCGCGGGCCGGGGCGCCCGCCGGGATCGGCGCGTCGGTGGCCGTCCAGGTGCGGCCTCGGTCGGCGGAGTGCAGGACACGCGCGCGTGCCGCTCCGCCCGTGGCCAGCCACACGTCGCGGGGGCCCGAGCTCACCAGGCACTGACCGCTCGCGGCGAAGCCCGCCTCGCCCTCCTGGGCCGCGGGCATGCCGTCGCTGGGCAGGACCTTCCAGGAGCGGCCGCCGTCGGCGGTGGACAGGATGCGGTACTTGCCGTCCACGGGGTCGCTCATCGCCAGGCCGTGGCTCCGGTCGAAGAAGGTCATGCAGTCGTAGAAGGCCTTGGGATCGGTGTTCCGGAAGGACTCCGTCCAGGTCGCCCCGCCGTCCGCCGTGCGAAAGACCCGCGACGCCTCGCCCTCACCGATGGCGAGGACCACCGCACGGCGGCCGTCGAAGGCCTCGACGTCACGGAACTCCAGCCCTTCGGCACCGGGCGGGGAGACGTCGCGCCACTTCCGCCCGCCGTCCGAGGTGCGCAGCACGGTGCCTTTCGCCCCCGCCACCCAGGCGGTGCTCCGGCTGACGGCGGCGAGACCGCGGAAGCGCGCGTCGGTGCCGCTGTCCTTGAGATCCCAGCCACCGCCGCGCCGCGACTGCCCCTCGGGGGCCGCGGAGGCCTCCTGGGCGAGCCCTGGCGCCGTGAGCGCCGTCGCGGCGAGCGCCGCCCCGCACAGCCCCACCGACACCGCACGGCCCATGGACCGCACCCTTCTCGTCTTCCCCAAGGACTTCATGGCGGGCGAAGTTACCACCGGAACGCAGGATTCCTTCCGGGCATTCTGTGAAGACGGTGAAGAGCACGCGGTGACCGAGGTCACTCGGTGTTCGCGTGCACGGATTCCGTCATTCCGACGTCTATCCAAGTGCCGACCCGAGTCGTCCAGCTGTAGTTGAGGGAGCAGGCGTTGTCCAACAGCATCGAGCAAGCCGTAGAGGCCCGCCTCGTCGCCGCCGCGCCGCGGATGCAGTCCATCCCCGCGACGCTGCACTACGACCGGGGCGATCCGTTCGCCGTCCGGATGAGTTTTCCCGCCCCCGCGACCCTGGAGGGCATCGAGGTCTACTGGACCTTCGCCCGCGAGCTGCTCTCCCAAGGCATGGAGCAGGCGGTGGGCGACGGGGACGTCCGCGTGCGGCCGTACGGCTTCGACCGCACGGTCGTGGAGTTCCACGCGCCCGAGGGCACGGCGATCGTCCACATCCGCACCGGCGAGCTGCGCCGCTTCCTGCACCGCTCCCTTGCCCTGGTGCCCGTCGGCGACGAGCACCTGCACGTCGACCTGGACCAGGACCTCGCCGACCTGATGCGGGACGCCTGCTGAGCCGAAGCCCGGCGCCGAAGCCCGGTGCCGGGATCCGGTCGCCGGGGTCCGGTTGCCGGGGTCAGCCGCCCCCGCCCCCGCCGCCGGACGACGCCCTTGCCGCCTCCGCCGACGACACCGCCGAGGCCAGCGCCTTGCGCAGCCCCCGCATCAGCTCGGGCAGCTCGGGAGCCGGGGCCCCGCTGCGGTCGGTGAGCGCCTCGAGCCGTTCCTTGTACTGCCTGCGGTCCTTGCCCGAGATGATGCCGCGCAGCTTGCCCGTAGCCGCGCACACCACCAGGGCCGCGTCGCCCGCGGGAACCTCGGACACCGGCACCGGACCGCGCAGGACCGCGAGCACCTCGGCGTGCAGGACCTCGACGTATCCGGCGCGCTCCAGCTCGTAGCGCCGGGAGGGGAAGATCCCGAGGACCCGGGTGCGCTCCGTCCGCAGATAGCCCTCGGAGACCAGCTGGTCGCGCACGCCGTCCTGGGTGGCGCGGGCCTTGTGCGTGATCCAGCCACGCCATTTGCGGGGCCTTGACTCCTCGATGAGTTCCAGGACGCCGTCGAGCGACGGGTCGCCGGTGCGTGCGCCGAAGACCGGCGTGACGATGCCGTCCACGTCCGAGAGAAGTCCGCGCTGGGCCAGCTCCGCGAGCGCGCAGGCCCGCACGGCGAAGTGCAGGTCGGGGGCGCCGGTGACCTTGTTGCGACCGGTGTCCCAGGCCAGCAGGAAGATCCGGGTCGGCAGTGAGAGCGAGCCGTAAGGCATGGGGGCCTCCTTGTTCGCGGTCACGATAAGTCGTTGACAGCGTTCAGGTCGCAACCTACGGTGTATAACGGTTCTGTTGTCGCCGATAGGAGTAGGACGTTGCTCGTCTGAGGTCTGGAGTCACCGCGTCACACGGCTCGGCCGTGTGCGTAGCGTGCGACCTCGGCGTACGAGCCGTCTGCCTGACGCAGGGCCCATTCTTCTGCCCTCGCCTCCCTTGACGACGCTGCTCCCGTCCTCTTGTCGCGCCCCGCGGTGTCCCGAAACGCGTTGCCCCTGACCGCGCTTCATCTCACGCAATCGCGAGGACCCCATGTCTACTTCCCCCACCTCCATCACCTGCACGTCCCTCGACTTCGACTGGCCGGACGGCACCCATGTCTTCGACGGGCTCCAGGTGGCCTTCGGCCCCGGCAGGACCGGCCTCATCGGCGTCAACGGATCAGGGAAGTCAACCCTGTTGAAGCTCGTCGCCGGTGAGCTCACGCCGAGCGAGGGCAGCGTCCGCGTCGCGGGTGACATCGGGTATCTGCCGCAGAACGTCACCCTCGACACGCGTCTGCGCGTCGACGAGGTCCTCGGCATCGCGCCGACGCGCGCCGCCCTGCACGCCATCGAGGCGGGCGACGTGGCCGACGAGCACTTCACGACGGTCGGTGACGACTGGGACGTCGAGGAGCGCGCCGTCGCGACCCTCGACCAGCTCGGCCTCGGGCACATCGGCCTCGACCGGACGACCGGGGAGGTCTCGGGCGGCGAGTCCGTGCTGCTGCGCCTTGCCGCGCTGCTCCTTCGCCGGCCCGACGTGCTCCTGCTCGACGAACCCACCAACAACCTCGACCTGTACGCCCGTCGGCGCCTGTACGCGGCCGTCGACGCCTGGTCCGGAGTCCTGGTCGTGGTCAGCCACGACCGTGAACTCCTCGACCTGGTCGACCAGATCGCCGATCTGCGGGACGGAGAGGTCACGTGGTACGGAGGCAACTTCACCGCGTACGAGGAGGCGCTGGCCGCCGAACAGGAGGCGGCGGAGCGCATGGTGCGCGTCGCCGAGTCCGACCTGAAGAAGCAGAAGCGCGAACTGGCCGACGCGCACGTCAAGTTGGCCCGGCGCAAGCGCTACGGCCAGAAGATGTGGGACACCAAGCGCGAGCCGAAGGTCGTCATGGGCGAGCGCAAGCGCCAGGCCCAGGTGTCCGCGGGCAAGCACCGCATCATGCACGAGGAGAAACTCACCGAGGCGAAGGAGCGCCTCGACGACGCCGTCGAGGCGGTGCGGGACGACGACGAGATCCGCGTCGACCTGCCGTTCACCGCGGTCCCGCCCGGCCGCACCGTGCTCACCCTGCGCGAGCTCACGCTGCACTACGGCGCACGCGTGCAGGGCGAGTTCGAGCTGCGCGGGCCCGAGCGGGTCGCGCTGGTCGGCCGCAACGGCGCGGGCAAGACCACGCTCCTGCGGACGATCGCCGGAGAGCTGGCGGCCGTGGAGGGAGAGGCGCTCGCACACGTCCCGCTGCGCTTCCTGCCGCAGCGCCTCGACGTGCTCGACGAGGAGTTGACGGTCGCCGAGAACGTGGCGCGCTTCGCGCCCGACGCCACGAACAACCGGATCCGGGCCCGCCTGGCCCGCTTCCTGTTCAAGGGGGCACGGGCCGACCAGCCCGCGGCGACCCTGTCGGGCGGCGAACGGTTCCGGGCGGCGCTGGCCGCGCTGCTGCTCGCGGAGCCCGCGCCGCAGCTCCTGATGCTCGACGAGCCGACGAACAACCTCGACATGGCGAGCGTGAAACAGCTGGCCACGGCCCTGGAGTCGTACGAGGGAGCGCTGATCGTGGCCAGTCACGACGTGCCGTTCCTGGAGTCGATCGGCATCACACGCTGGCTGCTTCTCGACGGAGAAATGAAAGAAATCACGACAGAAGCTGTCGGGTATTTTGGCTAGCTTCGGGTGTATGCACCAATACATCACGATCACCGGAGCCCGTGAGAACAACCTCAAGGAGGTGAACCTGCGCATCCCGAAGGACCGGCTCACGGTCTTCACCGGCGTCTCGGGGTCGGGGAAGTCGTCGGTCGTGTTCGACACGATCGCGGTGGAGTCGCAGCGCCAGCTGAACGAGACCTTCACGTGGTTCGTCCGCAACCGGCTGCCGAAGTACGAGCGGCCGCACGCGGACACCATCGAGGAGCTCTCGCCCGCGATCGTCGTCGACCAGCGGCCGATCGGCGGCCACTCCCGGTCCACGGTGGGCACGATGACGGACATCTACTCGGTGATGCGCGTGCTGTTCTCGCGGCACGGCACACCGAGTGCCGGTCCCGCGACCGCGTACTCGTTCAACGACCCGTCGGGCATGTGCCCCCGGTGCCACGGCCTGGGCAAGACGGTGCGGCCCGACTACGACCGCATCCTGGACCCCGCCAAGTCCCTGGCGGACGGCGCGATCCTCTTCCCGCCGTTCGCCGTGGGGACCTGGCAGGGCCAGACGTACACCAACACACCCGACCTGGACACGCACAAGCCGGTCGGCCGGTTCACCGAGCGGGAACGGCAGTTCCTCATGCGCGGCGCAGAGCACGGCGGCAAGGTCAACGTCGACAACACCGGCGGCGCGCGGGACATCGACTACGAAGGGCTCGCCGACCGCTTCGAGCGGCTCTACCTCAACCGCGACCTGTCGGCTCTCTCCCAGAAGACGCGCGACCTGGTGCAGCGCTTCCTCGTCGAGGGCGAGTGCGACGCCTGCGACGGGGCGCGGCTCAACGAGGCGGCGCTCGCCACCCGTATCGACGGCTTGAACATCGCCGACTGCTCGCGCATGGAGGTCACCGACCTCATCGCCGCCCTGGAGCGGATCGACGACCCGGTGGCGGGCCCGATCGCGGCGGCTGCCGTGGCCGCCCTGGAGCGGATCGAGGCGATCGGGCTCGGCTACCTCAGCCTCGGCCGCGAGACGTCCACGCTCTCCGGGGGCGAGGGCCAGCGCCTGAAGACGGTGCGGCACCTCGGCTCCAGCCTGACCGGCATGACGTACATCTTCGACGAGCCGAGCGTCGGCCTGCACCCGCGCGACGTGGGCAGGCTCAACGACCTGCTGCTGCGCCTGCGCGACAAGGGCAACACGGTCCTGGTCGTCGAGCACGACCCGGACGTGATCGCCGTCGCCGACCACGTCGTCGACATGGGCCCGACGGCGGGCACGGGCGGCGGTCTGGTCGTCTTCGAGGGGACACCGGACGAGCTGCGCCGCGCGGACACGCTCACGGGCCGGCACCTGCGGCGCTCCACCGGCGTCAAGGAGCACCCGCGTGAGGCCATCGGCGGGCGGTGGGTCAAGGGCGCCGACCTGCACAACCTCAAGGACGTGAGCGTGCGCGTGCCGACCGGGGTGCTCACCGCCGTGACGGGCGTCGCGGGCTCGGGCAAGAGCACGCTGGTGTCGGGGGCGTTCGTCGCCGAGCATCCGGACGCCGTGGTCGTCGACCAGTCAGGCATCGGCGTCTCGGGCCGTTCGACCCCGGCGACGTACCTCGGGATCATGGACTCGCTGCGCAAGCTCTTCGCGCGCGAGACCGGCCAGGACGCGGGCCTCTTCAGCTTCAACTCCAGCGGCGCGTGCGCGAGCTGCCAGGGCCGCGGGATCATCTACAGCGACCTGGCGTTCATGGATCCGGTGACCACGACCTGCGAGGCGTGCGAGGGGCGCCGCTTCAAGGAGGAGGTGCTCCGGCTCACCGTCGGCGGCAGCTCCATCGCCGACGTGCTCGACATGACGGCCGAGCGCGCCCTGGACTTCCTGGCCGCCGTCGACGACACGGCGGTACGCCGCCGGCTGCGGGCCCTGCACGACGTGGGGCTCACCTACCTGACGCTCGGGCAGCCGCTGAGCACCCTGTCGGGCGGCGAGCGCCAGCGCATCAAGCTCGCCACGCAGCTGCACCGCACGGGCACCACGTACGTCCTGGACGAGCCGACGACCGGCCTGCACATGGCGGACGTGGACGGCCTGCTCGCCCTCCTCGACCGGCTCGTCGACGCGGGGAACACCGTGATCGTCGTCGAGCACAACCTGGAGGTCGTCAAGCACGCGGACTGGGTGATCGACCTCGGCCTCGACGGCGGCAAGCACGGCGGCCGGATCGTCTTCGAGGGCACGCCGGGGCAGCTGCTCGACGCGGACGGCTCGTTCACCGCCGCTCATCTGCGACGAGACCTGGGCCTGGACCCCTCCCACGCTGCATGATGTGCGGCAACACCCCGGCCCGGCGCCCGCCGGGCGGGGGCGCCCCCGCCGCTCCACCCCTACGGAGAGCTCCCGTGCCCAGCAAGAAAGCGCTGATCCGCCGCCCAGGACCGCGCATCGCCGAAGGCCTGGTCACGCACGTCGAGCGGACCCCGGTCGACGCGGGGCTCGCTCTTGAGCAGTGGGAGGCGTACGCCGACGCGCTGCGGGCGCACGGCTGGGAGACGGTCGAGGTGGAGCCCGCCGACGACTGCCCGGACGCGGTCTTCGTCGAGGACGCGGTCGTCGTCTTCCGCAACGTGGCACTCATCGCCCGGCCCGGCGCCGAGTCCCGGCGGCCGGAGACGGAGGGCGTGGAGGAGGCGGTGGCACGGCTCGGCGCCTCCGTGAACTGGGTGTGGGATCCGGGGACGCTGGACGGCGGCGACATCCTCAAGGTCGGCGACACGATCTACGTGGGCCGGGGCGGGCGCACGAACGCCGCCGGGGTGCGACAGCTGCGGGCGGCCTTCGAACCGCTCGGGGCGCGGGTCGTGGCCGTCCCCGTGGCCAAGGTCCTGCATCTGAAGTCGGCGGTGACCGCGCTGCCGGACGGCACGGTGATCGGCTACCCGCCGCTGGTGGACACGCCCTCGCTCTTCCCGCGCTTCCTGCCGGTGCCCGAGGAGTCCGGGGCCCACGTGGTGCTGCTCGGCGGCGCGAAGCTGCTGATGGCGGCGAGCGCGCCCAAGAGCGCGGAGCTGCTCGCGGACCTCGGTTTCGACCCCGTGATGGTGGACATCAGCGAATTCGAGAAGCTCGAAGGCTGTGTGACATGCCTCTCAGTGCGGCTGAGGGAGCTGTACGCGTGACCAGTCCTGGAGCGGGTGGGGCGAGAGGGGCACATGAGCCCCGCTGCCGCAAGCACTTTACGGAGGGCTTAACCTACGGCAACGTAACCTACGACACCGTAGGTAGGTAGCACCCGCTCGTGCTACCGCGTAACCCC
This sequence comes from Streptomyces sp. NPDC047525, assembly GCF_040643025.1. Classification (NCBI taxonomy): domain Bacteria; kingdom Bacillati; phylum Actinomycetota; class Actinomycetes; order Kitasatosporales; family Streptomycetaceae; genus Streptomyces; species Streptomyces sp. NPDC047525. The sequence goes on from NZ_JBEYTL010000003.1 coordinate 269,569, forward strand.
TACGCACGTAGTCCGTAAAAAAACTCCCGTCCCCCTGGAGCCCCCGTGACGATCACCTCTCCTCATCTCGGCAGCACGGACGACTGGACCGATGCCCGGTTGCTGTTCGCCCTGGAAGAAGTGGTCGAGAAGGAGCTCAACCGCCACCTGAAGGTGGCCAAGGACTGGATGCCGCACGAGTACGTCCCGTTCTCCGACGCCCGGAACTTCCCCGGCTACTTCGAGGACGGCGAGGCCTGGGAGCCCGAGCAGTCCAAGGTCACCGACATCGGCAAGATCGCCCTGGTCGTCAACCTCCTGACCGAGGACAACCTCCCCAGCTACCACCACGAGATCGCGTCCCTCTTCGGCCGCGACGGCGCCTGGGGCACCTGGGTGCACCGCTGGACCGCCGAGGAGGGCCGCCACGGCATCGTGATGCGCGACTACCTCCTGGCCTCGCGCGCCGTGGACCCGGACAAGCTCGAGCAGTTCCGCATGGCGCACATGGCCGAGGGCTTCGAGTCGGACAACCGGCACTCGATGCTGCACTCGGTCGCGTACGTGGCCTTCCAGGAGCTCGCGACCCGCGTCTCGCACCGCAACACCGGCCACCAGTCGGGCGACCCGGTCTGCGACCGCATGCTGGCGCGCATCGCGACCGACGAGAACCTGCACATGGTCTTCTACCGCAACCTCCTGGGCGCGGCCTTCGAGCTCGCCCCGGACCTCACGATGCAGTCCGTGCGCGACGTCGTCGTCAACTTCCGGATGCCCGGACACGGCATGCCCGGCTTCGAGCGGGCCGCCGCGCAGATGGCGATCGGCGAGATCTACAACATGCGCATCCACCACGACGACGTGATCCAGCCCGTCCTTCGCTACCTCAAGGTCATGGAGATCGGCGGGCTCGGCCCCGAGGGTCTCAAGGCGCAGGAGGAGCTCGGCATGTACATGAACGGGCTCGACAGCGAGGCCAGCAAGTTCGACGAGAAGCTGGCCGCTCGCAAGGCGCGGATGGCGGCTCGGGGGAAGTAGTCCCTCCGGGGTAATCGGTGGGTGGGCGGGAAGCATCCGCCGCGAAGCGGCGGTTCAGAGCCCACCCACCGGCAGAGCACTACTCGTACGACGTGCACACACCCAGCGCCGCGTCCCGCACGTCCGGGACGCGGTGGGCCCGCAGCGACGTCAGCAGGGCGCGCCACGGTGCCGCCCAGTCCGTCCACTCCCCGAGGGATTCCACCGCCGCCACCGCCAAGAGGCCCGACGCGTGGCCGCCCTCCTCGGCGAGGCGGCGCGTCACCGGAAGCAGCGGGGCCGTCTCCCCCTCCGCGTCAGCGAGGCGCGCGCCCAGCGTCGCGGCGGTCCGCACCGCAAGGGCAGGACGCCCCTCGTGCAGCCGGGCGAGCCGTGACAGCGCCTCCGCCACCTCGGCGGGCCCGGCGTCCAGCGCCACCGCCCCGGCCAGCACCTCGGCGGCCTGCGGCACGAAATCCCCGTACCCGGCGAGCAGCTCGCCCGCCCGCAGGGCAGCGGCCCGGTACACCTCGCCCGCATCGGCCAGCGTCTGCGCCAGGTACTCGATCCGCCGCCGCGCCGGAAGGTCCCGGTCCGGTGACGTGACCCCATCGGCCCCCGCAAGCGCCGCGAGGGCCCCGCGCAATGCCTCGTCCCCGCGCGGCGCGGTCGCCGCGGCCGTCACGAGCCCCCGCGCCGCCACCTGCCACGTCGACCGGCGGCCGAGATCCGCCACCGCGTCCGCGAGCACCGAAGCCGCGTCCGGCGACCAAGGGGCCCACCGCGCAAGGGCGGCGAGCGCGAGGGCCGCGGCCTCGTCGTCCCCCGTGCCCACCACCTCGCGCACGAGACGCGCGTACCGCTCCCGATGCCCCTGTGCCAGATCCAGCGGCCGCACCCGCAGCACAGCCGTCCGCAGCACGGCATCGCCCCCGGCCGCGTCCCGCAGCAGCCCCCACACCCGCTCCTCGCCGAGCAGCCCGCCCGCGAAGGCGACACACGCCGCCCGTACGTCGCGGTGGGCGTCCGGTGCCTCGTAGGCGTCGCCGAGCAGCGCCGCCGCCTCGGACGCGGGCAGCCGCACGGCTGCGAGCCGCGCGGCCTCCTTGCGGCTCGTCACCTTCTTGCCGGGGCCGCACAGGACCTCCCGCAACAGCACCGCGAGCCGGGACGGCGGGACATGCCGTGACGCCTGCGTCGCCGCGTACACCGCGACCCGCGCCCGCTCGCCTCCCGCGTGCGCGAGCAGCTCGGGCAGCGCGTCCCCGGGGCGCGCGATGTGGGCGAGCGCGCCGAGGGCCGCCTCGGCGAGCACGGTGTCGGGCGATCCGGTCCAGCGGCGGACGAGCTCCTCCCCCGCGCCGGGAACGGCCGCACCGCGCGCGATCGCCGCGGCGCGGTTCCACCGCGGAAGACCCGCGTCACCGGCGGCCTGCTCCAACTGCCGCGCCAGTGCCTCCTGTTGGCGAGGCAGCCAGCGGCGGATCTGCCAGGCATAGGCTTCCACCGTCCACGGCGCACCCTTGGTCAGGAAACGCCCGTACGGAGGTGTGCCGGACAGGAGTTGGTCGAGCAGGTCCGTGCGGCGTGCGCACAGCAGGGAACGGACCGGGACGAGCGCGCCCGTCGACGGCTCCTGCGCCAGGACGCGGGCGACGCGTTCGTCACGGGTCGCGGGCGGCTCGAGCCACAGGTCGATCGCCCTGGACACCGTCGCGTTGCCGCCGAACCGGATGGCCTGCCACAGGAGTTCCTGCAGCTCCGCCATCCCGGCGGCACGCCGGCCGACCGCACGGGCCAGCGCGAAGGCGAGGCTGTAGTCGGACTTCTCGGCTCCCGCCTCGATCCAGGGGCGCAGCGCGTCGAACACGTCGTGCTCCTGGCCGCGGCGCAGGGTGTGGTCGAGGCGCCCGAGGTCGGCGCCGCCGGTGTTGCCGGAGATCCGGACGAGCGTGCGCAGCGCCCAGTTCACCAACTCCCGCTGTCCGCCCGCCGCGTGCTCGCGCAGTACGGCGACGGCCAGGCGGCTGAGGCTGCCGCGGGTACCGTGCGAGGAGTCGCGGGCCGCGACGGCGTCCGCCGAGATCCGGTCGAGGAACGGTTCGGCGTCGGCGCCGAAGAGGGCGGGCCGGGTCTCGGCGAGCGCGGACAGGGCGGCGGCCCGCACCGGGTCCTGCTCGTTCGCCAGCCGGGTCATCTCTTCGAGGACGGCGGTGACTTGGGCCGGTTCGCCGGAGCGTGCGGCGTTGCGGACGAACAGCGGCCACGCCTCGGCGCGGTCGTCGGCGGCGGGCCGCCGGGTGGCCGCCACCAAACGGTCGCGCACCTCCGCGCACGGCAGGAAGGACTCGGCGAGCAGCACGGAACTCCAGTGCCCGCCACGTTCCTTGACCCGCTCGGCCATCCGCCGCGCCTCGTCGGCCACGGCACTGCGGGGCAGCGCGCCCAGGACGGCCCCGTCGACGGTGACGAACCCCGCGCCGCGCCCCTCGACGGCCCGCGCGTGCACGGCGGCACGCTCAGCGGGCGCGTGCGCGAGCATCAGCCGGGCGAGGTCGGCGGAGTCGTCGGCGACGGCTCGCGCGTACGTGAGGAGTTCGGGAGCGCCCGAGCGGGCGAGCTTGTACAGCACGGACGTGGTGAGCGCGCCGCTGCGCCGCAGCGGCCACCCCCAGGTCCCGCAGAGGATCGCCAGGACCCGTCCCGGTGCCGCGTCGGCCAACATGCCGAGACGCGGGCGGAGTTGATGAGGGAACACGCTGGGCGCGAACCGGTCGAGCAGGTCGAGCACGCGGACCGGCTCCGACTCCGTGGCCGCGGCGATGCCCGCCGCGTACCGCTGCCACCACCCGTCCCGCATAGCATCGGGCAGCGCGCCGAGCTCGCGCGCCGCCATGTCGAGCAGCGCGTCCGCGTGCCGCCTCGCCAACGGCCGCCACCCCCGCACGGCGTGGAAGAGCTCCGGCAGCAGCCGCCGCACCACCGGGTCCGAGCAACCGGGCAGCAGCCTGGCCGCCTCCACGTCACCCCACTCGCGCCGCAGCGGGCCGATGACGCGGTCGGCGAGCGCGGTGCGGCGCCCGGCGACGATCGCGCGCAGCAACTGCCGCCGCACCGCCTCGGGAGCGTCGTGGAACGCGGCCTCGAACGCGGCGTCCGGCACCCCGTGGCTCCGCGCGGCCCGCAGCGCGTGCCCGCGCACGAAGGGGTCGGGGTCGGCGATCCGGGCGGCGGTCCACTCCGTGTCCCCGCCGGCACAGGCCAGCACGATGGCCACCCCGCACTCGTACGGGCCGCCGCTCTCCAGCTCCTCCAGGACGGTGCGCAGCGCGCCGCGCCCCGCGAAGTCCCGGGCGCTCTCGGCGATCTCCCGCATCCGCCGCGGATACGGCAGAGGGTCGAGATCGGAGAGCAGATAGCGGGCGGCGGTCTTCTCGGGCAGAGCCATGCGCGGATTCTGCCCGGCGGGACCGGCTCGGGGACAGCGGATTACCGAGCTGCCGAGAAGAGGATCACGAAGGGGGCGGGGCGGCTGGATTCGAACCAGCGTGTTCCGGTTTTGGAGACCGACGCGACAGCCTCTGCGCTACGACCCCGCCCTTGGGCCGGATCCTATCCTCCGTCTTCGGGCCGGGTGCCACGGGCGGCCCGGAACTCCCCCGCGTCCGCAGGGCCGTTCACCACTCCGCCTCCCGGTAGTCCTTGAGGAAGACCCCCGAGACCGGCGCGCCCGCCTCGCCCCGCACGATCGGGTCGTAGATCCGGGCCGCGCCGTCCACCACGTCGAGGGGCGTGCGGAAGCCCGCGCCCGCGATGCGGTCCTTCTTGGGGGCGGGGTTCTCGTCGGTGATCCAGCCGGTGTCGACGGCGCACATGTGCACGCCCTGCTCGGCGAGTTCGGCCGCGCTCGTGCGCGTGAGCATGTTCAGGGCGGCCTTGGCCATGTTCGTGTGCGGATGCCCGGCCATCTTGTTGCGCACGGCGAACCGGCCTTCGACCGCCGTGACGTTCACGATGTACGTGCGGGGGCGCGACGAGGCGAGCAGCAGCGGCAACAGCCGGTCGCAGAGCAGGGCCGGTGCGAGCGAGTTGACCAGCTGGGTCTCCAGGACCTCGGCCGGGTCGAGGCCGCCGAGCCGGGCGGACCAGGAGTTCTCCGGCGACGCGTCGCGCAACAGGCCCGCCTCGTCGGCCATGGGCAGGACCATGGCGAGCGCGCCCAGCGTCGCGGTTGAGCCGTCCAGGATCGCGGTGGAACCGTCCAGCGTCCGCATCGGCCGGAAGCCGGGTGCGCCACGGGCCCCGGCGGGCAGTTCTGCCCGCTCCCCCGCCGCGAGAGCCGCGTACGACTCGGGCGGCCTTCGGACCGTCTGCGCCGCGTTGTTGACCAGGATGTCCAGCGGCTCGCCCTCCCGACGCAACTCCTCGCACAGGCCGAGCACTTGGCGCGGGTCACGCAGGTCGACAGCGAGCACCGTGAGCCTCTCGAGCCACTTCTCGCTGCCAGGCACCGCACGGAAGCGCCGCTCCGTGTCATGCGGAAAGCGGCTGGTGACCAGGAGTTCGGCACCGTCGCGCAGCATCATCAGGGCCAGCTGGAAGCCGATCTTCACGCGGCCCCCGGTGAGCAGCGCGCGACGCCCGCTCAGATCGGTCCCGAGCTCGCGCCGGGTGCGGTTGTCGGCTGCGCAGCCGGGACAGAGCCGGTGGTAGAAGGAGTCGACCTGTCGATACGACGCCTTGCAGACATAGCAGGGCCTGGCCCGCCGGAAGACCCCGGCGGTAGCGGCGGCACCCGCTGCCCCCTCGACGACCAGCGGCGCGTCCTCACGGCGGTCGTCGGCCCCGGTGGCGGTGGCGGCCATCACGGCGGCGTCGGCGGCGGAGAGTTCGGCCCCGCGCGCCTTGCGTCTGCGCAGCCGTCCGTCCCGGGCGAAGGAAGCGGCGACCTGCTCGGCGCGCAGCCGCACCGGGTCGTCGGCCGGCAGCTCACGGAGCCTGCCGATCACGTCGTGGAAGGCCGCGAGGTCCGCCTCGCTGATCCCGCCGCTCTCATCCATCCGTTCCGCCCCGCCCGTGCCGTCCGCTCGTGGTCCCGGCCGGATTCGAACCGGCGTATCCGCCCTGAGAAGGCGGCGAGTCTGCCTCTGCTCTACAGGACCCCGCACCCGCGCGGACCAGGAGTGTTCGGTCCGCCCGCGCCCCCGGATCGTAGCCGCGCGCGTACCGCCGTGCCGAACCGATTTACGAGTGCCCGCCCCGGTGCAACGGTGGGCAGCGGGGGTGGAACCCATGGCACAGACCCATGAATGGATGTTCTACGAGGTCATGTGGCGCGGCTGGGCGGGGCGGGCCCGGGTGCCCTATCCCGTTCCGTGGTGGGCGCAAGCCGCCTTCCGGCGCTGGAGCGACGACTTCGACTCGGGAACGTACGAATCCAAGGAGGCCGCCTTCGCCTCCAACGCGCTGTACCGCTACTGGCACATGGTGGGCGTCAAGGACCACCGCCAGGAGTCCCTCATCGGGCAGGCGGGCGAGATCGAGCCGGTCTACGACAAGTACTGCCTGTCCTTCTTCCTCTACTCACCGTCGACCGGCGCCGTGCGGCTGCCGCAGCTGACGGACGCCGGGACGCTTGGCCAGCGCATGGAGGCGCCCCATCTGCCGGTGGTCCTGACGACGTTCCGCACCGCCGACGGCACCGAGTTCGTGCAGCGGACCTTCGGTACGGCCATCGGCCCCCGGCAGCGGGACCTCGTCGTGACCCGTCTGACGGTGGGCAGCGCGACCGGGCAGCCGCGCGAGGGCTGGCTGTGCGCGGCCGTCATGCCCGCGGGGCCGAGCGGCTTCCAGCGGCACGACCGCAACGGCCGCCAGATCACCGACCGGCGCCTGACGTTCCTGCGCCATCTGCCCGACGAGGGCCGGGTGGAGACCAACAGCGGGTGGGGGCCGGTGTTCGACACGCCTCCCGAGCAGTACGGCGTGTACGGCAACCCGGACTTCACGTACGCCCCGGATTCCTATCTGAGCCGCAACCCGTTCCACGACCTCGTCATGGGCGGCAAGCTGAACGGCGCGACGCAGGCCCAGGACCAGATCGCGGGTCTGTGCAGCGCGGCGTTCGCCTGGCCCTACCGGGTCGCGGACGACGAGCTGTTCGAGCTCGACGTCCGCCTGCCGGTCGACCTCTACAGCGGCGCCGCCGACCTTGCGGAGATCAAGGCCACTCCGGCCGCCGCTCTGGAGGAGGCCAACCGCCTGTTCTGGACGGGCAAGCTGATCGCGCAGGGTGTGCAACCCGAACTGCCGCAGCCCGTCTCACACTTGGCGGACCGGTGGCGGCAGTGCCGCTCACAGCTCCTCATCCTCTCCGACCACGGCGAGATCCATCCGGGCCCGACGGTGTACGACTCCTTCTGGATCCGCGACTCGTCCGTCGAGGCCACGGCGTGCTCACTGGTGGGCGACGCGGCCCTGGCCGAACGGCAGTTGGGCACGCACTATCCGCTGAAGTTCAACCGCGGCTCGGGCCGGATCGGGCCGTGTGCCGAGTACGGCTTCTACGGCGGACCGCACGAGAAGGACGACCGCGAGTGGGACAGCAACGGCCAGGCGCTGTGGGCGATCGGCCGCTTCGACCGGACCCACGGCCGGTCCACCGCGTTCGGGGCCAAGCTCTACACGCCGTACGTCATCGACGGCGCCCGGTGGCTGCGCGACAACCGCGATCAGTACGGCCTGCTGCACAGCGGCTGGAGCGCCGAGCACCTCGGAGAGCGGGACAAGCCGCACTACTGGGACGACCTGTGGGGCCTTGCCGGTCTCTACGAGGCCGCGCGGCTCGCCGAGCGGATCGGCTCCCCCGACGTGCCCGAACTCTGGGGCGCCTTCGACGACTTGAAGCGGGCCACGGCGGCATCGGTGCGCTGGGTCCTTGCGGAACAGCAGAGGCGCGGCGCCTGGGAGACGTACATCCCGACCGGACCCGGTGACGTCGGCCGGCTCGACTCGACGATGATCGGCACGGCGGCGTTCTTCCACCCGCTGCGGCTGCACATGGGCAGCAAGCTGGGCGAGGACATCGACCGGGCGGCCCGCTGGACGCTCGACACGATGTACGCGCACTTCGTGACCGGCGGCTACCGGCACGAGGCGGCCTGGAACGCCTACGGCCCCTACCTCACGACGCAGTTGGCGCACGCGTATCTCCTGGCGGGCGACGCCGCGCGGATGGACACGCTGCTCGGCTGGATCGTGGGCGCGTCGATGCCCCGGACCGAGGAGCGGGCGGTGGCGCTCGGCGCGTGGAACGAGCAGCACGCCTTCCCCATCGCCTCCGACTACCGCGAAGTCCCCTCACGCCACTGGTACATGGGGGACATCCCGCACGGCTGGGCGGCGGCCGAGTATCTGCTCCTGATCCGCGACATCCTCTTCTTCGAGGCGGACGAGGACAGGGACCCGCACCTCTACATCGCTCCGGGCATACGCCCCCACTGGGTGCCGGACGGTGCGTCGGTGGCCGTGGACGACGCCCCGAACCTGTTCGGGGCGCCCTTCGGCTACCGCCTCACCCATGACGCGGGCCGCCGGAAGGTCATCGTGGACATCACGCGGGCGCCGGAACGCGTGCGGTACGTCTATCCGTGCCGGTTCGGCCCGGTGCGCGCGGTGACGGCGGACGGCCGCGATCTGACGGTGACGGGGGACAACGTGCACATTCCCGCGGGGACGAGGAGGTTCACGGTCACGTACGCCTGAGGCTGAGCCGTTCCTTCTCCGAGAGCCCGCCCCAGACGCCGAACCGCTCGTCATGGGCCAGGGCGTACTCGAGGCACGCCGGGCGCATCTCGCAGAGCTGGCAGATGTACTTGGCCTCGCGCACCGAGCTGCCCGGTTCGGGGAAGAAGAACTCGGATCCCGTCTGGGCGCACAGGGCCTGCTCCCAGGCGATTTCCGGCTGGGCTGTCATGTGGATCTGCATGCCGTCGATGCTGGCAGGGGGCGCGAAACAAGGGATCAACGAACGATCAACGCCATGACATGCGCTGTTTCGGCCTCCTCCTGCTTGCCCGCCGGGGAACGCGGCGAAACGCTCACCGGCGGGTTCGCGTGCCGGACGGGACGCGTGCGTCCGTCCCGTCCGGCACCTTCCGCCCTCAGCTTCCGCCCGGCGCCTCCGGCTGCATCAGCGCGAACCGCGCCCCGGAGGGATCGGCGAGCTTGGCGAAGCTGCCGACGCCCGCGAGGTCCATGCGCGGCACCCGCACCGTGCCCCCGGACGGCTCGACCTTGGCGAGCACCGCGTCCATGTCGGTCACCTGGAAGTACGGAGTCCAGTACGGCCCGGCCTCAGCTTCCTCCGGGGCGTCGGACAGCGGCCACAGGCCGCCGAACATGTCGTCCTCGGTGCCGCCCGCGGGGTGCACCATCGTGTACGAACCGCCCTCGAAGGCCTGGGTGGAGGTGCCCCAGTCGAACACCGCCCCATAGAACTCCTGGGCCGCCTCGATGTCCGGGGTGTAGAGCTCGGTCCAGCACATGCTGTTCGGGGCGTCGACCAGGTCGAGGCCCTTGTTCGTGCCCGGCTGCCACACGGCGAAGCCGACCCCCTGGGCGTCATGGAAGACCGCCATGCGGCCGAGGTCGCCGACGTCCATGGCCTCGTACACCGTGCTGCCGCCGGCCTGCTCGACCGCCTTGGCCGTCGCGTCGGCGTCCGGTGTCTTGAAGTAGAGCGTCCAGGACGGAGGGGACTGATCGGCGGTGACCGTCATGGCTCCCGCCACGGTCTTCCCGTCCGCCTGATACATGCCATAGCCACCGAATTCCGCACCGCCCGACAGGAACTGCCACCCGAAGAGCTCGCCGTAGAAGGCGTGGGCGCCTTCAAGATCCGGAGTGCCGAGGTCGACCCATGTCGGGGCTCCCACGACATAACGGTTATTGAGCATGACCGACTCCTTTGTCGTATCTCTCTTCCCTTCCTCCGAGTCTGGCACCCGGCACTGACAGTGCGCGTGTGCTGCCACCTTGTGAAAGAAACAAGATTCTGAGAGCGCTCTCAGTCACAACTCTTGACGGTCGAATGGGCCGAAGCGACAGTGGTCGCACCACAAGGCCGGCCACCCCCACAGCCACCCACGGCCGCACGACATCCCCCCACACACATCCCGGGAGACCTTCCGTGATATCGCGTCGAGTGTTCCTGTCCACTGCCGCCGGTGCCGCCGGAGCCCTCACCTACCCCGTCTGGGGAAGCGCCCTCAGCCCCGGCGCCAAGGCAGCACCCGCGACCTGTGAACTCGCCCTCCAGAACAAGTCGTTGCCCGGCCAGGTGCACGCCTACGTCACCGGACACGAGCAGGGCACCGACCGCTGGGTCCTGCTGAAGCCGGACGGCGGCGTCTACCGCCCCGATTCGCCGTCGGCCCCGCAGACCCCGCTGCCCGTCGACTGCGCGATCCCGCTCGGCGCGGCGGGATCCGCGCCGAAGGTCCTGACGCTTCCTCAAATGTTCGGCGCCCGCGTCTACTTCGTACGGGACGACAAGCTGGACTTCTTCCTCAACCCGGGTCCTTCGCTGGTCGAGCCCGCGTTCGCGACCAAGGAGGACGCCAACTACGGGCGCACCTGGTCGTTCTGTGAATTCACCTTCAACAGCTCGCAGTTGTACGCCAACATCAGCTACGTGGACCTCGTCACGGCCCTCCCCATCGGCCTGACCCTGGAGGGGGACGCCACGCACACGGTGGCCCCGCTGCCGGACGGCGCCGTCGACAAGATCGCCTCCGACCTCGCCGCCCAGGGGGAGAAGGACGGGCAGCCCTGGGGTGATCTGGTGATCCGCGGCGACGACGGCGACGTACTGCGCGTCATCTCGCCGCAAAACCTCATGGCCCCGTACTTCGACCGCCCGAACGAGATGCCGTTCCGGGACGTGTGGAACAGCTACATCGACCAGGCGTGGGAGAAGTACCGGAGCACCGACCTGAAGATCGACCTGCAGGGCGGCCGGGGTGTGTTCACGGGCCGGGTGAGCGGCGACACGCTGACGTTCAACGGCGGGCACACGTTCTCGAAGCCGACCTCGAAGGACATCTTCACCTGCAACCACGGCCCCTTCACCAACAACCCCGGCGACTCCGACGACAAGAAGGGCCTGCTGGCGCGGCTCGCGGCGGGCTTCAACCGGAGCATCATGCTGACGCACGCGGAGCAGCCGAACGGGGCTGGCGCCGGGGACTACTACAAGGGTGACGTGACCAACCACTGGGCCCGGGTCGTGCACGCGAACTCGCCCATCGGATACGCCTTCCCGTACGACGACGTCCGGCCGGACGGGGAGCCCGATGTGTCCGGTGCCGCGCACGACGGGAATCCGCGGCGGTTCACGGTGAGTGTCGGGGCCTAGCGGCCCCGGCGGGGGCCTCCCGCACGTTCCCACCACGCACACCGCCCCGTCGCGCGCTGGTCGCGACGGGGCGGTGTCCGGTCCGGGGTCCTACTGGCAGTTGTTGCCCGCGGCCGGGTTGAGGAGGCCGACGACGTTCAGGGTGTTGCCGCAGGCGTTGATGGGAACGTCGACGGGAACCTGCAGGACGTTGCCGCTGAGGACGCCCGGCGAGTTCTGAGCCGTGCCCTCGGCGTAGGCGCCGGGGCCGGGGTCGGCGACGGCGGAGCCGGCCCCGCCGATGACGGTGACCGCGGCGAAGGCCGCTGCTGCCAGGATCGCGCACTTGCGCATGGTGTTACCTCCGGATGAGGGGAAGTGCTGAAGCGAGCCTCACCCGGGCGCGACGCGGCAAAAACGCCGGTGGACCGTGCGGGGTAACGAGGGCACCCGATCGTGGGATTATCGGCCCCCTGGGGAGCCCCCTGGAGCCCCCTGGAGCCCCGTGTCCCTGGGCTCGGGGCCGCCGGGCAGGGACCGGGACCGGGAAGGCACGGCCCCCTACGCCGACTCCCTCCGCACCAGCTCCGTCGGCAGGACCACGCTCTCCGTCGGCAGCTCGCCCCGCGCCAGCAGCATCCTCGCCATCAGCCGGCCCATCTCCTCGATGTCCTGACGCACCGTCGTCAGCGGCGGGTCCACCTGCTCGGCGACCGGCAGCATGTCGTCGAAGCCCACCACCGCGACGTCGTCCGGCACCCGCTTCCCCCGCTCGCGGAGCACCCGAAGGGCCCCCAGTGCCGACAGGTCGTTGCCGGCGAAGACCGCGTCCACCTCGGGGACGCGGTCCAGGAGCTCGCGCATCGCGCGCTCGCCGCCCGCCGGGGTGAAGTCGCCCTGCGCGACGAACCTCTCCCCCGCCTCCGGCAGGACGTCGCGGAAGCCGTCGAGGCGGTCCACCGCCGACGTCTGGTCGAGCGCGCCGGTGATGTGCGCGATGCGGGTGCGGCCCAGCGAGACCAGGTGGCGCACCGCGTCCCGCGCACCGCCGCGGTTGTCGCAGTCGACGTACGGAGATGTCACCGTCCCCTCCGGCCACCCCGGACGGCCGCCGAACACCGTCGGCACGCCCGCACCCTGAATGATGCCGGGCAGCGGATCGTCCAGGTGCAGCGAGAAGACGAGGGCGCCGTCCACATGGCCACCCGCCAGATAGCGGCCGACCCGCTCGTGGTCGTCACGGCCCTCCGTCAGGAGCAGCACCAGCTGGACGTCACGCGACGTCAACTCCTTGCTGATGCCCCGGAGTTGACGGGCGAAGAACGGGTCGGCGAACACCCGCGTCTCCGGTTCGGCGATCACCACGGCGACCGCGTCGTGGCGGCGGGTCACCAGACTGCGGGCGGCGCGGTTCGGCACGTAGCCGAGCTCGTCGACCGCCTGCCTGACCTTCTCGGCGAGCACCTCGCGTACGCCCACGTCGCCGTTGACGACGCGGGACACCGTGGCCCGGGAGACTCCGGCCCGCGCGGCCACGGCCTCCAGGGTGGGGCGCGGGGCGGCGCTCGGCGGCTCGGTCACGTGGGGCTCCTCGGGGCAGCTTGCGGGTGTGCGCCGGTCAGGATACGACCGGCGGGCAGGGCGGGGAGATTTCCCCCGCCCGCTTCACCTCCGCGCGTCCGCCCTGATCAGCTCGGCCGCCTTCTCCGCGAGGGCCACCGTGGGAGCGTGCGTGTGGCCCCGCGTGATCCGCGGCATGACCGAGGCGTCCACGACCCGCAGCGCCGTCACGCCTCGCACCCGCAGCGCCGGATCGGTGACCGAGGCCTCGTCGCTGCCCATCCGGCAGGTGCCGACCGGGTGGTAGAGCGTCTCGGACGCCCCGCGGATCGTCCGGGCCAGGCTCGCGTCGTCGACCGTGCCCGGATGCGGTGCCAGCGGGTCCGATGCGTACGGGGAGAGAGCGGGGCCCGCGAGGAGTTCCTCGGCGCGGCGCACCCCGGCGACCAGGGTGCGGATGTCGGCCTCCGCCGTCAGATAGCCGGGGTCGATGAGGGGCGCGGAGCCCACCCCCGGGCCCCTCGGCGTGATCCGGCCCTCGCTCTCCGGCTGGAGCAGCACCACGCCGATGGTGATGCCGTGTTCGGTCGGCGGGGTGAGGCCGTGGTTGACGAAGGGGACAGGTGCGTAGATCAACTCGATGTCGGGAGCGGTGAGTTCGGGCCGGGTCTTGATGAAGGCGACAGCCTCGGCGACGTTGGACGTGAGCGGTCCGTGCCCGCCGAGCAGGAAGCGGCCGACGTTGGCGAGGGAGTCCGCGCCGGTCAGCGTGATGGGCCGCGGGCAGGTCATGGTGAGTGCGTAGGCGAGATGGTCCTGGAGGTGGCGGCCCACGCCCGGCGACTCGACGCGTGGCTCGATGCCCGCCTTCGACAGGTCGTCCGGGTCGCCGACGCCGGAGGCCTGGAGGAGCTGCGGGGAGCCGATGGCACCCGCGCTGAGGATCACCTCGCGGCGCGCTATCAGCTTCCCGGGCACGCCGTCGGCGATGACGCCCGCCACGCGCGTCCCGTCGAACTCCAGCCTGCGGACACGGGCTTCGGTGAGGACGTGCAGGTTGCGGCGGCGCCTCGCGGGTTTCAGATAGCCGTCGGCGGCGCTCCAGCGGCGGCCGCGGCGCTGGTTGACCGGGGTGAGCGCGAAGCCTCCGTGGTCGGGCTCGTTCAGCTCCGTCAGCTCGCGCAGGCCCGCGTCGCGGCAGGCGTCGAGGAACGCGGTGGTGGTCGGGTTGAGTGCGCGGGGCGGGGAGATCCAGAGCGGCCCGTCGCTTCCGTAGACGCTGTCCTTGCCTGCCGCGCCCGCCCCGGCCGCCCCGCCCGTCCACCGCTCCGCGCGCCGGAAGTAGCGCTCGAAGGCGTCGTAGGACCACTCGGGCCCCGCGGCCTCGCCCCAGGCGTCGTAGTCGTCGCGGTGGCCGCGCACCCACATCATGGCGTTGATCGAGGATGATCCGCCCAGCGTGTGACCGCGCGGCCAGTACAGTTCACGGCCGTCGAGCGCGGTCTGCTTCACGGTGGAGTAGTCCCAGTCGTAAGGCGTCTTGAACAGCTTCGGGAAGGCCGCCGGGATGCGGATCTCGGGCTTCCGGTCGCGTGGCCCCGACTCGACGAGCGCCACCCGTATCGCGGGATCCTCGGAGAGCCGGGCGGCGAGGACGCATCCCGCGGAACCGGCACCGACGATGACGTAGTCGTACACGCTGTCCTTGCTCAACTCTGCTCCCTTGAATGGCAGTTCGCGGAGGTGCTCACAGGGGACGTACGGGTGTGGCGCGTGGAGGAGACGCGTGGATGAGCCGTACAAGGAGTACACCCAACGTGGACCTCTGGGTAAAGGGATGGCGCCTGGAACGGCGTGTCCTACAAGATCTCCACATGACGACCAGAAAGGCCGATGCCGAGCACGGAACGCAGCCGACCGCACCGCCCCACCCGCAACCGGGGACGCAGAACACACCGCTCACCCCGTACGCACGTCTGCCGCGCCGCCACCACGACCGCCACATCGCGCACAGCACCGTCGACGCCTTCGGACAGGCCCACTGGCTTCTCGCCGCGCGCGAGCCGCGCCCCGGACGTGGCGCAATGAAGCCGTACGACGCGGTGGTCGTCACCGTCGACGCCGACGGCCGGGACCACACGACGGAGCTGAACGCCGTGCGGGCACGGCATCCGCGGATCGACGCGCTGCCCGACGGGGGCTTCGTCGTGGCGGACGGCCGCAGCCGCAGGTCCGAGCAGCATGTGCAGGTCTTCGACGCGCTCGGGCGCGAGTCGTGGTCCTTCCGCGTCGGGGACGCCATAGAGGATCTTCTGGCCGATCAGGCGGGCCGGTTGTGGGTCGGCCACTTCGACGAAGGGGTCTTCGGCGACGACGAGCTCAGCCATCCGGGCCTGCGGTGCTGGAGCGCCGAGGGCGATCCGCTGTGGACGTACGAGGCGGAGGAGGGCGCGAGTGAGATCTACGACTGCTATGCGCTCAACGTGACCGACGAGGCCGTCTGGGTCTGCGCCTACAGCGACTTCACCCTCCTGGAGGTCCGCCCCGGCCGGGCGGTGCGGCAGCGCGCCAACGGCCTGGAGGGAGCGACCGCGCTTGCCGTGCACGAGGGGCGGGTCACCTTCCTCGGCGGGTACGGAGACGACCGTGACCGGCTCGTGGACGCCGAGATCGGGCACCTGGAGGTCCGGCCGTACGCCTCCGGCCGGCTCGTCGGGGCCGACGGCGGTCCGCTCCGGGCCCGCAGGACGGTCAGCCGCGGCCCGCGCATCTACGTACAGGAGGAGCCGTACACCGCCTGGACGGTCCTGGACATCAGCGTGCCCGGCGTGTGACGCGACGACGGGAAAGCCCCAGGTCACCCCCGGTGGCCTGACCCGCATCCGGCCTCCTGGGCACGGCGCCTAGGCTGTCGGGATGTTCGAGAAGCGCAGAGCGCGCAAGCAGGCGGAACTTCAGGAGAAGCTGACCGCCGAGCTGCGGGATCCGGACGCGGAGGTCCGGCGGAAGGCGGCGGTCTCCGCCGCCGCGACCGGCGACCTCGAGTGGGCGCTGCGCGAGCTGACGCGGGCCGTGGAGCGCGAACCGTGGACCGAGGAGTTCTCCTCGACCGTGGTGGAGAGCCTCGCCGCCGTGCTGCGCCGCGACCCGACGGTGCGCGAGCGCACGGAGCGCGTCTTCGCGCTGCACCTGGACGACCCCGAAGGCCTCGTGCGCGCGTGGACCGAGCTGACGGAGGAGCTCGGCGGCGGCCCTGCCGTGCGGGACGTCGACGGCGACCTGCGCGACGAGTTGCGAGCGCGCCTCCCCGACCTGCGCGACAGGGGCTGGACGGCGGAGGGGATCGCCGGCGTCGGCCGGCCGGACAGCTTCGTGCGCGAGCTGGCCTTCGACGTCGCGGTCATCGTGGCCTCCCTCGCGATGCGCAGGAACACACCGGTGCCGGACGACGAGGCGGAACAGGTCCGCGCCGAGATGCGCGCGGCGCTCAAGAAGGCCCTGCCCCACGCCCCGGGAAGTGACGAACGGACCGAGATCCTGGTCCCGTTGACACGGATACCGGCGGTGGAGGACTGGACGGACCGCGCGCGTGCGGGCCTGCGCGCCGACGAGGCGCTGGCCCTGTGCACGAGCGGGGAGCGGGACTTGGTGACGCTGGGCACGGAGACCCTGGCCAAGATCCTCTTCCGTGAGGTCGTCCGGCGTGACCGGGTGCGCGACACACTCGACCGCCTCGTCGCCCAGAGCGAACAGGGGAATCCGGAGAAGCCAGGCGAACAGGGGAAGCCGGGAGAGCATGAAGAGCAGGGAGGATCAGAGTCACACGGCGGTCAGGACTCCTTCCTCCTGAGCCAGATCCTGGCCTGCTACAGCCACCTTCACGTGCCGTTCCCCCTGGAGGACCCGCCCCTTGGCCTCTTCCTGGACGGGCTGCGTCACCCGGACCCCGTCGTCCGCGCCGGTGCCGCCGAGAGTCTCGACCCGATCGTGACGGGATCCCCCGTGGAGGGCCGTGCCGTCGAAGGTCTCGTCGGCCTCCTGGAGCACGACCCCGAGACCGATGTCCGGCGGCACGCCGCCATCGCACTGAGGTGGCTCAAGTGCGGCGAGGAACACCACGCGGGCATCGCCGCCGACGCGCTGGCCCGCCAGGCGGACTCGCCCGACCCGGAGATCCGCGCGCACAGCATCGCCGACGCCCTGCGACGGGGCGCCCCGGACGCGTACGACCGGCTGCTGTTCGCGCTCGAATCCCCGGACGCGCACTGGCAGTTGCTGTCGGGGCTCCTGAACGTGCCCCTCGGCTCCGGATTCGTCCTGCCCTCGCGCTCCGTGCGCAAGGCGCTCATCGAACGCCTCGAAGCACTGCGCGCCACGGGCTGGGCCGAGCGGGACGTGGCCGTCGAGTTCCCGAACGCGGACGACCGGGCGGAGTTGCTCGCCGCCCTCCTGGAGACCCTGAACGACCTTTAGCCGTGCCCCTCGTGGCCGGACGCCTCGGGCTCCCCGTCAGCTCCCGGCTCCTTGGACTCCTTCGACTCCTTCGACCCGCCTGAGTCCGCGGACTTCTTCGCGGCCCCGGAAGCATGATGCGGCTCGTAGTCCGGGATCGTGCCGTCCGCCTTCTTCACCAGGAAGAGCCCCGCCATCCCCATGTCGGAGTGGCTCTGCACATGGCAGTGGTACATCCAGGCGCCCGCGCCCACCCCCTCCCCCGCGATGACCTGGAAGCCGAACGAGTCGCCGGGCCCGGTGATCTTGTCGTCGAGGATCTGGCTCGGGTCGTCGGGGCCGGTCAGGAGGCCCGTGCGGTTGTCGGCCCAGCGGTGACCGTGGACGTGGAACGTGTGGTAGTACTCGCCGTGCGTGATCGAGACGAACTCGACCCGATCACCCACCGTGGCCTCGAAGTTGGGGCTGTCGTGACCCGCCTTGTTGTTGATCGTCATGTCGTTGAAGACGATCGTGAAGGTCTTGTCCGGCAGCAGATCGCCCTTGCGGCGCACGATCAGCGCCCCGTAGAGCCCCTTGCGCACGCCGCCCGTCCCGTGATCGGTGCCGACGACGTGGTCGTGGTAGTGCCAGTAGCCCGCCGTGCCCGGCCGCCAGGTGCCGTCCTTGCGGCGGCCCGGCGCATGCGTGCGCCAGGTGTAGGTCCGCTTGCCGCCCGGCTCGACGTGGCTCTTGGTGTGTCTGGTGCCGTCGCTGGATATCTCGTAGTCCATGCCGTGGACGTGCAGGCTTGCGTCGACGTCCATGGTGTTCTCGAACTCGATGTGCAGGGTGTCGCCCTCGTTCAGCTCGATGAGCGGGCCGGGGATGGACGCCTTGCCCTTCTCCAGGCCGTAGCCCATCTGCCCGTCCGCCAGCTTCTCGGCGTACATCTTGATGCGGCGCACCTCGCCGCCGGCCGGCGCCGTCTTCGGCCCTTCGGCTGTGCTCGCCTCGGGCGCGGCGGCCAGCGACAACGATGTCACCCCGGCCGTCGCGGCCACCCCACCCACGAGCATCCGCCGGTTGAAGCTGCGTCGGTCCATGCCGAACTCCCCACTGCGGTACGGAGACTGACGGGGCGCAGGTGGCCCCCGAGACGGCCACACGGTACTGGGGGGATCTTCGTTTATCCACACGCAGGACAAAGTTCGCGGTATTCCGGTCTTACCTATTGGCGAGTGGCGAAAAGAGGTCTAGCTTCATCCGCGCCTGTTGCTGTGACCGACGAGGGGTGGGTGTACTCATGCGGCTCACACCGCATCAAGAGCCCTTGGCTGTACGAGGGTTGAGCAGAGTCAGACGCAGACCGAACCGCCAGGACAAGAACCCGAACCAGAACCAGAACCGGAACCGGGTCGGCTCGCGCCGCGCCTGGGCCGCCGCCCTGCTCTCCGGAGCCATGGTCACCGGCGCGCTCTCCACACAGGCCGCCACCGCGCGGCCCTATCCCACGCCACCGTTGACAACGATGTCCCTGCCGTCGCCGCCCGGCCAGGCGAACGTGCGCGTCCTTGTCTTCCACGGGTCGGCCGCGGGCGGTGACGAGTCACCGGTCGTGAACGCCGGAATCGAGGCCATCGAGAAGATCGGCCAATCAGGCCCGGCCGCCCAGCGGTTCAAGATCGAGGCGACCGACGACCCTGCGGTCTTCACGAACGAGGCCAAGCTCGGCAAGTTCAACGCCGTCGCCTTCCTGACCGGCGGCGGCGACGTCCTCGACCCCGAGCAGGAAGCGGGGCTCGAGGCCTATATGGAGGCGGGCGGCGGCTTCCTCGGCATCCATGACGCGGCCCGCGCCGAGCCGTACTCGACCTGGTTCACCGGTCTGATCGGCGCTCGCCCGGCCGACTCCAGCCCGACGAACGTGCAGCGCGCCACCGTCGAGGTCGGCGACCGGGAGAATCCGGCCACCAAGGACCTTCCCCTCCAGTGGAAGCGCCCCGACCAGTGGCTGAACTGGACCAAGAACCCGTCCGGCGAGGTCCACACCGTGGCCCGCGTGCGCGAGTCGACGTACCAGCCGGGCGAGAGCAAGAACGGCGCGGACCACCCGATCTCCTGGTGCCGTGACTACGACGGCGGACGCGCCTTCTACACCGGGATGGGCGGCACGGCGGCCTCGTACGACGAGACCGACTTCCGCCAGCACCTGCGCGGCGCCCTGAACTGGACGACCCGCATCTCGCGCGCCGACTGCAAGTCGACCATCACCGCCAACTACAAGGCGCAGCGCCTGACCCAGGCCAACCAGCCGGGCCAGAACGACCAGATCGGCGAGCCGCACGGCCTGGTCACCGCGCCCGACGGACGGATCTTCTACATCGGCCGCGGCGGCGCCGACTCCTCGCAGCCGGTCATCACCGACTGGAACAACCCGGACATCGGCAAGGGCAAGGGCGAGATCCACGTCTACGACCCCAAGACGA
The DNA here is from genome assembly GCF_040643025.1 of Streptomyces sp. NPDC047525. Classification (NCBI taxonomy): domain Bacteria; kingdom Bacillati; phylum Actinomycetota; class Actinomycetes; order Kitasatosporales; family Streptomycetaceae; genus Streptomyces; species Streptomyces sp. NPDC047525. The sequence continues at coordinate 289,441 of NZ_JBEYTL010000003.1, forward strand.
AGAAGTCGACGCTCGCCGGAGCGCTCACCATCTTCGGCAACAAGGGCGGCGGCGATGAGCTGATCAAGGTCGAAGAGGGCCTGCTCGGCATCGAGCTGGACCCGAAGTTCGAGGAGAACGGGTGGGTGTACCTGCACTACACACCCCACTCGAAGATCAACCGCGAGACGCACATGGCCGAGCGCTACGTCTCGCGCTTCACGCTCGACCAGACCACGAACAAGCTGGACCTCGCGAGCGAGAAGGTCCTGCTCAAGTGGCCGGTCCAGATCCACAGTTGCTGCCACGCGGGCGGCGGGATGGCCTGGGACTCCAAGGGCAATCTCTACATCGCGACCGGTGACAACAACTCCTCGGGCTTCAGCAACGGTTACTCGGGCAACAACCCGCAGCCCAACTTCAAGGGCGTCTCCTTCGCGGACGCGCGCCGCACCGCGGGCAACACCAACAACCTCAACGGCAAGATCCTGCGCATCCACCCGGAGGCCGACGGGACGTACACGCTCCCCGACGGCAACCTCTTCACCGGCAAGGAGCCGGACGAGGGCGGCGGCAAGACGCGCGGCGAGATCTATGTGATGGGCGTCAGGAACCCGGCGCGCATCTCCGTCGACAAGAAGACCGACACCCTCTACGCGGGCTGGGTCGGGCCTGACGCCGGTGAGCCGTCGACGACGTGGGGCCCGGCGAAGTACGACACGTTCGCCGCGATCACCCACGCCTCCAACCGCGGCTGGCCGTACTGCATGGGCAACAACCAGCCCTACCGCGACCGCAATCTGCCGGACCCGACGAAGCCGCTCGGCTGGTACGACTGCAAGAAGCTCAAGAACGAGTCGCCCAACAACGACGGCCTGGTGAACATCCCGCCGGCCGAGCCGAACAACATCTGGTACTCGCCGCAGGGCGGCGGCGTCGACTACCCGCGCGACGCGAACGGCGTCCCGAGCTACAAGACGGCTGAGCAGAAGACGCTCCTGCCGTGGCTCAAGGGCGGCGGCCAGGCCACGATGAACGGCCCGGTGTACCGCTTCGACGCGGCCAACACCAGTGCGGACAAGTGGCCTTCGTACTGGGACGGCAAGTGGTTCGTCGGTGACTTCTACGACGCCGACCAGCCACGGCACGCGGTGATCATGGACCCGAAGACGGTCGGCAGCGGCGGTCTGCCCACGCATGCCGAGTCCCTGAAGAAGATCATCCCGATCGGCAACGACGGCATCAAGAACCTCATGGACTGGAAGTTCGCCCCCGACGGGTCGCTGTACGTCCTCGACTACGGCCGCGGGTTCTTCACCTCGGACTCCAAGTCGGCGCTGTGGCGCGTCACTTACTCCGGCGGCGAGGCCACACCGGCCGCCAAGGACCTGGCAAGGAGGGCGGGATGACGATACCCGCGGTGCGCAAGCGAAGACTCTGGACGGCGCTCTTCGCGTCGCTCCTGATGGTGCTCGGCCTGACGTCGACGGCGGCGAGCCAGCCCGACAACCCGGGCCGGGCGGCGGCACAGACGCTGACCTGGACGGCGAACAACGCGATCGACAAGTACGCATCCGCGCCCGCCACGGCGGTCGCGGGCGCCACGACGATCGTCTTCGAGAACAGTGAGGCGACCGGCAACGACACCGGCATGCCGCACACGCTGACGTTCGACGTCTCCGACCCCGAGTACAACAACGACGTACCGCTGAACATCCTGGCCAACCCGAACGACGACCAGGGCGGCAAGCACACGGCGGAGGTCACCCTCTCGCCGGGCCGTTACCGCTACCACTGCACGATCCCCGGCCACGGCTCGATGCAGGGCATCCTCGTGGTGACCGAGGGCGGCGGCGAGGACACCACCGCTCCCGAGACCGCCGCGAAGGTCGAGGGGCAGACCAACTCCGATGGCGCGTACGTCGGTTCCGCCACCGTCGCGGTGACGGCGACCGACGCGGGTTCGGGCGTCGACAAGACGGAGTACGCGGTCGGGGCGGACGGCGCCTGGCAGCCGTACACCGCGCCCGTGGTCGTCGACCAGGTCGGCACCCACAAGATCCGCTATCGCGCGAGCGACAAGGCGGGCAACGTGGCGGCGGAGAAAGCCGTCGACTTCACGGTGGTCGCGCCGGACACCGACGACAAGACGCCCCCGGAGACCTCGGCCACGGTGACCGGCGAGAAGAACGACAAGGGCGAGTACATCGGGATGGCGACCGTCACCGTGACGGCGTCCGACACCGGTTCCGGCGTCAACAAGATCGAGTACGCGGTCGGCGACGGCGGCGAGTGGACGGCGTACACCGCGCCGGTCATGGTCCACGCGGCGGGCGCGCACAAGATCCGCTACCGCGCGTCCGACAAGGCGGGCAACCAGGCGGCCGAGAAGGCCGTCGAGTTCACCGTGGTCACGCCGCCGGTCGAGGACAAGACGCCGCCGGAGACCACCGCGAAGGTCGAGGGCGACAAGAACTCGGACGGCGCGTACGTCGGCAAGGCGAAGGTGAGCGTCACCGCGACCGACGCCGACTCCGGTGTCGACAAGGTCGAGTACTCCCTCGACGGCGGTCCGTATCTCGCCTACGCCGACCCGGTCGTCGTCGACCGCGTGGGCCGGCACACGGTGGCGTACCGCGCGAGCGACAAGGCGGGCAACACCTCGGCGGCCAAGGACGTCTCGTTCACCGTCGCGGAGGGCGGCGGGGTCCCGTCCCCCAACTGCGCGGAGTACGACGAGCGGTTGACGGTCATCGTCGGCACGATCGACACGGGCATCCCGAACCGGGTCACCAACAACCGGTGCCGCATCAACGAGATGATCGAGGACGAGAAGGAGTGGACCTCGCACGCGCTCTTCCTGAAGCACGTCAAGAGCGTCACGGACAAGCTCCTGAAGGCCGGTGAGATCGACCAGCGCGAGTACAACAAGATCAACAAGGCCGCCAAGCAGTCCGGCATCGGCAAGCCCGGCCAGACCGAGGGCTACAGCAAGATCTTCGACGGCACCCAGGCCTCCCTGAACAAGTGGGAGCAGGTGGGCGGCGGCAAGTTCGGCCTGAACGCGGACGGTTCGATCACCAGCAGCACCACCGTCGAGGGCATGGGCATGCTGTGGTTCCCGCAGCGCAAGTTCGGCGACTTCTCGCTGAAGCTCCAGTGGCGGGACGACGCGCCGGGCAACGGCAACGCCAACGGCGGTGTCTTCGTGCGCTTCCCGCAGGTCCACGACCACCCGGAGGAGTCTCGTCCGGAGTGGGTCGCCATCAAGTACGGGCACGAGATCCAGGCGCTCGACAGGCCTGACGGCGACATGTACAAGACGGGGTCGGTCTACGGCTTCGACCGGGTGGGTCTCGCCGGCGCCGGCGTCACCCCGAAGGGCACGTGGAACGACTACGAGATCCGGGTGGTGGACCAGCACTACTCGATCTACCGCAACGGCGTCCTGATCAACGAGTTCGACAACACGGGCGGTCAGGAGTTCACGCCGCCGCGTGGGGACGACCCGGGCACGGACGGACGGCGGTACTCGTCCGGCTATGTCGGGGTGCAGGTCCACGGGGTCACGGACGTGATCTCGTACCGGGACATCAGGGTCAAGGAGCTGTAGTCACCCCCTGATCACCCCTGCTCCGATCGGCCCTTCTTCGGCCCCCGCACCCCGATCCGGGGAGCGGGGGCCGTTGTCGGTGGCGAGAGGGACGGTTCAGCCGGCGGTATCGGTGGCCGCGAGCACCGCCACCCGCGTCCGGGAGGGATCGAGCACCGCGAGGCCCACATCGGCCGTGTCGTGGTGGAACCACCGCGTGAACGCCATGAAGCGCAGCCACCGGCAGTCGGCCGCGTACCGCACGGCGTCGAGAAACGGCGTGGCGGCGGGCAAGCCGAGCAGCGCGTACAGCCCGCGCCAGGCGTGGAGACGTGCGTAGGCCCCGTGCTGGGGACGCCCGTCGACACCTCCGTCGAACGAAGCCGAGTACAGCGCGTTCGCCACGTCGTCCGCCGCCGTCAGACAGGCCAGGGCCCCGCCCCGCCCCATCTCCCCGGCCAGGCAGTCCAGCGGCAGCCCCTGGAGAAAGGCCATGCCGAAGTCGTCGTCGTCCAGCAGCCCCGGCAGCGTGAAGAACCGCGCTTCGGGTTCGCGCGCCCAGCCCCCTGCGGTGAACGCTCCCGCGGCCTCCCGGGCACGCTCCGCGTCCCGCACCTCCCGCGCCGTGCGCCCGGCCGCCGCGCCGCCCTGCGTGGCCGGGATCTCGGGGAAGCGCGCCCGCAACTGCCCGGCCGACTTCACCGGCCCTGCGCCCCGGACCCGCACCCCGAAGCGGTGCTCCAGGTCGAGCCGCGCCGCCGGCAGCCAGGACAGTGGGTGCCCCAGCTCCCGCAGCCGCTCCGCGTACGCCTCCGTCCCCGGCCACCCGCGCCAGGAGACTCCCATCAGTGCCAGTTCGCCCAGCAAGCAGGCCCGCAGCTCGGCCTCCGGGTCATCGACGCTCCGAGGCGGCTCGGCGAAGAGCGGTTCAAGCTCCGGGAGCCGCCGCCCCTTGGCCAACGCTGCGGCGATTCCCCGCAGTTGATCCGGACGGGATGCGGCAAGACTCTTCAGCTCCGCGGGGTCGGGCAGGGCCGCCTGGTCATCGCTCACACCGGGAGCCTACGAGCCGGTGCGGTCACCGGATGTCCCTCGGCGTCTCCCCCGGCCCTTCACTCCTCGTGTTTGGCCCGGCTCGGCTGCACCCGCTTCGGCTCGCCCGGCATCTTCGGGTACTCGGGCGGATAGGGCAGGTCACCGAGGTCGTGGTCCCGTTCGTCGCGGGCGGCGAGATCGAGGAGTGCCTCCAGGGAGAAGGCGTGCTGCTCCATGTCCGCGTGTACGTCGCCGACCTGGGCGAACCGCTCCGGCATCGTCCCGATGTCGAAGTCCTCGGGCACCGCGTCGTCGACCTCGTCCCAGCGCAAGGGCGCGGAGACCGGGGCGTTCGGGCGGGGCCGCACGGAGTAGGCGGAGGCGATGGTGCGGTCGCGGGCGGTCTGGTTGTAGTCGACGAAGATCCGCTCGCCGCGCTCCTCCTTCCACCACGCGGTCGTGACGGCGTCCGGCATGCGGCGCTCCAGCTCGCGTCCGCAGGCGATCGCGGCCCGCCGTACACCGGTGAAGTCCCACCGGGGTTCGATCGGTACGAAGACGTGGATGCCGCGTCCGCCGGACGTCTTGGGCCAGCCCCGGAGGCCGAACTCGTCCAGGACCGCGCGGAGTTCTTGCGCGGCGCGCACCGCGTCGCCGTAGTCCGTGCCGGGCTGCGGGTCCAGGTCGATGCGGAGCTCGTCGGGGTGGTCGGTGTCCTCGCGCCGTACCGGCCAGGGGTGAAAGGTGAGGGTGTTGAACTGGGCGGCCCAGATGACCGCCGCGACCTCCGTGGGGCACATCTCCTCGGCCGTGCGGCCGCTGGGGAAGGCGATGGTGGCCGTGGGGATCCAGTCGGGGTGGGTCTTGGGGATGCGCTTCTGGTAGAAGAAGTCGCCGGTGACCCCGTCCGGGAAGCGCTGGAGCGTCGTGGGGCGGTCGCGCAGGGCGCGGACGATCCCGTCGCCGACGGCGAGGAAGTAGCGGGCGACGTCCAGCTTGGTGAAGCCAGGCTCCGGAAAGACGACCTTGTCCGGGCTGGAGAGCCGCACCGCCCGCCCGCCCGCGTCGAGCTCGACCGCTTTTCCACCCATGCGGCCACGCTAGGCGTAAAGGAGACAAGTCGCATACCGGGCGAGGAGTGACGTATGGGGACAGAATCGATGCATGGATCTGCCGGTCATGCCCCCCGTCAAGCCCATGCTCGCCAAACCCGTGGCGAAGATCCCGCCGGGCATGCAGTACGAGGCCAAGTGGGACGGCTTCCGTGCGATCGTCTTCCGGGACGGCGCCGATCTGGAGATCGGCAGCCGTACGGGCAAGCCGCTGACCCGGTACTTCCCCGAGCTGGCCGAGGCGCTGCTGGAGCGCCTTCCCGCCCGCTGCGTCCTGGACGGCGAGATCGTGATCGCCAGGGACGGGCGGCTCGACTTCGACGCCCTCACGGAGCGCATCCACCCCGCCGCGTCCCGGGTGCGGACGCTCGCCGAGCGGACTCCGGCCTCGTTCGTGGCCTTCGACCTGCTCGCCCTGGGTGACGAGGCCCTCGTCGACACGCCCCTCGCCGACCGGCGCACACAGCTGTCCGCGGCCCTGGAGGGCGTGAGCGCCCCCGTCCACCTCGCTCCCGCCACGATGGACCCGGAGCTGGCCCGGACGTGGTTCGAGCAGTTCGAGGGCGCGGGCCTTGACGGCGTCATCGCCAAACCGCTCGACCTGCGCTATCGCCAGAACGAACGCCTCATGTTCAAGATCAAGCACGAGCGCACGGCGGACTGCGTGGTCGCGGGCTACCGCTTCCACAAGAGCGGCCCCATCATCGGCTCGATCCTCCTCGGCCTGTACGACGACGGCGGCACCCTGCAGCACGTCGGGGTCTGCGCCGCGTTCTCGATGCAGCGGCGTGCGGAGCTGGTGGACGAGCTCGAAGAGCTGCGGATGGAGTCGGCCGCAGGGCACCCCTGGGCGGCCTGGGCGGACGAGGCGGCGCACGAGACGTCCCGGATGCCGGGCGCGCCGAGCCGCTGGTCGGGCAAGAAGGACCTGTCCTGGGTGCCGCTGCGCCCCGAGCGCGTGTGCGAGGTGAGTTACGACCACATGGAGAACGGGCAGCGCTTCCGGCACACGGCGCGGTTCCGCACCTGGCGACCGGACCGGGCCCCTGACAGCTGTACGTTCGCCCAGCTGGAGGAGCCGGTCCGGTACGACCTGGCGGATGTGCTGCGCTAGCGGGTCACGCATTCACCGCCCGCGCGTACTGGCTCTCCGGGCGTTCCAACCCGTAGTGGTCGCGCAGCGTCGTGCCCGTGTACTCGGTGCGGAACAGGCCGCGGGCGCGCAGGATCGGCACGACCTGGTCGGCGAAGAGGTCGAAGCCGCCGGGCAGCCCTGGTGGCATGACGTTGAATCCGTCGGCGGCCCCCTGCTCGAACCACTCCTGGATCTGGTCGGCGACCTGCTCGGGCGTGCCCGCGATGACCCGGTGCCCGCGGGCCCCGGCCAGGCGGTGCAACAGGCCGCGCACGGTGGGCTGTTCGCGTTCGATGATGTCGAGGATCACCTGGAAGCGGCTGCCGTTGCCCCGCTCGCCACCAGTCTCGATGAGCTCGCGGGGCACGGGACCGTCCAGCTGCTCGGCGGTGAGACGCAGGCCGAGCATGCGGTGCAGGAGCTGCAAGGAGTACTCGGGCTGGGTGAGTTCGTTGTACTCGTCGTGCAGGGCGCGCGCCTCGGCCTCCGTGGAGCCGATGAAGGGGCTGATGCCGGGAAGGACGAGCACCTTGTCCGGGTCGCGCCCGATCCCCGCCACCCGCTTCTTGAGGTCGGCGTAGAAGTCCTGGCCGTTGCCGAGCGTCTGGTGCGCGGTGAACACCGCCTCCGCGTACCGCGCGGCGAAGGCACGGCCGTCCTCCGACGAGCCCGCCTGTACGTAGACGGGGCGGCCCTGCGGTGTGCGCGGGGTGTTGAGCGGGCCGCGCACCTTCAGGTGCGGCCCTTCGTGGTCGATGGCGTGGATGCGGTCGGTGTCGGCGAAGAGCCCGGTCTTCTGGTCGGCGACGAGCGCCTCGTCCTCCCAGCTGTCCCAGAGCTTGGTGACGACGTCGAGGAACTCCCGTGCCCGGTCGTACCGTTCGGCGTGCACCGGGTGCGCGTCGAGGCCGAAGTTCAGGGCGGCCTGCGGTGCTCCGGTGGTGACGATGTTCCAGCCCGCACGGCCACGGCTGAGGTGGTCGAGCGAGGCGAAGAGGCGGGCCAGGTTGTACGGCTCGCTGTAGGTGGTGGACGCGGTCGCGATGAGGCCGATGCGCCGCGTGACGGCGGCGATCGCCGAGAGCCAGGTGAAGGGCTCCAGGCGGAAGCGGCTCGCGTAGCGGACGTTGTCGGCGAGGGCCGGGCCGTCGGCGAAGAAGATCCCGTCGAAGGTCGCGGCCTCCGCGCGCCGTGCGAGGTCCTGGTAGAACTCGACGTCCAGGATCCGCGCGGGATCGGAGCCGTGGTGGCGCCAGGCGGCCTCGTGGTGCCCGCCGGGGTAGACGAAGAGATTGAGGTGCAGCTCGCGGCGGCTCATGCGCGGCTCACCTCCGCGGCTCGCCCGCCAAGGGCGGGTGCGTCGCCGACGGGGCTGCCGTCCGCCGGGGCCACGAATGCCCGGGCATCGCCCGCGGCCTCGGCGCCCGCCGTGCCGACGGCCACCGTGCCGACGGCCACCGTGTCGGCGGGACCGCCCGCCGCCCCGCGATCCCCGTCCGTCCGGTCGGCGCGTTCCGCCGGGCCGTCATCCTGCGCAGGGGCAGCACCGTGCCGGGCTGGTTCGCTGCCGACCGGCTCGTCGCCGTCCGCCTCGACCCCCAGCTGCCGCAGCAACCGCCCCCGCAGCGCCGCGTACGCGGGACTCCCCTGGCCTCGTGGAGCGGGAAGCTCCACCCGTACGTCGGCCGCGATCCGCCCCGCGTCCAGGACGACCACCCGGTCGGCGAGTGCGATCGCCTCGTCGACGTCGTGGGTGACCAGAAGCACGGCCGGGCGGTGCGCCTCGCAGAGGCGTCGCAGCAGGGCGTGCATACGGATGCGCGTGAGCGCGTCCAGCGCACCGAACGGCTCGTCCGCGAGCAGGAGTTGAGGCTCGCGCACCAGGGAGCGGGCGAGCGAGACCCGCTGCTGTTCGCCGCCGGACAGGTCCGCGGGCCAGGCGTCCTCGCGGCCCGCCAGGCCCACCTCGGCGAGCGCCGCGCGGCCGCGCTCCCTGGCTCCCGTGCCCGTCAGACCGAGGACGACGTTGTCCAGGACCCGCTTCCAGGGCAGCAGCCGTGCGTCCTGGAAGACCACCGAGACATCGCCGGGCGCGGACAGTTCTCCGCTGCCCTCGACCTCATGGTCGAGCCCCGCGAGGGCCCGCAGGAGCGTGGACTTCCCTGAGCCGCTTCGGCCCAGGAGGGCCACGAACTCGCCGTCTCTGATGGCGAGTTCGAGACCGTCCAGGATCTTCCGGTCGCCGAAGGAGCGGACGAGCCCCTCGATGCGGACGGCTGCGTCGGTGCGGGCGGTCGCGTCGGTGCGGATGGTCGCGTCGGTGCGGACGGCCGCGCCCTCGTCCGTCAGCCCGCCAGTGTGCGTCGCCATGACAGCGCCTTCCTCTCCACGAGCCGGACGAGTGCGTCCGAGATGAGACCGAGGAGGCCGTACACCACGAGGCCGACGATGATGATGTCGGTCTGCCCGTAGGTGCGGGCGAGCTCCATCATGTAGCCGATGCCACTCGTGGCGTTGACCTGCTCGACCACGACGAGCGAGAGCCACGCCGCGGTGACCGCGAACCGCATGCCGAGCAGGAAGCCCGGCAGCGCCCCCGGCAGGACGACGTGCCGCACGAACCCGGTGCGCGAAAGCCCTACGGTTTCGGCGAGTTCGGCGTATCGGCCGTCGATGGTCCGAAGACCGTTGTGGGTGTGGATGTAGACGGGGACGAACACGCCGAGCGCGATGGTGATGACCTTCATCGACTCGCCGATGCCGAACCAGAGGATGAGCAGCGGGATCAGCGCGAGCGACGGGATGGCCCGTTTGATCTGCACGGGTCCGTCGATGATGCCCTCCCCGATCCTGCTGAGCCCCGCGGCGATCGCGAGGGCGAGCCCGGCCGCCGTGCCGAAGAGCAGCCCGAGCAGGGCGCGTTCGGCGGAGGTGGCGAGGTTCGACTGGAGCCGCCCTTCCGCGATCAGGTCACCCGCGGTGCTCACCACGGTCCAGGGCGCGGAGAGGTTGCGGGCGTCGATGAACCCGGCGGCCGACCCCGCCGACCAGAGCGCGAGGAGCAGCAGGGGGCCGATCGCCCAGCCGTAGGGGACGGGGCGTCCGGGGCCGAGCCTGCGGCGCCGGGGCCGGCGGCGCGCCGGGGCCACGGGCTCGGCACGGGTGACGGCCTTGGTCAGAGCGGGAGCTTCGGCGCTCATGTGCCCTCCCCCTCACCGGACTTGACGGCATCCGCGGCGACCGACTCGTACCGCCGGTCGAAGAGGACCTCCGCGTCGAAGGACTCCTTGCCGGTCTCCTTCGCCAGCAGATCGACGGTCTTCTGCTGGCGCGCGATGGCGGCGGTCCAGTCGGCGGGTATGTCGGGGTGACCGATCCCCTTGACGAGGTACTCGCCGTCCGCGCGGGTCAGGCCCTGGTCCTTGACGTAGTACCCGTCGATCCACTTGTCGGGGTGCTGGTCGGCCCATTCGGCGGCCCGCGCCCAGTACTTCACGAACTCCCTGATGGCCGCGGCCTTCTGGGGATCCTCCACCGACTCGGTCGGCACCCACAGGTGGCCCGGGTCGTCCCGCAGGCCGTGCTGGATCGTCTTCGCGCCGTCCTTGCCGTACTTCGCGGGATAGCGCTTGATGTTGACCCCGCCGAGCGGCGCCGCGTCGACCTGGCCGTTGCCGAGCGCGGACGGGTAGACGTCGCCGGTGCTCGGCAGTTCGACGAGTTCCACGTCGTCCTTGGCGAGTCCTGCCTTGGCGAGGATGCGCAGGACGAGGGCGCCCTGCGCCTGCCCCGGGCTGTAGGCGATCTTCTTGCCGCGCAGGTCCTTCAGGGTGTCGATGTCCGCGCCGGGTGCGATGCCGATTTCGTACGTGGGGTGCTTCAGCGGGTCCTTGCGGAATTTGGCGGCCACCAGTTTTGTGTCGAGCCCCGTCCAATGCGCGTGAATGGACGGGATTTCAGCGGCCGAGCACACGTCGAGAGAATGCGCCCTGAATGCCTCGGAGCACTGGGGGCCACCGCTGATGTTGGCCCATTTCACCTTGAAGGGCAGCTTGTCGAGCTGTCCGGAGAGTTTCAGGGCGACCTGGGCGTCCGGCGCGCCGACGGTGATGGTGGTGCCCGGATCCACTTTCTCCGGGATCTTGGCGGAGACCTGCTTGGCGTCGACCGTCGTGGTCGACGAGGTGGTGTCGGCGCACCCCGCCAGGAGCAGCGGGGCGACGAGGGCAGCGCCGAGCGCCGCCCGTATGTGTGTGGGCATGGGCTCTTTCCCGGGAGTGCGGACAGCACGGAAGAAGGAGAAGCCTGGAATTCCCGAGGCTTCCTGCAAGAAACGTTCCGAGCGTCAGCTACACAGAGCGGTGGCGACGCGCATCAGATCAACAGCGCGCCGCTGCTTGAACCGCCGGGATATTCGCATGGCGTCGAAACTAGCCACGGCGCCAAGAGAGGGTCAAGTCATCTCACGCGCCCCGGCTTTCCGGAAACGCAGCCTTCGCACTCCGGCCATACGCACGTCACACCACCGCCCGACGCCCCTGCCGGGAACGCATTCACGCCAATGTGCGGCCGCGCGGCCTCGCGCCGCTTCCCCGTCACGGGCGCCGACCGTAAGCTCCCTCGCCTGATACGGGTGTTACTTACGGTAAGGGGGACGGGTCATGGGGTACTCGGGAGCTGCGGGCAGCACGAGGCGGACGTTCGTCGCGGGGGCTGCCGCGGCGGGCGGCGTGGCGGCCCTGGGGGCGGGGGCGCTGCCGGCGGCTGCCGACGACCGCGCCCCGCGGGCGGATCCGGCAAAGCAGTCCGTGGCCGTGCTCGGCGGCGGCGTCGCCGGTCTCACCGCGGCCCATGAACTGGCCGAGCGCGGCTTCGCCGTCACGGTCTACGAGCGCAGGGCGCTCGGCGGCAAGGCCCGCAGCATGGACGTACCGAACAGTGCGAAGGGCAACCGCAGGCCGCTGCCCGGTGAGCACGGCTTCCGCTTCATCCCGGGGATCTACCACAACCTCCCGGACACGATGCGCCGCATCCCCTTCCCCGGCAACGCGAACGGCGTCTGGGACAACCTCGCGGCGCCGCGCGAGATGTCGTTCGCGCGCACCGGGCGCGAGGACATCCGGATGCCGATCCCGTGGCAGGGCAGCGAGCCGGAGAAGCTCACCCTCGACGATCTGGCGCGGGCGCTCACCGCACTCCTGGACACCGCATTCAACCTCCCCGCGCACGAGGTCGCGTACTTCGTGAACCGCGCCCTGGTCTTCCTCACCAGCTGCGACGAGCGCCGCGACGACACCTGGGAGGCGATGCCCTGGTGGGAGTTCGTGCGCGCCGCGAAGATGTCGAAGGACTACCAGCGCATCCTCGCGATCGGCGTCACCCGCAACATCGTCGCCACCAAGGCCGAGGAGGCGAGCACCCGCACCGTCGGCACGCTCGGCGAGGCCTTCGTCTTCAACGCGCTCGGCCAGGGCGCCGACGGCCCGCCGGACCGGCTGCTCAACGCGCCGACGAACGAGGCGTGGATCGATCCCTGGGTGACCCATCTGAAGTCGCTCGGCGTGGAGTTCCGCATGGGCTGGAACGTGCGGCAGCTGGGCTTCGCCGGTGGCCGGATCACGAAGGCCGTCATCGAGGATCCCGACGGCGTACGCCGCGACGTCACCGCCGACCACTACATCCAGGCCATGCCGGTGGAGCACGCGCGCAGGACGTGGAGCGCTGAACTCAAGGCTGCTGACCCGCAGTTGGCGCGCTGCGACAAGCTGGAGACGGACTGGATGACGGGCATCCAGTTCTATCTGACGGAGCGCCCGCCCGTGGTGAAGGGCCACTTCAACTGCATCGACTCGCCCTGGTCGCTCACCGGCATCGCGCAGGCGGGCCACTGGCCGGACCGTGACTTCCCCGCGGAGTACGGGGACGGCGTCGCGGTCGAGTGCCTCTCGGTGGACATCTCGGAGTGGGACAAGCCGGGGATCCTCTACGGCAAGACGGCCAAGCAGTGCACGCGCGACGAGGTCGCCAAGGAGGTGTGGGCGCAGCTCAAGGCCGCGCTCAACGACACCGGCAAGGTGGTCCTGAGCGACAGCAAGCTGCACTCGTGGTTCCTGGACCCGGGCGTCGACGGCATCGGGACGCCGAACCCGACCAACGAGGACGAGCTGCTCATCCACCCGGTCGGCACGCTCCACAACCGCCCGTCGGCCGCCACGAAGATCCCCAACCTCTACCTGGCGGGCGACTACGTGGCCGTGCCGATCGACCTCGCGACCATGGAGGGCGCCAACACATCGGCGCGCCAGGCGGTGAACGCTCTCCTGGAGAGGGTCGGTTCGGACGCCGCACCGTGCACGGTCGCCTCCTTGTTCCGCGCCCCCGCGATCGAGCTCCTCAAGCGCCATGACCGCACCCGCTACCGGCTCGGCCTGCGCAACGCCCTCGACCTGGGCTGAAGGGCAGAAGGGCAGGGAGACCGAGGCGCCGAGGGACGGGAGAGCTGGGGCAGACGGGGTAGAGAGCCAGTATGGGAACGGGAGCAGGAAAGCGGACACGACGCATGACGGTGGCGGCGGTGGCGGCCGTCGCCGCCCTGGGCCTGGTGCCCGGCTGCACCCTGAGCGACACCAGGGGAGCCGACGGGAAGGCGGACTCCGGCGGGCGCGTGCTCGCCGTGAAGATCGACAACGTGGGCCCGGCCCGCCCGCAGACGGGCCTGGACGCGGCCGACGTCGTGTACGCGGAACAGGTCGAGGCGGGGCTGAGCCGCCTGATGGCGGTGTACGCGGGGCGGCTGCCGTCCGTGATCGGACCGGTGCGCAGCGCGCGGGAGACGGATCTGGAGCTGCTGCGGCAGTTCGACGATCCGGCTCTCGCCTTCTCGGGGGCGCAGTCGAAGCTCCTGCCGCTGATCTCGGCGGCTCCCCTGCGACCGCTCACGCCCGGCAAGGCGCCGGGCGACGCCTACTTCCGCAGCGGCGCGAAGCCGGCCCCGCACAACCTCTTCGTACGCCCGAAGGCGCTGGACGCCGACCTGGGCAAGGGAGGCCTGGAGAGCACGGGCTTCCGGTTCGGTCCGCGCCCCAAGGGCGGCACCCCGGAACGTGAGCGCACGATCCGCTTCCCGGCGGCACGGTTCACCTTCACCTGGTCGGCAGCGCAAGATCGCTGGCTGGTCTCCATGGACGGCACGCGGGCGCGCACGGCCGACGGCAAGCAGCTGGCCGCGTCGACGGTCGTCGTGCAGTACGTGAAGGTGCGCGAGTCCCGCTTCCACGACCGCTCGGGGAACAACACGCCGTTCACCGAGACCGTCGGCTCGGGGAAGGCACGGGTCCTGCGGGACGGCCGCGCCTACGAAGCGCGCTGGGACCGGCCGTCCGCGCGAGGCGGCACGGAGTTCACGGCGGCGGACGGCGGCGAGCGGCTGCCGTTCGCCAAGGGCCAGGTGTGGGTGGTGTACGCGAAGGCGTGAGGGCCGCGGCCTCCGCATTCTCCGCGGCCTCCGCGTACTCAGGCCCGGGGGGCGGCGAGGTGCTCGGCGGGGTTGCGGAGGTTCTCCGCCGCGTCCGAGACCCGCTGGATCAGGTCGAAGAACAGGGTCTGCTCCTCCTCGGAGAGCGGCCCGAGGAAGACCTGGTTCATCCGGGCCGTGCGCACCGTCAGCTTGCGGTGCGTGCGCTTGCCCTCGTCCGTGAGGTGCAGCAGATACCGGCGGCCGTCCTGCGGGTCGCGCACCTTGTCGAGCAGCTCGCGGCGCATCAGGCGGCTGATGACCTCCGCGATGGTGGACCGGTCGAGGCCGACCCGCTCGCCGACGGTGCGCTGATCAAGACCGGGCTCGGCGACGAGCGCGTTCAGGACGGCGAACTGCGGCGAGGTGATCTCCTCGGAGACCATCGTGTTCCACAGCAGATAGTGCGCCTGCTGGAGACGCCGGGCCAGGTGCCCGGGGTGGGTGGTCAGGTCCACCGCCGCCATGAGTCCTCCACTGCCTTGTGCACGGGATTTTCCGTTGGTGCACTGAACAGTACTCGCCCTTGACGACCTAGGGAACGAGTGGCAGCGTAAGTTCAACCTCGCAGAAATAGTCAGTGCCCTGATTAATGTGCGAGGCATGGATGGGCATCGAAGGCCTGGAAGAGATGGGGCTCGACGGATGGACAAGGTGGTGGCCTCTGCCGCCGACGCGGTGGCGGACGTGCCGGGCGGCGCGTCGCTCGCGGTGGGCGGATTCGGTCTCAGCGGCGTGCCGGGCGTACTGATCGGGGCGCTGTACGAGGCCGGGGTTTCGGGCCTGCGGGTGGTGTCCAACAACTGCGGGGCGATGGAGTCGGGGCTCGCGGTGCTGCTCTCGGCGGGCCGGATCGCGCGGGTCACCGGGTCGTACATCGGCGCCAACAAGGAGTTCGCCCGTCAGTACCTGGGCGGCGAGCTGGAGGTCGAGATGATCCCGCAGGGCACGCTCGCCGAGCGGCTGCGCGCCGGAGGGTGCGGGATCCCCGCGTTCTTCACGCCGGCCGGGGTGGGCACGCAGGTCGCCGACGGCGGGCTGCCGTGGCGCTACGACGGCTCGGGCGGGGTGGCGCTCGCCTCGCCGGCCAAGGAGGTGCGGGAGTTCGACGGTCAGGAGTACGTCCTGGAGCGCGGCATCAGGACCGACTTCGCGCTGGTGCGGGCCGCCAGGGGTGACCGGCACGGGAACCTCGTGTTCAACAAGTCCACCCGCAACTTCAACCCCCTCGCCGCGATGGCCGGGCGGGTCACGATCGCCGAGGTGGAGGAGCTGGTGGAGCCGGGCGAGATCGACCCCGACGCGGTGCATCTGCCGGGGATCTACGTACAGCGGGTCGTCGAGCTGACCCCGGAGCAGGCAGCGGACAAGGGCATCGAGCGGCGCACGGTCTCCGCGCCCGGCGCACGAGGGACGGTGGACAGCTGATGGCCTGGACCCGTGAGCAGATGGCCGCACGCGCCGCACGCGAGCTGCGCGACGGTCAGTACGTGAACCTGGGCATCGGACTGCCCACGCTGATCCCCAACTACCTCCCCGAGGGCGTCGAGGTGGTCCTGGAGTCCGAGAACGGCATCCTCGGCGTGGGCCCCTACCCCACGGACGCCGAGGTCGACCCGGACCTGATCAACGCGGGCAAGGAGACGGTCACCGTCCGGCCCGGAGCCTCCTACTTCGACTCCGCGCTGTCCTTCGGGATGATCCGCGGCGGCCACATCGACGTCGCCGTGCTCGGAGCCATGCAGGTCTCCGCGCGCGGGGACCTGGCCAACTGGGCGATCCCCGGCAAGATGATCACGGGGATCGGCGGGGCGATGGACCTGGTGCACGGGGCGCGCACGGTGATCGTGGCGATGACGCACACCGCCAAGGACGGCTCGCCCAAGATCCTTCAGGAGTGCGCGCTGCCGCTGACCGGCCGGGCCTGCGTGAACCGGATCATCACCGACCTCGGCGTCCTCGACATCACCGAAACCGGCCTGGAACTGGTCGAGTTGGCCCCCGGGGTCACGGCGGACGAGGTCATCGCCAAGACCGCCGCCAAGGTGCACGTCCCCGAAGCCGTCTCTGCCGCCGCCCCCGAAGGAACCCCGTCATGAGCCTGCGTGACGTCTACATCGTCGACGCCGTACGCACCCCCGTCGGCAAGTACAACGGCGCGCTCGCGGGCGTCCGCCCCGACGACCTCGGCGCCCACGCCATCCGCGAACTCCTCGCCCGCACACCGGACTTGGATCCCGCCCGGATCGGCGACGTCTACTTCGGCAACGCCAACGGCGCGGGCGAGGAGAACCGCAACGTCGGCCGCATGGCCGCCCTGCTCGCGGGCCTGCCCGTGACGGTGCCCGGCGTGACCGTCAACCGGCTCTGCGCCTCCGGGCTCGAAGCCGTCATCCAGGCCGCGCGGGCCATCGCGCTCGGCGACGTCTCCGTCGCCCTGGCCGGCGGGGTCGAGTCGATGACGCGCGCGCCCTACGTCCTGCCGAAGAACGACCGGCCGTTCCCCGCCGGGCACACGGAGCTGTACTCCACCACGCTGGGCTGGCGCATGGTCAACCCGAGGATGGAGCCGCAGTGGACGGTCCCGCTGGGCGAGAGCGCCGAACTCGTCGCGGACAAGCACCGGATCACGCGCGAGCAGCAGGACACGTACGCACTCGCCTCGCACCGCAAGGCGGCCCAGGCCCGGAAGGACGGCCTGTTCGACGCCGAGATCGCGCCGGTCGCCATCCCGCAGCGCAAGGGCGATCCCGTCCTCTTCGAGCACGACGAGTGCGTACGCGCCGACGCGTCCCTGGAGGCGATGGCCCGCCTCAAGCCGTCCTTCCGCACCCCCGACGGCACGGTCACGCCCGGCAACGCGTCGCCGCTCAACGACGGCGCCGCCGCGCTGCTCCTGGTCGACGACGAGGGTCTCAAGGCGACGGGCCGCGAGCCGCTGGCCCGCGTCTCGGCGTCCGCCGTGTCCGCGATCGAGCCGCATTACTTCGGGCTCGCGCCGGTCGAGGCCGTCAACCGGGCCCTCGCGAAGGCGGGCAGGTCGTTCGGGGATCTGAGCACGCTGGAGCTCAACGAAGCCTTTGCGGCACAGGTGTTGGGGTGCGTGGCCGAATGGCCCGACCTCGACCCGGACGTCCTGAACCCGCAGGGCGGCGCCATCGCGCTCGGCCACCCGCTCGGCGCGTCCGGCGCGCGACTGGCCGGAACCGTCGCCCACCAGCTCGCCCGGCGCGGCGCGGGCACGGGCGTCGCCACCCTCTGCATCGGCGTCGGCCAGGGCCTTGCCCTGGTCCTCGAACGCTGAGCCGTCGCCCACCACCACCGTCGCCACCACGCCGTACCTCACGGAGCCGAGAGACATGACCCTCACCGAACCCCTGCCCGACGGGCTCAGCCAGCGGGAGATCGACACGGAGGTCGCCAAGGCGCAAGCCGCGGCGGCGCCCGCCGATCACCCGCCGCGCGACTATCCCCCGTACCGCAGCAGCCACTTCCGGCACCCCAAGCAGCCGCTGATACCGCTGCGCGACCCGGAGGCGGTGGAACTGAGCGGCCCCACGTTCGGCGTCACCGACATCACGGCGCTCGACCGGGACCTGACCCGCCAGCACCCGGGCGAGCCGCTCGGCGAGCGGATCACCGTGTCCGGCCGGGTCCTCGACCGCGAAGGACGGCCCGTGCGCGGCCAGCTGGTCGAGCTGTGGCAGGCCAACGCGTCCGGCCGCTACGCCCACCAGCTCGACCAGCACCCGGCGCCGCTCGACCCGAACTTCACGGGCTTCGGCCGCTGCCTGACCGACGACGAGGGAACGTACTCCTTCACGACGGTCAAGCCGGGCGCCTACCCGTGGCGCAACCACGTCAACGCGTGGCGCCCCGCGCACATCCACTTCTCGCTCTTCGGCACGGCGTTCACACAGCGCCTGGTGACGCAGATGTACTTCCCCGGCGACCCGCTGTTCGCCTACGACCCGGTCCTGCGCTCGGTCACCGACGAGTCGGCGCGACAGCGCCTGGTCTCCGCCTACGACCACGATCTCTCCACCCCCGAGTGGGCGCTCGGCTACCGCTGGGACATCGTCCTCGACGGCCCCTCCGCGACGCTCTTCGAGGAAGGCGACCACCACTGATGTCGTACGCTCCGACTCCCTCCCAGACGGTCGGCCCCTTCTACGGCTACGCGCTGCCCTTCCCGCGGGGCGGCGAGGTCGCACCGACCGGCCACCCGGACACGATCACCCTGCACGGGTACGTGTACGACGGCGCGGGAAACCCCGTGCCCGACGCCCTCATCGAGACCTGGCAGCCCGCGCCCGACGGCTCCCGCACGGGCGCGCCGGGATCGCTGCGGCACGACCCGGTCACGGGTGAGGTCATCGGCCGTGACGGGCTCGCGTTCACCGGGTTCGGCCGCGTCCCGACCGACGCGGACGGCCACTTCACGGTCCGTACGCTGCCGCCGGGCGGCGTCTCGTACATCGCGGTCGCGGTCTTCGCGCGCGGTCTGCTCCACCACCTGTACACGCGCGCCTACCTGGTCGACGAGCCGGGCGACACGCTCCTCGGCTCCCTTGCCCCGGCGCGGCGCACGACGCTGATCGCCCGCCCCGAGGCGAGCCACACGTACCGTTTCGACATCCGCCTTCAGGGCGAGGGCGAAACGGTGTTCCTGGAGTTCCAGTGAGTCTTGAAGGTACCGATGCCGGTCTGCTCGCCCCCGGGCGAGCGGGCTCCCCGGCCGAGGCGGCGACGGGCGACACCGCCTTTCTGCAGGCGATGCTGGACGCGGAGGCCGCTCTGACGCGGGCCCAGGCGACGGTGGGCCTGGCCCCGGCGAAGGCTGCCACGGCCGTCGCCGAAGCGGCCCGCGCCGACCGCTTCGACGTACGCGACATCGCGTTGCGCGCGCGGTCCTGCGGCAATCCCGTGATCCCGCTGGTCGCGGACCTGACGGCGGCGGTGCCCGCGGACGCGGCGCCGTACGTCCACCGGGGAGCGACCAGCCAGGACATCATGGACACGGCGATGATGCTGGTCGCGCGGCGCACGCTGGACCTGATCCTGGCGGACCTGACCCGCACGGAGGCGGCACTCGCCCTCCTCGCCGCGGAACACCGGGACACGGTGATGGCCGGTCGCACCCTGACGCAGCACGCGGTCCCGACGACGTTCGGCCTCAAGGCGGCGGGCTGGCGCGCGCTGGTGCTCGACGCGCGGGACAGGGCGCGGGCGGTGCGCGACGCGCTTCCTGCTCAACTGGGGGGTGCGGCAGGCACATTGGCCGCGTTCGGGGCGTACGCGGGCGACTCGTCGCCGGGGGTGTTTCCGGACGCGGGCGACTCGCCATCGGAGGCGGTCCCGGACGCGGGCGACTCGCCATCGGAGGCGGTCCCGGACGCGGGCGACTCGCCATCGGAGGCGGTCCCGGACGCGGGCGGCTCGCCGTCGGAGGCGACCCCGGACGCGGGCGGGCTCGGGGAGAGCCTCGTCGCGGCCTACGCCCGCCATCTCCAACTGGCCGAACCCACCCTCCCCTGGCACACGCTCCGCACCCCGGTCGCCGATCTCGCCGCGGCTCTCGCCTTCACCGCCGGAGGCTTGGGCAAGGCGGCCACGGACATCCTCACCCTCAGCCGCACGGAGCTGGCCGAGCTCTCCGAAGGAGCGGGTGGCGGCTCATCCGCCATGCCGCACAAGGCGAATCCCGTCCGCTCCACCCTCATCGCGGCCGCCGCGCGGCGCTCCCCCGGCCTGGCAGCGGCGCTCCACGCGTCGATGGCCGCCGAGGACGAACGCCCGGCGGGCGCCTGGCACGCGGAGTGGGAACCCCTGCGCGACCTCCTGCGCACGGTCGGCGGCGCGAGCCGCCACGCGGCAGAGCTCACCGAGAACCTCCGGGTCCACCCGGACGCGATGCGCGAACACCTCGGCCTCACCCACGGGTTGATCGTCTCCGAACGCCTCACGGCGGAGCTGACCCCGCTCCTGGGCAGGGCCCGCGCGAAGGAACTCCTCACCTCGGCGGCCCTGCGCACCCGGGACGAGGGCAGGTCCCTCGCGGACGTCCTCGCCGAAGAGCCCGGCCTCTCGGCCGTCGACCTCACCGAACTCACCGACCCCACCCGTTACACCGGCTCCGCCGGAGCCCTCACGGACCGAGCCCTGGAGCGACGATGACCGGCAAGCTGCCGCACCACACCACCGAGGGCGCCCCGGCCGCGCCCGCTCTCCTCCTCGGCTCCTCCGTCGGCACGTCCACCGCCCTGTGGGACGCCGTGGCACCCGAACTCTCCACCACCCACCGGGTCGTGCGCTGGGACCTGCCCGGCCACGGCAAGTCCCCCGCCGACCTGATCGGCCCGGGAGCCACCGTCGCCGACCTGGCCGCACTCGTCCTCGCGCTCGCCGACTCCCTCGGCATCGACCGCTTCGCGTACGCGGGTGTCTCTCTCGGCGGCGCCGTCGGCCTGCACCTGGCCGCGCACCATCCGGAGCGGGTGGAGAGCCTCGCCGTCATCTGCTCGTCGGCGCACTTCGGCGGCAGCGCCCGCTGGGAGGAGCGCGCGGCACTCGTACGCCGCGAAGGCCTCGCCGACCTCGCCCGGAGCGCGCCGGACCGCTGGTTCACGCCCGGGTTCACGGTCCCCCGCCTGGTGGACGACCACCGCGGCACCGACCCCGACGCGTACGCCGCGTGCTGCGACGCCCTGGCCGCGTACGACATCAGGGAGGCGCTGGCGGCGATCACCGCGCCCACGCTCGTCGTCGCGGGCCGCGAGGACCCGGCGACGCCACCCGCCCACGCCCGCGAGATCGCCGACGCGGTGCCGGGCGCCTCCCTCACCGAGCTGGCGGGCGCCTCGCATCTGGCGCCGGCCGAGCGACCGGAGGCCGTGGTCGCCGCGCTGCGCACGCACTTGACGGGAGCGCCCGCGAGCGGGACGGCCGTGCGGCGAGCGGTCCTGGGTGACGCGCACGTGGACCGCGCGCAGGGCAACACCACGCCCTTCACGGCTCGCTTCCAGGACTTCATCTCGCGCTACGCCTGGGGCGAGATCTGGACCGACCCCACCCTCGCGCACCGCGAGCGCAGCATGATCACCATGACGGCCCTGGTCGCGCACGGGCACTACGACGAGCTGGCCATGCATGTCCGTGCGGCCCGCCGCAATGGGCTCACCCCCGAGGAGATCGGGGCGGTACTGCTGCAGACGGCCGTCTACTGCGGCGTCCCGGCGGCCAATTCGGCGTTCGCGGTGGCGCAGCGGGTCCTGGCGGAGGAGTAGCGGTCATGGGCACCCTTTAGGCTGCTGCTGATCAGGGGGTCAGGGGAGAGCAGGGGGGCACGTGGCGATGAACGATGCGACTGAGGTGTTCCAGCCGTTGCAGGCGGACGATCCGCCCGTGGTGGCCGGTTACCGTCTCGCCGCCCGGATCGGCGCGGGAGGCATGGGCCGGGTCTACCTGTCGCACACGCAGGGCGGCCGACCGCTGGCGATCAAGGTGGTACGGCCCGAGCTGGCCGACGACCCGGCCTTCCGGCGGCGGTTCAGCCGGGAGATCAAGGCGGCCCAGCGGGTCCGGGGCGCCTACACGGCCGAGCTGATCGACGCCGACGCGGACGGCGTGCCGCCCTGGCTGGCCACGCTGTACGTGCCGGGTCCCTCTCTGTCGGATGCGGTCGCCCGCAGCGGACCGCTGCCGGTACCCGCGGTGCTGTGGCTGATGGCGGGGGTCGCCGAGGCGCTGCAGGCCATCCATGGCGCGGGGATCGTGCACCGGGACCTGAAGCCCTCGAACGTGCTCCTCGCCGCCGACGGGCCGCGCGTGATCGACTTCGGCATCTCGCTGGCCTCGGGCGCCACATCCCCGCACACCGCGACGGGCAGCGCCGTCGGCACGCCCCAGTTCATGGCTCCCGAGCAGGCGTCCGTGGGCGAGGTCACCGCGGCCACCGACGTCTTCGCACTCGGCCAGACAGCGGCGTTCGCGGCACTGGGCGAGCCGTTGTACGGGGACGGGCCCTCGGTCAGCGTGCTGTACCGGATCGTGCACTCGGAGCCCGATCTCTCCCTGCTGCCCGCGCAGTTGCGGCCGCTGTTCGCCCGGTGCCTGGCCGCCGATCCGGCGGAGCGGGCCACCCTGGCGGAGATCGTCGACTGGTGCAGGCAGCGGCTCGGCCCGGGTGCCGACGCGGGCGCGGGGCCTACCGTCTGGCGGGAGGTCACCGGTCCTGAGGTGTCGGTTCCGGCGCCGGTCCCCCATCCCACGCGGATGCACACGCAGCCGTTGTTCGCGCCGCCGCGGCCGACCGTGCCCATGGGGCAGGACGAGCGGAGGGCCCGCCGAAGACGCAACGCGCTCATCACGGGCATCGTGACGGGGGGTGCGCTGCTGGTGCTCGGCCTGACGTGGACGGTGATGGACGCGACGGATCTGCTGCGCCATCGGGACACGTCCGCGAAGTCCGGTTCGTCGGCGTCCGAACGGTCGTCGGGATCCGGCGCGGCGTCCGGGTCGGCAGCCGGTGGGTCTTCGGGGGACGGCGAGAGGGCGGCGACCGGCGAGGGCTCGGGCACCGGCGACAAGAGCGACGGCGCGGCAGGCGCGTCGCGCCCCTCCTCCGGCTCTTCGTCGACCGCTACCGCCCCTCCGCAAGCCGTCGCGTACCCCCAGGAGTGGTTCGACGAGAAGAACTCCGTGAGCCTCAGGGAGCCGGTCGACCGCAAGGACCGCAAGGGCGACATCCGCTTCGTCTGCGGGGAGACCAGCTGCGCGCTGGAGAGCGACAAGAGCGTGATCACCTTGCTGTACAGCAAGCCGGGGGCCACCCTCGACTCGTGCCGTACCGCCCTCACGGGCGCCGACAGCCACGACCTCCCGCTGGCCGCGGTGGCGGCCGGCAGCGAGATCTGCGTGAAGAATCCTGCCGGAGACATCGCCCTGCTCGTGGTCCAGGTGAAGTCGACCGCGCTGCCGAACGGCGGGTTCAGCTTCTTGAGCGCGGACATGACGGTCTGGCGGGATCGGGCCTCGTAGCACCGACGGGGAGCGGCTAGGTGGCGCTCCGCTCGCTCGCCTCGCGATAGCGCCGCTCCATCTCGTCGATGTACGCGTCGTCGCCCGGCCGCCCCGCCCGCAGCAGGCGCCACCACTGATCGATGCTCCAATTGGCCGGTTCCGTCGCCCCGATGAACTCCTCGACGAGCGAGAGGAAGCGCGCGGGGTCGGCGTGAAAGGGGAAGTGCCCGGCGTCCGGGAAGATTTCGAGGCGGCTGCCGGGCATCGCCTCGTGCGCGGTGAACGCGTGGTCGACCGGCAGGACGCCGTCCCGGTCGCCCCAGACGAGGAGCGTGGGCATGCCCTGGGCGAGGTAGCAGCGGTCCAGCATGGTGACCACCTGGCCGCGCCAGTCGACGACGGACCGCAGGGTACGGATGAACGCGGCCCGCGCCCACACGTCCGGCAGCGCGTCGACCAGACCCATCAACTCGGGGGCGTCCCGCCCGAGACCGGTGTCGAGCAGCCTGAGCAGCGCGACCACCGCCCGCACCGGCACGTCGGCGCCGGGCAGTCCGAGCAGGGAGAGCAGCAGCGCGGCGCCGGGCAGCGAGACGCCCCGCAGCACGGGGGTGACCTGCGGGCCGACGCCTCCCGTGCTCACCAGGACGAGCCGGTCCACGCGCTCGGGGAACTGGTAGGCGAACTGCATCGCGACACCGCCGCCGAACGAGTGCCCGACGAGGGTGACCCGATCGACGCCGAGCACGCCGAGCAGGTCCCGCACTCCGTTGGCGTACGCGGCCACCGAGTAGTCGGCCCGTGGCTTCTCGGAGGCGCCGTGGCCGAGCAGGTCGGGGGCGATGACCGTGTGGCTGCGGGCCAGTTGGGGGATCAGCGGGGACCAGGTCGCCGATGAGTCGCCGATGCCGTGGATCAGCAGAATCGCCGGTCCCTCACCGGCGACGCGGTACGCGCGCCGGTAGCCGTGCACCGTTCGGAACTGCAGCAGGGCCCCGCTCTCGTCGCCGGTGGGAAGCCGCCTGGGCTGGAAGGGCAGGATCCGCGCCATGGGCCGGAGTGTAGGTGTGCGGTGCGTTGGGGTGGTTTCGGCGGGGTTTCGGGTGGCGCAATAGGGGCGCCGATCCGTCCGCGGAAGCCACGTGGCGGCGTAGCACCCCAGTGCCCGCACGCTCTGCCCGCGCAAACACGTCACGTACGCCTGATCGAAGGGTGGCTGTCGCGCCATGTCACCGCCGGTCACCCAGGTGACACATCTGGCGGGTTAAGTTACTTGGTGACCATGCGAGTTACGCGGCCACGTAAGGAATTTGCCACTGTGACGGGAGCCGGAGTGCGCAGGCGGGTGCTGCCCGCGGCGCTGCTCGCCGTGCTCCTGGTGACCGTCCAGTTCTTCGCGCACGGGGTCAACGAACCCACTCACGGCGCGGAATCCCGCATCCCACCGGCCACGGCACCGTACGCGCACTGCGGCGACGACACGCACCCGGAGGAGACCTCCGAGCGCTTCCGGGCGCGCGGCCGCCCTCTCTGCCGCGACCTCACCCCCGACACGACCCCGCGTCTCCAGGCCCACGCGGTCGCTCCCGCGGACGACGGCACGCCCGCGCGGCGGCCCGTCGCCGCCGCCCACCACGAGACGAGACCAGCGGGCCGCGAGCTTCCGGCCCTGCTCCAGGTCTTCCGCTGCTGATCGGTTCCTCCGGCACGGCCATGCCGCCAGGCACACGCGTCCGACGCGTCCGCCGGCCGGACCCGAACACCGGTCCACGTCACACCGATGCGCCCCCCACGGCGCTCAGGAGTCAACCGACATGCAGCCTTCCCCTGCCTCCGTACTCGACCGCGCCCGCTCCCTGCTCAGGGCACCCGACAGCGCGCGGCACGACGTCGCCGCCTCCGTGGTCGTCTTCCTCGTCGCCCTGCCCCTGTGCGTGGGCGTGGCCGTCGCCTCCGGAGTGCCCGCCGAACTCGGCCTGATCACCGGCATCGTCGGCGGTCTCGTCACCGGGCTGCTGCCCGGCAGCAGCCTCCAGGTCAGCGGTCCCGCCGCGGGACTCACCGTCCTCGTGTACGAAGCCGTGCGGGAGTACGGTCTCGCGGCACTCGGCGCCCTCGTGCTCGTCGCCGGGATCCTCCAGCTGGCCATGGGCGCCCTCCGGCTCGGCCGCTTCTTCCGCGCCATCTCCGTGGCCGTCGTCGAGGGCATGCTCGCCGGCATCGGACTCGTCCTGATCGCCGGGCAGTTGTACGCCATGGCGGACCGAGAGGCTCCCGCGAGCGGCCTCGACAAGATCGCAGGGCTGCCGGGGATGCTCACCGGGATCATCGGCTCGGAGCGCGCCCTGACCGCCTTCGGGCTCGGCCTCGGCACCATCGCCGTGCTCGTGTTCTGGCACCGGCTCCCCGCGAAGCTGCGCGTGGTGCCCGCCCAGCTCGCCGCCGTGGCGCTCGCCACGGGTGCCACGCTGCTCTTCTCCCTGCCGGTGGCCACGGTCGAGGTGCGGGGGCTCGTCGAGGCGGTGCGGATGCCGGACGGCGCCGCCTTCGGGGACCTGCTGAGTCTCGGCGCCATCGGCACCGTGCTCGCGTTCGCCCTGATCGCGTCGGCGGAGAGCCTGTTCAGCGCGGCCGCGGTGGACCGACTGCACGACGGCCCGCGAACGTCGTACGACAAGGAACTGATCGCGCAGGGCGCGGGCAACACCGTGTGCGGGCTGCTCGGCGCCCTGCCGATGACCGCCGTCATCGTCCGCAGCTCGGCCAACGTGCGGGCGGGCGCGCGGACGAAGGCGTCCCGCGTCCTGCACGGCGTCTGGCTGCTCCTCTTCGCGGCGCTGCTGCCCGCCGCGCTCGCCCTCATCCCGGTCGCGGCGCTCGCGGGCGTCCTCGTGCACGCGGGCTGCAAGCTCGTCCCCGTACGGCAGTTGGCGGAGCTGTGGCGCGAACACCGCGGTGAGGCGGTCGTCCTGGCCGTGACGGCCGCGGCGATCGTCACGGTGAACATGTTCGAGGGTGTCCTCATCGGTCTCGCCCTCGCCGTCATGAAGACCGCGTGGGAGACCTCGCACGTGCACGTGGAGGTCGTCGACAAGGGCGCGGGACCGATCCGCGTCCATCTGACGGGCAACGCCACGTTCCTGCGCCTCCCCAAGCTCCTCGACGCGCTGGAGGCACTGCCCCAGGACCGACCGATCGACCTCGACCTCACGGACCTGCGGCATCTGGACCACGCGTGCCGTACGTCGCTGGAGAGCTGGGCGGAGCGGCACAGTGCGGAGGGCACTGATCCGGTGCGGGTGGCGTCCGGGGCCTGAGGGTGTCACCGTCCTGCGCCGGACGGGCTCGGGCAGAGCCCGTCCGGCGGTACTCCGCCCCTGCTCACCTCGCCCCGTACACCGGCTGGGGCGCCTGTGCCCCGGCGAGCAGCTTCAGCGTCGCGTCGCCTGCCTCCGCCGGCGTCCAGCGGGCCCCCTTGTCGGCCGTCGGTCCCGGCCGCCAGCCCTCCATGACGGTGATGCGTCCCGCCTCGGCCTCGAAGACGCGGCCGGTGACTCCGGCGGATGCCTCCGAGCCGAGCCACACCACGACCGGCGACACGTTCTCCGGAGCCATCGCGTCGAAGCCATCCCCTTCGGGTGCGGCCATGGTCTGTGCGAAGGTCTGCTCCGTCATCCGCGTCCGCGCGGCGGGCGCGATCGCGTTGACCCGCACTCCGTAGGAAGCGAATTCGGCCGATGCGACCATCGTGAGCCCGAGAATCCCGGCCTTGGCCGCGCTGTAGTTCCCCTGCCCCACGCTCCCCAACAGCCCGGCACCCGAGCTGGTGTTGACCACGCACGCGTGCCGCGCGCGCCCCGCCTTCGCCTCGCCGCGCCAGTACGCGGCCGCGTGCTTCAGCGGCAGGAAGTGCCCCTTCAGATGCACCCGCATCACCGCTTCCCAGTCGTCCTCGTCGAGGTTGACCAGCATCCGGTCCCGCAGGAATCCCGCGTTGTTGACGAGGGTGTCGAGCTGTCCGTACGTGTCGAGCGCCGCCCGCACCAGGGACGCGGCCCCCTCGGGCGTGGCGATGTCACCGCCGTGCGCGACGGCATCGCCGCCCGCCGCGCGGATCTCCGCGACGACGTCGTGCGCGGGCCCGCCGGACGCCCCGGAGCCGTCGGCCCCCACACCGAGGTCGTTCACGACGACCTTGGCGCCCTCGGCGGCGTACGCGCGCGCGTGCGCTCGGCCGAGGCCACGGCCCGCGCCGGTGACGATCACGACGCGGCCCTCGCAGATGCCGGGGCCCGGCTTGTCGGCTGAGGTCATTCGGAACTCCTCGGTCATGCGGAACTCCTCGGATACGTTCAGTGGTTGACGGACGCGGCGTCCAGGAACGCGGGGCGTTCGCCGCCGCCGTGCAGGTGCAGTGCGGCGCCGCTGATGTAGCGCGCGCTGTCGGAGGCGAGGAAGACGCACGCGTCCCCCACGTCCGACGGATCGGCGAGGCGTCCGAGCGGGACGGTGCGGGCGACCTGCGCGATGCCTTCCTCGTCGCCGTAGTGCAGATGGGCGCTCTCGGTGCGGGCGAGGCCGAGCACGACGGTGTTCACGCGCACCTTCGGGGCCCACTCGACGGCCATCGTGCGCGCGAGGTTCTCCAGGCCCGCCTTGGCCGCGCCATAGGCACCGCTGCCGGGTGAGGGACGGGAGCCGCTCACGCTCCCGATCATGGTGATGCTGCCCCCGCCGGGCTCCTGGCCGCGCATCACCTCGTACGCCGCCAGGGATGCGTACAGCGGGGCCAGCAGGTTGAGTTCAACGATCTTGGCCTGGCGGGCGGGGGCCGATTCGGCGAGCAGCCCGAAGGGTGTGCCGCCCGCGTTGTTCACCAGGGCGTCCAACCTGCCGTGGTCAGCGGCCACATCGGCGAAGAACGTGTGCGCCGCTTGTGCGTCGCGCAGGTCGAGCGGTCTGAACTCGGCAGCGGAGCCCGCCGCTTCGACCGGGCGCTCCGGCGGTCTGCGGGCGCAGACGACGACTCGCGCACCGGCGACGAGGAAGCTGCGGGCGATACCGGCTCCGACGCCTCGGGTGCCGCCGGTGACGACCACCACCTGTCGGGTGTCAGTCATCGCTGCTACCTTCCTAACTAACAAATGTTTGGTTGAAGGGCCTGGATGAAAGGTAGCGGATCCTCTGATGTCTGTCTCCACCTCCACCCCGGACAAGGGCGTCGCCGTCGTCACGGTCGACTTCCCGCCCGTCAACGCCCTGCCCGTGCAGGGGTGGTTCGACCTGGCGTCCGCTGTGCGCGCGGCCGGCCGCGACCCCGGGACGCGCTGCGTCGTCCTTGCCGCCGAGGGCCGCGGTTTCAACGCGGGCGTGGACATCAAGGAGATGCAGCGCGACAGCGGCCACGGCGCGCTGATAGGCGCCAACCGCGGGTGCTATGAAGCGTTTTCGGCGGTCTACGAATGCGAGGTGCCGGTCGTGGCCGCGGTGAACGGCTTCTGCCTGGGCGGCGGCATCGGCCTCGTGGGCAACGCGGACGCGATCGTGGCGAGCGAGGACGCGACGTTCGGCCTGCCCGAGCTGGACCGGGGCGCGCTCGGCGCCGCGACGCATCTCGCCCGCCTGGTCCCGCAGCACCTGATGCGCGCCCTGTACTACACCTCGCGCACGGCCACCGCGGCCGAGCTGCACGCGCACGGCTCCGTGTGGCGGGTCGTGCCGCGCGATGAACTGCGCGATGCGGCACTGGAGTTGGCGCGCGAGATCGCGCAGAAGGACGGCACACTGCTGCGGTTCGCCAAGGCCGCGATCAACGGCATCGACCCCGTCGACGTGCACCGCAGCTACCGCTTCGAGCAGGGCTTCACCTTCGAGGCGAACTTGAGCGGCCTGGCGGACCGCGTCCGCGAGAACTTCGGCACAGGCTCCGGAAAGACAGCCTCTGGAAAGACAGGTTCCGGAAAGAAGGAGGAGGGGAGGGCATGACGGACAAGACCATGACGCCCGACGCGATCGTGGGGCGGCTGCGGAGCGGGATGACGCTCGGCATCGGCGGCTGGGGTTCGCGCCGCAAGCCCATGGCGCTGGTGCGGGCTCTGCTGCGGTCCGGGATCACGGACCTCACCGTCGTGGCGTACGGCGGCCCGGACGTCGGCCTGCTCGCCGCGGCGGGGAAGATCCGCAAGCTGGTCACGGCGTTCACGACCCTCGACTCGATCCCCCTGGAGCCGCATTTCCGCGCGGCGCGCGAGCGCGGCGCCTTCGAACTGGTCGAGCTGGACGAGGCGATGTTCATGCAGGGCCTGACGGCCGGTGCCCAGCGGCTGCCGTTCCTGCCGATCCGCGCGGGCCTCGGTTCGGACGTCCTGCGGGTCAACCCCCAGCTGCGTACGGTCACTTCGCCGTACGAGGACGGGGAGGAGCTGGTCGCCGTGCCCGCCCTGCGGATGGACGCGGCGCTGGTCCATCTCAACCGCGCCGACCGCCTGGGCAACGCCCAGTATCTGGGCCCGGATCCGTACTTCGACGACCTGTTCTGCGAGGCATCCGACACGGCGTACGTGTCGTGCGAGCGGATCGTCGAGTCGAGCGAGCTCACCGAGCGGGCGGCGCCGCAGACGATGCTGGTCTCCCGGCACGCGGTGACGGGCGTGACCGAGACACCCAAGGGCGCGCACTTCACGTCGTGCGTGCCGGACTACGGCCGGGACGAGCCCTTCCAGAAGGCGTACGCCACCGCCGCGGGCGACCCCGACGCCTGGAAGAAATTCGAGGACCGCTTCCTGACCGGCACCGAGCAGGACTACCAAGCGGCCGTCCAGGCCTGGCACAAGGAGCAGCGATGACGCAGACCGACCCGACCGCGGCGGCCGGCGCATCTGAGGCGACCGCCTCCTCCGTCACCCGCGCCGAGTACTGCGTGATCGCCTGCGCGGAGGCCTGGCGGGGCGCGGGGGAGATCCTCGCATCGCCGATGGGCACGGTCCCGGCGATCGCCGCGCGCCTGGCCAAGCTGACGTTCTCGCCGGACCTGCTGCTCACGGACGGCGAGGCGCTGCTGATCGGCGATGTGCCCGCCGTGGGGGCGCCGTCGGCGGTGACGGAGGGCTGGTTGCCGTACCGCAGGCATCTGACGATGGCCATGGGCGGCAGGCGCCACGTGATGATGGGCGCGAGCCAGATCGACCGCTTCGGGAACCAGAACATCTCCTGCATCGGCGACTGGGAGCGGCCCAGGCGCCAGCTGCTCGGGGTGCGCGGTGCTCCGGTCAACACCCTCAACAACCCCGTGAGTTACTGGATCCCCCGGCACTCGAAGCGCGTCTTCGTCGAGAAGGTCGACATGATCAGCGGCGTCGGTTACGACAGCGCGGCGGCGGCCGGTCCTTCCGCCACCCGCTTCCACGACCTGCGCCGGGTCGTGTCGGACCTCGGCGTCTTCGACTTCGGGGCGGCGGACCACGCGATGCGCCTGGTCTCCCTGCACCCGGGCGTGACGGTCGAGCAGGTGCGTGAGTCGACCGGCTTCAGGCTCGCGGAGGCGGATGACGTGCCGTGCACCCGCGAGCCGACGGCAAAGGAGCTGCGGCTGATCCGGGACGTGGTGGACCCGCGCGGTCTGCGCGAGCGCGAGGTGCGCTCGTGACGTCGGCTCCGCCGGGCATGGAGACGGCGCTGACCAAACTGGTCGGTGTGCGGTACCCCATCGTGCAGACCGGCATGGGCTGGGTGGCGGGCCCTCGACTGGTGTCCGCGACGGCGAACGCGGGCGCCCTCGGCATCCTCGCCTCCGCGACGATGACCGTCGACCAGCTGCGCTCGGCCGTCCGGGAGGTCAAGTCCCGTACGGACGAGCCCTTCGGGGTCAACCTGCGCGCCGACGCGGGCGACGCGCGGGACCGGGTGCGGGTCATCGTCGACGAGGGAGTGCGGGTCGCGTCCTTCGCGCTCGCCCCCTCGAAGGAGCTCATCGCGGAGCTGAAGGACGCCGGGGTGGTCGTCATCCCGTCCATCGGGGCGCGACGGCATGCGGAGAAGGTCGCGGCGTGGGGCGCGGACGCGGTCGTCGTACAGGGCGGCGAGGGCGGCGGACACACCGGCGAGGTCGCCACGACCGTGCTGTTGCCGCAGGTCGTGGACGCGGTGGACATCCCGGTGATCGCGGCGGGCGGCTTCTTCGACGGCCGGGGGCTCGTCGCCGCGCTCGCCTATGGCGCGGCGGGGGTCGCGATGGGCACACGCTTTCTGCTGACGTCGGACTCGACGGTGCCGGACGCGGTCAAGGCCCGCTATCTGTCCGCGTCGGTCAAGGACGTCACGGTGACCACCCGGGTGGATGGTCTCCCGCACCGGATGCTGCGGACGGATCTTGTCGCCTCGCTGGAGAAGTCGGGGCGGGCGGCGTCCCTCGCACGGGCCGTGCGGCACGCGGCGGCGTTCCGGAAGATGTCCGGCATGGGGTGGGGCGAAATGATCCGGGACGGACTCGCGATGCGGCACGGGAAGGGGATGACGTGGAGCCAGGTCCTGCTGGCCGCGAATACGCCCATGATGCTGAAGTCGACGATGGTGGACGGAATACCGGAAGCGGGGGTCATGGCTTCCGGCCAGGTAGCGGGCGTAATAGAGGACCTGCCCTCGTGCGAGGAGCTGGTCACGCGGGTGATGCTGGAGGCAGCTGAGGTGGTGGGACGCCTACGACTGAGCTGAACGGCGGCCTCCGGCCGGGTTCGCCTCGGCTCGCCCCTCCCTGCGGCGGGATACGGCTCGGCTCCCGAGGATGGAGACAGCTGAGGTCGCGGGAAGCCTGCGGGCTGAGCTGGTGGGCGGGGACGGCTGAGCTGAGCGGAGGGCTCCGCCGGTCTCTCCTCCGCCCCGCCC
The DNA here is from genome assembly GCF_040643025.1 of Streptomyces sp. NPDC047525. Taxonomy (NCBI): domain Bacteria; kingdom Bacillati; phylum Actinomycetota; class Actinomycetes; order Kitasatosporales; family Streptomycetaceae; genus Streptomyces; species Streptomyces sp. NPDC047525. The sequence goes on from NZ_JBEYTL010000003.1 coordinate 321,708, forward strand.
CGCACCGGAATGCGGCTCCCCTCCGAGGGATGGCGGCGGCTGAGGTGGCGGGGCGGCTACGGCTGAACTAGTGGGCGGGGGCGGCAGAGCCGGGCGGCTGCCTCCGGCGGGCTCAGTGGCCACCTGCGACCGCTGCGCTGTCCCGCCACGCGCCGCCCCGTACTGCGGAAGCCCGCCCCGTACCGGAAGCCCGCTCCCGCCGGTCAGGCTCTTGCGCGCCCTCTGCCACGGCTCCGCCGTGCCCACCGAGCCGCGCCGTCCGCCACGTTCGCTTCAAGGCGGACGGGAGCCGTGACCCTGCCCGGCCCTCGTCTCAGACCCCCGCCACCTCCAAAGACGCCCGCGCCCGTGCGGCCATCCCGTCCGCTCCGCAGGATTCGGCCAGGGCCAGGCCCCGTACCAGTTCGCTCGCGGAGCCTGCCGCGATCCCGTACTCGACTCGTGCGACCGCGTGTTCATAGGCGCACGGCGACGCCTCCAGGCAGGCCACCGCCCGTGCGTACAGCGCGACCGCTCGCTGCCCGCTCTCCAGGGACGCCGCGCACCGCAGCGCCTCGCCGATCGCCGTGTCCGTGCCGAAGAGCTCCGCCTGGACCCGTGCGTCCGCGACCAGCTGGGCGGCGCGCCGCGGGTCGTCCACGGCGAGCGCGCGGGCGAGGTCGTACGCCCAGGGGTTCACCACCGGGTTGTAGCAGCCGCGTTCGTTCGCCGTCTTCGCCGCCACCTCCAGTTCGCTGATGCCCTCCGGCCGCTGCCCCGTGGTGATCAGCAGGCGGCCCCGCACGGAGTGGATGTCGGGCAGAAGAATCGTGGAGGGGAAGGGCGGCGCGATGCCGTAGCGCTCGGCGGCCTCCTGGGCCTCGTCGACCTTGCCGCGGGCGAGCAGCGTGTCGATGAGCTTGCACGCGGCGTCCCAGTGCATCGGGAGGCCGCTGCCGACACGGTCGGTGAGACGCAGGCTCTCCCGCAGCGAGGCCTCCGCCTCGGCGAGACGTCCGCGCCTGCGGTACACCAGACCCAGCCAGGCCTTGGCCACGGCCAGATGGCCGCCGCTCCAGCCCGCGGCCTCGTAGGCACGGACCCCCTCGGCGAAGACGCTCTCGGCACGGTCGAGGCGGTCGGTGAAGATGTAGGCGCCGCCCAGCATCGTCAGGAGCTCGAAGCCCCACTCCGTGTCGGTCCAGCCGAGGCCCGGCGCGAGGCGGCCGTTGACGAGGGTGCGGTCGCAGAGCTCGACGATCTCCTCCGCGTTCTCCCCGCGGGTCATGGCGTCGAAGGCGCGCAGGATCAGCAGGGCGCGCTCGGAGTTGTCACGTCCCGGCAGTGGTCCGGCGAGCGCGGCGAGGCGGCGCGAACGTCCCGTCGCGTCGTCCTCGCGCGCGTGGATGCCCTCCCACATGTAGTGGACCCCCTCCAACCGCATCCGGTCGGGTCCGCTCTCGAGACGGGCGGCCTCGGCGTCCACGACACGCAGGGCCTCCTCCAACTGGTCGTTGTGCACCAGGGCTTGGGAGAGGCGGCAGACGGCGTCCACGCGCAGCCCGCGGTCGAGCCCCGGGGTGTTGAGCGCCTCGCGCAGGTGGCCGATGGTCGTGACGGGCGAGGTGAGGAGCGTGGCGCAGCCCAGTTCGTAGAGCACGCGCGCGTGGGTCTCGGGCAGCGGCGGTTCCCGCAGGGCGCGTTCGAGGCAGCGGCGGGCCGCGTCCGGCGCACCGACCGCCAGATGCTCGGCCGCCGCCTGGCGCAACTGCTTGACCAGCTCGGGGTCGTCGTCCGGATGGACCTCGAGGAGATGCCGCGACGCGGCCGCCGCGCCACGGCCCGACAGCGTGACGGCCCACGCGGCCTGGCCGTGCATCGCGGTGCGGGTGGCGGGCGGGATCGAGCGGTACACGGTGCTCGCGATCAGCGGATGGACGAATTCCAGGCCCTGGTCGGCGCCGAGCAGGATGCGCGCGGTGCGCAGCCGCTCCGCGCACCGCTCGGCCGCCTCACGGGTCATCCCGGCGAGCGAGGCGGCAAGGTCGAGCGGAATGGCGGTGCCGAGGATCGCCGCCGCCCACGCGAACCGCGTGACGTCCGTGCCGAGTCCTTCGAGACGGGCGACGAGACCGCGGCCGCGCGCCGAGCGGTTCAGGGCGCGCAGTTCGGCGGCGGAGCTCTCCACCGGATCGAGCTCGCTGTCCTGCACCTTGGCGAGCAGTTCCACGGATTCGTACGGATTGCCGCCGGTGACCGCCCACACCTCGCGGCAGAACGGGGCGTCCGCGTGCTCGCCGAGCGTGGCACGGGTGAGTCCGGCCGCCGCGTCCGGGGTGAGTGCGCGCAGCGGAGGCGTGGGGCGGGCCGCCGCTCCGACGGCCGCGAGGTGGCGCGCGCTCTCGCCGATGGCGTCGTCCGGCCGGTGGGCGACCACCACGAGGACGGGCAGTTCGTCGAGGCGCTGGGCGAACGCGGCCAGCCAGTGCAGGGTCTCCTGGTCGGCCCAGTGCGCGTCGTCGATGAGCAGGACGAGCGGCCAGTGCAGCCCCGAAAGCCGCGCCACGGCCTCGACCAGACCGTCGCACACACCCTGCGGGTCGGCCTGGAGTCCCGTCGGCTCGGCTATGCCGAGCGCGGGGCCCGCGATCTCGTACCAGTCGCCGAGATACTCCCGTGCCTCCTCGGGAGAGAGCGCGACGAGAGCCGGCTGCAGCAGCTGGCGTACGACGTTGAAGGGGACGGAGGTGACGGTCTCGCCACCTCGCGCGGACCACACCATGGCCCGCCCTTGTGCGATGCGGCGCACCTCCGACAGGAGCGCCGTCTTGCCGATCCCCGCCTCGCCCTGGAAGACGAGCAGCCCGCCCGCCGTCGTCGAGTCGGAGCACAGCTCGTCAACGGCCCGCGCGGCCGCGGCGAGTTCCGCATCGCGCTCCCACAGCGGGGCCCAGTTGGCACCTCCGGGCCGTCCCTGCGTCATCGCGCTACCTCCCGAGGTCGCTCAATCGACGTACAGACATCGAGACTAGCTGGGGAGAGGGCCTCGCGGTGCGGGGTCCGGCCAGCAACTCCCGCAAGGAGTGAGGGAGGCGCCGGGAACGGGACGCGTTCAGAGGCGCTCGATGATGGTCACGTTCGCCTGACCGCCACCTTCGCACATGGTCTGGAGGCCGAACCGGCCGCCTGTGCGCTCCAGTTCGTGCAGGAGCGTCGTCATCAGCTTGACGCCGGTCGCGCCGAGGGGATGGCCGAGTGCTATCGCACCGCCGTTGACATTGACCTTCTCCGGGTCCGCCCCGGTCTCCTTCAACCAGGCGAGGACGACCGGCGCAAACGCTTCGTTGATCTCGACGAGGTCGATGTCGCCGATGCTCATGCCGGTCTTCTTGAGGGCGTACGCGGTGGCGGGGATCGGCGCGGACAGCATCCGGATCGGGTCCTCGCCGCGCACCGAGAGGTGGTGGATGCGGGCGCGGGGCGTCAACCCGTGCTCCCGCACGGCCCGTTCGCTCGCGACGAGCAGCGCGGCGGCGCCGTCCGAGACCTGCGAGGAGCACGCGGCGGTGATGGTGCCCTCGTCCAGGACGGGCTTGAGGCCCGCCATCTTCTCCAGGGTCGTGTCGCGGCGCGGGCCCTCGTCGGTGGTCACGTCCGCGTACGCGGTGAGTTCGCGGTCGAAGCGGCCCTCGTCGATCGCACGGACGGCCCGCTGGTGCGAGCGGAGCGCGAACTCCTCCATGTCACGGCGGGTGATGCCCCACTTCTCGGCGATCAGCTGTGCGCCGTGGAACTGGTTGACGGGCCGGTCCCCATAGCGGGCGCGCCAGCCCTCGCTGCCCGCGTACGGGCCTTCGGTGAGGCCGAGCGGTTCGGCGGCCTGCCGGGAGGCGAAGGCGATGGGGATCATCGACATGTTCTGTGTGCCGCCCGCGACGACGAGGTCCTGGGTGCCGGACAGGACGCCCTGCGCCGCGAAGTGCACGGCCTGCTGCGAGGATCCGCACTGCCGGTCGATCGTCACGCCGGGCACCTCTTCGGGCAGTCCTGCCGCCAGCCAGGAGGTGCGGGCGATGTCCCCGGCCTGTGGGCCGACCGTGTCCAGGCAGCCGAAGACGACGTCCTCGACGGCGGCGGGGTCGATCCCGGTGCGCTCGACGAGCGCCTTCAGGACATGGGCTCCCAGGTCGGCGGGGTGGACGGCCGAGAGGCCGCCCTTGCGCCTGCCGACGGGGGTGCGGACCGCTTCGACGATGTAGGCCTCGGCCATGACTGCGTACTCCTCGTGCTCCTCGGGCGGTGCGCGGTCGCCGGGGTGACGACGCGCTCTCTACGTGCGTACGGCGATGCCGTCCAGGACCATCGAGAGGTACTGGCGGGCGATCTCCTCGGGGCTGTGGCCTCCCCCGGGGCGGTACCAGGACGCGGCGACCCAGACGGTGTCGCGCACGAAGCGGTAGGCGAGCCGGATGTCCAGGTCGTCGCGGAAGACGCGCTCCTCGACTCCGCGCTCCAGCGTCGTCAGCCATGTCTTCTCGAAGCGCTGCTGCGAGTCGGTCAGGTACTGGAAGCGCGCCTGCGCGACCAGGTGCCTGGACTCCTTCTGGTAGATGGCGACGGCGGAGCGGTGCCGGTCGATCTCCCGGAAGGACTCGGTGACGAGCGCCTCGAGGGTCTCGCGGGGGCCGAGCTGCGACTGGAGCACGGTGTCGTACCCGTCCCACAGCTCGGTGAGGAAGGTGGAGAGGATCTCTTCGAGCATCGACTCCTTGGAGTCGAAGTGGTAGTAGAGGCTGCCGGCGAGCATGCCAGCGGCGTCCGCGATCTTGCGGACCGTGGTCGCGTTGTACCCCTGCTCGGCGAAGACGTCGGCCGCGATGGCGAGGAGTTCGCTGCGGCGCTCGGGCGAGGGACTCACCGCGGGCTTCTTCTTTGTGGTGCTGCCCTGCTTTGTCGTCGCGCTCTGCTCTGTCGTGGTGCTGCTCTGCTTCGGTTTCGACACACGGTCATTCTCCGCCTAGGCGTGCTGGTTGCTGACCGAGACCGTCTCCCCTGTCATGTACGAGGAGTACTCGCTGGCCAGGAAGACGATGACGTTGGCTATCTCCCAGGGCTCGGCGTGCCGCCCGAACGCCTCACGGGCGGTGAGCTCCTCGAGCAGCTCGGGCGATGTGACCTTCGCGAGGTGCGGGTGCATGGCGAGGCTGGGCGACACCGCGTTGATCCGTATGCCGTGGGGCGCGGCTTCGACGGCGGCGCAGCGCGTGAGCGCCATGACGCCGGCCTTCGCCGCTGCGTAGTGCGCCTGGCCCGCCTGGGCGCGCCAGCCGAGCACCGAGGCGTTGTTCACGATCACGCCGCCCCGGTCTGCGGCCCGCATGCGGCGCAGGGCGGCCCTGGTGGAGCGGAACGTGCCGTTCAGTGTCACGTCGATGACCCGGTCCCACTGCTCGTCGGTCATCTCGGTGAGCTCGGCGGTGCCGCCGAGTCCCGCGTTGTTCACGACGACGTCCAGGCCGCCGTGGCGCCGCTCCGCCAGGTCGTACAGAGCCTGCACCTGGGCTTCGTCCGTGACGTCGCACGGCGTCCCGTCGACCCGGTCGGCGCCGAACTCCCCCGCCAGCGCCTCCACCGTCTCCTTCGTGCGGCGCGGGTGAGCGTCGCCGATGACGATGCGCGCGCCCTCCTCCAGGAAGCGGCGGGCCGTGGCGCCGCCGATGCCCGCTCCGGCCGCCGCGGTGATGACGGCGGTGCGGCCCGCGAGCAGACCGTGCCCCGGCACGTACGTGGGTGCGTCCATGCTCGACCCCCTTGACTGTCGACTCGCTCTCGACGGCTGACTCGACCTCAGGGTAATCTACCAAACACTTGTTAGGGAAGGCCGCCGGGAACGCGGAAGACCGCTGGAGAAGAACCGACCGAAGAGGTGGGCCACTGATGGACCTCGACTTCACCGCCGGGGAAGGGGAGTTCAGGCAGCGGGCGCGCGACTGGCTGGCCGGGCACGTCCCGGGCGAGCCACTGCCGTCACTGGAGACCCGGGAGGGATTCGCGGCCCACCGCGCCTGGGAGGGAGAGCTCGCGGCCGACCGCTGGTCGGTGGTGTCCTGGCCCGAGGAGTACGGCGGGCAGGGCGTCGACATCGTCAAGTGGCTGGTGTTCGAGGAGGAGTACTTCGCTGCGGGCGGCCCCGGCCGCGTCTCGCAGAACGGCATCAACCTCCTCGCGCCGACCCTCTTCGACTTCGGCACCGACGAGCAGCGGGCGCGGATCCTGCCCCCGATGGCGAGCGGCGAGGTGATCTGGGCGCAGGCCTGGTCCGAGCCGGAGTCCGGCTCGGACCTGGCGTCGCTGCGCTCCACCGCCTGCCGCACGGAGGGCGGTTGGCTGATCAGCGGGCAGAAGACCTGGTCGTCGCGGGCCGCGTTCGCCGACCGCGCGTTCGGCCTGTTCCGCAGCGACCCCGCCGTCGACTCCGCCAAGCCGCACCGGGGCCTGACGTACCTGATGTTCCCGCTGGACGCGGACGGCGTGACCGTCCGCCCCATCGGGCGCCTTGACGGCAAGCCCGCCTTCGCCGAACTCTTCCTCGACGACGTCTTCGTGCCGGACGACGACGTGATCGGCGAGCCGGGCCAGGGCTGGCGGATCGCCATGTCGACGACGGGCAACGAACGCGGTCTGACGCTGCGCTCCCCCGGCCGCTTCGTCGCCACGGCCGACCGCCTGGTGCGCCAGTGGCGCGCACACGGCGACCCCGGGGACACCGCGCTGCGCGACCGGGTGGCCGACGCGGTGATCGGGGCCCGCGCCTATCAGCTGTTCACCTGGGCCAACGCCTCGCGCTTCGCGGCGGGCGAGACGATCGGCGCGGAGTCGAGCCTGAACAAGGTCTTCTGGTCCGAGTACGACATCGCGCTGCACGAGACCGCGCTCGATCTCCTGGGCGCGGAGGGCGAGTTGGCGGACGGCGGCGACTGGGCGGAGGGGTACGTCTTCTCGCTCGCCGGGCCGATCTACGCGGGCACCAACGAAATCCAGCGCGACATCATCGCCGAGCGGTTGCTCGGACTGCCGAAAGGACGCCGCTGATGAGGTTCCTCCTCGACGACGAGCAGCGGGAGTTCGCGCGCTCGCTCGACGCGATGCTGACGGCGGCCGACACCCCGGCGGCCGCGAGGGCCTGGGCCGCCGGGGACTTCGCGCCGGGGCGTGCCGTGTGGGGGCGCCTCGCGGATGCCGGCGTGTTCGCCCTCGCCGTCCCCGAGGAGCACGAGGGGATGGGGCTGCTCCCGGTCGAAACAGCCGTCGCCTTTGTGGAGTTGGGGCGACATGCGGTGCCGGGACCGGTGGTCGAGACGGTGGCGGCGGGCGCGCTGCTCTCCCGGCTCGCCGCGCTGGGCGACGCGGCCCCGGCCAAGCGGCTTCTTCCGTCGCTGGCCTCCGGGGACGCCGTCACGACGCTCGCTCTCCCCGAAGGGGGTCCGTTCGCGCTGGACGCGGACGCGGCGACGCTGCGGCTGACCGCCACGGGAGGTGAGCTGCGCCTGGCCTCCGGGCACGCGCGCGTGGAGCGGTCCCTTGACCCCGTACGGCGCCTGGCGCGCCTGCGGCCGGACGGCGAACTCCTCGCCTCGGGCCCCTCGGTGACGGAGGCTTCCCGGTACGCGGCCGACTGGGCCTCGCTCGCGACGGCGGCGCAGGCGCTGGGGGTCGGACTCGCGCTCCTGGACAGGACGGTCGCGTACGTGAAGCAGCGCACCCAGTTCGGCACGCCGATCGGCGGCTTCCAGGCGGTCAAGCACCGGCTTGCGGACGTCCTGATAGCCCTCGAATTCGCCCGGCCCCTTCTCTACGGGGCAGCTCTGACCCTGGAGACGCCAGATGTGGCCGCGGCGAAAGCGGCGGCGAGCGAAGCGGCGTACGGCGCCGCGCGGGCGGCACTGCAACTCCACGGAGCGATCGGCTACACCGCGGAGTACGACCTGTCACTGTGGCTGACCAAGGCGCGAGCGCTGCGCAGTGCGTGGGGCAGCCCCGGGGAGTGCCGACGGCTGGTGCTGTCCGGCGGAGGGAGCGGGGTCGGCTGACGCGCGGCGCAAGCGAAGGCCCCCTGGTTCCTTGGGTTCCTTGGGTTCCTTCCATGCGCCGCCTGCCTCATGCGTACTCCCATCCCCCCTCGCCCACCTGCTCGCGGGCGATCCGGTGCCACTCCTGGACACCGCCCGGCAGCGGCCAGGCCCACGTGGGGCGGTGTCCGGTACGCAGCTCGTCGAGGCGGCGGGCAAGGACCGGGCCCGCGAACTCGGCGCCGTCGGGGACGCGCGGGCCCTGCGCGGCACGCAGCTCGGTGAACCTCGCCAGCTCCGCCTCGTACGTCGTCACGGCCCGCTCCATGCCGGTGTCCACCTCGTCCTGGGAAGCGGTCCGCTGGAGTTCCAGGACGGCCGGTTCCACGGACTCGGCGATCGCCGCGGCGAGGCGGGCATGACCGTCCAGGACGATATGGCTGTCGAGGCCGCTCACCCACCAGAGCAGGACGGGCGGCAGCGTGCCGTCCCTCGCCTGTTTGCGGTACGCCTTGACGCGGGGGTCGTCGGCGTCCGGCATCGCCCGCAGCGGAAAGATCTCCCACGAGCCGTTGTGGACCCACCAGTCGATGTACCCGTCGGGATCGCCCTCGATGAGCAGCGAGCGCCAGTACTCCCCCGCTCGCTCGTCCGCATGCTTCCACCCGCGCAGCGGCGGGTCCGGGTTCAGCACCCAGCGCCCGTCGTGAAGAGGGCTGTCGGGTGACGCGGCGAGCAGGGTCGCGAAGTGGTGCGCCCAGCGCTGCGGGGAGCCGCCGTAGGCGCGGGCCATGTGTGCGCGCAGGGGTGGGACGAGAGGGCGGTAGCGGCCGGTCCGGCGGAAGTCGACCCCGCCGTGGTGCGGGTCCACCAGGGCCAGCAGCAGCGGGTCGGCGGCAGCTCCCTGCGCCAGGAGCAGGCGGTTCTCGGCGGTCCGCAGACACAGTCCGGGCCGTGGCCGTGCGCGCACCTCCAGGAGGAGGCCGCTCCAGGTGCCGTCGGTTCGGGTGAGGTTCGTGCGCCGCGTCTCGGCGCGCGGAGCGGGTGATCCCGTGGCGGACCCCGTGGCGGACATGGTCAAGTCGCCCCCTCCCCTTGCGTCGACGACTTGAACTGGATCGTACGTGCGAGTGCGCGCGCGCCGTCATCGCTGCGATGATCAAACACCAGGTGAGGAGAGCGAGAGGGGCAGCACGTGCGCGTAATCGGGCTGATGTCGGGGACTTCGTACGACGCCATCGACGCCGCGGCGGCCGACCTGACGATCGACGGCGACCGTCTGCTGCTCTCCCCGCTGGGTCTCATCACCCGCGGGTACGACGAGGCGCTGCGGACCGCACTCGGCGCCGCGCTGCCGCCCGCCGCCACCACGCTTGCGGAGGTCTGCCGCCTCGACACCCGCATCGGCCAGGCCTTCGCCGCGGCGGCGGCCGAGGCGGACCGTGAACTGTGCGACGGACGGGCGGAGTTGGTCGCGTCGCACGGGCAGACCGTCTACCACTGGGTGGAGGACGGTCAGGTGCACGGCACGCTGCAGATCGGGCAGCCCGCGTGGATCGCCGAGCGGACAGGGCTTCCGGTGGTCGCCGACTTCCGTCCCCGTGACATCGCCGCGGGTGGCCAGGGCGCGCCCCTGGTCAGCATCGTCGACCGGATGTGGCTGCGCGGCAGGCCCGGCGCACCCGCCGCGCTGAACCTCGGCGGGATCGCCAACATCACCGCCCCGGACGGCACCGCCTTCGACACAGGCCCCGCCAACGCCCTCATCGACGCCGCCGTGCGCGAGCTGACGCGGGAGCGGCTCACGTACGACATCGACGGCGAGATGGCCGCGCGCGGCACGGTCGACGAGGGGCTGCTCGCCGTCCTGCTCGGCGAGCCGTACTACGCGCGGCCGGCGCCGAAGACCACTGGCAAGGAGCTCTTCCACCTGCCCTATCTGCGGGCGGCACTCACCGGGTACGAGGACCTGGCCCCGCACGACGTCGTCGCCACCCTCACCCGGCTGACCGCACGCACGGTCGCCGACGCCATCAGGGCGGTCCACGCCTCCGAGGTCATCGCCTCGGGCGGCGGCACACGCAATCCGACGCTGATGGCGTTCCTGCGGGCCGAGTTGGGCGGCAAGGTCCCGGTGCGCACGTCCGACGAGCTCGGCCTGCCGTCCGCCGCGAAGGAGGCGTACGCCTTCGCGGTGCTCGGCTTCCTGACGGCACACGGGCTGCCGGGGACGGTGCCGGAGAGCACGGGGGCGCGGCATGCGAGCGTGCTGGGGTCGATCACGCCGGGTCGGGCGGGGGTGCGGGTGCCCGCGCCCGAGGGCGGCGGACCGGTGCGGCTTGTGGTGGACGGGCGGGAGGGGTGAAGCCGCCGCACTAGTCGGGGGGGAGGTAAGCCCTGGGCAGGAAAGGCGAACTCGCCTCCCCCCGGGGCGAAGAGAGCTGCCGAACGGTGGCCTCGTACCGACCCCCTCTCATCCCGTTTTCACCGAATGCTCATACGCTGACGCCATGACCCAGGTAACCCCTCCCGGCTGGTACCCCGACCCCGGCCAGACAACTGACGGCCCCCGCACCGAGCGCTGGTGGGACGGGAACGTATGGACGGACCAGGTCCGCGCGGTGGGTTCCGCCGCCGCCGGGTGGGGTGGCTCCGCCCCTGCGGCTCCCCCGGCCCATCCGCCCGCGCCCCCGGCAGGCGCTCCGACCGTCGCCGCACCGGGCGCGCACCCCGCCTATCCCTCCTACCCGGGACAGCCCACCGCCCCGCGGCGCGGCCTGCGCACAGGCATAGCCGTGGGCGTGGCCCTCGTGGTGCTCGCCGGGATAGGCGGCGGCGTCTACTTCCTGACCGCCGACGACGACGGGGACGGCGACAGCGCCGCCAAGGCCCCCTCGTCCTCCGCCCCGTCGCAGCCCGGCGCGCCCCAGGAGCCGCAGGCCCCGGAGTCGTCGGAGCCCCCGAGCGGACCGTCCGCCCCGCCGCCCAGCGAAGAGGGTTACGCCACCGACATCTTCAGCGGCATCAGCCTTCCCGTGCCCGACGGCTGGACCGGCGAGGCCGCCGGCGGCGGTGCCTCGGTGACGACCGGGCCCTACCCCTGCCCCAGGGAAGCCTCCAAGACATGCACCCGCGGCGGCGCGTACTCGGGGCCCGCCGAAAGATTCAAGGTCGACGCCAAGACGGCCGAGGCGGCCGCCAAGGCGGACATCGCCGTCAACGCCAAGGAGTCCTACGGCGGCAAGACCTACGGCAAGATCACCTCGCACAAGGAGCTGGAGTCCAAGGCGGTCACCGTCGCGGGCCAGAAGGGCTACCTCGTGCGCTGGAAGGCCGTCACCGAGAAGAGCGACGACGGCTACGTCCAGTCGCTCGCCTTCCCCTCTCCCACCGTGAAGTCCGAGCTCGTCATCGTCCGCTTCGGCATCGACGTCAACGACAAGTCCCCGAAGCTGTCCGTCATGGACGAGATCACCAAGGGGATCAAGGCCGCGGCGGGCGGCGGGGGCGGCAACGGCCAGGAAGTCTGACCGGGACGGGAACGGACGGGTCCCCAGAACGTCAGAGCCGGGCGGGCCGGAACCACGGGGGTTCCGGCCCGCCCGGCCAAGGGCGGCCACGCCACCCCCGTCCCCACGGTGCGGCGCGGCTCAGGCAGATCGGGGCCCGTCATCCATCGGGCCCCGGTCCACGATCAGGTGGGTCTGGTCAGACCCAGTGCAGGCAGCAGACACGCCTCCACGAAGTCGGACAGGTACTCCTCGTCCGCGTGCTTGCCCTCCAGGACCGGGCGGGCCCGGACCACGCCCATGAGCTGGGCCGTGATGAACCTCGTGGCCGGATGGTCCGCGGTGATCTCGCCCCGGGCCACTCCCCGCGCGACCAGCTCGTCGAGCGCCCGGGTCTCCGGCTCCACCAGCGCCTCGCGCAGCGCGCTGCGCAGGTCCTCGTCCTGCAGGACCGCGTGGCTGAGCGCCTGGACCAGCATGCTGTCCTGGGTCGACCACTCCCCCGCGGCCCGCGCCGCCTCGCGCAGATCCCCGGCGAGCGTGCCGGTGTCGATGCCCGCGAAGCGCACGCAGCGGTTGGCGCGCAGCGCGGCCGCGACGAACTGGGGCTTCGTCTTCCACTGGCGGTAGAGCGTGGACTTGCTGCACCGGGTGGTCGAGGCCACGCCCTCCATGGTCACGGCGTCGTACCCGCACTCGCGGAGCTGGTCGAGGACGGCGTCGTAGAACTCCTGCTCACGCTCGGGCGTGATCTTGGATCGGCGCGACGAACCCACGGGGTCCGCTGTGCCTGCGTCTGCTGCCTGATCCGGCGACGTCATGACTCTTCTCCTCGGTGCGGCGGCTTCGACCGACCCTATCGATACGCCAGTGTACCGGTACGCCTCCGTATCGGTACACTGGCGTATCGATGAGCGGGGCGCTCCCCCACTCACTACCCGCACCACCCAGTCATCACGTAAAGGGGCCGGGGGATGGAATCCCGAACCGAGCCTGCCGAAAGGGAACCGGACATAGCCGTCCGGGAGCCGGACACATCTGCCCGACCGCCCCTCGTCCGCGAGCTCCTCCTCGTCGTAGGACTCTTTCTCGTCTACAAATTCGGCAGGCAGCTGGCCAACGGTCACACCGGTGAGGCCTTCCGCAACGCCCACCACGTGTGGGACGCCGAACGCACCCTCCACCTGCCGGGCGAGGGCGCCGTGCAGGACGCGCTGCTCAGCAGCGACACCCTGGTGCACATCGCGAACACCTACTACGCGACCGTGCACTTCCCGGCCACCGCGCTGTTCCTGATCTGGCTCTATCTGCGCCGGCCCCGGCACTACGTGTGGAGCCGCCGGGTGCTCGCCGCTCTCACCGCCGCCGCCCTCGTGCTGCACCTGACGTTCCCGCTGGCACCGCCCCGGATGCTGGAGGCGGCGGGGCTCGTGGACACCGGGCAGGTGTACGGGCCGACGGTCTACGGCGCATCCCCGCAGACGGACTCGATGGCCAACCAGTTCGCCGCGATGCCGTCCCTGCACTTCGGGTGGGCGCTGATGCTCGCCGTCGGTCTCATCGCGGCGACCTCGTCGCGCTGGCGCTGGCTGTGGCTGCTGCATCCGCTGATCACCCTGCTCGTGGTGGTCGGGACCGCCAATCACTACTGGCTCGACGCCATCGCGGTGACCGTGCTGCTCGGCATCGCGCTCGCCGTGATCAAGCTGCCGGATCCCGCGCGCTCGCGCGTCGTGCGGCGGCACACGCCCGCGCCCGAGCTCGCGGCCCCGGGGGTACGACGGTGAACGCCACCCTCCTCGCCGTCGCGCTCTCGCTGGTGTCGGCCGCCGCGTACGCCAGTGCCGCCGTGGCCCAGGAACGCCTCGCCGCCCGCATCACGGGCACCGGCGACGGCTTCCTGCGGCTGCTCGGCAGCGGGGCCTGGTGGTCGTCCGTCGGGCTCAACGCGTGCGCGGCGCTGCTGCACGTGGCGGCCCTGAAGTACGGTCCGCTCACCCTGGTCCAGCCGCTGGGCGCGCTCACCCTGGTCGCCGCCGTGCCGCTGGGCGCGCGGATCGCGGGCCGGTCGGTCACCCCGCTGGAGTGGCGTGGCACGGGGCTCACCCTGATCGGCCTCGGCGCCCTGCTCCTCACCGCGTCGGGGCCCGCGCCCGACGACACGCTGACCCTGACGGAGGCGCTGGCCGTCGCGGGCCTCACGATGGCCGTGATCGGCGTCCTCTCCCGTCCGGGTGCGCGGCCGGGGCTGCGTCACGCGACGGCTTCCGGGTTCGCTTCGGGCGTCGCGTCCGCGCTCACCCAGACCGTGACGGTCGCCGCGACGGACCGCTCGGGTCCGCTCCTGAGCCCGCAGGTGATCGTCGTGGCGCTGCTCGTCGCCACGTTCGCCGTGGGCGGCCTCTTCCTGTCCCAGACCGCTTACCGCGGGGGCCTCGGCGCGCCGCTCGCCGTCGTCACCCTGGCCAATCCGGTGGCCGCCGCCGCCATCGGCCTGCTGCTGCTCGGGGAGCGGCTTCAGGGCGGCGTGGCCGGGCTGTTCCTGGCGGCCGGGGGCGCGGCGATCGCGGCGTACGGCGTGGTGGTGCTCACCCGGTCACCCAGGGACGAGGTGCACGCGAAGGCACCTTCGGAGCTGTCTTCGGAGGACTTCATGCCCGCCATCCCCGGCCAACCGGAACCCGCCGCCCTACACCTCTCGAGCCCCTGAACGGGGGCGCCCCGTAAGGGGCGCGGGGAACTGCGCGACAAGCCACGACGCACCCGCAGACGCAGAAACAGAGATGGCATCGGCGGCGCCCCCGGATCCAGGGCGCCGCCGATGCCGTTTCCGAGAGGAACAACCTCACCCGAAGCCGCGGGAGTCCTGCTTCAGGGCCGTGTCGACCGTCAGGGCCGTCGCCACGACGAGGCTCAGGAGCGGCTCGGGCAGCTGGTAGTGGATCTGCAGGACGTAGTTGTCCGCGGTCGTGAACATCGTCTTGGCGAGGCCTTCCCAGGTCTTCGTGATCCGGGCGACCTCGTTGTCCGCGTGGTCGACGATCGAGAAGTTCCAGGCGCGCCAGTTCTCGGCCTTGATCGCGCCGGCCTGCTGGCCGTTGACCATGATCGCGAAGTTGATCTTCCCGATCATGTTCTGCTGGACGATCTCACCGATCGGCTGGCCGTCGGCCCGCTCGACGACGACCCGCGACTTCATGAACTTGCGGGGCCGCGTCAGCTGCATCACCGGCTGGCCGTACGCGTCGCGGATCTCGAGCTTGTGGGTCATGAACTGGTCGATGCTGGAGACGAAGCGCGCGACCTTCTTCAGCGTGCTCTGACCGACCTGGACGACCGAGCCGAGCACGTTGCCCGACTGGTCCATGACGCTGTACTCGTTCGTCAGCTCGATGAGCTTGGCCTTCTGGTTCACCACCAGGACCGGCTCGGTGAAGAGCGTGCCGCCGCCCTGCGACGAGGGGGCGACGCCCGCCTGCTGCTGGACCTGACGCTGCACCTTGGCGGGGTCGGCCTGCGGGACCGCCTGCTGGGGGTGACCGTACTGGGCCTGCTGCGGAGGCTGCTGATGCACCTGCTGACCGCCGAACTGCCCTTGCTGCTGGCCGTATTGAGCCTGCTGCTGCTGAGCCGACTGCTGCTGGGCCTGCTGCGGCACCTGCTGCGCCTGCGCGGGCTGACCGCCGGCCTGCTGGTTGGGGCTGGTGTGCTGGGTCCACTGGGAACCGTCCCACCAGCGCAGCAGCTGGGCCGCGCCCTGGGGGTCCGAATACCAGCCTGCAGGAGTGTTCGAATGCGTCGTCACCCGGGCACACTACCCCGCAGGCGGGGGCGGTCCGCCAGCCCTGCGCGGCCCCTGTGACGTCGGCCTCACCGTGGCGCGTTCTCGACGTCGACCTCGACCCTCAGCGGCGCCTCGCCCTCCCTGAGTTCCACCGCCCCGACCCGTCCCGCGGCCCGGACGTCCGCCTGTGCGAGCGCGAAGCGGTCCAGGCTCGCGCGCGGGCCGGAAACCACCACTCCCGCGACCTCCGCCCGCATGGAGAGCCGCCCCTCCGACTTCGCCCTGCGGATCGCCGCGATCACCTCCGAGGCCGTCGCCAGGACCGAGGCGTCCGCTCCGGCAGGGACCTCCGGGGTGGGCCACGCCGCACGGTGGACCGAGCCGGTCGCGTACCAGGACCACACCTCCTCCGTCACGAAGGGAAGGACCGGCGCGAAAAGGCGCAGCAGCGCGTCGAGGGCGGCCCGCAGCGTCACCCGCGCCGACTCCGTCCCTGCGCCTTCCCCCTGGTCGCCGTACGCCCGCGCCTTGACCAGCTCCACGTAGTCGTCGCAGAAGCGCCAGAAGAACCGCTCCGTACGCTCCAACGCCCGCGCGTAGTCGAAGTCGTCGAAGGCCGCGGTGGCCTCCTCGACCGTCGCGGCGAGTTCGGCGAGCAGCGCGCGGTCCAGCGGCTCGGTGACCGGAGTCAGGTCCGATCCGTCCGCCGCACCGAGGCTCAGCACGAACTTGCCGACGTTCAGGACCTTCGTCGCGAGGCGGCGGCCGACCTTCATCTGGCCGACGTCGAACGCCGTGTCCGTGCCGGGCCGCCCGCTCGCCGCCCAGTAGCGGACCGCGTCCGAGCCGTGCTTCACGAGCAGGTCCCCGGGCGTGACCGTGTTCGACTTGGTCTTCGACATCTTCTTGCGGTCGGGGTCGAGGATCCAGCCGGAGATCGCGGCATGACGCCACGGCAGTTCCCCCTGCTCGGCGTGCGCGCGCACCACCGTCGAGAACAGCCAGGTACGGATGATCTCGTGCGCCTGCGGCCGGACGTCCATCGGGAAGACCCGCGCGAACAGATCGGGGTCCGAGCGCCACCCGCCCGCGATCTGCGGGGTGAGCGAGGAGGTGGCCCAGGTGTCCATGACGTCCGGGTCGCCGGTGAAGCCGTGCGGCACGCCGCGCAGGGCCTCCTCGTATCCGGGCGGCGCCTCCGCGCTCGGGTCGACGGGCAGGGCGGACGCGTCCGGGACGATCGGGCGGCCGTGGTCGGGCTCGCCGTGGCCGTCCAGCGGGTACCAGACCGGGATCGGCACGCCGAAGAAGCGCTGACGGCTGACCAGCCAGTCGCCGTTGAGGCCGCCGACCCAGTTCTCGTAGCGCACCCGCATGTGCGGCGGATGCCAGGTCAACTCGCCGCCGCGCGCCATGAGTTCGTCCCGCAAGGGCTCGTCACGGCCGCCGTTGCGCAGGTACCACTGCCGGGTGGTGACGATCTCCAGGGGCCGGTCGCCCTTCTCGTAGAACTTCACGGCGTGCGTGACGGGCCGCGGCTCGCCCTCCAGTTCACCGCTCGCCCGCAGCAGTTCCACGACACGCTCCCGCGCGGTGTGCGCCGTGGCGCCCGCCAGCTTCGCGTACGCCGCGACGGCCGCCGCCGATTCGACACCGCTCGGCGGCTGCGCGAGGAAACGGCCGTCCCAGCCGATCACCGGGCGCGTGGCGAGCCGCAGCTCACGCCACCAGGTGACGTCGGCCGTGTCGCCGAACGTGCAGATCATCGCGATCCCCGTGCCCTTCTCCGGGACCGCCGCGCGGTGTGCCACGACGGGCACGTCGACGCCGAAGAGCGGGGTGCGGACCGTCGCTCCGACCAGCTGCCGATGGCGCTCGTCGTCGGGGTGCACGACCAGGGCGACGCAGGCCGGGAGCAGTTCGGGCCGGGTCGTGTCGATCGCGACCGGCCGTCCTTCCGGACCGTGGAAGGTGAGCCGGTGGTAGGCGCCGGGGCGCTCCCTGTCCTCCAGTTCGGCCTGCGCGACGGCCGTGCGGTAGGTGATGTCCCACAGGGTGGGTGCCTCGGCGATGTAGGCCTCGCCGCGCGCCAGGTTGTTGAGGAAGGCGAGCTGCGCGGTGGCGCGCGCCTCGGTGCCGATCGTGCGGTACGTACGCGACCAGTCGACGGAGAGACCGAGCAGCCGCCACAGCTCCTCGAAGGCCTTCTCGTCCTCGACGGTGAGGCGCTCGCACAGCTCGATGAAGTTCCGCCGGGAGATGGGGAGTTGCTGCTTCCCCGGCTTCGCGGGCGGCTCGAACGACGGGTCGTACGGCAGCGCCGGATCGCACCGCACCCCGAAGTGCATCTGGACGCGGCGTTCGGTCGGCAGGCCGTTGTCGTCCCAGCCCATCGGATAGAAGACTTCCTTGCCGCGCATGCGCTGATAGCGGGCGACGGTGTCGGTGTGCGTGTACGAGAAGACGTGTCCGACGTGCAAGGAGCCGCTGACCGTGGGCGGCGGGGTGTCGACGGAGAAGATCTCCTCACGCGTCCTGGAGCGGTCGAAGGCGTATACGCCCGTCTCGTCCCATCGCCGCGACCACTTCTCTTCGAGCCCGTCGAGAACAGGCTTGCCGGGGACGCCGTCCGCGCTCGTGCGATGGGGGAAGGTCATGCATCCGCATGCTAGGCGCAGGCGGGATGTGACGGCCTCCGGATTTCGGTCGCCGAGGGCCGCCGCCGGAGCTGTGGTCCGGCGGCGGCCCCTCAGAGATCCTGACCGCCCGAGGTCGCCGGGTGGGTCAGGCGGAGACGATCGCGGGGTCGCTGACCCCGGCCTGGCCGTTCTCCACGTGCCCGGCCAGGCGCCGCAGGAAGGTGCCGTCCGCGTCGGACTTCACCGTCACGTCGTACCAGCGCTTGCTCGACCGCAGGTCGACGGTGTGCTCGACGGTGCCGCCCGCCTTCACCTTGAACGTCTGGGCCGCGCCGCCGTAGGCGTTGGAGACGCTGAGGTTCACGTCGGCGCCGCCCGCGTTCTTCAGGGTGAGCTTGAGGTTGCCCGTCGCCTTGTCGTGGCGGGCGGTGACCTCGGGTCCCGCGGTCTTGCCGGGTCCCTTGAAGACGCGCAGGAAGCCGTTCGGGCCGAACACCGACAGGTCGTACGCGTCCTTCGAGTACGCCGAGTTCCAGGTGTCGGAGATCTTCTTGCCGGCCTCCGTGGTGTAGGTCCAGGGGCCGTCCGTGCGGTTGCCGGAGCGGACGTGGAAGCAGACACCCGCCGTGTCGCCGCCGCTGAAGGTCAGCGTGAACTTGCCGTCGGCGGGCGCTGCCGAGCCGTCCACCAGCGGGGCGTACGGCAGCGGGCGCGCGGGCCTGGAGCCGGACTCCTGCTTGGGCAGGTTCGCCTTCGCGGGCGCCTTGGGCACGTAGTCGGGGTGACGCTCGTGGTCCGGCGGCTCGTAGGCGCCGGTGTCGGGCAGCTGCGCGGGGTCGGTGTCCTTGCCGCCGAAGTCGAAGGCGGAGGTGAGGTCACCGCAGATGGCGCGCCGCCACGGCGAGATGTTCGGCTCCTTGACGCCGAAGCGCGTCTCCATGAACCGGATGATCGACGTGTGGTCGAAGACCTCGGAGTTCACGTATCCGCCGGTGCTCCACGGCGAGACGACGACCATCGGGACGCGCTGGCCCAGGCCGTAGTGTCCCGCGGCGTAGGAGGCGTTGCCCGGGAAGTAGTCGAGCGCTGTGTCGACCGTCGACTTGCCCTGGTTCGCGTCCTTCGGGGTGTACGGCGGGACGACGTGGTCGAAGTAGCCGTCGTTCTCGTCGTAGGTGATGAACAGCGCCGTCTTGGCCCACACGTCGGGGTTGGAGGTGAGGGCGTCCAGGACCTGCGCGATGTACCAGGCGCCGTAGTTCACGGGCCAGTTGGGGTGCTCGCAGAAGGCCTCGGGCGCGGCGATGTAGGAGACCTGCGGGAGCTTGTCGGCCTTGACGTCGGCCTTGAGTAGGTCGAAGTAGCCGTCGCCCGCCTTCGCGTTGGTGCCGGTGCGTGCCTTGTCGTAGAGGGGGTCGCCGGGCTTGGCGTTGCGGTACTTGTTGAAGTAGAGCAGCGAGTTGTCGCCGTAGTTCCCGCGGTAGGCGTCGTCGATCCAGCCCCAGTGTCCTGCGGCGTCCAGGCCGTCGCCGATGTCCTGGTAGACCTTCCAGGAGACCCCGGCCTGCTCCAGGCGCTCGGCGTACGTCGTCCAGTCGTAGCCCGCCTCCTGGTTGCCGAGGACCGGGCCGCCGCCCTTGCCGTCGTTGCCGACGTGGCCCGTCAGCATGTAGTAGCGGTTGGGGTCGGTGGCCCCCATGAACGAACAGTGGTAGTCGTCGCAGACGGTGAACGCGTCGGCGAGGGCGTAGTGGAAGGGAATGTCGTCGCGCGTCAGGTACGCCATCGTCCGCTCGGACTTGGCGGCGATCCAGTTGTCGTACTTGCCGCCTGCGAAGGCGCTGTGGCCGCCCGCCCAGTCGTGGTCGAGACCCGCGATGAACTGCATGCCGAGGTCCTCGGCGTCCGGGTGGAAGGGCAGCACCTCTTTGCCGCCGCCCGACTGGTTCCAGACGGGTTTTCCGCTGGGCAGGGTCACCGGGCGCGGGTCGCCGAAGCCGCGTACGCCCTTCATCGTGCCGAAATAGTGGTCGAAGGAACGGTTCTCCTGCATCAGGACGACGACGTGCTCGACGTCCTCGATGGAGCCGGAGCGGCGCTGGGCGGGCAGGGCGGCTGCGCGGGCGATGCTCTCGGTGAGCATCGCGGATGCTGCGGTGCCGCCGGCGATCTGCATGAACCGGCGCCGATTGAGTTCTGGCATGAGTGGATTCGACCTCGTGGTGTGGGGTTGTGGGGGACGTGAGCGGGTGAAGTGTTTCAAGGGGAGCAAGGATCAGGGAAGGGGCTGTGACCTGGATGTGAAGAGAAGTCCAACCCTTGGTGCCCGGGACACAAGTCCCGACTTCATGAGGCCCAAAGTCCCGTATTTGACATATACGAACCGACATGCCTGACTTGGCCCTGCACCGCTCGATGGTGCGTTCTTCCGTGTCCCGCGATCGCAAGGAGGTGTTCGGGATGAGTCCCGAAGGAAGTCCTTGCGCCAGCGTCACGTCTCACTGAAGCGATTCCGCTTTCCCGGCTGAGGCGTCATTCGCCTCGCCCCTTTTCCGCCATGCGGTCATGCACGCGCAGTAATGCGGCATTCCACGCGCAGTAGGTCTGCGCGGCAATGCGCCATGCCCGCGGGCGGCCACCCATCACATCCACGTCCCTGTGCACGGGCCTGCTTCGCCATGCCCCCGCACGGAGGGAGGTCTGCCATGAACAAGCTGATTCCCCAGGTACGCCCGGCGACGCCGGGCGAGAACCCCAGCGCCAGCCCCACCCCCACCACCCCCCGCGTCCCCGACGGCCGCCGCGAGCGCAAGGCCGCCGAGCTGGACGCCCGCACCCGCGAAGTCGGCGCCCGTCTGGCCGAGTTGAGCGCGAAGCCCGCCCGCGACGTCCTGCGGGACCTCGGCACGGACACCCGCGGACTGCGCCAGGACCAGGTCCTCGAGCGCCTGGAGCGGCACGGCGAGAACGTCGTCGCCCAGGAGCGCGCACCGCACTGGACGACGCAGCTCGCCAAGTCCTTCTGCAACCCCTTCATCGGCGTCCTCGTCGTGCTCGCCGCGGTCATGTACTGGCAGGACCCGGCCGACCCCGGTGTCTGGATCCTCACCTCGATGGTGCTGATCAGCGGACTGCTGCGGTTCTGGCAGGAGTTCCGCTCGACCAGGTCGGCCGAGGCGCTGAAAGCCCTGGTCACCACCTCCTGCGCGGTCCAGCGCCGGTGGAGCGAGCGCCCCGGCACCGAAGAGATCCCCATGGAGCAGGTCGTCCCCGGCGACCTCGTGAAGCTCGCCGCGGGCGACATGGTCCCGGCCGATCTCCGGCTGCTCACCGCCAAGGACCTGATGGTCAGCCAGGCCGCCCTGTCGGGCGAGTCGCTGCCGGCCGCCAAGGCGGACACGCGCGCTCCCGACCTCGGCCAGGGCGCGACCACCGACCCCGTCGAGGCGGACAACCTCTGCCTGATGGGTACGTCGGTGACCTCGGGAACGGCGACCGGTGTGGTCGTCGCCACCGGCTCGGACACCTACTTCGGCTCGATGGCGGGCGCCCTGGTCGGCGACCGTCCGCAGACCGCCTTCGACCTCGGCGTGCGGCGGGTCAGCTTCCTGCTCATCCGGTTCATGCTGGTGATGGTCCCGATCGTCTTCGCGATCAACGGCTTCACCAAGGGCGACTGGGACCAGGCGCTGCTGTTCTCCGTCTCCGTGGCGGTCGGGCTCACCCCCGAGATGCTGCCGATGGTGGTCTCGGCGAACCTGGCGCGCGGCGCGGTCGCGATGTCCGGGCACAAGGTCGTCGTCAAGCAGCTCAACGCGATCCAGAACCTGGGCGCCATGGACGTGCTGTGCACCGACAAGACGGGCACGCTCACCGAGGACCGCATCGTCCTCGACCGCTACCTCGACGCGCACGGCCACGAGGACCGCGAGGTGCTCGAATACGCCTACCTCAACGCGCACTTCCAGACGGGCCTGCGCAACCTGATGGACCAGGCGGTCATCGACCGCATCGACGAGGCCGAGGAGGTTGTCGTCGACCGGCTCTTCACGATGGTCGACGAGATCCCCTTCGACTTCGCCCGGCGGCGGATGTCCGTCGTGCTGCGCCGCGAGGAACTGTCCGGTCCTGCCGCCGAGCACACGATCGTCACCAAAGGAGCGGTGGAGGAGGTCATCGAGCGGTGCGGCCACGTCATGGACCGCGGCGAGCGGGTCGCACTCACCGGTCAACTGCGGGCCCACGTCACGCACATCAGCGAGCGCCACAACCGTGAGGGCCTGCGGGTCCTCGCGGTCGCGACGCGCAGCGTGCCCGCCGACCGCGACACCTACACGGCGGCGGACGAGTCGGACCTGACCCTCGTCGGGTTCCTTGCGTTCCTCGACCCGCCGAAGCAGGACGCCGCGGACGCCCTGCGCGCGCTCGCCGAGAACGGCATCGCGGTCAAGGTCGTCACCGGCGACAACGAACTGGTCGCCGCGCGCGTCTGCGCGGACGTCGGCCTCGACGTCAGCGAGCTGATCACGGGCGCCACGATCGACCTGGTCGACGACGCGGAACTGATCGAACTCGCCCGTACGACCACGGTGTTCGCGAAGGTCAACCCGGTCCAGAAGGCACGGATCGTACGGGCCCTGAAGGCCGACGGGCACACGGTCGGGTTCCTCGGGGACGGCATCAACGACGCCGCGGCGCTGCGCGAGGCCGATGTGGGCGTCTCGGTCGACACGGCCGTCGACATCGCCAAGGAGTCCGCCGACATCATCCTCCTGGAGAAGGACCTGATGGTCCTGGAACAGGGCGTGTTGATGGGCCGTCAGACCTTCGGCAACACCATCAAGTACATCAAGATGACGGCGTCGTCGAACTTCGGGAACGTCTTCTCGGTCCTGGTGGCATCGGCGTTCCTCCCCTTCCAGCCGATGCTCGCCATCCACCTCCTGGTGCAGAACCTCTGCTACGACATCAGCCAGCTGTCGATCCCCTGGGACCGGATGGACAAGGAGTACCTGCGCAAGCCGCGCGCGTGGGACGCGAAGGGCATCGGCCGGTTCATGATCCGGATCGGTCCGATCAGCTCGGTCTTCGACATCACCACGTTCCTGGTGATGTGGTACGTCTTCCAGGCGAACTCGCCCGCGCAGCAGACCCTCTTCCAGACGGGCTGGTTCGTGGAGGGTCTGCTGTCGCAGACGCTGATCGTGCACATGATCCGCACACGCAGGATCCCGTTCATCCAGTCCCGCGCGTCACTGCCGGTGCTCCTGATGACGGGCGCGGTGATGGCCTTCGGCCTCTGGCTGCCGTTCTCGCCGCTGGCGTCGGCCCTGTCGATGGAGCCGCTGCCGATGAGCTACTTCCCGTGGCTGATCGGGACGCTGCTCGCGTACTGCGCGCTCACCCAGGTGGTGAAGGGTTGGTACATCCGGCGCTACGGCAGCTGGCTCTGAGGCTGCCGAGCTGACGCCGTCAGCTCGTGAGGACGACGAGTTGCTGGGTCGCACGGGTCATCGCCACATAGCGGTCGACCGCTCCTTCGATCCCCTCACCGAAGTTCTCGGGGTCGATGAGGACGACCAGGTCGAACTCGAGCCCCTTCGCGAGCTCCGGTGTCAGTGACCGGACGCGGGACGTCTCCCCGAAGGCGGGATCGCCGATCACACAGGCGATCCCGTCGGCGTGGGCGGCGAGCCACGTGTCGAGGACCGATTCCAGGTCCGCGACGGATCCGTGGGCGACGGGGACACCGCTGCTGCGGACGGAGGTCGGCACGTTGGCGTCCGGGAGCGCGGCCCGGATGACCGGCTCGGCCTGAGTCATGACCTCTTCCGGCGTCCGGTAGTTGACGCTCAGGGACTCCAGATTGACGCGGTCGAGCCCGATCCGCTCAAGGCGTTCCTGCCACGACTCCGTGAAGCCGTGCCTGGCCTGCGCCCGGTCACCGACGATGGTGAAGCTCCGGGACGGGCAGCGAAGCAGCAGCATCTGCCACTGGGCGTCGGTCAGCTCCTGCGCCTCGTCCACGACGATGTGGGCGAACGGTCCCGCGAGCCGGTCCGGGGCGGCGGGCGGCAGCTCGGACTCGTCGACGAGGCTGACCTGGGCGTCCTGGCCGCGCAACATCGTCACCAGGCCTTCGCCGTCGTCACCGTCGGCGCCGGAGGCGGCCGCGGCGTCGATCAGGTTGTCGACGACCTGGGCCATCTGCTCGCGCTGGGCGGCGAGGACGGCCTCCTGCCTGCGCCTGTGCCGGGCCGCCTCCGGGTCGCCGAGCCGCTGTCGCGCCGCGTCCAGGAGCGGCAGGTCACAGAGCGTCCAGGCCTGGGGCGCCTCCTTGCGGAGCAGGGTGCGCACCTCGTTCGGGTCGAGCCAGGGCGCGCACATCCGCAGATAGGCGGAGTTCGACCACAGGTCTGCGACGAGGTCCGCCGCCTCGAGCAGCGGCCATGCGCGGTGCAGGGTCGTGACCAGCTCCTCGTCGTGCCGCAGCGACCTCTCGAAGAGCTCGCCGGGAACGTCGCCGTCGAGCTTGTCGAGGAGGATCGCGACGAGCTCCTCCCAGACCTGCTCGCGCGCCTCGTTGTGCGGAGTGCCGCCTCCCGCCGCGTCGAACGCCTCGGCCCAGTCGTCGGCGCTCAGCCGGACGTCGGCCCAGTCGGTCGAGACCGTCATGCCCTTGGTCGGCGGCTCCTCGTAGAACCTGACGGCCTTCTCGATCGCCTTGACCATGTCCGCGGACGACTTCAGGCGAGCCACCTCCGGGTCGGCCTCGGCCGCCGCCCCGGCTCCCTCGGCGACGAGGTCCTCCAGGATGCAGGTCTGCACGCCCTCTTCGCCGAGGCTGGGCAGGACGTCGGAGACGTAGTTCAGGTAGGGCCGGTGCGGGCCGACGAACAGCACGCCGCCCCGGTTGTGGCCGAGGCGGGGGTCGGAGTAGAGGAGATAGGCGGAGCGGTGCAGGGCGACGACGGTCTTGCCCGTGCCGGGGCCGCCGTCGACGACGAGGGCGCCGCGGGAGCCCGCGCGGATGATGGCGTCCTGGTCGGACTGGATGGTGGAGAGCACGTCCCGCATCCGGGCCGACCGGTTGCTGCCCAGGCTGGCGATGAAGGCGGACTGGTCGTCGAGCGCCGCGTGGCCCTCAAGGCCGTCGGCGGTGAACACCTCGTCCCAGTAGTCGCTGATCCGGCCGTCGGTCCAGCGGTACCTGCGGCGGCTCGCCAGACCCATCGGGTCGGCGTGCGTCGCCGCGAAGAACGGCTCGGCCGCGGGGGCGCGCCAGTCGAGCAGCAGCCGACGGCCCTCGCTGTCGGTGAGGCCGAGCCGCCCGATGTACACGGGCTCGGAGTCGTCCGCGCCGACGATGTGCCCGAGGCACAGGTCGAGCCCGAAGCGGCTCAGGGTGCGCAGGCGGGCGGTCAGCCGGTGGATCTCCAGGTCCCGGTCCATCGCTTCCCGGCCGATGCCGCCGGGCGCCTTGCGCTGGACGTCGAGGCGGGCGGACACGTCGGCGATCGTCTGCTCGAGGCTCTGCGCGATGGCAGCGAAGTGCTTCTCGTCGCCGGCGATCAGCGTGGGGTCGGCCTTGAGGGCGAGATGGGCAGGAAGGTCGAACGCAGACAGCAAGGCAGGCACTTGGTGAATCTCCCGTTTCCGCAGGTCCTGGCTTTGGCCTGTGATTGTGCGGGATGACCGGGGCCTTGCCGCAAGCCCCCCACTGCGCTATAAATTAAGAGTGGCAAGGAGTGGGAACACCTCCTTGCCTTTCTCTTTTCTCTCCTGCCGCCGCACTCTAGGTGCCGTGGGCAACCATGCGCGAGGATGTGGCGGGTCGGCGCTTCCAGCGATCGAGGAGAGTCATGACCGCACGCATCCATGGCACCTGTGCTCCCGGATTCGAGGGCGTACGCGAGGAGTTCGAGCGGAACTTCACCGAGCGCGGCGACCTCGGTGCGGCCGTCGCGGCCACCGTGGACGGCGAGTTCGTCGTCGATCTGTGGGGCGGTGACGCCGACAAGACGGGCACGCGCGCGTGGGAGCGCGATTCGCTGGTGAACGTGTACTCCACGACCAAGGGGATGACCGCGCTGTGCGCGCATCTGCTCGTGGACCGGGGCGAGCTCGACCTGGACGCGCCGGTCGCCCGTTACTGGCCCGAGTTCGCCCAGGAGGGCAAGGCGGACATCCCCGTGCGCTGGCTCCTGAGCCATCGCTCCGGGGTGATCGCGCCGCGCGAACCCATGACGTCGGACGACCTCTACGACTGGGAGAAGGTCTGCGCGGCGCTTGCCGCGACGCCGCCGTGGTGGAAGCCGGGTTCGGCGCAGGGGTATCACGCGCTGAGCTACGGCTATCTGGTGGGCGAGGTCGTCCGGCGGATCACGGGCGTCTCGCTCGGTACGTTCCTGCGCAGCGAGGTCACCGGGCCGCTGGGAGCCGATGTCTTCGTGGGCACGCCGCAGAGCGAGCACGGCCGGTGCGCGAACATGGCGAAGCCGCTCGCTTCGGACGGCCCGCGCAGCGCGCTCGGCTCCGCTCCCCCGCCTGCCCCGCCGGTGCGCTCGATCGACGACCACCCGATGGCCGCCGTCACGCTCGCCCTGCAGTACCTGCCGGTCGGCAGCGTGAACAGTGCGGCGTATCGGTCCGCCGAGATCCCCGCGGCCAACGGGCACGCGTCCGCGCGCGGTCTCGCGACGGTGTACGCGGCCCTGGGCGGCGGGGAGCTGGTGAGCCCCGCGGCCCTTGAGCGGCTCCGGACGCGACAGGGGAAGCCCGACGAGCCGGACCTGGTGCTCGCGGCGGGGACGGCGTGGGGCGAGAAGTGGGACTGGGGGCTCGGCTACATGCTGAACCTGTACGGGCAGGCCGGGCCCAATCCGCGGGCCTTCGGGCACGGGGGCGCGGGCGGGTCCTACGCGTTCGCCGATCCCGAGAACCGGGTCTCGTACGCGTACGTGATGAACCGGATGGGCGGCGGGACCTCGGGGGAGGATCTGCGGAGCATCCATCTGGTGGGGGCGTTGTACCGAAGCCTGAGGTGAGGGGCTCGGGGAACGTAATCTGCCCCCCATGGAGCAGCACACCCCCCGCCACCGCCCGACAGGGCAGTACGCCGCCGCCGACCCCCGCAGAGCGGCCATCATCGACGCCGCTCTCGCGCTCTTCGCCAAGGCGGGCTATCTGAACTCGTCCCTGGCGAAGATCGCCGCGGAGGCGGGCACCTCCGCCACGGTCATCACCCACCACTTCGGGTCGAAGCAGCGCCTTCTGATGGCGGTCCTCGAAGCCCGCGAGGAGCGCACGGTGCGCACGTTCGGGCGGCTGGGCCCCGGCTCCGGCGGTGACGACGTGCGCGCGCTGTTCAGGGAGGTGCTCGCGCTGGCCGCGTACAACCTCACCCAGCCGGGGCTGATCCAGCTCTACACCAGACTTTCGGCGGAGGCAGGAGACCCCTCGCACCCGGCACACGGCTACTTCGCCGAGCGGTACGAGCGCGTCGCGCACTCCCTCGCCGACGCGCTGCAACGCTCGGTCGGGGCAGGGCAGTTGAGGCCGGACACCGACCCGGAGAGCATCGCCCGCGAGATCCTCGCGGTCTCCGACGGGCTCCAGGTGCAGTGGGCCGTCGCCGAAGGGCGCCTGGACTTCGTCGGGTTGTACCGCGCCCACCTGGACCGGCTCGCCCAGGCCCTCACCCTGGACGGGAAGGGCCTGGGCGAGCCGACCGAGGCGGAGCGGCTCCCCTAGGCCGTCACCTCAGTGGTACTGGCCGACCTTGGTCCTCGTCGTAGTGCTTGGCGGCGTTCGCCCACACCTCGTCGCTGACACCACCGGCCGCGTCCGCGAGGCGGGTGCCCTCCTCCGCCAGTTCCAGGGCGGCGCGCTCGGCGTCGGTGAACACCGAGGCCTCCCGCCAGGCCGCGACCAGGTGGAGACGGACCTGGGACTCCCCCGCGTGCGACTTGCCCGCGGCGACGATGTGCTTCAGGGCCTTGGCCGCGCCGGGACTTGCCATGAGGTTCAGCCGAGCTTTACGTGGGTCTCCCTGCCGTCTAACGCGCCACCCCCGTCAGCCGGATGTCGCGCGACGACGAACCGACGTACACCGCGCGCCGCCCCTCGGGGCGCACCCAGCGGCCGCGGTCCGTGTCCCAGTACGACAGCTGCCGCTCGGCGACGCGCACCGTGACCCGGCGCGACTGCCCTGCCCGCAGTTCGACGCGCTCGAAGGCGGCCAGGGTCTTCACGGCCATCTCGACATCGGCGCCGCGCGGCGCGCCCACGTACACCTGCGGGACCTCCGCGCCCGTGCGCCGCCCCCGGTTGGTCACCGTGAACGACACCTCGTAACCCGCGCCCTCCCGGCGCACGGACAGGTTGCGGTAGCCGAACTCCGTGTAGGACAGGCCGTGTCCGAAGGGGAAGAGGGGCTCGATGTCCGCCTTGTCGAAGCCTCGGTAGCCGGTGAAGATGCCCTCGCTGTACGTGACCACACCGTCGACGCCGTAGTAGCGCTCGGGGTGTGCCGGGTCCAGCGTGGGGTGGTCCGTGTCCTTCTTCGGCCAGGTCACCGTGGCCTTGCCGCCCGGGTTCGCGCGGCCGGTGAGGAGGTCGGCGGTGGACCAGCCGCCCTCCTGGCCGACATAGCCGGTGTGCAGGATCGTGCCGACGTCGCGGCGCCAGGGCATCGTCGCCGGGCAGCCGGTGGTGAGGACGACGACCGTACGCGGGTTGGCCTCGGCCACCGCCGCGATCAGCTCGTCCTGGTGGGCGGGGAGCGTCAGCGTGGTGAAGTCGCCGCCACCGCCCACCGAGCCGCCCGAGCCGTTGAAGGCGAAGACGACCGGGGTGTGGACGCGCCGGGCCAGCTTCGCCGCGGCGGCGATGGAGGCGGTGCGCCGCTCGGGGGTCACCCAGGCGAACCGCACCTGGACCGGCCCGCGTTCGGCGATGGTCGCGGCCCAGCCAGTGGCCTTGACGACGACCTGGTAGGGCTTGCCGCCGGTGAGCCCGACGGGTTCGGCCTGGCCGTTGTCGAGGCCGTCGGTGGTCGGGACGATGGAGGACCACTTGCGCGCGAAGCTGTCACGGGCGCCCGCCGCGGTCGTCAGCTCCTTGCCGTCGAGGCTCAGCGAGACCGCCGCGCCCCAGCCCTGGATCAGAAGCGCGTACTCGCCCGTGGTGGGCGGCACGAAGGTGCCGGTCCACTCGGCCGTCGTACCGACGGGGAGCGCCTCGTCGCCGACGAAGTCGACGTTCCTGTCCGTTCCGGCACCCTTGCGCGTCAGGCCCTTGGGGAACGCGGAGGCGGGGACGGCCGTGCCCGTGAGGTCGACGCCGACCTCGTACGCGATCTTCCGCTTGGTGGAGCGGCGCAGCGCGTCGAGCGGGCTGACCAGGCGCTCCTCGAAGCCGTACGCCCGCTCGCCCGAGACGGACGTGGCGACCTGACCCGCGGTCGGGCCGATGAGCGCGAGGTCGCGCAGCGCGGCGTGCGACAGCGGCAGGCCGCCGTCGTTGGCGAGCAGCACCGCGCCCTGCGTGGCGACTTCGCGGGCGACGCGGGCTCCTGCCCTGACGTCGATCCTCTTGCGGGCGGGGACGCGGCTGCCGTCGAGCATGCCGAAGGCGTCGTACCGGCCGAGGATGCGGGAGACCGCGGTGTCCAGGGCGGCCTCGGGGACGGAGCCGTCCTGGATGGCCTTCTTCAGCGGCTCCCCGTAGAACGAGCCGTCCCACATCTGCATGTCCTGGCCCGCTTCGAGCGCGGCCGTGGAGTGGGTGGCGCCCCAGTCGGAGGTGACGAAGCCCTTGAAGCCGAGTTCGCCGCGGAGGATGCCGGTGAGGGTGGTGCTCTGCTCGGAGTTCCACACGCCGTTGAGGTGGTTGTACGCCGACATGACGGAGGCGACGCCCGCGCGGACGACGGCTTCGAAGGCCGGCAGGTACAGCTCGTGCAGGGTGCGGTCGTCGACCACGAAGTCGTAGGAGTTCTCCGGCTTCTCGCGGTCGAACTCGTGCAGGCGCTGGTTGTTGGCGAGGAAGTGCTTGGCCTGGGCGAGCATGCCCTGCGCCTGGACGCCCTCGACCTGGGCGGCGCCGATCAGGCCGTTGAGGTAGGGGTCCTCGCCGGACTGGTCCTTGTTGCGGCTGAAGAAGGGGGTGCGGGAGAGCTCGATCTGCGGGGCGAGCAGCACGTCCATGTCGAGGGTGCGGCCCTCGCGGCCCATGACCTCGCCGTACTCGCGGGCGAGTTCGAGGTTGAAGGAGGAGCCGAGCGTCGCGACCGGCGGGAGGCCGGTCGCGGACTCGGTGACGTTCACGCCCGCGGGGCCGTCGCTCAGGCGCAGCTCCGGTATGCCGAGGCGCTTGACGCCCGGCAGGTACCCGGCCTGTCCGAGTCTTCGCGGGTCGGTGGCTCCGTGGACGAGGCTGATCTTCTCGTCGAGGGTGAGGCGGGCGATGAGCCCCCGGACGCGGCGCGTGGCGGCGGCCACGCCCGGGGAGGCGGCGCCTTCGGTCCCTCCGGCGGCTCCGGTGGCTGCCGCGGCGGGCGCGGCTGCGGCGATCGGGCCGGCGGCGGCCACGAAGGCGAAGGCGGCTGCGGTGCCGCCCAGTTGCTTCATGAGTTCACGACGTGTGGTGGCAGGCATGGCGAAATGGCCTCCGAACGCGGCTCTGGGCATGCCGAACTGGGTCGGCGACGCCAAGAGCTGAATGCGTCATCCGCGCCAGTGCGGTGTTACGGGGCCTGAGTCTTGATTGGTTGAACGGTGAAGGTCAAGGCTCGTGCCAGCAAAACTTTGTGGGTCGTTCAGTTTTGTGGTGGCGGGTGGGAACAGGGGTGGGCGGCCGCGTCGGTGCAAGTCATTGCGACCTCGTGAACGCTGTGCCGCACGGGGAATAGCGGGGCGATCATGGCGGTCGTTCAGAGTGACGCGGATGCGGATCACGGTTCGAAGCGAGGGAGCACATGTCCAAGGCGTACGTATTCACCCGGTTCGGTGGCCCTGAAGTGGAGGCCTTCGTCGACCAGCAGCCACCGGAGCCCGGTCCGGGGCAGCTCCTGGTCGCGGTGCGGGCGGCCGGGGTCAATCCGGTCGACTGGAAGCTGCGGGCCGGCAAGCGGAGGCCGGGGTCGCCGCCCGCCGAGTTCCCCGAGGTGCTGGGCAGCGAGGTCGCCGGTGTGGTCGAGGCGGTCGGCGCGGGCGTCGAGGGCTTCGCGGTGGGCGACGCGGTGTTCGGCAACCCGGACACCGGCGGTTACGCCGAGCACACCCTCCTTCCCGCCTCTCTTGCCGCGCACAAGCCGGCGCGGCTGACCTTCGCGGAGGCCGCTGCCCTGCCGGTCGCGGTGGCCACGGCGTACGACGGGGTGCGTCAGCTGGATCTGCCCGCCGGGGCGACGCTGCTGATCACCGGGGTCGGCGGCGGGGTGGGCGTGGCCGCGGCGCAGTTGGCGCGGCACTTCGGCATCCGTGTCGTGGGCACGGCGAGCGCGGGCAAGAAGGACTTCGTCGAGTCCCTGGGTGCGGTGCATGTGCCGCCGGGGCCGGACCTGGCGGACCGGGTCCGGGCGGCTGCGCCGGGCGGCCGTGTCGACGCGGTCTTCGATCTGGTGGGCGGCGAGGATCTCGTGGCGGCGGCGTCCCTGCTCCCCGCAGCGGAACGCCGGGGGAAGCTGATCACGGCCGCGGCCAAGGAGACGGTCGCCGACCTGGGCGGGGCCGCGGTCGCGCGGGCGCGGACCAGTGAGGTCCTGGAAGCGGTGGCGCGGCTCGCCGAGGACGGGGTGCTGCGGCCTCAGGTGACGGCGACGTATCCGCTGGAGCGGGCCGGTGAGGCGCTCCGTGCGGTGGAGGACGGGCATGCGCGCGGCAAGGTCGTGATCGAGGTGGGGGCGTGAGTGCGGTGAGCGGGACGGGCCTCGAGGCCCCGAGCCGTGCGGTGCCCGTTCAGCAGGGGTCGCACCCCTTGGACAACCCCGCCTACGCCGCCTTGAACGGACCCCACGCGCGGTTCGCCGAGCGGCAGGGGCGCGTGGTGCGCTATCAGCTGGACGTGTCGCCGTGGCTCGGTCTGCCCGATGCTCCGGAGGCGGCCGACTGGGCGGATCTCGCCGCGCTCGCGGGACCCGGCGTGGAAGTGCCGCTGCCGGGGGTGCGGGTGGCGCTGCCGGAGGGGTGGGAGGTGACGTTCGACATGGAGGGCGTGCAGTTGGTGGATGACGGGGTGGCTGCCGCGCCCGATCCGGAGGCTGTGCGGCTCGGGGCGGACGACGTGCCGGAGATGCTGGACCTGGTCGAGCGCACGCAGCCCGGTCCCTTCCTGCCGCGCACGGTCGAGCTCGGCACGTATCTCGGCATTCGCCGCGGGGGTGCGCTCGTCGCGATGGCCGGGGAGCGGTTGCGGCCGCCGGGGTGGACGGAGATCAGCGCGGTCTGCACTGATCCGGGCCACCGGGGAGAGGGGCTTGCGTCGCGGCTGGTCCTGGCGGTGGCCGATGGGATCCGCTCCCGCGGGGAGACGCCGTTCCTGCATACGTCGGCCCGGAACACCGAGGCCATCCGCTTGTACGAGTCGCTGGGCTTCCGGCTGCGATCCAGGACCAGGTTTCTCTCTGCTCGGGTGCCGGTGGGGGGCGGGGGCTGAGGGACGGCGCTTGTCCGTCTGTGGGTGCGGGGCCGCGCCGGTATGTCCGTCCTCGCCATCGTCCGGTGGCCGCCCGGGTGCTTCGGCACCGGAGTGCCGCGACCGTGCTCCGGGCGGACATACCGGCACGTCCCCTCGCGTGCGTCGCCGACTGCGCGTGCGTGAGGGGCTGATCCCTCACCGTCCGGACCGGGCGTGCCGGGAGGTACGGGCAACAGGGCTGAGATGATCACCGGATGAGCCCCGTCATCTCCATCGGATCCGCCGCCGCCCGCCCCTGCACACTCGTCGTGTGCCGGGGCTGCTGCTGCGGCGACGCACGCAAGCACCCCGGCACGGACCACGACTGGCATCTGGCGCGGATGCGGGCCGCCGCCGCGGAGTCGGCGGGGCGGTTCGCGGTACGTACGAGTGAGTGCCTCGGGCCCTGCGGACAGGCGAACATCATCGTCGTGCAGCCCTCACGAGAGGGGCGTCGCAGAGGCGGCCGAGCCGTCTGGATCGGCTTCGCCATGGACGACGAGTCGATCGACGAGATAATCGCGTGGGCCGAGGCGGGCGGCCCGGGGATCGCGGCACCGTCGGCAGCGCTCACGCTGCAGGTGGTCGACCCCCGGAAGTCCTGAGGTTCAGGCCGTCGCCGTTTTCGAGCC
Source organism: Streptomyces sp. NPDC047525 (assembly GCF_040643025.1). Lineage (NCBI taxonomy): Bacteria > Bacillati > Actinomycetota > Actinomycetes > Kitasatosporales > Streptomycetaceae > Streptomyces > Streptomyces sp. NPDC047525. The sequence goes on from NZ_JBEYTL010000003.1 coordinate 354,999, forward strand.
TTCCAGCACCTTGTCGACGAAGCCGTGCAGATTCGCCACGGTGCGCGCGTTCTGCTCCTCCAGCGTGAGGCTCTCCTCGAAGCGGCGGGCCAGAGCCGTCGTCTTCTTGCCTCGTACGTAGAGGGAGCAGGCGAGGTCCGCGCAGATGTAGATGCCGACCGAGTTGCCCTGCCGGCCCGCGGGGCCGGACAGGGGCGCCACGAGCAGGGTGATGCCCGAGCCTGACTGCGGGGTCACGCAGACCGAGCAGATGCTGGACTTGAGCAGGCTCTTGCGCGCGCCGGTCGAGGCGCGCAGCGCGATGCCCACGTACTCGCCGTCCCGCTCCGTCACGATGTAGCCGCGGTCCGGGGCCTTGGGGTCACGCCACCCGAGGAAGTCCAGGTCGGACCAGGGAGTCTCCGGGAAGCCCGCAGGGAGAGTGAGTCTGCGGGCTTCGCCCTTGGAGCAGTTGACGAAGGCCGCGCGAATCTCTTTCTCGCCGATAGGTTCCATGATCCGGAATTTATCAACGCAACCGCCGAGCCGTCCTCCCCTTTTCCGCCGGGGGAAGTCACATGGGCGGAGACCGGCCCAAAGGCACCCGCAGTCGGCGACGTACGCGAGGGGACGTGCCGGTATGTCCGCCCGGAGCACGGTTCGCGGCGCTCCAGCACCGAAGCAGCAATCGCGGCCACCGGACGATAGCGAGGACGGACATACCGGCGCGGCCCCGCACCCCAAGACGCACCCGCACCGCACCGCACCGCCCAAGGCCCCCGAGCCAGGATCAGCGCAAGTACCCCAACCCCGGATGCACCGCCCGATACCCCTCCACCAACCGCCGCGCCACCGCCACGGAATCCACCAGCGGATGCAGCGCGAACGCCTTCACGGCCGTAGCGCGAGAGCCGCTCTCCGCAGCGGAGAGCACCTCCCGCTCCACCGCCTTCACCGCGCACACGAGCCCCGTCGCATGCCCCGGCAGCGGATCGACGGCCATGGGATGCGCGCCGTTGGCGTCGACGGAGCACGGCACCTCGATCACCGCGTCGGCGTCCAGCGCCGAAAGCGTCGTGCGGTTGCGGACGTTGAGGATCAGCGTCGTCCGCTCGTCCCGCGCAATCGCCCGCATCAGGGCAAGGGCGACCTTCTCGTACCCCCCGGATTCAAGATCCTCGGCCGCCCGCTCCCCCACACCCGCGGCCTCCCGGTTCTCGGCCATGTACGTGGCCTCACGCTCCGCACGCGTCGTGTCCCAGGCCTTGAGGGCCGAGGTGGAACCCTCCGCCCGCCCCAACGCCTCGTAGAACCGCGCCTGTTGATCCCGCAGGAACGCCCCCCGCGTCTGCTCGGCCTCCTGATAGGCGCGGACCGCCTCGCGGTTGAAGTAGTAGTAGTGCAAGTACTCGTTCGGGATGGCTCCCAGGGACTGGAGCCACTCCGCGCCGAAGAGCCGCCCTTCCTCGAACGAGCCCAGCATCTCCGGATCGGCGAGGAGCCGCGGCAGCTCGTCCCGTCCCGCGATCCGCAGGCCCCGCAGCCAGCCGAGGTGGTTGAGTCCGACGTAGTCGATGAACGCCTCGTCGGGAGTTCCGCCCAGCATGCGTGCCACGCGGCGCCCCAGGCCCACCGGCGAGTCGCAGATGCCGATGACGCGATCGCCGATGTGCCGGGACATCGCTTCGGTGACCAGGCCCGCGGGGTTGGTGAAGTTGATGACCCAGGCGTCCGGGGCGAGCCGCCGCACGCGGCGCGCGATGTCGACGGCCACGGGCACGGTCCGCAGGCCGTACGCGATGCCGCCCGCCCCCACGGTCTCCTGGCCGAGGACCCCCTCCGCGAGAGCGACCCGCTCGTCGTCCGCACGCCCCTCAAGACCCCCCACCCGGATCGCGGAGAAGACGAAGTCCGCCCCGCGCAAGGCCTCGTCGAGGTCGGTGGTGGCCGTGACGGCGGGCGCGTCCGGCACCCCGGCGGCCTGCTCGGCGAGGACCCGGGCGACCGCGCCGAGCCGGCCCGCGTCCAGGTCGTGCAGCACGACCTCGGTGACCCGGCCTTCGGCATGGTCACCGAGCAGCGCGCCGTACACGAGCGGAACGCGGAATCCGCCGCCACCGAGAATGACCAGCTTCACGTCTCGACCACCTTCTGTCGGTACAGCTCACGCACATCTGTCGATCTGTCGACCTGTCAGAACCCAACCGTCGACAGAGGTCACGTTACGTACGATTGCCCGGCAGCGATCGACCCCCCACGGAGGTAGCGCACCGATGACACCCCTCAAGACGTCCGCGAAGGCATCCGCCGCACTGCTGGGCGCCCTCACCCTGGCCCTGGCAACCGGCACCAGCGCCTCCGCTTCCGCTTCCGCCGACACCGCGCCGAGATCCCCCGGCGGCTGGCAGGAGTCCGGCGTCTCGTCCGTCAACTCCCTCACCGGCAGCCAGGGGCTCGCGAGCCGCGCCGACGGCAGCCTCCTCTACCGTGGCCTCGCCTCGATCCCGCTCGACCTGCGGATCAAGGGCTGGAGCCATGTCGGCGACCCGGACATAGCCGCCGGCCACACCGTCGACGCCTATCAGGGCGGCGACGACGCGAAGTCGAAGATGTTCGCCGTCACGACACCCGGCGGGAAGCGCTACCTCTACGAGCACCAGCTCGACGCCGGAGAGAAGCTCAACAACTCCTTCGCGGCCGTCTCGCCCGACAAACAATGGCTGGTGTCGGGCGAATGGGGCGACCAGAACCGCCTCCAGGTCTTCCCCGCCCCGCTCCTCAACTCCTCGACCCCGCCCACCGGCGGCGCGCTCCCGCAGGCCGGGCAGATCACGCTCGACAAGCCGGTGCGCGACATCCAGGGCTGCGACTTCGTCTCCGGCACCCGCCTCGTGTGCGCGTCCAACGACGCGTCGAAGGAACTGTGGCCCGAGGACCGTCCCGTCCTCCAGGTGGACCTGGAGCACGCGCTCGACGGGAAGCCCGTCACGGGGAAGGTCTCGAGCCTGTTCGCCGCCCCGCAACGGAGCCTGTGCCGCGGCACGTTCGAGACGGAGGGCGTCGACTACGACTCCGAGCGGCGCACTCTGCGCGCCGAGGTCGTGCCGCCCGCGCCGTGCCTGGTGACGACGTCGGTCTACTCGTACAAGCCGACGACGGGCTGACCGCCGACCACCCGCACGAGCTGACCTGCACACACTCTGAACACACCTGACGTGTGCCGACGGGACCGGCGGGGGATGGTCGCGATCATGACACAGCAACACCGGCACGAACCCGTGACCGACACACTCCCCGCCACGCCCCGCCGCCCGATACGGCAGCTGCTCGCCGCTTCGGTGGGCAACGCCGTGGAGTGGTACGACTGGTACGCGTACACGTTCCTCGCGACGTACATCGCCGACCAGGTCTTCCCCAAGAGCTCGGGGAACTCCCTCGTACCGCTGCTCTCCACGTTCGCCGTCTTCGCGGTCGGCTTCTTCATGCGGCCGGTCGGCGGCCTGCTCATGGGCGCGGTCGCCGACCGGCGCGGCAGGCGCGTCGCGCTGACCGTCACGATCCTGCTGATGGGCGGCAGCAGCCTGCTGGTCGGCCTGACGCCGACGTACGCGTCCGTGGGGGTGCTCGCGCCGGTGATCCTGGTCCTGGCGCGACTGCTCCAAGGCCTGTCCGTGGGAGGTGAGTTCGCGGCGTCGACGACCTTCCTCGTCGAGTCCGCGGGGCCCGGACGGCGCGGGCTCTTCTCCAGCTTCCAGTACGTGTCGACGAGCGCGGGTCAGCTCGCCGCGTCCGGCGTCGCGGCCCTGCTCGTCAGCACGCTCTCCGACGGGCAGATGGACGGCTGGGGCTGGCGGCTGCCGTTCGTGATCGGCGCGGTGCTGAGCCTGGTGGGCTTCTGGATCAGGCAGGGCGCGTACGAGACCCATCAGGCACCCCAGGAGGCGTCGGAGCGCCCCGGCCTGTTCGACGCGTTGCGCAAGCACCCACGCCAGTCGCTCCTCATCTGCGGCATCACGGCCGGCGGCACGATCGCGTACTACACGTGGACGTCGTACCTGCCGACGTACGCCGAGCTCAACACCGACATCAGCAAGAGCCAGGCACTCCTGTCCGGCACGCTCTCGCTCGCGTTCTTCGCGCTGCTCCAGCCGGTCGGCGGACTGCTCTCCGACCGCTTCGGCCGCAGGCCGCTCCTGCTCTTCTTCGGGCTCGGCTTCGCCGTCCTGAGCGTGCCGCTGCTCCGGTCCCTGAACGGCTCGTTCGGTTCGCTGCTCATGGTGCAGTGCGCGGGCATGGTGCTGCTCACCGGCTTCACGTCGATCTCGGCCGCCGTGAACGCGGAGATCTTCCCCGCGAGGGTTCGGGCGGCCGGGATCGGGTTTCCGTACTCGCTCACCGTGGCGCTGTTCGGCGGCACGGCCCCGTACATGGGAACCCTGTTCAAGGAGATCGGCTCTCCCGGGCTCTTCCCCTGGTACGTGGCCGTGCTGTGCCTGGCGTCGTCGGCCGTTTACGTGCGCCTGCCGGAAACGGCGCACAAAGAGCTCGAACGGTGAGGATTCTTTTGAACTGCGGCCCGGATGTGGCCGGTCGCGCAGTTCCCCGCGCCCCTTACGGGGCCTTGGGAACTGCCCCGATAGAGCGGCCCGCCCATCCCGGGGCCGGTTCCGCGAGGGTCTTCAGGTGGTCGCGGATCGTGTCCGGGAACGGGGTCGTCCGGCCCGCGTTCTGGTCTACGTGGAGGGCCAGGAGTTCGGTGGTCGCCGCCGGGACCGCGTCCGCGGGTATCTCCGCGTCGGCTTCCTCCACGACGTACAGCTCGTGGGTGAAGCGTGCCTTCTTGGCGTCCGCGCCCAGGATGCGGGTGCGGACCGCGAGGTGGGCGCCCTCCGCGACGTCGTCGAGGTAGCGGATGTGCGCCTCGACCGTGTAGAGGGAGCAGCCCGTGGACTCGCGGTATCCCGCGTGCAGACCGGTCTCGATCATCATGGCGTCGGTGGCGTAGCCGAAGACGAGGACGTAGAACGCCTCGCTCATGTGGCCGTTGTAGTCGATCCACTCGGGCCGTACGGTCCGGTGGAGGAGGGGCAGCGGCTCGACGGTCAGGGACTCGCTCACTTGGTGTCCTCCTGTGCGGTGCGCTGCTGGGGCAGGCGTCCCGTCGCCCGCAGTACGTCGATGACTCCCTGGTCACGCTCGGCGACCAGGTCGGCGATGGTCCTGCCGTCCGCCGCGTCGTCGCATCCGGCGACCACGGCGTCGTACAACTCCTTGTCCAGCTCGGGTGCTTCGAGGCGCGTCCACGGCGACTTCAGGGACGGGCCGAAGTGGTCGAGCATGTGGGCCATGCCGCCCTCGCCGCCCGCGAGCGCGAAGGTGAGCATGGGACCCATGAACGCCCAGCGCAGACCGGGGCCTTCGGTGATCGAGTCGTCGATCTCCTTCACCGTGGCCTCGCCGTTGGCGACCATGTGCAGCGCCTCGCGCCAGAGCGCCTCCTGAAGGCGGTTGGCTATGAAGCCGGGCACCTCGCTCGCCATGGTGATCACGGACTTGCCCGCGACCTCGTAGAAGCGGGAGGTCCAAGTGACCGCGTGCGGGGCCGTCTTGTCGCCGCCCACCACCTCGACGAGCGGGATCAGGTAGGGCGGGTTGAAGGGGTGTCCGACGACGAGGCGGCCGGGATCGGCGGCCTCGGTCTGCATGTCGGTCATCGGGTAGCCGGAGGTGGAGGAGGCGATGACGACTCCGGCGGGCGCGGCGGCGTCGAGCTGTGCCAGCAGATCCCGCTTGAGCTCCAGCTTCTCGGGGGCGCTCTCCTGCACGAACTGGGCGTCGGCGACGGCCTCTTGGAGGGTGGCGGTGACGGTGAGCCGGTCCGGGGAAGCCCCTTCGGCGAGACCGAGCTGCGTCAGCGCGGGCCAGGCGGCGTCGACCAGGCGGCGGAGCTTGTGCTCGGCGTCGGGGGCCGGGTCCCAGGCGGTGACGTCGTAGCCGCGGGCGAGGTAGTGGGCGACCCAGCCGCCGCCGATCACTCCGGCGCCGACGCAGGCGATACGGCGTACGTCTTCGGGGGCGCAGGGGGCGGGGGGCGTGGTGATGTCGTTCATGGAGGGGGTCCTACTCGTCGTGGGGGGGGCGTCAGGCGCGGGGCTTGAGGCCGAGCTTCTGGCGGGCCTCGTCCGGCGTCGCGACGCGCGAGCCGAGGTTCTCGGTGATCTGCACGGCGCGCTCGACGAGTTGGGCGTTGGAGACCTTGTTGCCCTTGCCGAGGTAGAGGTTGTCCTCGAGGCCGACGCGGACCTGGCCGCCGAGCAGGATGGACTGGGCCACCCACGGCATCTGCATGCGGCCGAGCGCGAAGCTGGCCCACTGGGCGCCTTCGGGGAGCATGTTGACCATGGCCTGGAGGACACCCGGGTCGGCGGGGGCGCCCCACGGGATGCCCATGCAGAGCTGGAAGACGGTGGGGTTGTCGAGCAGCCCTTCCGCGAGGAGCTGCTTGGCGAACCAGAGCTGACCGGTGTCGAAGATCTCCAACTCGGGCCTTACGCCCAGCTCCTGGATGCGCTTGGCGCCCTGGCGGAGCATGTCGGGGGTGGAGATGTAGAGGTTGTCGCCGAAGTTGAGGGAGCCGCAGTCCAGGGTGCAGATGTCGGGCAGCAGGTCCTCGACGTGCGGGAGGCGCTCCAGGCCGCCGACGAGGTCGGTGCCGGGCAGCTCGCCGAGGTCCTTCAGCGGCTGGACGGGGTCGATGACGAGGTCGCCGCCCATGCCCGCGGTGAGGTTGATGACGACGTCGGTGCCGGTCTCCTTGATGCGCTCGACGACCTCGCGGTAGAGGCGAGGGTCGCGCGAGGGGTCGCCTGTCTCGGGGTCGCGCACGTGGATGTGCACGACGGCGGCGCCGGCCTCGGCGGCCTCCACGGCGGAGGTGGCTATCTGCTCGGGGGTGACCGGGACGTGGGGACTCTTGCGTACGGTGTCGCCCGCGCCGGTGAGGGCGGCGGTGATGATGACGTCTTGATTCACGGGCATGGTGAACTCTCCCTCAGGGGTGGGGTGTTGGGGTTCTGACGCTCTGCTTTTCTACTGCTCTGCGCTCTCGTGGAGAGGCGTCGCGGGGCGGCTACGCGCCGCGCGGCGCCGCGAGCGTCGCGTCCACGTACACGAGCAGCGCCTCGTGCATGTCGTCGGGGGTCGTGCCGTCGGTGCCGGGCGTGGAGGCGAGCACCTGGGTGGCGAGGCCGTCGATCAGCGCGGTCAGCCGGAGCGCGGCGGACTGCGGATCGACGAGGCGGAACACGCCCTGGTCGACCCCGCGCCGGATGACGTCGGCGACAGTCGCGCGCCACTGCCGGTAGTAGTCGGCGTGCAGCCGTCCGACGGCGGTGGAGCGGGCGGCCTCCGCCCACAGGTCGAGCCAGACGCTCCACTGCCAGCGCTGCTGCGGGGTGCGCGGCGTCTGGAGCTCGATCAGCTGACGCAGCTCGTCGGCGGCGTCGGCCGCGTCGGCGATGCGGGCCGCGCGGCGTGCGGTGTCCTCGTCCATGCACCAGCGGACGGCGGCCTCCAGGAGGTCGTCGCGGCCCGGGAAGTGGTAGTGGATGGCGGCGGTGCTGGTGGCGCAGGCTTCGGCGATGTCCGCGACGCGTACGGCGTGGAAGCCGCGCTCGGCCACGAGGCGCACGGTTTCGCGGACGATCTGGAGGGGGCGGCCGCCTTCCGGGGCGGCGGCGGTGCGTTCCCTGTGGGCCGGGGGTGCCACGTGCTGGGTGCCCAGGAGCCAGCCCGCGTCCACGCCGCCGGTGTCCGCGATGCGGGCCAGCTCCGCCGCGGTGAAGCGGCGGGTGCCGCCGAGGGAGCGGGAGAGCTTGGAGGGGTCCATCACGATGCGGCGGGCGAATTCGCGCTGGGTCGCGCCGGCGTCGGCGATGACCTTGCGGACTCGGTCCGCGACCTCGGGGTCTTGCTGCATGGGCGGTCACGCTACCTGGGCGTTGCGCTGATCGCAATCTGCGGGGCGCGCCTTTTCGCAGCTACTGGCCTGGGTTGCGACCCTGACTGACGTATCAGTTATCGCAATGGGGCCCCAGCGGGTCACGACAAGGGCGGGGGCGAGGAGACCGGGCCACCACGCACACCCACCCACCCGCTCCCCCCTGCACTGCGGGGTAAACGGGTGGGTGGGTGAGAGAGAGATCCGCCAAGAAGCCCGGGGGCTAGACCCTGTCCTGGACCCCCTTCACGAACTCGTCCAGGAACGGATCAGCGACCTTCACCTGCCCCAGCTGATGATGCTCGGCCGGGTCGACGGAAATCGCCCGCGCCTGTCCCGCGAGGGACTCCATCGCCGCACGCTCCCGCGCGGCCTCCGCTCCGTCCCCCTCCTCGGCAGCGGACAGCGCCGCGAGCCCATGCCCCAGCGCGGCACCCCACAGCTCCGTCGCGTCGAGCCACTGCTTCGCGTCGTGGAGGAACTGCGCGTCCGGCACCCCGGAGCGCAGCACCGCGGGGACCTTCTCGATCTCCCGAGCGGTGGGCCGCAAGGCCCGCAGGGCCCCGGCGGGATCACTCTCGTACCGCTTCCAGAAGGCATCCAGCTTCGGCCCGAGCACGGGCGACTGCGGCTGCCAGTTCGACTCGCCGAACGTGGGCGCCGCGTGGTTGAGGTCCACGAACGTCTGCACCGCGTCGGCGACCCGCTTGTCGCCCCCGGCGAGATACAGCGCAGCCTGCCGCCCCGACCGCTCCCGCTCGTACCCCCGGTCGTTCCACGAGAAGTCGTTCATGGTGAAGACGGCGAGCTTGCTGGCTCCTTCCTGGTTCATCGGGTTGGACACGATGCCGCTCAGGTGACCGGACAGACCGGGCTCACGCTTGTCGTAGGGCGCGAGAAGCAGCCGCCCTGCCGTGCGCGCGAAGTCGTTCACCGGGTAGTTGTCCCAGACGAACACCTTCCGCCCGAACAGCTCGGCGGCCTTCTCCGCCTGGGAGTTGGTGATCTCCGGCGGCACCACGTCCGTGCCGGTCCACATCACCTCCACGGCGCCGTCGAGCTCGGCCCGCATCGTCTGCTTGTACGCGGTGTCCGTGAGGTCGCCGTACTCCGTGGGCACCATCTGCAGCGGATTGGCCCCCTCGTGCTGCGCGATGAAGTCCCGCTGGATGGTGTTGAGGAGCCCCACCTGCGCCTTGGCCGCGGGGCCACGGCCGGGCTCGCCGAACTTCGCCTTGTCGGCGTCGCAGTTCCACTTGGTGTAGCTGATGTCGTCCAGCGGAACGGAGAAGGACCGCACCCCCAGGTCGTACATCGCCTGGAGCTTCGCCGTCAGCGCCTTGACGTCCGCCGGATCCGAGTAGCAGATGGAGCCGCCCGGCGAGACCGCGAAGGTGAAGCGCACGTGGTTGGCGGTCGCGCGGTCGATCAGTTTGCCCAGCTCGGTGAGCTTGTCCGCCGGGTAGGGGTCGCGCCACTTCTCGCGGTGGTAGGGGTCGTCCTTGGGCGCGTAGACGTACGTATTGGCCTTGGTGTCGCCCAGGAAGTCCATCTGGTCGAGGCGTTCGGCCTCGGTCCAGGGCGGGCCGTAGAACCCCTCGATGCTGCCGCGCAGCGGCATGGCGGGGAAGTCGGAGATCTCCGCCCCCGCTATCCGCCCCTTGGAGATCAGCTGGCCGAGGGTCTGCGCCGCGTAGAACTGGCCGGTCGCGTCCTTGCCGCCGAGTGCGACGGTGCGGTGCTTCGCCCGCAGCGCGTACCCCTCGGCCTGCTCCGGCACCTTCGTCGCGCCGAGCGCCTTCGCGATGTCGGGCCGGGCCGCCGGGCCGAGCAGGACGGTCAGCGGGGCACGGCCCGACGCCTTCGCGCGTACGTCGATGTCGCGCACCCCGTGGGCGCGCAGCGTCTCGGTGACACGGCCCCGCGCCGCATCGTCGGCTTCCTCGGCGGCATCACCGACCACGAGTTCGGCGCGCCGCGCGAGCGGCACGTCGTCGCCGGCGCGGGCCATGTGCTGCGGGGTCGGGGAGACGACGGGGAGCTTGCGGGTCACGGATTCCTCCTGGGCGGCCTCCCCCTGGGCCGATGCGGGCGCGGCGGCGGCCGCCGGTGCCAGCGGAACGGCGAGGACGGCCAGCGCGAGGAGCGCCGTACGCGGTCTGAGCGTGCGGGTGGGGCGTGTCATGGGACCTCCGGGCTTCGGGATGGGGGTGCGGGTGCGGTGGGGCACGTCCCGTTGGCAACGTTGTCCACGGGCGAGGAGGGTTGACGAACTGCGGGTGACCGCTGAGCTGAAGCGCTTGAGCGCCAGCAGGCTAGATCGAGAAAGATGTCGTGTACAAGGGGTCGGGAGACGTCAAATTCCCATGATGTGACGAGTATTGACCGCCCTAGAGACCAAGTGATTTATTCACTTCATGAGTTACGGCAGTCAGCCCTCCCTGTCCGAGCGTCTGGCGGACGACATAGTCGAGATCATCCGCACCGAACGCCTTACCCCCGGCGACGCGTTGGCCTCCTCCCGCGAGCTGGCCCGCCGCTTCGAGGTCACCACGCCCACCGTGCGCGAGGCGCTGCGCAGGCTGGAGGCCACCGAGGTGGTGGAGTTCCGGCACGGTTCGGGGACGTACGTGGGCCCCGGCGTGGACCGAAGGCTCCTGGCCAACCCGCATCAGCCGCGCAGCGACCGCGCCTCGGTCCTTGAGCTCGTCGGCGCCCGCCTCGTCCTGGAACCGGCCATCGCCGCGAGCGCGGCCCGCGCCCAAGTCGGCGAGGGCGTCGCACAGTTGGCTGTCGCATCCGGCAACGCCCTGCTCCCGCCCGAGGAATCCCTGCGCCAGTCCGTGCACTTCCACGTGGCGCTCGCCGCGGCCAGCGGCAACACGCTGCTCCGTGAGGCCGTCGAGGCGCTGCTGTACGTGAGGGCGCGCGAGCAGGTGGAGATCCGGCACCGCTACAACGACCGCGAGCGCGACCACGCCGAACACGTCGAGATCTACGAGGCGGTGCGCGCGGGCGACGCGGAGGCGGCGGAACGCCTGACCCGTGAACACCTGACGGCGATCCGCGACGCCGTCGCCGCGGCGGACTTCCCCGAGGAGGGCGGCCGATGAGCGACTCCGCTCCCCCGAGCCCTCAACATCCCTACCGCCTGGCCGAGATGACCACTCTCGAAGCCGCCGCCGCGGTCCGTGCCAGCCCTCTCGTCATCGTTCCCGCCGGCGCCTTCGAGCAGCACGGGCCCGGGATGCCGCTGGCCACCGACACCATCAGGGCGGAGCACGTCGCAGGCCTTGTCGCCTCGCAGCTCGCCGGGCGCGCCGTGGTCGGGCCCTCGATCGGCATCGGGGTCTCGCCGCACCATCTGACCTTCGCCGGCACGGTGAGCCTGTCGACGGGGACGCTGGCCGCGCTCGTCCGTGACTACGTCGACAGCCTGCACCGCCACGGCTGGCGTGACGTGCTCGTGATCACGGGGCACGGCGGCAACAACGCCACGCTCACCACCGTCGCGCAGGACCTGCTCGTCACCCATCCGGGCCTGCGGTTCGCCTGGACCCCCCTGACCTCGCTCGCCGGGGAAGCGGTGGCGGCGATGCGGCCCAGCGAGGTCCATGGACACAGCGGGGAGGCGGAGACCGCTCAAATGCTCTACCTGGCACCGGAGTTGGTGCACGGCGAGCGCCTCGCCCCGGGTTCTGTCACCCAGGACGACCTGGACCCGCTCTCGCGCGTCGCCCGCCGCGGCGGCCACCCCGCCCTGACCCTGCCGTACGACCGGCTCAGCCCCAACGGCGTACTCGGCGATCCGCGCCGCGCCACGCCCGAGGACGGCCGCGCGATCGTCGACGCCGCCGTCCACCGCATCGTCACCTTCGCCAAGGAGTGGCTGGACGCCACCGGCTGACTCTCCGTCAGCACACCCGCCCCCCTGTCAGCCGTCCGCGCATCGCGCCGTCGGCGGAAGGAGCCTGCCTTGAAACGCGCACTGTCCCGCACGGCCGCCTCTGTCATCGCCGGTCTCACCCTGCTCGCGGGGGTGGGCCTTGCCTCTCCCTCCGCTGCCCGTGAGGGTGTCCCCGGTTGCCGCCAGGACGCCCCGCAGCCTCCCGGCACCACCGTCCCGCACACCCTCACCAGCGGCGGTCTGACCCGGACCTACCAGCTCCACCTGCCCGAGGGGTACACCGGCGACCGCGCTCTGCCCGTCGTCCTCGCCTTCCACGGGCGTGGCAACACCGGCAGCGGCACGGAGGAGTTCAGCAAGCTGTCCTCCCTGCCCGCGATCGTCGCGTATCCGGAGGGCGTCGTCGGCACCGGTGACGGGCAGCGGCAGGCGTGGCAAGGCGCTCCGTACGCCGCGCCCGGCGTGGACGACGTGGCGTTCACCGGTGATCTGCTGGACTCGCTGGAGGACCGCCTCTGCGTGGACCGGCGGCGCGTGTACGCCACCGGGAAGTCCAACGGCGCCGGGTTCACCGCGCTCCTCGCCTGCCGCATGTCCGGCCGGATCGCCGCGATCGCGCCCGTCGCCGGCGCCTTCTATCCCGGTACCGGCGAGAACTGCCGCCCCGCCCGCCCGGTCCCCGTCATCGATTTCCACGGCACCGGGGACGCCACCATCCCGTACGCCGGAGACCCCGGCCGCGGTCTGCCCGCGCTCAAGGACTGGCTCACCGCCTGGGCCGACCGCGACGGCTGCCGCACCCGCGTCCCGGACCGGGCCACGGCCCCCGACATCACCGAGTCCCGCTGGACCGACTGCGCGGGCGGCGCCGAGGTCCGCCATGTGGCCGTCACCGACGGCGGTCACACCTGGCCCGGCGCCGACAGCTACAGCGGTGGCGGATACACCACACAGAGCATCGAGGCCCACGAAGTCCTGTGGAACTTCCTCCGCCGCCACCACCTGCGCTGAGCCGCACCCTCCTCGTCCCCTCCTCACCCACCCCCGCGGAGCCGCCATGTCCTCCCCGACCCCCGCCCTGCCGGACGCGCCACCCCCACCACCCGACGGACCCCCGCTCCCCCGCATCATCCGCGCGATGGCCGTCGTCGAACGCGCCGGGAACGCTCTGCCGCACCCCTTCTGGCTGTTCTGGATACTCTCCGGCGTCCTCGCCGTCATCAGCGCGGTCCTCGCCGGGTTCGGCGTCTCCGTCATCGCGCCCGGCGACGGCAAGGGCGTCGCCGTACAGAGCCTGCTCAGCGGGGACGGACTCGCGATGGCCGTCTCGACGATGATCGAGAACTTCGCCGCGTTCCCGCCGATGGCGACCATCGTGGTGGTCATCATGGGCGTCGCCGTCGCCGAACGCAGCGGATTCCTGGCCGCGTTGATGAAGGTCGGCGTCTCCCGCGTGCCCGCCTCCTGGGTGGTCTTCGCGGTCGCCTTCGCGGGCACGGTGGCCCATGTCGCGTCCGCCGCCGCCTACGTCATCCTCGTACCGCTCGGCGGGCTCGCCTTCCGTGCCGTGGGCCGCTCCCCCGTCCTCGGCATCGTCGTCGCCTACACCGCCATCGCCTCCGGCTACGACGCGAGTCCCGTGCCGACACCGAACGACGCCATCTTCGCCGGGATCACCACGACCGCCGCGAAGATCGCGGGCGGCGACGACGCGTACGTCTCGCCGCTGAGCAACTGGTTCTTCAACATCGCCTCCTCCCTGCTCCTCGCCGCCGTCATCACCCTCGTGACCCGCTTCGTCCTGAGCAAGCGGCCCGACCTCGACGCCGACCCGGACGCGGACCTCGACGACATCGGCGCCCTCAGCCTCAGCGACCGGGAACGCTCGGCCCTGCGCCGGGCGGGCCTCACCTTCCTGGTGGCCGTCGCGGCCCTCACCGCGGCCGTCCTGCCCGCCTCCTCGCCCCTGCGCGGCGACGGCGGAAGCATCGTCGAGTCACCGCTCCTGGACGGGATCGCGGCGATCGTCGCGTTCCTCTTCGCGCTCGTCGGCATCGTCTACGGCGCCCGCAGCGGATCCGTCGCCAAACCCGGTGACGTACCGAAGCTGATGGTCGAGGGCGTCAAGCAGATGGCTCCGGTGCTCGTCCTGTTCTTCGCCATCGCCCAGTTCCTCGCCTACTTCGACTGGACGCACATCGGCGACGTCCTCGCCGTCAAGGCGGCCGAGGCGCTCGAGCACAGCCAACTGCCCATCGTGGTCGTCTTCCTGCTCATCCTGCTGCTCCTGACGGTCGTGAACATCATGGTCACCAGCGGGTCCGCGATGTGGGCCCTGGCCGCCCCCGTCCTCGTACCGATGCTGATGCTCGTGGACGTCCCGGCGGAGACCACGCAGGCGCTCTTCCGCATCGCCGACTCCGGTTCGACGGCCATCACGCCCATGAGTCCGTACTTCGTGATGGCGCTCGGTTTCCTTCAGCGGTACCGCAAGTCGGCGGGGCTCGGCACGCTCGCCTCGTACACGCTGCCTCTCGCCGTCGCGATGACCGTCGCCTGGACGCTGCTGTTCCTCGCCTGGTGGGCGCTCGGCATCCCACTGGGTCCGGGAGCCCCGGTGCGCTGACGACGGGTTTGAACTCCGCTCATCACGCGATGGTGTGACACTCCCACGATCACCGCATCGCTCACCCCCGCGCGGGTAGTGCTCCGCTGCCCGTAAGCCACCGCGCGAGGAGATCGCCGTATGTCGCAGCCCTTCGAACTGCCCAGCTTCTACATGGCGCATCCCGCCGGCCTCAACCCCCATGTGGAAGAGGCCAGGGAGCACTCCGGGAAGTGGGCGCGCGACATGGGGATGCTGGAGGGGTCGGGCGTCTGGGAGCAGAGCGACCTGGACGCCCACGACTACGCACTGCTGTGCGCCTACACCCACCCCGACTGCGACAGTCCCGCCCTGTCCCTGATCACCGACTGGTATGTGTGGGTGTTCTTCTTCGACGACCACTTCCTCGAACTGTTCAAGCGGACGCAGGACCGCGAGGGCGGCAAGGCCTATCTCGACCGGCTGCCCGCCTTCATGCCGATGGACATGACCGCGCCCGTGCCGGAGCCGACGAATCCCGTCGAGGCGGGTCTCGCGGACCTGTGGGCGCGCACGGTGCCGTTCATGTCCAAGGACTGGCGGGCGCGGTTCGCGGAGAGCACGGAGAATCTGCTCAACGAATCCCTGTGGGAGCTCTCGAACATCAACGAGGGCCGGGTCGCCAACCCCGTCGAGTACATCGAGATGCGCCGCAAGGTGGGCGGCGCGCCCTGGTCGGCGGGGCTCGTCGAGTACGCGACGGGCGCCGAGGTCCCCCCGGCCGTCGCCGGTTCCAGGCCTCTGCGCGTCCTCAAGGAGACGTTCTCCGACGCCGTGCACCTGCGCAACGACCTCTTCTCGTACCAGCGCGAGATCGAGGACGAGGGCGAACTCTCCAATGGCGTCCTGGTCCTGGAGAAGTTCCTCGACTGCAGCACACAGGAGGCGGCGGAGGCCGTGAACGACCTCCTGACCTCGCGGATGCAGCAGTTCGAGCACACGGCGCTGACCGAACTCGCCCCGCTCTTCGCCCGGACCGGACTGCCCCCGAAGCAGTGCGCGGACGTGCTCGCGTACACCAAGGGTCTTCAGGACTGGCAGTCCGGCGGGCACGAGTGGCACATGGTGTCCAGCCGCTACATGAACAAGGGCGGCGCCGCTCCTTCGCCGCTCGCGGGGCCCACGGGCCCCGGCACGTCGGCCGCCGGGATCAAGGCGCTGATCGCGACCACGGGTGCGGAGCGGCTGCGCGGCCACACCCATGTCCCCTTCCAGCGGGTCGGGCCGTCCCGGCTCCCCGACTTCGACCTGCCGTTCGAGACCCGGCTCTCGCCGCACCTGGAGGCTTCGCGCCCGCGCACCGTCCAGTGGGCGGAGCGGATGGGCATGCTCGAACCGCAGGCCGGGGTGCCGAGTTCGGACATCTGGGACGCGCGCAAGCTGGAGGGCTACGACTTCCCGCTCTGCTCGGCGGGCCTCGACCCGGACGCGACACTCGAAGCCCTCGACCTGAGCGCGCACTGGCTGACCTGGGGGACGTACGGCGACGACTACTTCCCCGTGGTCTTCGGCAGGCCCCGCGACCTCGCGGGAGCCAAGCTCTGCAACGACCGGCTCTCGCTCTTCATGCCGCTGGACCTCACCGGCATGCCGGCACCGACGAGCGCGCTGGAGCGGGGCCTCGCCGACCTGTGGGCGCGCACCGCGGGCCCGATGGACGAGGAGGCGCGCCGCACGCTGCGGACCGCCATCGAGGTCATGACGGCCAGCTGGCTCTGGGAGCTGGACAACCAGGCGCAGAACCGTATCCCCGACCCCGTCGACTACATCGAGATGCGCCGCCTCACCTTCGGCTCCCCGCTCACGATGAGCCTGTGCCGCCTCGGCAACGGCCCGCAGGTGCCCCAGGAGATCTACCGCACGGGCCCGATGCAGGCCCTGGAGAACGCGGCCAGCGACTACTCGGCCCTGATGAACGACGTTTTCTCGTACCAGAAGGAGATCGAGTACGAGGGCGAGGTCCACAACGGCATCCTCGTCGTGCAGAACTTCTTCGGCTGCGACTATCCGGCGGCGCTCGGCATCATCGACGACCTGATGAAGTCGCGGCTGAGCCAGTTCCAGCACGTCGCGGCCCACGAACTGCCCGCCCTGTACGACGACTTCGGCCTGCCGCAGGAGACGCGGGACATCCTCGACGGCTATGTGCGCGAGCTGGAGAACTGGATGGCGGGCATCTACACCTGGCACCGCGACTGCCGCCGCTACCGCGAGGAAGATCTGTCGCACGGCCCGCTGCGGACGCCGTCGGGGTTCGGCATGGCGGCCGTACGTCCGGACTGGCTGCGGGAGTTCGGTCTCGCCGTCGACCGTCAGATGGAAGGGACCATTAGCCTGCCCTCATGAGTCTCCTCCCTGACCGC
Source organism: Streptomyces sp. NPDC047525 (assembly GCF_040643025.1). Taxonomy (NCBI): domain Bacteria; kingdom Bacillati; phylum Actinomycetota; class Actinomycetes; order Kitasatosporales; family Streptomycetaceae; genus Streptomyces; species Streptomyces sp. NPDC047525. The sequence continues at coordinate 371,891 of NZ_JBEYTL010000003.1, forward strand.
GCCCAGCGCGCCGCGGGCGCCCTCGTCGGATCCGCCGTGGGCGACGCGCTGGGGGCGCCCTTCGAGTTCGGGCTCGCGGGTGACTTCTCCGCGCGTTTCCCCGGGCCCGGCCGGGGCGGGGAGATGTGCGGTGGCGGCGGCTGGGACGCCGGGGAGGCGACGGACGACACGCAGATGGCGGTGCATGTCGCCGACTCGCTGCTCGCGCACGCGGGTCTCGACCTGCCGGACGTCTTCGGCCGGTTCCAGCGGTGGGCGGCGGCCGAGCCCAAGGACATCGGCCTCCAGACGGAGGACGTCCTGACGAACGGACTGCCGTGGGACCTCGCCGCCCAGGTCCACTTCCAGGTCAACACGCGGGCCGCGGGCAACGGTTCACTGATGCGCGCCACGACGGCGGCCCTCTACTTCGCCCTCGACGGCAGGGCGGCCACGATGGACGCGGCCCGCAGCATCGCCGCCCTCACGCACGGCGACCGTGCGGCCTGGGAAGGCACGGCGATCTTCCACGAGCTGCTGCGCCTGACGCTGGAGGGCGCCGATCCCCTGGACCGCCTTCCGCAGACGCTGGCCCTGGTCCACCCGGACCACCGCGACCGGTACGCGCTCGCGCTGGCCCCCTACTGGCACCCGGACGACGCCACCGAGTTCAACGGCGCCGTCTGGACCTGTCTGGGCTCGGCGGTCTGGGCGCTGCGCGCCACGTCCACGTACGAGGACGCGGTCCGCGCGGCGGTCGATCTCGGCGGCGACACGGACACGGTGGCCGCGGTCACCGGCGCCCTTGCCGGTGCCCGTTACGGCCTCACCGCGATCCCCGCCCGCTGGACGGCTCCCCTGCACGTCCCGCTCCCGGGCTCCGCCAGGCCGGGCCGGACGCTGCGCCTCGCCGACCTCGTCGATCTCGCCCACCGCCTTGCCGCGCCCCGGACGGCCCGGACCGGCTGACCATCCCTATCCGTCCTCGCGCGGCTCCGGCAGGATCTGGCGTAGCCGCGGGTCGGGGTGAAAGTCGCGGCGCCACTCGCGCGGGTAGCCGACCGAGACCTCCTGGAAGCGGACTCCGTCGTGCCAGGTGGTGCGGGGGATGTGCAGATGGCCGTAGACGACGGCCGCCGCCTCGTACTTCACGTGCCAGTCGGCGGTCAGCTCGGTGCCGCACCACAGGGCGAACTCCGGGTAGTGCAGGATCCGCGTGGGGTCGCGCACCAGTGGCCAGTGGTTGATGAGCACCGTGGGCAGGCCGGGCGTCCGCCGGGCGAGCATCTCCTCGGTGAACGCCACGCGGGCGCGGCACCAGTCGTCACGGCCCGGGTAGGGGTCGGGATGCAGCAGCATCTCGTCGGTGCAGACGACGCCCGCCGCGTGCGCGGCCTTGAGCGCGTCCCGCTTCGCGTACGTGCCTTCGGGGCGGAACGTGTAGTCGTAGAGCAGGAACAGCGGGGCCACGGTGACCGGGCCGCCCTCGCCGCGCCACACCGGGTAGGGGTCCTCCGGGGTCGCGGCGCCCAAGGAACGGCACAGGTCCACGAGGTGGCGGTAGCGGGCCTCGCCGCGCAACTGGTTCGGGTCGTCGCGGGGCGTCCACAGTTCGTGGTTGCCCGGGGTCCACACCACCTTGGCGAAGCGATCGGTGAGGGTGCGCATCGCCCATTCGACGTCGGCCATGCGCTCGGCGGTGTCCCCCGCGACGATCAGCCAGTCCTCGTCGGTCTCCGGGCGCAGGGAATCGAGGAACTTCCGGTTGTCGTCGTACGCGACGTGCAGATCGCTGATGGCGTATAACTTCGGCGTCTTCTCAGGTACTTGTGTCACTCTGTGAGGCTAACCGCAGTGCTGACGCGGCGTGGCGCGATCAGCTTCGTTCGGCGCGCGGGGACGGCGTACGGGCTCCGGCCAGGACCTGGTCGACGAGGCGGGAGGCGTAGTCACCGCCGAAGGGCTCGCCGGTGATCAGCAGGCGGTAGTAGACCGCGCCCGCCAGCTCGTCGAAGATCACGTCCGGCCGGGCGTCGGGGTTCAGGTCACCGCGTGCCCGTGCGCTCTCCAGGAGCGCGAGCGGAGTTGCGTTGCGGCGGGCGAAGACCGCCCGTACCGCCTGGCCCACGTCCGGATGGCGGGCGGCGGCCGCGACGATCTCCGCGACCAGACCGGCCGACGGGCCATCCGCCGACGCGCCGACCCGGCGCATGCGGTCAAGGCCCGCCACGATGGCTTCGAGGTACGTGACCAGGTCGTGCCGGATGTCTCCGGTGTCCGTCACCGGGACGTCGTCCTGGATCTTGGCGACGACGGCGACGATGAGGTGGTCCTTGGTGGGCCAGCGCCGGTAGAGCGTGGTCTTGGCGACTTCGGCCCGCTGGGCGACCTCGTCCATCGAGTAGCCGTCGTACCCGCGCTCCAGGAGCAGTTCGTGCGCCGCCCCGAGGATGCGGGCGTCGGTTCCTTCCCCCCGGGGGCGGCCGCGTCGGGCGGTGGTGGTCATGGCCATGAGTTTAACCGGCCCCCTATTTACGAAACTGCCGTAGCGTAATTATGATGCGCCCAAGTCGCCTACTGTGGAGGCACGTTGACCGCCCTCGCCCTGGCCTACAACCCGGCCATGCTGCTGTTCCGCTTCCTCTTCGAACTTTTCGCGCTGGGCTGTCTCGGTCTGTGGGCGTGGCGCAGGACACCGTCGCCGTGGCGCTGGCTCACCGTCGTCGCGTTACCCGTCTTCGTCGGCTGGGCCTGGGGCGCCTTCGCCGTCTCGGGCGACGAGTCACGCTCGGGCGAGACCGACTACGAGACGCCGGGCCCGATCCGGCTGCTCCTCGAACTCGCCGTGTTCTTCGGGGCGGTCGCGGCCCTCTACCAGCTGGAGATCCGCCGGGTCGCCCGCTGGTTCCTCATCGCCCTCGTCGTCTACCACGTCCTCGCCTACGACCGGGTCTGGTGGCTCCTGACGAAGTGACGGGGTGGCGTCAGTGGTGCCCGTCCCCGCCGCCCTGCTGGATCTCCAGATACTCCTCGGGAGTCGCCTTGGGCACCTGCGCCGACGGTCCGTACATGGCCCGGCCGAGGCGTGCCCGCATCCGCTCGCCCCGGGTGACCTTGCGCGCCACGCCCTGCGCGTCGACCTCGGGGCCGATCTCGTACGGCTTGGGCTGCTCGTGCGCGGTCAGGGTGTACAGCTCGCCCTGCGAGAGCGGGACATGCACCTCCACGTACTCACCGTGGGGCAGGCGTTTGATCGTGCCGCTCTCCCGGCCGTGCAGCGCCTTCTCACGGTCGCGGAGCTGCAGCCCCATGCACCATCGGTGGGTCACGAAGAAGGCGAGCACCGGACCGACGAAGCACGCGATCCGCACGAACCACGTGATCCCGTTGATGGAGAGATGGAAGTGCGTGGCCCAGACGTCGTTGCCGCCGCCCACCATCAGTACGGCGAACAGCGTCAGCCACGCCACGCCGAGCCCGGTGCGCACCGGGGCGTTGCGCGGCCGGTCCGCGATGTGGTGCTCGCGCTTGTCGCCGGTGACCCAGGCCTCGATGAACGGATAGACGGCGATGGCCATCAGGATCAGCGGGAAGAGCGAGAACGGGATGAAGACACCCAGTTCGAGCGTGTGCCCCCAGACATTGATCTCCCAGCTGGGCATCACCCGGATCAGACCTTCGGAGAAGCCCAGATACCAGTCGGGTTGAGCGCCCGTGGAGACCAGGTCCGGGCGGTAGGGCCCGATCACCCACACCGGGTTGATGGTGGCGACCGCACCCATGATCGCCAGGACGCCGAAGACCAGGAAGAAGAAGCCGCCCGCCTTGGCGATGTAGATGGGCAGGAAGGGCGCCCCGACCACGTTCTTCTCGGTCTTGCCCGGCCCGGCGAACTGGGTGTGCTTGTGGTAGAAGACCAGGATCAGGTGGGCGACGACGAGCCCCAGCATGATCCCCGGCAACAGCAGGACATGGACGCTGAAGAGCCGCGGAATGATGGCGTCGCCCGGGAACTCTCCGCCGAAGAGGAAGAAGGAGAGATACGTCCCCACGACCGGGGCGGACAGGATCGCCCCCTGTGCGAAGCGGATGCCGGTGCCCGAGAGCAGGTCGTCCGGGAGCGAGTAGCCGGTGAGGCCGGTGATGATCCCGAGGAACAGGAGCGTCCAGCCGAACAGCCAGTTGACCTCACGCGGCTTGCGGAAGGCGCCGGTGAAGAACACCCGCATCATGTGCACGAGCATGGCGGCGACGAAGACGATCGCGGCCCAGTGGTGGATCTGCCGGATCAGCAGCCCGCCGCGCACTTCCATGCTGATCTCGACCGTGGACTCGAACGCCCGGGTCATCTGGATGCCCTTGAGCGGCGTGTAGACGCCGTCGTAGATGACCTCGGATCCGCTCGGCTCGAAGAACAGCGTCAGATAGATGCCGGTGAGGATCAGGATCAGGAAGCTGTAGAGGCAGATCTCCCCGAACATGAAGGACCAGTGGTCAGGGAAGATCTTGCGCATCTGGCTCTTGGCCAGGGTGTTGATGCCGAGGCGGCCGTCCGCCCAGTCGGCGACCCGCTCCCCCTTGCCGGCCGGAGCCGGACGTTTGCTGTCCCGGGTGTGCTCGACGCTTCCGCTCATTCGACTCCCCCTCAGGCGGCTACCAGGCTAGATCAAGGGGTTCCCCGCGCCAACAGGCCCTGCCTGACCGGTAGTTGAGGATCATCGGACGCGCTGGTCAGGACCGGCAGGGCCGACGGATCCAAGGGGCCGAGAAGTCGATTGCCGGGCCGCCGTCCCGTGTGAGACATTCGCTCTTCCTCACGGCCCGTCTCCAAGGCCACCTTCAAGGCCCTCTCCACGGCCCTCTCCTCAAGGAGCCCGTCATGACGCTCGGCGCGGTGCCCGGCCTGGTGCTCGGCGACGCCTCCCGCACTTCGACGCGGGAGCCGTACCGCCTTTCCTGAGCCGACCGCTCCCGCTCCTCGTCGAAGTGCTGTTCGTGCCCCGCACGTTCACTCTCTGAGGAGTATTTGTGTCCGAGATCCACTGGATCGACGGCGACACCGAGCACACCGCCCGCTGGCACTCCGAGACCGGAATGCCCGCGCCCCGCCATGTCGTCCCGGCCGACGACCGCATGAACGCCTCCACCGCCCACCGCCTCGCCTGCGAGGGCACCGCCCTGCTGTGGCAGGGGGACTACCACCAGGCGCGCCAGTTGCTGCGCGCGATGGGCCGCCGGATCGACCGCAAGGCCCCCGTGGCCTCGTCCGCACAGGCGGCCTTCCACCTCCAGCGGCGCGCCAGTGGCCACCGGGCCCGCGTGCTCGGCAGGCTCATCGTGCCGCTCGGCGCGGACCACACGCTCGCCCTGCGCAGGGCTCCGGATGTCCGGGCCGCCTGCGAGGAGGCGTACGGCCCGCCCCTGCCGACCCCGTCGGTGGTCTCGCTGCGGGAGCTGCTCGGTGTGCTCGGCGCGCACCAGTGGCGCGCCAAGGGCGTGGACGTTCCCGCGATCGGCGCCCGGATCCATCCGCACTACGGGGTGTTCTCGCCGGTCAGGGGTGAGTACGTCGACCTGGTGGCGCGGGCACCGCTGCCCCGCCCCGTCTCACTCGGAGCACCGGCCTTCGACCTCGGCACCGGCACCGGCGTCCTGGCCGCGGTCCTCGCCCACCGGGGCGTGCGGCGCGTCGTGGCCACCGACGACAACCCCCGTGCGCTGACCTGCGCCCGCGCCAACATGAGCCGCCTCGGTCTGACCGGGCAGGTGGAGATCGCAGGTGGCGGGGAACTCTTCCCGCCCGGCCGCGCCGCCCTCGTCGTGTGCAACCCGCCCTGGCTCCCCGCGAAGCCCAACTCGGCCCTGGAGCAAGGCGTCTACGACCCCAAGGGCGCCATGCTCCACGCCTTCCTGACGGGCCTGGCCGCTCATCTGGTGCCCGGCGGCGAAGGCTGGCTGATCATGTCGGACCTGGCCGAACACCTGGGCCTGCGCGCACCCGGCGAACTCCCTTCGGCCATCACCGGAGCGGGCCTGCGGGTCGCGGACCGCCTCGACACCCGGCCACGTCACCCCCGGGCATCCGACCCCGCGGACCCCCTGCACGCGGCACGTGCCGCCGAGGTCACGTCGCTGTGGCGTCTGACGGCCCAGCCGCCGGAGCGCTCCCCTGCCCCTCCACCTCACGGACCAGGTCGATCGCCCGCCCCAGGGTCGTGAGCCGCGCCTCCAGGCTCTCGCCCGCGGGGTAGAAGCGGACCGTGTCCACGCCCGCGTCGCGCCACACCCTCAGCCGCTCGCGGACCATGTCCTCGGTGCCGATGAGGGTGGTGGCGAGGACCATGTCGTCGGTGATCAGGGCCGCCGCTCCGTCACGGTCGCCGGACTGCCAGCGGGTGCGGACCTGCGCCGCGATGTCGGCCCAACCCTGCCTGCTGTAGGCGTTGTTGTAGTAGTTGGTGGTGGCAGAGCCCATGCCGCCCAGGCTGAAGGCGAGTTCCGCCTTGCGGCTCGCGACCATCGTGCGCAGCGCGTCCTCGTCGTCGGCGAAGGCCACTTCGGCGCCCTGGCAGATGTTCAGGTCGCCGCGGGTGCGGCCGGAGGCGGCGAGGCCCGCGTCGAGGTGGTCGAAGTAGGCCTCCTTGGCGCCCTCGGGGACGAAGCTGGTGCCGAGCCAGCCGTCGGCGACCTCGCCGGTCAGGCGCAGCATCTTGGGCGAGAGGGTGGCCAGATAGACGGGCAGTTCGTGCTCGGCGCGCATCGACAGGCGCATGGGCCTGGCCTCGCCGCCGGGCAGCGGGATGGTGAACTCCCTTCCCGCGTAAGAGATCTTCTCCCCCGTGGCCGCCTGGCGGACGATCTCCACGGTCTCCCGCATCCGGGTGAGCGGCCGGGCGAACGGCACTCCGTGCAGGCCTTCGATCACCTGCGGTCCCGACGGACCGAGCCCGAGGACGAAGCGCCCGTCGGAGATGTTCGAGAGGGTGATCGCCGCTCGGGCGATGGCCGCCGGGGTCCGGGTCGCGAGCTGGATGATGCCGGAGCCGAGCAGCATCCGTTCCGTGCGCGCGGCCAAGTAGCCGAGCGGGGACGGCGCTTCGGATCCCCATGCCTCGGCGACCCAGCAGATGTCCATCCCCAGCTTCTCGGCCTCGGTGACGAAGTCGACGGTCTCCCGCCAGTTGGCCCCGGACGCCTCGATGGTCGTCGACGTGCGCATCACGCGTCCGCCTCTCCGGAGGCGGCGCCCTCGGCCAGCTTCTTGATCGCGCCCAGCGTGGCCGCCATGTTCTGCTCGAACTCCCGCATCCGTACGTACACGATCTTCTGCTCCTTGTCCGGCATCCGGTCGATCGCGTACGACAGGCCCGAGCGGCCGGGCCCCATCTGCATCCACTGGGTCAGCTCGGTGCCGCCGTCGTCCGCCGCCCGGAGGCTGAACCGCCAGACGGCGCTGGGCTGTTCGGGGTCCTCGACCGCCCAGGCGAACACACGCGGGGCCTCGCACTCCACCACGTACGACGTGGTCTCCCAGGCGCCGAACGACGCGTGCTCGCTGCGGCCGAGGAAGCGGGCGCCGAGCACGGGCCAGGTCGCTCCGTCCAGCCATTCGACCGACCGCAGCTCGGTGCTCAGCGTGGGCATCAGGCCGATGTCGGAGACCAGTTCCCACACGTGCTCCGGTGACGCGGCGATCCGTGTGTGCACCTCGGTCGTCGGCCTGTCCGCGTAGCGCGCGCCTGTCCACTCCATCGTGGGTCGCCTCTCTGTAGTCGCTGACCACGAGAGTTGCGTAGATAGACTCACTCGTCAAGAGTGCGGCGACGGACGGGAAGACGCGGGGAGCCGGGGAGTTCAGCGGTTGAAACGGTCCCGGATGCCCGGCCGTTCGGCCAGGCGCGCCGGGTAGCCGGGGCCGAGGCGCGGGTGGGTGTCCGCGGCCGCCATCGGCTCCTTGCAGTGACCGCAGACCACCTCGGCCGAGGCCTCGTGCCCGCAGCGGTCGTGCTCGAAGACGACGGGCGCCCCCTCGTCACCGCTCAGCCAGCGGTTGCCCCAGCTGTTCATCACGGCGAGCACGCCGAAGAAGTCGCGGCCCTTCTCGGTGAGCACGTAGTCGTAGCGGACCGGTTCGTTCTGGTAGGCGCGCTTCTCCAGCAGGCCCTCGTCGACCAGGCGGCGCAGCCGGTCGGTCAGGGTGTTGCGCGCGATGCCCAGCTCCTGCTGGAAGGCGTCGAACCGCTTGATCCCGTAGAACGCCTCGCGCAGCACGAGCGGGGTCCACCAGTCGCCCAGCAGGTCCATGGTGCGGGCGATGGAGCAGGGCCAGTTGGCAAAGGAGGTCCGCCTCATGCCGCAAGGATACGAGAAGGGGCCACGGATCCCGGTGGGTCTCGGGACTGGACTCAGCAGACCGGGGCGGGTGCGGGCGCGCTCACGTGACGTTCGACGCAAACGCGGCGCCGCCGTTGTGGAAGGGTCCGTGCTGCTGATCAAGTGGCAGGAGCCGTCACGTCGTTCCGTATCAGCCCGGAGGCTCCGTTGCTCTTCACATCCGTGGACGATGTCGCCACGCGGCTCGCCGAAACGGGCTATCTGGCCTCGACGGCCGTCGCCACCACCGTCTTCCTTGCCGACCGCCTGGGCAAGCCGCTGCTCGTGGAGGGCCCGGCGGGCGTCGGCAAGACCGAGCTGGCCAAGGCCGTCGCCGAGGTCGCGGACGCGCGCCTGGTCCGTCTCCAGTGCTACGAGGGCGTGGACGAGTCCCGCGCGCTGTACGAGTGGAACCACGCCAAGCAGCTCCTGCGCATCACCGCGGGCCGCGACGAGTCGTGGGACGAGACGCGCACGGACATCTTCAGCGAGGAGTTCCTGCTGCCGCGCCCGCTGCTCACCGCCATCCGCGGCAGCGAGCCGAAGGTCCTCCTGATCGACGAGACCGACAAGGCGGACGTCGAGGTGGAAGGGCTGCTCCTGGAAGTCCTGAGCGACTTCCAGGTCACGGTCCCCGAGCTGGGCACGATCACCGCCACGCGCCGCCCCTTCACCGTGCTCACGTCGAACGCGAGCCGTGAGCTCTCCGAGGCGCTGCGCCGCCGCTGTCTCTTCCTCCACATCGGCTTCCCCGACGAGGAGTTGGAGCGCCGGATCGTGCGCCTGAAGGTGCCGGGGCTCGACGAGGCGCTCGCCCGGTCCGTCGTCCGCGTGGTCGGCGCGCTGCGCGCGATGGACCTGCGCAAGGTGCCGTCGGTCGCCGAGACCATCGACTGGGCCCGTACGCTGCTCGCCCTCGGCGCCGACTGTCTCGACGAGGACGTCGTGCGGAGCAGTCTCGGCGTCGTGCTCAAGCACCAGGAGGACGTGCTGAAGGCGGCGGCCAAACTGGACCTGGACGCGGTGTGACCGCGCCGTCGGCGGCCGGGACCACCGGGGTACCGGAACGTGTCACCGCACTCGTGCGGGCCCTGCGCTCGCACGGCATCCGGATCGGCACGGGCGAGACGGTGGACGCCGGGATGGCGGTGGAGGCGCTCGGCCTCACCGACCGGGAGCGGCTGCGGGAGGGTCTCGCCGCCGCGCTGCTGCACGGCGAGGGGCAGCGGCCGGTGTTCGATCCGGTCTTCGACCTGTACTTTCCGCGCGGGGTCGGCGCTCCGGAGGTCCTTGACGGCTCCGGCAAGGCCTTCGACAGGGACGACCTGCGCGACCGCCTGGCCGCCGCGCTCGCCGCCGACGACCAGGCACTGCTCGTCCAATTGGCGGCCGAGGCGGTCGACGGCATGGGCGGCTACGGCACGCGGCCCGGGGCGGGAGGTGAAGGTGGCGGCTCGGGCGGTTCGGACGGGTGGTCGTCGCACCAGACGCTGTCCCGGCTCCGTCCGGAGACCCTGCTGGCCCGCGTCCTGGCCGGTATCCGCCAGGGCACCGCGGAAGGCGATTTCACCGACCGCCTCACCGCCGACGAGATCCGCCGCCGCATCGAGACCTTCCGCGACGCGGTACGCGCCGAGGCGCGCCGCCGGGTCGCCGAGCGGCGCGGCGCGGAGGTGATCGCGCGGCGGGCCATCGCCCCGACCGCCGACCGGGTCGACTTCCTCATCGCGGGCCGCGCCCAGCTCGACGAACTGCGCAGAACGGTCCAGCCACTGGCCCGCAAACTCGCGACGCGCCTCGCCGCGCGCCGCCGCCGTGCGACCCGCGGCCGGATCGACCTGCGCAGGACGCTGCGCGGCTCGCTGTCCACGGGCGGCATCCCCATGCGCCCGATCCTGCGGCGCCGCCGCCCCGCGCGCCCCGAACTGGTCCTCCTGTGCGACGTGTCCGGCTCGGTGGCGGGCTTCGCCAACTTCACGATGCTGCTGGTCCAGGCGCTGCACGACCAGTTCAGCAAGGTGCGCGTCTTCGCCTTCGTCAACCGCGTCGACGAGGTGACCGACCTCATCGCGCGGGGCACGGCCGACCCCGAGGGCCTGGGCGGCCGGATCATCTCGGGAGCGGCGGTCACCGGCTACCACGGCAGCAGTGACTACGGCTCGTCCCTGGGCGAGTTCGCGGAGCGCTACGCCGAGGCGGTCACCGCGCGCTCCACGGTCTTCGTCCTCGGCGACGCCCGCACGAACATGAGCGACCCGAACGTCCCCGCCCTGCGCACCATCGCCTCGCGCGCCCGCCAGGTGTACTGGCTCAACCCCGAGCGCCGCGCCCAGTGGCAGACGGGCGACTCGGCGGCCTCCACCTACGCCGAGTACGTGGAGATGTACGAGTGCCGCAACGCGCGGCAGCTCAGCGCGCTGATCGGGCGTCTGCTGCCGGTCTGACCAGGCGCGCGGCCGACCGTAAGCTGTCCGAACGGAGTGTCGGCGGCGGTGACGAGGAGGACGCGTGGCAGGCGACGGGCTCAAGGAGGAGATCCGGGCTCGGATCGGCGAGGTGCAAGGCGAGCTCGTCGGGCTCAGCCGGCTGATCCACGCCCATCCGGAGATCGCGTTCGAGGAGCGGCAGGCCGCCGCCTGGTGTGCGGACGTGCTGCGCGGGCACGGGTTCGCGGTGACCGCGCCTGCCTACGGGCTCGAGACCGCCTTCGAGGCGACCTTGGGGTCCGGGCCCGTGACCGTCGCGCTGGCCTGCGAGTACGACGCGCTGCCGGGCATGGGGCATGCCTGCGGGCACAATCTGATCGCGGCGGCGGGCGTGGGGGCCGCGCTCGGCCTTGCTCCGTTCGTCGATCAACTGGGCCTCACCGTGCGGGTGTTGGGGACTCCCGCCGAGGAGAGCGGTGCCGGGAAGGCGCTGCTGCTCGACGCCGGGGCCTTCGAGGGGGTCGACGCGGCGATGATGGTGCATCCGTGCCCGTTCGAGGTGGCCGACTTCCATTCGTACGCGATGGGGGCGCTGTCGGCGACGTACACGGGCAAGTCCGCGCACGCCGCGCTCAACCCGCAGGACGGGCGGAACGCGGCCGACGCGCTGACCGTGGCGCAGGTGGCGCTCGGGCTGCTGCGGCAGCAGTTGCCCGGGGAGTGGAAGGTGCACGGCATCACCACCGAGGCGGGGACGGCGCTCAACGCGATTCCCGAGCGGGCGAGCGCGGCGTACGCGCTGCGGACACCGTCCGTCGAAGAGCTGCGCGAGCTGCGGGAGCGAGTGGCGGACTGCTTCCGGGCGGGGGCGCTCGCGGCCGGGTGCACGGTGGAGCTCGAGCAGCCCGCGCCCGACTATCTCGACTTCCGGTCGGACGCCGGGCTCGTCGCACTGTGGGAGGCTAACGCGCGCGCCCTGGGGCGGCCCGAGCCGCAGCGGCGCGGGCCCTTCGCGTCCACCGACATGGGCAACGTCTCGCACGTCGTGCCCTCGATCCACCCCGTGCTCGACATCAGCGGGGGCAGCTGTGGCCCGCACCAGCCGGAGTTCGCCGCCGCGGCCGCCACGCCCCTCGCCGAACGGGCCCTGATCGACGGGGCCGTGGGGCTCGCGTGGACGGCCGCGGACTTCGCCGTCAGCCGGTCGGCGATTTCGTAGTCGCCTTCGCGGGGGCGGGCACCGATGGCTTCCCGGTCATCGTCGGTACGACCACCGGGGAGCCGTCGCCCGGTGCCTGGAGGATGTCGGCGTCGATCCCGTACAGCTCCTTGACCAGCTCGGCGGTCACCACGTCGCGGGCCGGGCCGTTCGCGACGATCTTTCCGGCGTTCATGGCGACGACGGTGTCGGCGTAGCGTGCGGCGCTCGCGAGGTCGTGCAGGACCATGACGACGGTGCGGCCCGCCGCGGCCACCTCCCGTACCAGGGACAGGACTTCGACGGCGTGCCCGAGGTCCAGGGCGCTGGTCGGCTCGTCGAGGAGCACGATCGGCGTCTGCTGCGCGAGGACCATCGCCAGCCAGCACCGCTGGCGCTGACCGCCGGAGAGGTGGTCGAGGCGGCGCGTGGCGAGCTCCGTGGTGCCGGTGGCTTCGAGCGCCTCGCGCACCGCGGCCTCGTCCTCGCGCGACCACTGGCGGAACAGCCCCTGGTGGGGGTGGCGGCCGTAGCGGACGAGTCCGGCGACGGTGACCGCCTCGGGGGCCTGCGGCGACTGGGCGAGCAGCGCGATGCGGTGGGCCGCGCGGCGCTGGGTGAGCCGCCACACGTCCTCGTCCCCGGCGCGCACGGTGCCCGAACTCGGCTTGTGGAGCCGGGAGATGGAGCGCAGGAGCGTGGACTTTCCGCAGCCGTTGGGGCCGACGATGGCGGCGACCTGTCCGCTGGGGATGGTCAGGTCGACGCCGTCCACGGCGGCCGTGTGGCCGGGGTAGCCGGAGGTGAGCGCCTCGACGGTCAGTTGCACGGGGTCAGGCCTTTCCGGTCTGCTCGGAGTTCTTGCCGAAGAGGACCCACAGGAGGAAGGGTCCGCCAAGGACGCTGGTGATGACGCCGACGGGGATCTCCACGGGGGCGACGACGCGGCCGAGCGCGTCGGCTGCGCCCACGAGGGCCGCGCCGACCAGGGCCGAGCCGATGACCGGGACACGAGTGGGTCCGCTGAGCCGGCTCGCGACCACGGGTGCGGCGAGCGCGACGAACGCGATGGGGCCGCCGATGCCGACGGCCACGCCGGACAGGGCGACGGCGAGCGCGAGGGTCACCGCGCGGACGCGGCGGACGTTGACGCCGAGGGTGGCCGCCATGTCGTCGTCGAAGCGCAGGAGTTGGAGGCGGCTGCCCGCCACGAGGGAGAGCGGGACGAGGACGAGCAGGACGAGCGACAGGGGCGTGCCGACGCTCCAGTCCCGGCCGCTGAGCGAGCCGACGGTCCAGAGGAAGACGCCGCCCGCGGTGTTGTCGTTCTCGCGGGACATGACGAGGTCGGTGACGGCGCCGATGACGGTGGAGACGCCGATGCCGACGACGAGGATCCGGTATCCCCCGCTGCCCGCGCCGCCCGCGCAGGCGACGACCACCATGGCCGCGGCGGCGGCGCCGAGCGGCCCGAGCCACCAGTCGCCGATCATGCCGGTGGACGAGCCGACGACGGAGGCGACGACGGCCGCGGTGGCGCCTTCGTTGACGCCGATGATGTCGGGGGTGGCGAGGCGGTTCCCGGCGAGCGTCTGGGTCAGGCACCCGGCGATGCCGAGCGCCGCGCCGACCATGAGCCCCACGGCGATGCGCGGGAGGCGGAAGTCCTGCACCAGCATGACGGTGGCGGAGTCCCCGGTTCCGAGCAGTCCGGAGAGGCTGTCGGAGAAGCTCATCCCGGTGGAGCTCGCGAAGGTGGCGAGCGAGACGACCGCCGCGATGACCAGCGTGAGTCCGACGGCGGCGAGGGCGCTGCGGTAGGGGAAGAGCCAGGAGAAGGCGCCGACGCGTACGGCGGTGGAGTCGGGCGGGGTGATGTCGTCCGGGGTCACATGCGCGGCCTCCGGAGCCCCTGACTCCGGTGTCTCGTGGGTACTCACGCGGCGACCCCCGCCGTGGACATCCGCTGCGACCGTGCGATCCAGATCAGCAACGGGCCGCCGATGAAGGCGAGGAGCACGCTCACAGGGGTCTCCCAGGGGCGGATCACGACCCTGGCGAGCAGGTCGGCGGCGATCATCACGTTCGCCGCGACCAGCGCCGAGAGCACCAACTGGCCCGCCATCCGGGGGCCGGTGACGGCGCGCGCGGCGTACGGGGCGAGCAGGCCGAGGAAGGCGATGGGTCCCGCGAGGGCGACCGCGGAGCCCGCGAGGAGCGTCACCGCCGCCGCGACGATCAGACGGATCCGTCCCGGGTGGTGGCCGAGCGAGCGTGCGCTGTCGTCGCCGAGTGCGAGCGCGGACAGCGGCCGTACGCAGCAGAAGGCGATCAGGAGGCCGACCGCGATCAGCGGGATCAGGGGGTAGGTCTCGGAGGTCTTGATGCCGGCCAGCGAACCGATGGTCCAGTAGCGGTAGGTGTCGAAGGTCGACTGCGTGCCGAGCAGGACGTACGACGTCATGCCGTGGAAGGTCGCGCCGAGCGCCGATCCGGCGAGGACGAGCCGCAGCGGCGATCCAGCGGCCCGCCCGGACGCGGCGAGCAGCAGCACCACCGCGCTCGCGGCCATGCCGCCGACGAGCGCCCACACCAACACGCCGTACGCCGAGGTCACTTCGAAGTAGGTGAGGCCGATCACGACACCAAGGGCCGCGCCCGAGTTGACCCCGAGGAGGCCCGTCTCGGCGAGCGGGTTGCGGGTGACGGCCTGCAGGAGGCAGCCCGCCGCGCCGAGGGCGACGCCGACCAGGGCACCGGCGAGCGTACGCGGAAGGCGTACGTCCATCACGGCGAGCCGGATCTGGGCGTCGGCCCGCGCCGAAGGATCCCCGGTGAGGAAGTCCCAGGCGCGGCCCATCGGCGTCGACCCCGACCCGACCAGGAGCGAAAGGAGGCCGAGCAGCAGAAGCAGGACAACGAGGGCGGCAGCCGCCCACAGCGTGGGGCGATGCATCTTCGCCAAGCCCGGTATCGGAGGTCTGGATCCGGACGTTGGGACCCGCCCCTCTTGCGCAACCAACATGAAGTTAGCCTAACCTAACCTTGACCTGGAGCCCCGGTTCGGGGTGTGGCCGAACTCCCTGATCCCTCAGGGCCAATTCGTCATGCCCCGACACGGCCAGGGATGACCCTTATGTCCGGACTGACCGCCGGACTACAGAAGCATGGAGATCACGGACATGTCCTCGAACCACTCCCCGCGCACCCGGCTGACCGCGGTTGCGGCCCTCACTCTGGCCTCCGCGCTCGCCCTCTCCGCCTGCGGTTCGGACTCGTCCGACGACTCCGGCTCCGGATCGGGCGACAAGGCCAAAAACGCCGCGAAGGACGTCACCGTCACCGACGCCTCCGGTGCGGAGGTAAAGGTTCCGGCCAATCCCAAGAAGGTCATCGCGCTGAGCGAGATGGACCTGGACTCCGCCCTCGCCCTGAAGGTCAAGCCCGTCGGCCTCTCCGCGGGCCGCGGCCAGAAGGGCGCCCCCGAGTACCTGAACGACCAGGCCAAGGACATCCCCGTCGTGGGCGCGGTCACCGGACCCGACATCGAGAAGGTCCTGCAGGCCAAGCCGGACGTCATCCTCGCGGGCCAGCTCGCCGACCAGCAGGTGCTCAAGCAGCTCAAGGCGATAGCCCCGACGGTCGTCACGATCGACAGAACCAAGGACTGGAAGAAGTCCCTGGAGATCACCGGCGAGGTGCTCGGCAAGTCCAACGAGGCGAGCGCGTTCCTCAAGGACTACGACACCAAGGCCGCCGCCGTGAAGAAGAACCTCGGCGACAACGCGGGCGCCAGCGTCTCCGTCGCGCGCTACTCCGCCAAGGGCACCGCCGTCATGCAGCAGGGCGTGTTCATCTCCGACGTCCTCAAGGACCTCGGCTTCAAGCGCCCCGGCATCCAGAACAAGAAGGGCGAGGGCCACTCGACGCCGCTCAGCGACGAGGACCTGAAGCAGATCGACGCCGACTGGCTGTTCATCGGCACGCTCGCCTCCGCAGGACCGGACGCCGACCTCTTCAAGGAGCTGAAGGGCAAGGCCGCGTACAAGCAGCTCGACGCGGTCAAGAAGGACCACACCACCGAGATCGACGGCTCGAAGTGGACCAGCCTGGGCGGCCCGCAGGCCGCCGTCTCCGTCCTCGAGGACGTCGAGAAGGCGATGGGCAAGTGACCTCCGGCATAGCCGACCTGGAGCTCGCGGGGCGGGTGGCCCTGGTCACCGGCGCGAACCGGGGCATCGGACAGGCAGTGGCCCGCGCGCTCGCCGAGCGCGGCGCGCGGGTCGTGGCCGCCGACCGGTCGCCCGACGTCAAGCAGCAGCCGCAGGAGACGGAGGGCGGCCGCATCACCGGCATGGTCCTCGACGTCACCGACGCGGCCGCCGTGGACGCGGCGTTCGACGAAGTCGAGCGCACCGTGGGGCCGTTGGACATCCTCGTCAACGTGGCGGGCATCCTCAGGCCCGCCCCGGTCGTCGAACTCACCGACACCGACTGGGCGGACACCTTCGCCGTCAACACGAACGGTGTCTTCCACACCTCGCGCGCCGCGGCCCGCCGCATGACCGCGCGGGGCAAGGGATCCATCGTGACGGTGGGTTCGAACGCCGCCGGGGTGCCCCGCACCCAGATGGCCGCGTACGCCGCGTCCAAGGCCGCCGCCACCATGTTCACCAAATGCCTCGGCCTCGAGGTCGCCCGCGACGGCGTGCGCTGCAACGTCGTCTCGCCGGGCTCCACGCACACCGACATGCAGCGGCAGCTGTGGACGGACGACCACGAGCAGGCCGCCGCCCGGGTCATCGACGGCGACCCGTCCTCGTACCGGGTCGGCATCCCGCTCGGCCGGATCGCCGATCCCGCCGACATCGCCGACGCGGTCACCTTCCTGGTCTCCGACCGGGCCCGGCACATCACCCTGCACGACCTGTACGTGGACGGCGGCGCCACCCTGCGCGCCTGAAAGCCGCGCCGCCCTCCCCTACTTGACGAGGAGTCATCCGTGACACCCCCCAACGACGTGGTCGCAGTCGCCGCCCCCACCACCCCCGGGGCCGTCGGCGCGGCGACCGCGCTGCTCGACGCCTACCGACCCGGCGACACCCGGTTCTTCGCGTCGCCCACCCGTACTCTCCTCGCTCACGGCACGGCCGCCGAAGTACCGCACGACGAGCGGCCGTTGACGGAGCGGGTCACCGCCACGCTCGACGCGCAGCGACGCGCGGGCAACCAGGCCCCGATCGTGGTGGGCTCCATCCCCTTCGACCCCACCGCACCCGCCGTGCTCGCCGTGCCCGAAGCGGCCCGCTGGGCGCCCGCGCTGCGCACCGACCCGCTCGTCGCGCTGCCCACTCCCCCGCCCGCCACGGCCGGCGGCTGGCAGCTGCGCGAGGTCCCGTCGGGCGCCGAGTACGCAGCTTCGGTCGAGGCCGCCGTGGCGCGCATGAAGAGCGGAGAGTTCGACAAGGTCGTCCTCGCCCGCACCCTGGAGCTGTCCACGGACAGCCCGCTCGACCTGCCCGCGATGCTCCAGCGCCTGGCACGGCGCGACCCGCGCGGCTACTCCTTCGCCGTGCCCACGGGCGCGGGCCGCACCCTCATGGGCGCGAGCCCCGAGCTGCTCGTGTCCCGGCACGGCAACCGCCTGACCGCCAACCCGCTTGCCGGTTCGACGCCCCGCTCGGCGGACCTCGCCGAGGACGTGCGCCGGGCCGCCGCGCTGCTCGAATCGGCGAAGGACCTGCACGAGCACGCCGTCGTCGTGGACGCCGTGCACAAGGCCCTCGCCCCGTTCTGCACCGACCTCGACGTCCCGGAGCGGCCCACCCTGGTCCGCACCGCCACCATGTGGCACCTGTCGACGACCGTCACCGGCGATCTTGCCGAACCGACCACCTCGGCACTGGAGTTGGCCACCGCCCTGCACCCGACTCCGGCGGTCTGCGGTACCCCTACCGGGCACGCCCGTGGCGTGATCGGCGAGCTCGAGCCCTTCGACCGCGGGCACTACACCGGCATGGTGGGATGGAGCGACGCGCGCGGCGACGGCGAGTGGGTCGTCACCATCCGCTGCGCGGAGGCCGAGGAGACACAGGGCGGCGGTGGACAGCTGCGGCTCTTCGCGGGCGCGGGTGTCGTGGCCGACTCCTCGCCCGAGGCCGAACGGGCCGAGACGGGCGCCAAGTTCCGTACGTTCCTTGATGCGGTGGGGGTCGACCGATGACGAAGACGGACAGCCTGGGGGCGGACAGCCGCAGAGACGCGCCGCGCATCCCGGAGGTGTTCGCCGAGCGCTATCGCGCCGCAGGTTACTGGCGCGGCGAGACCTTCGGCGGCATGCTCCGCGAGCGGGCCGACGCACACCCCGCCCGGGTCGCGGTCACCGACGGGGACCGGAACTGGACGTACGGCGAACTCGACGTACGCGCCGACCAGTTGGCCGCAGGGTTCATCGCCCGCGGCATCACCAAGGGTGACCGGGTCGTCGTCCAGCTGCCGAACGTCGCCGAGTTCTTCGAGGTGATCTTCGCGCTCTTCCGGATCGGCGCCCTGCCGGTCTTCGCGCTGCCCGCGCACCGCGAGACGGAGATCCACTACTTCTGCGAGTTCACCGAGGCCGTCGCCTACGTCATCCCGGACCGGGCCGGCGGCTTCGACCACCGCGACCTCGCTTCGAAGATCCGTGCCGAAGTGCCCACGCTGCGCGACGTGTTCGTGGTGGGCGACCCGGGCGAGCACACGGCCCTGGCCGACGTGCCGCGCGAGCCGGTCGAGATCGACGGCCCCGCGCCGTCCGACCTCGCGTTCCTCCAGCTCTCGGGCGGCAGCACCGGCGTGCCCAAGCTGATCCCCCGCACCCACGACGACTACATGTACTCGCTGTGGGGCTCGAACGAGATCTGTGGCGTGACGGAGGACTCGGTCTACCTCGTGGCGCTGCCCGCGGCGCACAACTTCCCGCTGTCGTCGCCCGGTTCACTGGGTCTGTTCTACGCGGGCGGCCGTGTCGTGATGTGCCCGCAGCCCGACCCGGACACCGCGTTCCCGCTCATCGAGCGCGAACGCGTGACGATCACCGGTCTCGTCCCGCCGCTCGCCCTGGTCTGGACGGACGCGGGGCGCACCACTCCGTACGACATCTCCAGCCTCGACGTACTCCTCGTGGGCGGCGCGAAGTTCAGCGAGTCGGCGGCGCGCCGCGTCGCCCCCGCGCTCGGCTGCACCCTCCAGCAGGTCTTCGGGATGGCCGAGGGCCTGGTCAACTACACGCGTCTTGACGACCCGGCGGAGACCATCGTCACCACGCAGGGCCGTCCGATCTCCCCGGACGACGAGGTCCGCATCGTCGACGACCTCGACCAGGACGTGCCGGACGGCGAGGCGGGCCACCTGCTGACCCGCGGCCCGTACACCATTCGCGGCTACTGGCGCGCCCCCGAGCACAACGCACGCTCGTTCACCGCCGACGGCTTCTACCGCACCGGCGACATCGTGAGCCGCACCCCCACCGGACATCTGGTGGTGGAGGGCCGGGCGAAGGACCAGATCAACCGCGGCGGCGAGAAGATCGCACCGGAGGAGGTCGAGAACATCATCCTCGCCCACCCCCACGTGCACGACGTGTCGGTCGTCGCCGTCCCCGACGAGTACCTCGGCGAGCGGACCCTCGCGTACGTGATCCTGCGCGCGGACGCCGAACCGCTGAAGCCCGTCGTCATCAAGAAGTTCGTACGGGAGCGCGGGCTCGCCGCGTACAAGGTGCCCGACCGGGTCGAGTTCGTGACCGCATTCCCACAGACCGGCATCGGCAAGATCAGCAAGAAGGACCAGCGGACGACCGCCGCCGCTCCGGGCGCCTGACCTCTGCCCGCTCCGGGCAGCCGACCCCTGCCCGGCAGCACCCCGATCCACCCAGCTTTCCTGAGTTCCCGAAAGGCCTCCAGACATGGCGCTCCCCGCCGTCACGCCGTACCCGATGCCCTCGTCCGACGAGCTGCCCGACAACCGGGTCGCGTGGACCATCGACCCGCAGCGGGCGGTGCTGCTCGTCCATGACCTGCAGAACCACTTCCTGACCGCCTACACCCCCGACACCTCGCCGACCACCGAACTGCTCGCCAATGTCGGCGAGTTGGCGAAGGCGGCCCGCGCGTCCGGCATCCCCGTCCTGTACTCAGCGCAGCCGGGCGGCCAGTCGCCGGCCGAGCGCGGCCTGCAGCAGGACTTCTGGGGCCCCGGACTGCCCGACGACGAGCACGCGAAGGCGATCGCGGGCCCGGTCGCGCCGGAGCCCGGCGACACCGTGCTCACGAAGTGGAAGTACAGCGCGTACGTCCGCACCGACCTCGAGGAGCGCATGCGCGAGGCGGGCCGGGACCAGATCGTCATCGTGGGTGTGTACGCCCACATCGGCGTCCTGATGACGGCCGCCGACGCGTGGATGCGTGACGTGCAGGCCTTCGTCGTCGCCGACGCCGTGGCCGACTTCTCCCGCGAGGACCACGACATGGCGCTGCGCTACGCGGCGGGACGGTGCGCGGTCGTCACCACCACCGACACGGTTCTGAAGGGGATCTGACATGGCACTCAGCGTGGAACTCATCCGGGCCGACGTCGCCGATGTCCTGGGCGAGGACCCGGCCGACATCCCCGTCGACGAGAACCTCGTCGACTACGGCCTCGACTCGGTGCGCATCATGTCGCTCATCGAGCGCTGGCGCCGCGACCACGACATCACCGCCACCTTCGTGGACCTGGCCGAGCAGCCCGCCATCGAGGCCTGGGCACCGATTCTGGGAGCCTCCACATGAGGCTCACCGCTGCCCAGTCGGGCATGTGGTTCGCGCAGGCGCTCGACCCCGGCAGCCCGGCCCAGAACACGGCCGAGTGCCTGGAGATCCACGGCCCCATCGACCCGTCCCTGTTCGCGCGGACCCTGCGCCAGGTGGTGTCGGAGGCCGATGCCCTGCGCGTACGGATCATCGAAGGGGCCGACGGGCCGAGCCAGTTGGAGGTCGTCGACCCGACGCTTCCGCTGAAGGTGCGCGATCTGCGCGCCGCGGCCGACCCGGACGCCGACGCGCGGGCGTGGATGCGGGAGGACCTGGCCACGCCGTTCGACCTGGCGGCAGGACCGCTGTTCGCGCACGCGCTGTTCCGCGTCGACGACGAGCGGTGGCTGTGGTACCAGCGGGTGCACCACATCGTGATGGACGGCTTCGGCTACTCGCTGCTCGCGCGGCGCACCGCCGAGATCTACACCGCGCTCGCCGCGGGCGAGACCCCGGCCCAGAGTCCCTTCGGGCGGCTCGACGACCTGGTCGCCGAGGACACCGCGTACCGCGCGTCGGAGACGTTCGACACCGACCGCCGCCATTGGGACGGCGCCTTCGCCGACCGGCCCGACGCCCCCAACCTGGCGGGGCGCACCGCGCTGCCGTCCCGCACCTTCCACCGCCGCAGCGCCCGCCTCTCCCCCGAGGCGACCGCGCGGCTGCGGGAGTCGGCGTCCTCGATGCGGGCGACCTGGCCGGAGGTGCTCGTCGCCGCGCAGGCGCTGTACGTGTCGCGGGCCACCGGCTCCGCCGAGGTGGTGCTCGGCCTGCCGATGATGGGCCGCATGGGTTCGGTGGCGCTTCGCGTGCCCGGCATGGTGATGAACGTGCTGCCGCTGAGGCTCACCGTCACCCCGCAGGCCACCTTCGCCGAGCTGACCCGGCAGGTGGTGCTCGGCATCCGCGCCGCCCGCCGCCACCAGCGCTACCGCTACGAGGACATCCGCCGGGACCTGGGCCTGCTCGGCGAGGGCCGCTCCCTGGTCGGGCCGCTGGTCAACGTCATGCCGTTCGACTACGGCCTGACCTTCGCGGGCGCCCGCACGGACGCCCACAACCTGTCGGCGGGCCCGGTCGAGGACCTGACGGTCAACGTCTACGACCGCGCCGACGGCAGCGGTCTGCGCATCGACTACGACGGCAACCCCGCCCTCTACGAGCCGGAGGAACTCGGCGCCCACCAGGCGCGGTTCATGGAGCTCCTGGAGCGCATCGCCGAGGCGGGCCCGCACACTGTGCTGGCCGAGCACACGATCGCCCGCCGCGCCGAACTCACGCTGGTCGTCGACGAGTTCAACGCCACCGCGCACCCGGTGCCGCCCACCACGCTGATCGGCCCGATCGAAGGTCAGGCCGTCCGCACCCCGGACGCCACCGCCCTGGTCTTCGGCGACCAGGAGCTGACCTACGCCGAGCTGAACGCCCGCGCCAACCGGCTCGCCCACCACCTCATCGAGGTCGGCGTACGTCCGGGCGCGCTCGCGGCGGTCGCCGTGCCCCGCTCGCTCGACCTGGTGATCACGCTCCTGGCCGTGCTCAAGGCGGGCGGCGCCTATCTCCCCCTGGACCCGGACTATCCGGCGGAGCGCCTCGCGTACATGCTGGACGACGCGGGCCCTGCCTGCGTGATCGCCGACCGCGCCGACCGGGTGCCCGCCTCGGGCGTACCGCTCGTCGCCCTGGACCGCCTGGACACGACGCCGTACGGCACGTACGACCCGCCGCGCGCGCTGACCCCGCACCACCCCGCGTACGTCATCTACACGTCCGGTTCGACCGGCCGCCCCAAGGGCGTCGTCGTGCCGCACTCCGCGATCGACAACCGGCTGCGCTGGATGCAGGGCCAGTACGAACTCTCCCCGGGTGACCGGGTGTTGCAGAAGACGCCGTCCGGGTTCGACGTGTCGGTGTGGGAGTTCTTCTGGGCGCTGCGGGTGGGCGCGACGCTGGTCGTCGCCGAGCCCGGCGGCCACAAGGACCCGGCGTACCTGGCGCGCGTCATCCGCGAACAGGGCGTCACCGTCTGCCACTTCGTGCCGTCGATGCTCCAGGTGTTCCTGTCCGAACCGGCCGCGGCGGACTGCGGTGGCCTGCGGCACGTCTTCTGCAGCGGCGAGGCGTTGCCGCGCGAGACGGTCCGGGAGTTCGGGCGCGTGCTTGACGGCGTGCCGCTGCACAATCTGTACGGCCCGACCGAGGCCGCCGTCGACGTCACCCACCACCCGTGCGCGACCGACGCCGCGGGCCCGGTGCCGATCGGCAAGCCCGTCTGGAACACCCGTCTGTACGTCCTCGACGCGGCGCTCCAGCCGTGCCCGCCCGGCATCCAGGGCGAGCTGTACCTGGCGGGGACGCAGCTGGCGGCCGAGTACCTGGGGCGGCCCGAACTGACCGCTTCCCGCTTCGTCGCCGACCCCTACGGCGCTCCCGGCACCCGTATGTACCGCACGGGCGACCTGGCGCGCTGGACCGAGCACGGCGAGATCGAGTACCTGGGCCGCACCGACCACCAGGTGAAGCTGCGCGGCCTGCGCATCGAACTGGGCGAGATCGAGGCCGAGTTGGCCGCCGATCCGGCGGTGGGCGCGGCCAGCGTCCTGGTCCGCGAGGACCGGCCGGGCGATCAACGGCTCGTCGGGTACGTGACGCCCCCCGACAGCGGGACCGTCCCCGACCCCGATGGGCTGCGCGCCCGGCTCGCGCTCACGCTGCCCGACTACATGGTGCCGGGCGCGATCCTCGTCCTCGACGACTTCCCGCTCAGCCCGAACGGCAAGCTGGACCGGCGCGCCCTGCCCGCCCCCGCCTTCGAGGGGTCGGCCGACGGCGGCCGGGTGCCCAGCGGGCACCGCGAGGAGACGCTCACCCGGCTCTTCGCGGAAATCCTCGGCGTACCCCAACTCGGCGTGGACGACGCCTTCTTCGACCTCGGCGGCACCTCGCTCCTGGCGGCCCGCCTGGTCTCCCGGGTCCGCGACACGCTGGGCGCCAAGCTCACCATCGGCACGCTCTTCCAGGCGCAGACCCCGGCGGCGCTCGCCGCCCACCTGGACGCGGACCACAGCGAGGCCGACCACGCCCTGGACGTGCTGCTTCCGCTGCGCGCAGGCGGCGACCGCACCCCGCTGTTCGCGTTCCACCCGGCGGGCGGCATGAGCTGGTGCTACTCGGGGCTACTCTCGCGGCTCGACCCCGGGCAGCCGGTGTACGGCCTCCAGGCGCGCGGACTGCACGGCGAGGGTGAACTCCCCGCCACGATGGAGGAGATGGCGGCCGAGTACGTCGACGCCCTGCGTGCGGTGCGGCCGCACGGCCCCTACCGGCTGCTCGGCTGGTCGGTGGGCGGCGTCCTCGCCCACACGGTGGGCGTACTGCTCCAAGAGGCGGGCGAAGAGGTCGAGTTGCTCGCCCTGCTCGACGCCTATCCGTCCGACCAGTGGCGGGACTCCGCGGTCCCCGCGGAGGCGGACGCCCTCAAGGCGCTCCTGCGGATGGCCGGTTACGACCTGACGGACGAGCTGACCCGCGAGGACGTCCTGGCCACGCTGCAGCGCGAGGGCAGCGCCCTTGCCGGGCTCCCCGACCGGACACTGTCGGCGGTGCTCGACATCGTGATCAACAACGCCCGCCTGATGCGCGAGCACGATCACCGCGCCTTCGACGGCGACGCCCTGTTCTTCACGGCCTCCGCGCCGCGCGCCGAGGACTGGCTGACGAGGGAGGCCTGGGCGCCGTACGTCAGCGGCACGATCAGCAACCACGACGTGGACTGCCTGCACCCGGAGCTGACCCAGCCGCGCCGCCTCGACGAGGTGTGTGCCGTACTCGCCACCCGCCTCAAGGAACTGGACCACGCATGACGACCACACCCGGCCCCTTCGACCCGGTCGGCACCGGCACCGGCACTGACACCGAGCCGACCCATCTCGTCCTGGAGAACGCGCTCGGCGAGCACTCCCTGTGGCCGGTCTTCCGCAGTGCGCCGGAGGGCTGGACCGCGGTGTACGGCCCGGAGACGTACGGCCGTTGCGTGGCCCGCCTCCAGGATCCGCCTGCGTGACGGAGATCCAGCTCGTCCGCCCGGCCCCGCTCGACGTGTCGCTCCTCGACGCCGATGAGCGGCGCCGGGCGGCGGCGTTGCGGCGCCCGGCGGACCAGGAGCTGTACGCGGCGGCGCACTCGGCGCTGCGTCGGCGGCTCGGCGCGTACCTCCGCGTCGACCCGGCGGCGGTGGATCTTGTGCGGCTGCCGTGCCCGCTGTGCGGCGGCCCCCACGGACGTCCTGCCGTGGCGGGCGGGGCGGGCCCGCACTTCTCGCTCTCGCACACGGACGGTCTCGCCCTGCTGGCCTTCGCGGACCGCCCGGTCGGCGCCGACGTCGAGAAACTGCCGTCCGCGGGTGTGCTGGCCGACGTGACGGCTTCCCTGCACCCGAGGGAGCAGGCCGAACTCGCGGAACTCCCCGCCGCCGAGCGCCCGTTGGCCTTCGCCCGCTGCTGGACGCGCAAGGAGGCGTGCCTCAAGGGGACGGGCGAGGGGCTGGCCGGTGGCGGGATGGCGTCGCTGCTCGTGGGGACGGGCTCCGTGCCTCTCGCCGTCCCGGGCTGGACGGTGCGGGACGTGGCCGTCCCCGAGGGTTACGCGGCGGCGGTGGCCGTCGCGGACCGGGCGCCGAGCAGCCCGACGAGTCCGTCCGCGAGTTCGGTGCGCCAGCACAGGTAGTCGTGCCCGCCGTTGAACTCGCGGTACACGGCGTCCTCGTACCCCTTCTCCCGCAAGGTGGCGCGCAGCCTGCGCATGGCGGGCAGCGCGACCCACTCCTGCTCTCCCGCCGAGAGCCAGAACCGCACCGGCAGCCTCTCGCTCGCGGCGATGCGGCCGGTCAGCCACTCGGAGCGCTCCAGGTCGGGCCCGTCGGGCCACCAGAAGGAACCCGACTGTGCGAGGACGCGGCCGAACCGCCCCGGCGCGAGGACACCTGCGTACGCGGCGGTGAGGCCACCGAGGCTCTGGCCCGCGACGACGGTCCGCGCGGGATCGCCGGTCAGGGAGAGACGCTCGCCCGCCCAGGGCAGCAGCTCGGTCTCCAGGAATCCGACGAACCGTTCGTTGCAGGCGAGTTCGGCCCAGCGCTGGTCGGCGCTGAGGGACTCGGGCAGCAGGGCGACCACGGGCGGGATGCGGCCGTCGGCGATGAGATTGTCGAGCAGGGCCGCGACATCCAGCCCCGGCTGCCACATCTCGCCGTCCATGAGCACCAGGACGGGCAGGTCGTGCCCGCCGCCGGGCGGCTCGTACACATGGACCGGCCGTTCGTTGCCGAGCAGTTCGCTGCGGACCGTGTGTGTGCTGACGGTGCCGCGCGCGACGCCGTCGCGACGCTGCCAGTCGTCGCCGGCCGGCGCGTGCGGCAGTTCGACGTACGAGACCGGATCGCCGCCCCAACGCCGGGCAAGGACACGCGAGTTGAGCGGGTCGGTCCGCTGCTGCTGCCGCAGCCAGGGCCAGTAGGCGCCATCCGTCTGCGGGCCGTCCCCCTCGTCCACGCAGAGGCTGTAGGTCGCGCGCCAGTCCGCGCGCATCCGGACCGACCAGTGCCAGACGTCCGTGCCCGGCACCCGCTCCATCAGGTTGCCGGACAGATCACGCGGGTCGACGATCTTGTTCGGCAGCACGAGGACGGCGCGGGTCGCGTCCGTGCCGCGCCACAGGAAGGTGACCACGCGATGGCCCTCGTCCCCCAGCGGATCGGGCTCGACGACGGGCGTGCCGCCGCACGCCCGCACATCACCCCAGAAGTCGCCCCGCTCCACGGCCCGCGCCACCCACGCACTGTCCGCGCGCTCGACGGGCAGCGGCCGCGGGATGCGGGGCGGCCGACGGGTCGCCCCGGCGGGAGGAGCGGTGAGCGGCATAGGGAAGCCTCCTGGGGGTCACTGCGAACGCGCATAGCTAAGGGTGACCTTACTTGAGCTGGCCACCCCCGCGCCGACCAGGGCCGGGCCGCGCCCGCCCGTGCCGAGGCCACCGGTACATTGCCGCTTATGTCGATACCGAACCCCCAGCCCAACCAGCCGAATCAGCCGAATCAGCCGAATCAGCCGAATCCATACCAGCAGCCCCCGAATCCCTATCAGCAGCCTCCGGGCGCCGTGCCCCCACCGGCGTACGGTCAGCCGCCGGGCCCGTACGGACAGCAGCCGGGCCCCTACGGCCAGCCGCCCGCCCCGCCCGCGCCCCCGGCAGGACCGCGCAAGCCCACGCCGGGCTGGGTGTGGGGAATCGGCGGCGTCGTGGTCGCGTCGGCCCTGTGGGCGGGGGCACTCTTCGCCACCGGCAATCTCGGCTCCGACAGCGGGAGCGGCGGCGGCGCGGATGCGGACCTCGCCGGCTACCAGTACACGAAGGATCTCTGCGACGTCTCCCCGCTGGACGCCTTCAAGAAGAAGTACGAGATCGACCCGGACGCCTCGACGCTCACCGACTACACCTCACGGCAGAAGGCATTCGACCAGAGCTACTGCAGCCGCAAGCTCAAGGACCCGGACGCCTCCGCCGACTCCTATTCGAGCATCTTCGTCTACTCCACCGCCCGGTGGCACAAGAAGACCGACCCGGCGGGCGACTTCGCTTCGGAGCAGAAGGCGTACGAGGACCAGTCGCAGAAGACGTACAGCTACAAGACCAAGGCCGTGAGCGGCATCGGGGACGAGGCGTTCCTGGTGACCGAGACGAGCGGCACGGGCGATGACGACCTCAACGGCATGACGCTCGCCGTGCGCGAGGGCTGGTTCACGTACCAGATGCACTGGAGCTCGTACGCGGGCACGGACGACAAGTCCGAGCCGCCGACCGCGTCGGAGGTCGAGGAGATGCTCACGTCCGACACCCGCGCGGCGATGGACGGGCTCAAGAAGTGAGGGACGCAGTCGAGGAGTCCTGACTCAGCGGGTGGGCGGAGCGGGGCGGACGAGGCCCGACTGGTAGGCGATGACGACCAGTTGGGCGCGGTCGCGGGCGTCGAGCTTGGTCATGGCGCGCTGGACGTGGGTCCGCACGGTCAGCGGGCTGACGAAGAGCGCATCGGCGATCTCGGCGTTGGACTTCCCCTCGGCGGCCAGGGCCATCACCTCCCGCTCGCGGGCGGTGAGCGCGGCGAGGCGCTCGGGCGGCGCCGGCCGGCCGCCGGGCTCGGGGGCGGCGAGGAAGCGGGTGATGAGGGCGCGGGTGGCCGACGGGGAGAGCAGGGACTCGCCCGCGACCACGGTGCGGATCCCGCCGAGGAGTTCGTCGACGCCCACGTCCTTGCCGAGGAATCCGCTCGCTCCGGCGCGCAGGGCCTGGGCAACGTACTCGTCGGTCTCGAAGGTCGTGAGGATGAGGACGCGGGTGGCGGCCAGGTCCGGGTCGGCGCAGAGCCTGGCGGTCGCGGCGAGGCCGTCCGTGCCGGGCATGCGGATGTCCATGAGGACGAGGTCGGGGCGGTGGATCCGGGTGAGGTCGACGGCTTCCTCGCCGTCGGTGGCCTCGGCGACCACCTCCATGTCGTCGCAGGAGTCGATCAGGATGCGGAAGGTGGCCCGGAGGAGGGCCTGGTCGTCGGCGAGGAGGACGCGGATGGTCATGGGGTGCTGTTCTCTTCCGGGTTCCGGGGATGCGACGGCAGTTCGGCGACGACTTCGAAGCCGCCTTCGGGACGGTGGCCCGCGTGCAGGTGGCCGCCGACCGAGTGCGCCCGTTCCCGCATGCCGATGAGGCCGAAGCCGTGACCGGCGGCGGGCACGGTGGGGGCCGTGGGGCGTCCGTCGTCGGTGATCTTGAGGGTCAGTCCGTCGGGGGCGTGGGCGAGATGGACGTACGCCGTCTTCGTGGCGGCGTGTTTGCTGACGTTGGTGAGTGCTTCCTGCACGATCCGGAATGCTGTCAGGTCGACGGCCGCCGAGAGCTCCCGTGGCTCGCCCTCCGTGGTGACGGTGACCGTGAGCCCGGTGGACGCGAAGGAGGCGGTGAGGTCGTCGAGCCGCGCCAGTCCGGGTGACGGTTCCAGGGGCGTTTCGGTGTCGTTCGCCTGGCGCAGCAGGCCGACCGTGGCCTTCAGTTCGCGCAGCGCCGACGCGGTGGTGCCCGTGAGGTCGGTGAGGATCCGCTGCGCCTGGTCGGGGTGGGTGCGCGCGAGGTGCGCCGCCGTTCCGGCCTGGGCGTTGGCCAGGGTCAGGTGGTGGGCCACTACGTCGTGCAACTCCCGGGCGATGCGCAGCCGTTCGGCGTGTGCGGCGCGGGCCTGCAGGGCCTCCAGATAGGCGCGGCGCAGCTGGACTCCGCTGCCGAACATGGCCGACAGCAGGACCCAGGCGATGGGGTTGAGCGTCTTCAGGAGGAGTGAGTGGTTGACGGGGTCCGCGAACAGGGCCGTGGCCCCCACCAGTACGGCGACGCCGAGCGTGTACCGGCGGGTGGTCTTCCGGTCGGCGCCGGCGGCCAGCCAGTAGAGCGCCGACATGACCGGGCCGAGGAGCAGGGGCGTGAGCAGGAAGCCCATCGCGCTGGTGCCCATGGCGCAGACCGTGGTCACCGCGACGACGGTGCGGGGACGACCGCGCTGCCACAGCAGGGATGTGCAGGCGACGGCCGAGATCAGCACGCCGGTCCACCACGTGGGCCGGTCGGACGGCTCGGTGGTGCTGAGCATGCTGCCGGAGAACGAGACGCCGAACAGCAGCAGCGCCACGGCCGCGTCGGCGGCGCGGGGGTGGGCCTCCGCGTGGCGCTGCCATCTGGTGAGCATCGAGTTCTCCGATCAGGGTGCTTGAGCCATGGTCCGTGACGCGACCTCCTGTCAGACGCGTATCGACTCGCGGTCGGCCGTGTCGTCCCGGACAGGAAGGCCCGCGGATCGCCGGCCGAGCGCCTCGCCCTCCACGTCGACACGGGGCAGCAGCCGGTCCAGCGGGCGCGGCAGCCACCATGCCGCCTTGCCGAGCAGGGCGAGGACCGCGGGGACGAGCGCCATGCGGACGACGAACGCGTCGAACAGGACGGCCACCGCGAGGCCGAAGCCGATCGTCTTGATCATTGATTCACCGGCACTGATGAACCCGGAGAACACGGCCATCATGATCAGCGCGGCGGCCACCACGACGCGGGCGCTGTACCTGAAGCCGCTGACGACGGCCTGACCCGGCCGGTCGCCATGGACGTACGCCTCGCGCATCCGCGCGACGAGGAACACCTCGTAGTCCATGGCGAGTCCGAAGACGATGCCCACCAGGAAGATCGGCATCATGCTCATGATCGGCCCGGTCTGCTCGACGCCGAGGAGTTCGGCGCCCCAGCCCCACTGGAAGACCGCGACGACCGAACCGAGGGCGGCGCCAACGGACAGAAGGAAGCCGAGTGCCGCCTTGACGGGCACGAGGACGGAGCGGAAGACCACCATCAGGAGCAGCACGGCAAGGCCCACCACGACGGCGAGGTACGGGATCAGGGCGTCCTGGACCTTCTGGGCCATGTCGATGTTCATGGCGGTGGAGCCGGTGAGCTCGAAGGTGGCTCCCTGGGTGGTGGATTCGATCGCGGGGCGGTCGTCGCGGATGGTGTGGACGAGGTCCTTGGTCTTCTGGTCGGTGGGAGCGTCGGCCGGGACTGCGGTGAACATCGCGGTGTCTCCGGCGGGGTTGAACTGCGCCGCCGACACCGAGACAACCCCCTTCGTGGCACCGATCCGCTGCTCGACCTCGGCCACCGCCGCCTTCGGATCGGCCGCGCCCTCGGCGTCGACGACGATGGTCAGCGGTCCGTTGAAGCCGGGGCCGAAGCCGTCGGCCAGCGCGTCATAGGCGCGGCGCTCCGTGGTCGAGGTGGGCTTGGCCTCGTCTCCCGGCATGCCGAGCTGAAGGTCGAGCACCGGCAGGGCGAGCGCGCCGAGGCCCGCGACCGAGGCGAGGAGCACGGGGACGGGGCGGCGCAGGACGAACCGGGCCCAGCGGCTGCCGCCGTTGCGCTCGCCGTCCCCCTTCTCCCTGCCGCGCCTGCGGGTGGAGCGCGAGAGGACGGCGTTCGGCCAGAGGCCGAGCAGGGCGGGGACGAGGGTGAGCGCGATGACGACGGAGACGACGACCGCCCCGGCGGCGGCAAGTCCCATCTTGGTCAGCATCGGGATGCCGACCACCGAGAGGCCCGCCAGCGCGATGACGACCGTGAGCCCCGCGAAGACGACGGCGGAACCCGCCGTGCCCGCGGCCAGGCCCGCCGCCTCCTGGGGCACGTGCCCCTTGGCCCGCTCCTCGCGGTAGCGGGAGACGATGAACAGGGCGTAGTCGATGCCGCACGCGAGGCCGAGCATCGTGGCGAGGGTGCCGGTCGTCGCGGAGAGACCGAGTGCGCTGCCCAGGGCCAGGATCGAGGCCATGCTGACGCCGACGCCGATGATCGCGGTGAGCAGCGGAAGCCCGGCAGCGGCCAGCGACCCGAAGGTGATCAGCAGGACGACGGCCGCGACGGCGACACCGATGCCCTCGGCGGCACCGCCCGCCGCGGGCTGACTCGCGAGGGCGTTTCCGCCCGCCTCGACGGTCAGGCCCGCGTCCCGGGCCTCCGCCATGGCGTCCTCGAGCGTCGCCTTGCTCTGGTCCGTGAGGTCGTCGGCCTTCACGCCGTACGTCACCGTCACGTACGCAGTCGAGGCGTCCTTGCTCACCGCACGCGACGTGAACGGGTCGGCGGCGCGGGCGACTTGGGGCCCGTCGGCCGCCTCGTCCACGAACCTCTCGACGGCCGCGCGGTTCTCGGTCGCCGTGACCTTCTGCCCGTCCGGGGCGGCGAACACGATCCGCGCGCTCGCACCGTCGGCCTCGGCCCCGGGGAAGCGCTGCTCCATCAGGTCGAACGCTTCCTGGGACTCGATGCCCGGCATGGAGTTGCCCTCGTCGGGGGCGGCGGGCGCCGTGACCGCGCCGAAGCCGACGGCACCGAGGACCGCCGCCCACAGCAGGGCGACGTACCAACGCCGCCGGAAGGCCAGACGGCCAAGGCGATAGAGAAGAGTAGCCACGGGCAGAGGTCTCCAGATCTGGTCTCGGGTACCTCCACAGGCTCTCGGGAATCGGGGGTCCGGTCGTCGTGCGCCTGATGACAATCCGGCGTACTGACCTGGCAGTACACGCCCTCGCCACATCATCCGCGGGGATTACGTCCGCCCCTACGGACCGGATCGGCGCGGACCGGATCGGCAGACCGGAGCGGCGCGGACCGGAGCGGTTCAGGGGCGCGGCCAGGGATGGCCTTCCAGGCGCTCGATGTCGCTGTTGAAGCGCTGCAGGAAGCCGGCGAACGTCGCCACGTCCTGCGGCGACCAGCTGTCCAGGACCTTCTCCAGGCCCTGGGTGTACTCGGAGCGGTCGGCGTCGAGTTGCCGCGCACCCTCGGCGGAGATGCGGAACTTGCGGGCCATGCCGCCGTCGGGGTCGGGGATGCGCTCGACGAGT
This sequence comes from Streptomyces sp. NPDC047525, assembly GCF_040643025.1. Taxonomy (NCBI): domain Bacteria; kingdom Bacillati; phylum Actinomycetota; class Actinomycetes; order Kitasatosporales; family Streptomycetaceae; genus Streptomyces; species Streptomyces sp. NPDC047525. The sequence goes on from NZ_JBEYTL010000003.1 coordinate 404,184, forward strand.
CCGCCGCGCAGCATGGCCGCGGTCTGCCGGTTGAGAGTGGAGGCGTCAAGGCCGAAGGCGTCGGTGAGCTGGCCGATGGACATCGGGCCGTCCATCTGGATGCGGCTGAGCAGGATGTACGCGCTGCGGTCGAGGCGCCCGCCGGAGGAGCGTGTGCGGGGGTTGAACAGGTGCGAGTGACGTCCTAGCAGCATCGTCTCGAACTCGACCTGCCCGACGGGCTTGTCCTTGCTTCCAACGGGCTTGTCGATGCGACGACCGGATGTGTCCATGCAGCCATCGTACTAGGCATATGCATCATGCATGCTCTGTGTATAGTGCATATCGCGATGGCCGTCAGGTCACGCGACCGTCCGGCAGCCGCCCGGAAGTCGTCCGGTGGCCGTCCGGCAGAACCAAGGGAGAAGCCAGTGGTCAGCTCGAAGCCCGATGTACGCCCTGGGCGCGTCGTCGGGGTACTCGCTCTCGCGGGCATCGTGGCCGCGATCATGCAGACGCTGGTGGTGCCCCTGATCGGCGACCTGCCCGTCATGCTCGACACCAGCCCGTCGAACGCCTCCTGGGTGGTCACGGCCACGCTGCTCTCGGCGGCGGTGGCGACGCCCGTGGCCGGGCGGCTCGGCGACATGTACGGCAAGCGGCGCATGCTGCTCGTCTCCGTGATCCCGCTCGTCGCGGGTTCAGTGGTCTGCGCCCTCGCCTCGTCCGTGGTGCCGATGATCGTCGGCCGCGGACTGCAGGGCCTGGGCATGGGCGTGGTGCCGCTCGGCGTCAGCCTCCTGCGTGACGTGCTGCCGCCGGAGAAGCTCGGCTCCTCCATCGCCCTGATGAGCGCGTCCATGGGCGTGGGCGGCGCGCTCGGCCTGCCCTTCTCCGCGGCCGTCGCCGAGAACGCGAGCTGGCGCGTGCTGCTCTGGGTCGCCGCCGCCCTGAGCCTCCTGGTCGCCCTCCTTGCCTGGCTGTTCGTGCCCGCGGGGCGGGTGGGCGCCGGCTCGGTCCGCTTCGACATCCTGGGCGCGATCGGCCTGGGCAGCGGTCTCATCTGCCTGCTGCTCGCCGTGTCCAAGGGCTCCGATTGGGGCTGGACGAGCGGCACCACGCTCGGCCTGTTCGCCGCCGCCGTCGTCGTCCTGCTGACCTGGGGCCGGTGGGAGCTGCGCAGCAGCGAGCCGCTGGTCGACCTGCGCGTCACCGCCCGCCCGCAGGTCCTGATGACCAACGCGGCCTCGGTGCTCGTCGGTTTCGCGATGTACGCCCAGTCGCTGGTCGTCCCGCAGCTGCTCCAGCTGCCCGAGGCCACCGGCTACGGCCTGGGCCAGTCGATGATGGCCATGGGCCTGTGGATGGCCCCGGCGGGCCTGATGATGATGGCCCTCGCACCGCTCGGCGCCAAGCTCTCGGCGGCCCGCGGCCCCAAGGTGACGCTGTCGGTCGGAGCCCTGGTCATCGCTGTCGGCTACGGCTCCTCCCTGCTCCTGATGGGTTCGACCTGGGGCCTGCTCGTCGTGACGCTCATCTGCAACACGGGCGTCGGCCTCGCGTACGGCGCCATGCCCGCCCTGATCATGGGAGCGGTGCCGCAGTCGGCGACCGCGTCGGCCAACAGCTTCAACACCCTGATGCGCTCGATCGGCAGCTCCGCTGCGGCGGCCGTGATCGGCGTGGTCCTGGCCCAGATGACGACGGACTTCGGCGGTCACTTCCTGCCGTCGGAGAACGGCTTCCGGGCCGCGATGCTGATGGGCTGCGGGGTGGGCCTCGCGGCGGCGGTGGTCGCGGCGTTCATTCCCGTACGGGAGGCGGAGGCCGGTTCCGAGGCGCCCGAGACGGACATCGAACCGCGCCCGGCCTCCGAGGCCACGGCCTGAACCCACCTTGGGCACGCGCCTCCCAACAGACAGGGGCGCGTGCCCTCGCCTCTTGAGCGGGGCCCGGGCGGGGTACGGTTACAGCACCGAGCGCACCTCGCACGCCGTCATCCGTTTCGGCGTCGCCCTCGGGGAACGGCAATGCCGGAGCACATCGTGTCCGGCCAGAGATGAGCCGCCCCATGCTTCCCTGCTCGAACTGTCGCGCCACCGTACGCATTCCGTCGCGCGCCCCGCAGTAGCCGCACTTCTCGTTCCCGGGGCTTCTCGAGGAGCTCCGGCACCTCACACGCCCTCAACCGATCAAGAGGATGCGGGACGCATGTATTCACAGGACTCGATCTCCGGGCGCCGACGCGGCCGCTCCGAACCGACCGCCGAGATGCTCTCCGGCCTTGCCTGCTCCGTGTGCGGCGCCGACTTCCGCCAGGCGCACGACGGTGACGAGGCGGTGGTCTCCCACCGCGACGACAAGCAACTGCTCGCGTGCCACGGGACGTGCGCGCGGATGGCCAGCGGGTCGGTCACCGGCCTGGACGAGCCTCCCCTTCCCTTGGCCGAGCGCGTGCGCAGGCACGTGCCCCCGCCCCCGTAGGACGCGGCGGCGACAACAAGAACAACGAGAACGACAACAACTCAATGACAGGAAGTTCATGGGCCTGAAGAGTCTGGGAGTGCTCGCCTCCTCCCACAAGGAGAACGAGTTCCGGCTGCCGCTGCACCCCGGCCACCTCCACCGGATCCCCTCGGACGTACGCGAGAAGATCTTCCTCGAAGAGGGCTACGGCGGGCGGTTCGGCATCGACGACGAGGCGCTGCGCCCCCTTGTCGCCGGGCTTCACCCCCGCGAGCGGCTTCTCGCCGAGTGCGACATCGTGACGCTGCCCAAGCCGATGCACGAGGACGTCGCCGGGCTGCGCGAGGGCCAGGTCCTTTGGGGATGGCCGCACTGCGTCCAGGACGAGAAGATGACGCAGATCGCCATCGACCGACGGCTGACCCTCATCGCCTGGGAGGCCATGAACCACTGGACGTCCACGGGCGCCTTCAGCGTTCATGTGTTCCACAAGAACAACGAACTCGCCGGCTACTGCTCGGTGTTGCACGCCCTGCAGCTCGGCGGCCTGACGGGAAGCTACGGGCGGCGCCTGCGTGCGGTGGTCATCAGCTTCGGCGCCACGGCGCGCGGAGCGGTCACCGGCCTGGGCGCGATGGGGGTCTCCGATGTCACGGTGCTCACCCAGCGCGCCGCCGCGGCGGTGGCCTCACCGATGCCGTCGGTCGTGATGGGCCATTTCGCGGAGCAGGAGGGCGACCCTTCCCGCCTGGAGGCCCTCACCGAACCCCGTGCCATGCCGCTCGCGGAGTACCTCGCCGGGTTCGACATCATCGTCAACTGCATACGGCAGGACACCGACGCGCCGCTGATGTTCGTCACCGACGAGGAACTCGCCCTGTTCCGGCCGGGGACCTTCTTCATCGACGTCTCCTGCGACGAGGGCATGGGCTTCGAATGGGCCCGTCCGACGACCTTCGGAGAGCCGATACACCTGGTGGGACCGGGCTGCCACTACTACGGGGTGGACCACAGCCCGTCGCATCTGTGGAACTCCGCCACGTGGGAGAACAGCGACGCGCTCCTCCCCTATCTGCGCAAGGTCATGGCCGGCCCCGCGTCATGGGAGACCGACGCCACGATCAAGAACGCCATCGAGATCCAGGACGGCGTGATCCTGAACCCGAAGATCCTCTCGTTCCAGCACCGGGCGGCGGCCTACCCGCACGCCGCTGAGATCCCGGAGTCGCACGCCTCCGCACAGCCGGCCTGACGCCTCTTGGTCGCGCGGGAATGAAAAGCGACCACGAAAACGTGGACGGTGCTGACCGAGACTCGGTCAGCACCGTCCACGTACTTCATCTTGTGTCCGAGGGGGGACTTGAACCCCCACGCCCGATAAAGGGCACTAGCACCTCAAGCTAGCGCGTCTGCCATTCCGCCACCCGGACTAGGTGTCTGCCGTTCGCGGGGTGTTCCCCGCGGCGACATGGACAACAATACCAAGCTTTCGGAGTGCCTTTCACCTGCGTATCCGTACGCCGCCGGGGCGATGCCCGGCGGCCCGCGCCGCCGCATCTACAGTCTCACCATGAGTGACGGGCTGATTACTGGAGTGCTCGGTGACGCGAAGGTGCGGCGGCCTCGGCTGCTGTCCCCGTTGCGCGAGCATCTGCGGGACACCATGTGGTTCGCGCCGACCGCGGGGCTCGTGGGGGCCATGGTGTTGTGGGTGGCCGCTGCGGAGCTGGACAGCCAGATCGTGGCGGCGGCGCAGGAGGACGGGGACTACGACACCATCAAGAGCCTGATGCAGATCGCCGAGGACACCAAGGTGGTGATCAGCACCATCGGCTCGGCGATGATGACCTTCATCGGTGTCGTCTTCAGCATCTCGCTGGTGGCCGTGCAGATGGCCAGCGGACAGTTCAGCCCGCGGGTGGTGCGGCTGTACGTCCGATCGCGGATCACCAAGATCACGCTCACCGTGTTCCTCGCGACGTTCCTCTTCTCCCTGATGACGCTGACGTCCTTCGACAGCGAGAGCGATCCGCGCCTGTTGACGACTGTGCCGCTGATCGAGTCGATCCTGGCCATGGCGATGGTCTTCCTGAGCCTGCTCCTGTTCGTCGCGTACGTGAACGGCACCCTGCGCATGATGCGGATCGGCTTCGTCATCGACCGGATCGCCCGTGAGTCGTTCCGGGTGGCCGTGAAGCACCCGACCGAAGGCGCGGTGGACGACGAGCGCCTCGGACCCGCGACCGCCCGGATCACGCACCAGGGACGGGCCGGAGTACTGCGGGACGTGCACATCGCCCGGGTGGTGCGGGCGGCAAGGCGGCACGGCGTGGTGCTGCGGCTGCTGCCGCGCATCGGGGACTTCGTGGTGCCGGGGACCCCGGTGTTCACCGTGCACGGCGGGGCGGCGCCGTCACGGCGCGCGCTGCGGTACACGTTCTCCGTGGGTGTGGAGCGCACCTTCCACCAGGACCTCGGCTTCGGTCTTCGCCAGCTCGCCGACATCGCCCTGCGGGCCCTGTCCCCCGCGGTGAACGACCCGACCACCGCCGTGCAGGCCCTGGACCGCATCATCCAGATCCTGGCGTCGGTGGCCGGGTATCCGCTGGGCGCCCTGCGCCACCGTGACCGGCGCGGGGCGGTGCGGATGGTGCAGCCCGTGCCGGACTGGACGGCCCTGGTGGATCTCGGGTTCGCCGAGATCCGGGGGTGCGCGGTCGGCAATCCGCAGGTCATCCGGCGCATGCTGGCCGGCCTCGACGACCTGCTGCGGCTCGCGCCCGAGGAGCGCAGGGAGCCGCTCCTGCGCCACCGCGAGCTGCTCGCGCAGGCGGTGGAGCGCACGGTTCCGGAGGCCGCGGACCGTGCGTTCGCGCTGCTGCCCGACCGGCAGGGCATCGGCTGAGTCCCGCGGTGGTTCGCCGCGAGGCGGCAGCGGCTACTGGGCGGCGGCCTCGCGGAGCTGCCTGAAGAACGCCCGGATGTCGCCGATCAGCAGGTCCGGCTGCTCCATGGCCGGGAAGTGCCCTCCGCGGTCGTACTCCGTCCACCGCACGATGTTGTTGCTCCGGTCCGCGATGTGCCGCAGCGGGATGAAGTTGTCCCGGGGGAAGTCGGCCAGCGCGGTCGGCGTCGTCGACGGCTCGGGCCCGGTGCCCCAGTAGTCGGCGTGTGCGCGCTCGTAGTAGATGCGGGCGGACGATCCCGCCGTGCCGGTCAGCCAGTACAGCATCACGTTGGTGAGCAGCGCGTCGCGGTCGACGGCGTCCTCCGGGCGGTCGTCGGAGTCGGTCCACTCCTTGAACTTCTCCGCGATCCAGGCGAGTTGCCCCACCGGGGAGTCGGTCAGGCCGTACGCGAGCGTCTGCGGCCTGGTGGACTGGATGTCCGCGTAGCCCTGCCGGTCCCGGCTCCACTCCTGCATGCGTTTCCAGGAGGCCAGCGCGCGCTCGCGCTCGTGCGGGGTCATCGCGTCCAGCTCGTCCGCCGTGGGTTCCTGCGCGGCGGCCGAGTTCGGCAGCAGGTTGAGATGGACGCCGGTGACCCGGTCGGGCCGCGTCCGGCCCATCTCGCGGGTGATGCCCGCTCCCCAGTCACCGCCCTGTACGCCGAACCGCTCGTAGCCGAGGCGCTCCATCAGCTCGACGAACGCGGCGGCCACCCGCTTGAACTCCCAGCCCTGCTCCGTCGTGGGACCGGAGAGGCCGAAGCCGGGGATGCTCGGCAGTACGAGGTGGAAGGCGTCCGCCGGGTCGCCGCCGTGGGCCCGCGGGTCGGTGAGCGGACCGGCCACCTCGGTGAACTCGACGATCGAGCCCGGCCAGCCGTGCGAGACGAGCAGCGGGGTGGCATCCGGCTCCGGCGACCGGATGTGGGCGAAGTGGACGTTCGTCCCGTCGATGGTGGTGGTGAACTGCGGCCACTTGTTCAGGGCGGCCTCCGCGGCACGCCAGTCGTACGCGTGGCGCCAGTAGTGCGCGAGCTCCTTGAGATAGCTCCGTGGGACCCCGTACTGCCAGCCGACTCCGGGCAGTTCGTCGGGCCAGCGTGTGCGGTCCAGACGCTCGTGCAGGTCGTCCAGGGCGTCCTGCGGGATGCTGAGGTGGAACGGATGGACCGTCTTGTCGGAGATCGTCGTCATGCCTTGGCATGCTAGGTCCGTCGGTCAACGCGCAGGTCAGTGGGGCAGCTTGGCCTCTTCTCGCTCCTGCGTGCGGTGCGGGCGCCGGACAGCGGCACCCGCACCGCACGGCTGGCTCACGCCATCAGGTGATAACTCGGGAAGTTCCCCGGCGGCCGCTCCATCGCCGGGCCGTGCGTGACCGCCCGCACCAGCAGTTCGCCGCCGACGAACGCGCCGCGCCAGGAGGCGCCGAAGCCGCCGAACAGCTCGTCCCTGTCACCGCGTGAGCGCGGTTTCCCGTGGCCCACCTTGAAGGCGCGGATCTGCGGGGCGAGTCGGTCGTACGTCGCGGTGTCGTCGGTCGACAGCGTGGCGACCAGCGCGCCGTTCGACGCGTTCATCGCGGCGAGCAGCTCCGCCTCCGTGTCGACCAGGACGATGGTGTCGACCGGGCCGAACGGCTCCGCGTGGTGCAGCGGCGATGACGGGGGCGGGCCCAGGAGCGTGACGGGATGGACGTACGCGTCCGTGTCCTGGCCCGGCAGGAAGCGTTCCGCCGACGGAGCGCCGCGGTACAGCGGCACGGCGCCGCGGTCGATCGCCTCCGTCACCTGGTCGCCGAGCTCCTTGGCCTTGGCCGCGTTGATCAGCGGGCCGAAGTCCAGTTGCGGGAACGGGTCTTCGGCGTGCTCGACCGCCAGGGGGTGGCCGACACGCAGGGTGCGCACGGCGGGGAGGTAGGCGGCGAGGAACTCGTCGAAGAGGCCCCGCTGGACGACGAAGCGCGGGTACGCCGTGCAGCGCTGCTTGCCGTAGTCGAAGAGCTTGGGGATGACGGCGCTGAGCGCGTCCCAGTCGCTGTAGTTCCAGATGCCCCAGGTGTTGAGTCCTTCCTGTTCGAGGATGTGCCGCTTGCCGAGGTCGGCGACGGCGGTCGCGACGGCCGCGCCCGTGTCGCGTCCGCCGACGAAGGAGACGCAGCCGATCTCCGGTGCGCGGACCAGCGCTTCGGACAGCTCTCCCCCGCTGCCGCTCACGAGGGTGACGGGAATCCCTTCGCGGGCGGCCAGGGCGCACGCCAGGGTCAGACAGGCGACGCCGCCGTCGGTCGGGGTCTTGGCGATGACCGCGTTGCCCGCGAGTGCCTGTACCAGCACCGCGTGAACGAGCACGCTCATCGGGTAGTTCCAGCTCGCGATGTTGGACACCGGACCGTCCAGCGGGGTCCGGCCCTCCACCATCGGCTCGATGCCGTCGACGTACCAGCGCACGCCGTCGATGGCCCGGTCGACATCGGCCTGGGCGAGCCGCCAGGGCTTGCCGATCTCCCAGACGAGGAGCAGGGCGAGCAGTTCGCGGTGTTCGGTGAGGGCGTCGAGGGTGGCGGCGACGCGGGCGCGCCGTTCCTCCAGCGCGACGTGGCGCCAGGTCCGGTGCTGGTCGAGGGATGCGCGTACGGCCTGGTGGGCGGTGGCGGCGTCGAGGCGTGGCGGGCCCGCGATGGGGCTGCCGTCGACGGGGGACGTGGCGGGCAGGGTCCGGCCGTCCGCCTGCCAGGTCCCGTTCCAGAGGTTGAGGACGCGGTCGTCGCGGAAGGCCTCGGGCGCGACGGCGAGGCAGCGCCGCCAGGCGTCGGTCCAGGCCGTACCGGCTTTGAGGACAAGGGAGTTGGTGAGGGTGGGTGCCATTCGGTGTCTCCGCTCACGGTGCACAGTCGGGGCGGGGGTGCATGGCTCGCGCGGCGCCGCTCGGTGCGCGGTCCGCGTGTGTGCTGGGGGACGCTAGTGCAGTCAGGGCCCGTCACCTATGAGTGACATCACGCCCCCAGCCGGTTGAGAACGAGGCGGGCCGTCTCCGTCGGTGTGGCGCCGACCCGCACCCCCGCGGCCTCCAGCGCCTCCTGCTTGGCGCGCGCGGTGCCGGAGGAGCCCGAGACGATGGCTCCCGCGTGCCCCATGGTCTTGCCTTCGGGGGCGGTGAAGCCGGCGATGTAGGCGACGACGGGTTTGGTGACGGACCGTTGGATGTAGGCGGCCGCGCGTTCCTCCGCGTCGCCGCCGATCTCACCGATGAGGACGATCAGTTCGGTGTCGGGGTCGTCCTCGAAGGCGGCGAGGCAGTCGATGTGCGTGGTGCCGACGACGGGGTCGCCGCCGATGCCGACGCAGGTGGAGAAGCCGATGTCGCGCAGCTCGTACATGAGTTGGTAGGTGAGGGTGCCGGACTTCGACACCAGGCCGACGCGTCCGGACTTGGTGATGTCGGCGGGGATGATGCCCGCGTTGGCCTGCCCCGGGGTGATGAGCCCCGGGCAGTTGGGTCCGACGACGCGGGTGCCGCGCTCCTTGGCGTACGCGTGGAAGGCGACGGAGTCGTGCACGGGTATGCCCTCCGTGATGACCACCGCGAGGCCGATCCCGGCGTCGGCGGCCTCGGTGACCGCCGCCTTGGAGAAGGCGGGCGGCACGAAGATCACGGTGACGTCGGCGCCCGTGGCCTTGATCCCTTCGCGCACGGAGCCGAAGACGGGGACGGCGCGGTCGTCGAAGTCGACGATGCGGCCGGCCTTGCGGGGGTTGACGCCGCCCACGACGTCCGTGCCCGCCGCGAGCATGCGGCGGGTGTGCTTCATGCCCTCGGCTCCGGTCATGCCCTGGACGAGGACCTTGCTCTCCTTGGTGAGGTAGATCGCCATGTCCCGGCTCCTTAGGCTGCGTTGGTGTGACCGGCGAGTTCGGCGGCGCGGCGCGCGGCGCCGTCCATGGTGGTGGCCTGCTGGACGAGGGGGTGGGCGCGCTCGTCGAGGATGGCGCGGCCGCGGACGGCGTTGTTGCCGTCGAGTCGGACGACGAGCGGCTTGGTCAACTGGACGGATTCCAGGGCCTGGACGATGCCGTCGGCGACGGCGTCGCACGCGGTGATCCCGCCGAAGACGTTGACGAAGACGGACTTGACCGCGGGGTCGGAGAGGATGACGGAGAGGCCGTCGGCCATGATCTGGGCGGAGGCGCCGCCGCCGATGTCGAGGAAGTTCGCGGGGCGCGCGCCGCAGCCCGCGACCACGTCGAGGGTGGACATGACGAGGCCCGCGCCGTTGCCGATGATGCCCACCTCGCCGTCGAGCTTCACGTAGTTGAGGCCCTTGGACGCGGCCGCCGACTCCAGCGGGTCGTCGTGCGCGGAGTCGTCGGTGCCCCAGCGTGCCTGGCGGAAGCGGGCGTTGTCGTCCAGGGTGACCTTGCCGTCGAGGGCGAGGATCTCTCCCTGGGCGGTGCGGACGAGCGGGTTCACCTCGACGAGGAGCGCGTCCTCGCGGATCAGCACCTGCCACAGCTTGACCAGGACGTCCGCGGTCGCTTCGGGAAGTCCCGCCGCTGCGGCGATCTCGGCCGCCTTGGTCTCGTCCACTCCTGCCGCCGGGTCGATCTCCACGCGCGCGACGGCCTCCGGGCGGCTCGCCGCCACCTCCTCGATCTCCATGCCGCCCTCGGCGGACGCGATGGCGAGGAAGCGGCCCGCCGCGCGGTCCAGTACGTACGAGACGTAGAACTCGCTGTCGATCTCGACGGGTTGGGCCAGCATCACCTTGTGCACGGTGTGGCCCTTGATGTCCATGCCGAGGATCTGGCGTGCCGTGATCTCGGCGGCGGCCGGGTCGGCGGCGACCTTGACGCCGCCCGCCTTGCCGCGTCCTCCGGTCTTCACCTGGGCCTTGACGACGACGCGGCCGCCCAGGCGTGCGGCGCCCGCGCGCGCCTCCTTCGCCGTGTCGGCGACTTCTGCTTGCGGCACCAAGATGCCGTGTTCCTCGAAGAGTTCCCTTGCCTGGTGCTCGAACAGGTCCATTCCGGCTCCTGACGCTGTGTCGATCCGGGGAACGACCCCCCGGACCCCCGAAAAGTGCCGCACGCCCCCTGGACACCACCCACCGGATGCGGGATAACAAGCTTCATACAGTATTCGTCGACTGTATGCAATCTACCGCGAGAGCACCTACGAGCAGCGTGTGAGCGCTCCAACTCCCCTACGAAGGGACAGGACTTCGCCATGCCCGACGGCAGCAGCGACACGAGCCAGACCCACATCTCCGGTGGGCACCTGGTCGCCAAGGCACTCAAAGCAGAGGGTGTGGAGGTCATCTACACCTTGTGCGGCGGCCACATCATCGACATCTACGACGGCTGCGTCGACGAGGGGATCGATGTCGTCGACGTACGCCACGAGCAGGTCGCCGCCCACGCGGCCGACGGCTACGCGCGCCTCACCGGAAAGCCGGGATGCGCCGTGGTGACGGCGGGGCCGGGAACCACCGACGCCGTCACGGGCGTCGCGAACGCCTTCCGCGCGGAGTCCCCCATGCTGCTGATCGGCGGCCAGGGAGCCCACACCCAGCACAAGATGGGGTCACTTCAGGACCTTCCGCACGTCGACATGATGACGCCGATCACCAAGTTCGCCGCGACCGTGCCGGACACGGCGCGCGCCGCGGACATGGTGTCGATGGCGTTCCGCGAGTGCTACCACGGCGCTCCCGGCCCCTCCTTCCTGGAGATACCGCGCGATGTGCTCGACGCCAAGGTGCCGGTGGACAAGGCCCGGGTGCCGCAGGCCGGGCAGTATCGCGCCTCCACCCGCTCGGCCGGCGATCCAGAAGCCATCGAGAAGCTCGCCGACCTGCTCGTGCACGCGGAGAAGCCCGCGATCCTCCTCGGCAGCCAGGTGTGGACGACGCGCGGCACCGCGTCCGCCATCGAGCTCGTGCGGACCCTGAACGTGCCCGCCTACATGAACGGCGCGGGCCGCGGCACCCTGCCGCCCGGGGACCCGCACCACTTCCAGCTCTCGCGGCGGTACGCCTTCTCCAACGCCGACCTCATCGTCATCGTGGGGACGCCCTTCGACTTCCGCATGGGCTACGGCAAGCGGCTCTCCCCGGACGCCACCGTCGTGCAGATCGACCTCGACTACCGCACCGTCGGAAAGAACAGGGACATCGACCTGGGCATCGTCGGTGACGCGGGGCTGATCCTGAAGTCGGTCACCGAGGCGGCGTCAGGGCGGCTCAACGGAGGCGCGTCCAAGCGCAAGGAGTGGATCGACGAGCTGCGCGCCGCCGAGCAGACGGCGATCGAGAAGCGGCTGCCGAATCTGAAGTCCGACGCCTCCCCTATCCACCCGTACCGCCTCGTCAGCGAAATCAACGACTTCCTTACCGAAGACTCGATCTACATCGGCGACGGCGGCGACATCGTCACCTTCTCCGGGCAGGTCGTGCAGCCCAAGTCGCCGGGCCACTGGATGGACCCAGGACCGCTCGGCACGCTCGGCGTCGGCATCCCCTTCGTGCTCGCCGCCAAGCAGGCGCGGCCCGACAAGGAGGTGGTGGCCCTCTTCGGAGACGGCGCCTTCTCACTGACCGGGTGGGACTTCGAGACGCTCGTCCGCTACAACCTGCCCTTCGTCGGGATCGTCGGCAACAACTCCTCGATGAACCAGATCCGTTACGGCCAGAAGGCCAAGTACGGCGAGGAGCGCCAGCGGATCGGCAACACCCTCGGAGACGTCCACTACGACAAGTTCGCCCAGATGCTGGGCGGCTACGGCGAAGAGGTCCGCGACCCCGCCGACATCGGCCCCGCGCTCCAGCGGGCCCGCGAGTCCGGCAAGCCCTCGCTCATCAACGTATGGGTCGATCCGGACGCGTACGCCCCCGGAACCATGAACCAGACCATGTACAAGTGAGGAGCCCGCGCGATGACGACCAAGGCTCTTGAGGGCGTACGCGTCCTCGACATGACACACGTCCAGTCCGGGCCCTCCGCCACCCAGCTGCTCGCCTGGCTCGGTGCGGACGTGGTGAAGCTGGAGGCGCCGTCCGGAGACATCACGCGCAAGCAGCTGCGTGATCTCCCTGACGTCGATTCGCTCTACTTCACGATGCTCAACTGCAACAAGCGGAGCATCACCCTCAACACCAAGACCGAGCGCGGCAAGGAACTCCTCACCGAGCTGATCCGCCGCTCCGACGTCATGGTCGAGAACTTCGGCCCCGGCGCAGTGGACCGGATGGGCTTCACCTGGGAGCGCATCCAGGAGATCAACCCGCGGATCGTCTACGCCTCGATCAAGGGCTTCGGAGACGGGCCCTACACCAACTTCAAGGCCTACGAAGTGGTGGCACAGGCCATGGGCGGCTCCATGTCGACCACGGGCTTCGAGGACGGACCGCCGCTCGCCACGGGCGCCCAGATCGGTGACTCCGGGACCGGCATCCACGCCGTCGCCGGAATACTCGCCGCCCTCTTCCAGAGGGAGAACACCGGTCGCGGGCAGCGCGTGAACGTGGCCATGCAGCACGCCGTGCTCAACCTCTGCCGGGTCAAGCTGCGCGACCAGCAGCGCCTGGCGCACGGGCCGCTCGCCGAGTACCCGAACGAGGACTTCGGGGACGAGGTGCCGCGCTCGGGCAACGCGTCCGGCGGCGGTCAGCCCGGCTGGGCGGTCAAGTGCGCGCCGGGCGGCCCGAACGACTACGTGTACGTCATCGTGCAGCCCGTGGGCTGGCAGCCGCTCACCGAGCTGATCGGGCGGCCCGAGCTCGCGCAGGACCCCGAGTGGGCCTCTCCGGAGTCGCGGCTTCCCAAGCTCGGCAAGATGTTCCAGCTGATCGAGGAGTGGTCCTCCACGCTGCCCAAGTGGGAGGTCCTGGAGCGGCTGAACGCCCACAACATCCCGTGCGGCCCGATCCTCTCCACCAAGGAGATCATCGAGGACGCCTCGCTGGCCGCGAACGAGATGGTCGTCGAGGTCGCGCACCCGCAGCGCGGCTCCTTCACCACGGTCGGCTCCCCGCTGAAGCTGTCGGACTCCCCCGTGAACGTGGTCAGTTCGCCGCTCCTGGGCGAGCACAACGCGGAGGTCTTCGTCGGTGAGCTCGGCCTCGGCGACGAGGAACTGCGCCTGCTCAAGTCGAACGGAGTGATCTGAGTGATGGCCGAAGACCGCGCACTGACGGTGCGGGCGCTCCTCGACTCGGTGCGCGCCGAGGGGCGGGCCTCCCTGACCGCGCCCGAGGGCAAGATCCTCGCGGACGCGTACGGGATCGCCGTACCGGGCGAGGAGCTGGCGACGGACGTGGACGAGGCGGTGGCGCACGCGGCCCGCTTCGAAGGGCCCGTCGTCATGAAGATCGTCTCCCCCGACATCCTGCACAAGACCGACGCGGGCGGCGTCGTCGTCGGGGTGGAGGGCGCCACCGACGTACGGGCCGCCTTCTGCGAGATCGTCAAGAACGCGCGGGAGTACGCGCCTGGGGCACGCATCGAGGGCGTGCAGGTGCAGGAGCTGCTGCCCTCCGGCCAGGAGGTGATCGTCGGGGCGGTGACCGATCCGACGTTCGGGAAGGTCGTCGCCTTCGGGCTCGGCGGCGTACTGGTCGAGGTCCTCAAGGACGTCACGTTCCGTCTCGCACCGGTCGACGCCGACGAGGCCGCATCGATGCTCGACTCGATCCGCGCCGCCGAGATCCTGCGCGGGGTGCGCGGCGCCCCGGCGGTGGACCGGTGGGCCGTCGCCGAGCAGATACGCCGGGTGTCCCAACTGGTCACCGACTTCCCGGAGATCGCCGAGGTGGACCTCAACCCGGTGATCGCCACCCCGGAGGGCGCGATCGCGGCGGACATCCGCGTCATCCTCGCGGAAGGGACTCCGAAGAAGCGCCGTACCTACACGCGCGAGGAGATGCTCACGTCGATGCGGCGGCTGATGGAGCCCCGCTCGGTCGCCGTGATCGGAGCCTCCAACGAGCAGGGCAAGATCGGCAATTCGGTGATGCGCAACCTCATCGACGGCGGCTTCTCCGGCGAGATCCATCCGGTGAACCCCAAGGCCGATGACATCTTGGGCCGCAAGGCGTACAAGAGTGTCACGGACGTTCCCGGTGAGGTGGATGTGGCGGTCTTCGCGATCCCCGCCAAGTTCGTGGCGTCGGCCTTGGAGGAGGTGGGTCGCAAGGGCATCCCGAACGCTGTCCTGATCCCCTCCGGGTTCGCCGAGACCGGTGAACAGGCCCTCCAGGACGAGATCGTGGAGATCGGCGAGCGGCTCGGGGTGCGGCTGCTCGGCCCGAACATCTACGGCTACTACTCGACGTGGCAGGACCTGTGTGCCACGTTCTGCACGCCGTACGACGTCAAGGGCGGGGTCGCGCTGACGAGCCAGTCCGGTGGCATCGGAATGGCCATCCTCGGCTTCGCACGCACCACGAAGACGGGCGTCTCGGCGATCGTCGGGCTCGGCAACAAGTCCGACCTGGACGAGGACGACCTCCTCACCTGGTTCGGCGAGGACCCCAACACCCAGTGCATCGCGATGCACCTGGAGGACCTCAAGGACGGCCGTGCCTTCGTGGAGGCCGCGCGGGCGACCGTTCCCAAGAAGCCGGTCGTGGTCCTGAAGGCCGGGCGCACGGCCGCCGGGGCGAAGGCCGCCGGATCGCACACGGGCGCCCTGGCGGGCGATGACGCCGTGTACGACGACATCCTCCGGCAGGCCGGCGTCATCAGGGCGCCGGGGCTCAACGAAATGCTGGAGTACGCGCGCGCGTTGCCGGTGCTTCCCACTCCGCAGGGCGACAACATCGTGATCATCACGGGTGCGGGCGGCTCGGGCGTCCTGCTCTCCGACGCGGTGACCGACAACGGGCTGCGCCTGATGGAGATCCCCGACGACCTGGACGCGTCCTTCCGGGCGTTCATCCCGCCCTTCGGGGCGGCGGGCAACCCCGTCGACATCACCGGGGGCGAGCCCCCGTCGACGTACGAGGCGACGATCAGGCTCGGCCTGGAGGACCCACGCATCCACGCGCTCGTCCTGGGCTACTGGCACACGATCGTCACCCCTCCCATGGTCTTCGCCGAGCTGACGGCCCGGGTGGTCGCGGAGTTCCGCGAGCGCGGCATCGAGAAGCCCGTCGTGGCATCCCTGGCGGGCGACGTCGAGGTGGAGGAGGCCTGCCAGTACCTCTTCGAGCGGGGCGTCGTGGCCTATCCGTACACGACGGAGAAGCCGGTCGAAGCGCTCGGCGCGAAGTACCGGTGGGCGCGTGCGGCCGGTCTGTTGGGGGGCGGTCGATGAGGTGACCGGTGTTGGGGCCGGCCGGCGGTGCGCGTCGGCCGGCCCCGGGACCCGTGCGCACACGAAAGGAATTGGACAGGGGGCGCTGGCCAGGATCTTTTCGACGCAAGGGGTGCTGAATCAACATGACGACAACCGACATACCCACAGCCGTCCCCTACAGGGAGGTGACGGACGCCAACGGCCGGATGTACCGGGTCGGTGAGACCGACATCGACATCATGGGCCGCAGGCGCAAATGGATGGTCATCCTGCCGTGGATCGGCATGATGGGCATCAGCTCGGCCGAGTACGCGTTCGCGTCGGCCGAGGACACCCTGCACACCGCGCATTCCTGGGGCGACACCCACATCTTCTGGATGCTGGGGGTCTGGGTCTTCTTCCAGGCCGCGGTGGCCTTCCCGGCGGGCAAGCTGCGCGAGAGCGGAAGGCTTCCGGCGCGCTGGGCGATGATGTGCGGCGCCGTCGGAACACTGCTGGGCTATCTGTCCCTGGCGTTCGCGCCGCACGTCGTCGTCGCCTATGTCGGCTTCGGCATGTTCAGCGGTATGGGCGCCGGCATGGTGTACGCGACCTGCGTGAACATGGTCGGCAAGTGGTATCCCGAACGAAAGGGAGGAAAGACCGGATTCGTCAACGGCGGATTCGCCTACGGCTCGGTGCCGTTCGTGTTCATCTTCACCGGCTTCATGGACCTGACGAACTTCCGCTGGGTGCTGGTGAGCGTCGGCCTCTTCCTGGCGGCGATGGTCGCCGTGGCCGGTTACTTCTTCCAGGACCCGCCGAAGAACTGGTGGCCGGCCGACGTGGACCCGCTGCGGCCGCCGGACGACCCGCGGGCCAGGCGCGCGATGGCGATGAACCCGCCCGCCGTGCGGCAGTACACGCCCAAGGAGGCGTGGCAGACCGGCCGGGTCGCACTCATGTGGTTCTGCCTGCTGTGCACGTCCGGCGTGAACATCTTCGGCATCGCCTTCCAGGTGGACATCGGGGACGAGGCCGGATTCGCCGGCGGAATCGTCGCCACGGCCATGTCCTTGAAGGCCATCGTCAACGGCACCGGCCGAGGCGTCATCGGCTGGCTCTCGGATCTCTACGGACGCAAACGCTGCCTGATATTCGTCTGCATCGTCCTCGGCCTCTCGCAGTACGGAATCCTGTGGTCCGCGGACATCAAGAACCTCCCGCTGTTCCTGGTCTTCTCCAGCATCTCCGGGTTCGGAGGCGGCGCCATCTTCCCGATGTTCGCGGCCATGACGGCGGACTACTTCGGCGAGAACAACAACGCATCCAACTACGGCCTGGTCTACAGCTCCAAGCTGGTCTCCGGGTTGCTCGGCTCCGGAATGGGGGCCGTCGTGGTGAGCAACTGGGGCCACACAGGGGCCTTCACCCTGGCCGGCTCCATTTCCCTGTTCGCCGGATTCATCGCGCTCTTCCTTTCCCAGCCGGGAAGGCCCAAGGACAAAGGCATCAAACCCAATCCGCAACCCCTCGGTGAGGAGATGGCCTGATATGACGGCGGAGCCCATCGCCACAGGAAACAAGGCGCCTGAAAGCGGCACCCCGTATCGCGAGATCACCGACGAGCACGGCCGCGTCTATCGCGTGGGCGAGACGGACCGGGACATCCTCGGCCACTCCCGCAAGATCATGGTGTACCTGCCGTGGATCGCGATGATGGCCATCAGTGTCTTCGAGTACGCGTTCGGCTCGGCGGAGGACACCCTGTCCCACGCCCACGGCTGGACGCAGTCCAACACCTTCTGGATTCTGAGTGTCTGGGTCTTCTTCCAGGCGGGCATCGCGTTCCCGGCGGGATGGATGCGCGAGAAGGGCATCCTGACGGCGCGGAACGCCATGTACACCGGGTCGTTCATGTGCCTGATCGGATTCCTCGCCCTGTCACACCTGGACAACGTATGGCTCGCGATCATCGGGTTCGGCGTCATCGGCGGCGTGGGCTCCGGCTTCGTCTACGCGACCTGCATCAACATGGTCGCCAAGTGGTTCCCCGAACGCCGTGGCGCGAAGACGGGGTTCGTCAACGGAGGATTCGCCTACGGCTCGCTGCCGTTCATCTTCATCTTCAACTACGCCTTCGACACCGGCAATTATCACCGCGTGCTCGACCTGATCGGCGCGTACATCCTCGTCGTCGTCCTGGCCTGTGCCTTCTTCTTCAAGGACCCGCCGAAGAACTGGTGGCCCTCCGAGGTGGACCCGCTGGAGAAGTCGGGCGCCTCGAAGGACGCCGCGAGCCTCGCCAAGAACCCGCCCGCGGTGCGTCAGTTCACACCGAAGGAGGCCATCAGGACGGGCATGCTGCCCCTGATGTGGTTCACCCTCGTCATGACCGCGGGTGTGTCCATCTTCGGGATCTCCTTCCAGGTGGACTTCGCCAAGGACGTGGGCTTCGGCCCCCTGGTCGCCGCTACCTCGATGGGGCTCATGGCCGTCATCAACGGCATCGGACGCGGAGTGGTCGGCTGGCTCTCCGACATCTGGGGCCGCAAGGCGACCCTGGTGTTCGTGATCCTGGTCCTCGGGCTCTCGCAGTTCGGTGTGATCTGGGCGGGCGACATCCACAGCGAGTGGCTCTTCCTGGTCTTCGCGTTCCTCTCGGGATTCGGTGGCGGTGCGTTCTACCCGATGTTCGCGGCGCTGACCCCGGACTACTTCGGGGAGAACTACAACGCCACCAACTACGGGCTCGTCTACAGCGGCAAGCTGATCAGCGGCCTGTTCGGCGGCGGGATGGGCTCGATGGTGGTGGCCGCGTGGGGCTACAACGGCGCGTACGCCCTCGCGGGCGGCATCTCCATGCTGGCCGCGGCCGTCGCGCTGCTGCTGCGCCAGCCGGGGCGGGAGAGGGCGCCGGTGCACGCCTGATCCCACTCGACGCACGAGCAGCTCCCGCCGCGCGGCGGGAGCTGCTCGTGCGTGCGGTCAGGTGCTCAGCGCTTCTTGCGGAGAGCCGCCAGGTTGTCGTAGCCGATCTTCGCGAGCTTCAGGGACTGGCCCAGATCGGTGCCGCTCGGCGCGTTGTCCTGCTCGACCATGGGGTTGTGGTAGTTCTTCTCGCCGACACGGCTGAAGAAGGTGCGGTAGTCGATGACGCCCTCGCCGAAGGCCACCATGTCGTAGCCCTCGCCGCTGGTGTCGTTGCGGGTGCCGTCCTTGGCGTGGAACAGCGGGTAGCGCTTGTTGTTGCGGCTGACGAGCGCCGCCGGGTCGAAGACCTTCTTGCGCTGGGAGCCGTCGTGCGCGGTGTACGTGTGGAACTTGTACTGCGCGACGTGCGCCCAGTAGATGTCCATCTCCAGCCAGACCGTCCGCGGGTCGGTGGCCTTGAGGAAGTACTCCAGCCTGCGGATGCCGGAGCTGCGGGTCGGGCGGCCCTGCGCGTCGAGCGGGCCGCCGTCGAGCAGGAAGCCGTACGCCGCGTCGTGGTTGTGCGTGTAGAGCTTGATGCCGGCCTTGCGCGCGATGGTGCCCAGGGCGTTCCACTTGTCGGCGGCGACGTCCCAATCGGCCTTGTACGAGCTGTTGGTGGGGTCGCCGCCGGTACCCATGTGGTCCATGCCCAGGATGTTGGCGATCTCCAGGTTCTTCTTGAACGTGTCGAGGTCGGGCTGCGAGAGCGGCCATGACCCCGGTATGAAGCCGTGGTTGCCCTGGGCGCGCAGACCGTACTCGTCGAGCCAGGAGCGCAGCAGCTTGGCGCCCTCGACGGACTCCAGGCCGGCGCCGCCCGGGGCGTTGGCGTGCTGGCCGTAGCCCGCGAACTCGACCTGCTTGTAGCCGTAGCGGGCCAGCTCCTTGAACACCTCGCGGAAGCCGGAGGGCAGGTCGGAGGTGAGCGGGTCGCGGCCGGTCGCGTCACGCACCGTGTAGAGGATGATGCCGCGCTTGTTCGCGGGCACCAGTTCGCGGCCGTGACCGTGGTGATGGCCGTGGCCCTCCGTCTTCGACTGGGCGAAGGACGGTGCCGCGCCGAACACGGGCGCGGCGATCGCGCCCGCGCCGACGGCGGTGCACGTGCTGAGGAAGCGGCGGCGATTGATGCCGAGGCGCTGTCTGAGGGCCTCGTCGGCGGGAGTGTCGTGGAAGTCGGTCACGGGTGCCTCTCCTGGGCTCTTCGACGTGCGGGCGGACGCCACTGCGCGTTGTCAGTGACGCGTGTTTCACTTTCTGTAACTGCTCCTGGTCGGGCGGACGGTGGGGCGAGGTGTGTCTCAGCCCAGGCCGGCCAGGTCGAGGAGGAGGGATTTCACGGCGGTGGCCGCGATCCGGTCGTCGAACGCATGGGGGGTGGAGCTGATGATGAGCGGACCGTCGTCGTCGCTCGTGGGAAGGCGGCCGTGGCTGCCGCGAATAGGTGACGGATCGAGGGGCACGACCGCCATGCGGTAGCGCATGCCGAGCTTCTTGCGGGCCAGCGCGCCCGCGGCCTTGACCTTCACATAGGGGTCGAGGGGGTCCATGAAGAGCTCGACGGGGTCGTAGCCGGGTTTGCGGTGGATCTCGACGAGCTGGGCGAAGTCGGGCGCGCGGGCGTCGTCGAGCCAGTAGTAGTACGTGAACCAGGCATCCGACTCGGCGACGGCGACGAGTTCGCCGGAGCGCGGGTGGTCCAGGCCGTGGGCCTTCTTGCCCTCGTCGTCGAGGAGTTGCTCGATGCCGGGCACGTCGGCCAGTGCCTGACGGGTGACTTCCATGTCCTCGGGCCTGCGCACGTAGATGTGGGCGATCTGGTGGTCCGCGACGGCGAAGGCGCGGGACGTCATGGGGTCGAGGTACTCCATGCCGTCCTGGGTGTGCACTTCGAGCAGTCCGGCGCGGCGCAGGGCGCGGTTGATGTCGACGGGGCGGTCCACGCGGGTGATGCCGTACTCGGACAGGGCGACGACGGTGCGGCCCTCGGCCTTCGCCTCGTCGAGGAGGGGGGCGATGGTCGCGTCGAGTTCGGCGGCGGCCCGGTGGGAGCGCGGGTCGTCGGGGCCGAAGCGCTGCAGGTCGTAGTCGAGGTGAGGGAGGTAGCACAGGGCCAGGTCGGGGTGGCGGGTGCTGATGATGTGGCGCGTGGCGTCCGTGATCCAGCGGCTGGAGACGATGTCGGCGCCGGGGCCCCAGAAGTGGAAGAGGGGGAACGTGCCGAGTTTCTCGGTGAGTTCGTCGTGCAGGGCCGGGGGCCGGGTGTAGCAGTCGGGTTCCTTGCGGCCGTCGGCGTAGTAGACGGGACGGGGGGTGATGGTGATGTCGGTGTCGGCGCCCATGGCGTACCACCAGCAGATGTTGGCGACGGTGTAGCCGGGATGCGCGCGTCGGGCGGCGTCCCACAGCTTGTCGCCCGAGACGAGGCCGTTGTGCTGCCGCCACAGGAGTACGTCGCCGAGCTCACGGAAGTACCAGCCGTTGCCGACGATGCCGTGCTCGGCGGGGGTGGTGCCGGTGAGGAAGGTGGACTGGGCGGCGCAGGTGACGGCGGGCAGGACCGTGCCCAGCGGGGCCTGGGAGCCGGACTGGCCGAGCGACTTGAGGTGCGGCATGTGGTCGAGGAGACGGGGGGTGAGGCCGACGACGTCAAGGACGAGGAGAGGGGTTGGGCTCATGGGAGTTCCTTCAGGCCGAGGTCCGTCAGGAGATCGCGGGCGAGGGTGAGCTCGGCGGCGATCCCGTCGGCGAGCTGGGGGCGGGAGCGGGGGCGCAGTTCGGGCGGCAGCGCCTGCCAGGTGTAGGTCTCGACCTCGAGGTGACGCGTGCGCGGCTCGGGACCGCCGACCAGATGGGCGAGGGTGTCCTTGAGTACGGGGAGCGTGGAGGTGAGGGGCGGTGCGGGAGGCGCGTGCAGGGGGACGTGGAAGTGGGCGCGCCAGGGTGCCGTCTCGGGCAGGGCGTCGCCGGCGAGGGATTCGCCGAGGTCGTCGGTGCCGCGCAGTCCGGCCGCGGTGCGGGTGCGGGTCTGGTGCAGGAAGCGGGGCTCGTCGAAGGCAGCGAGAGCCTCGCGGACCCCGGGGAGATGGGGGTCTTCGGCGTGCAGGGCGGCGGAGAGCTGGGACTTGACGACGGGGATGCCCGCGGCGGCGAGCGCGTCGAGCGCGGTGTGCGGGTCCTCGAAGGAGGTGGCGAGGTGACAGGTGTCGACGCAGACACCGATGCGGTCGTGGCCGATCGCGGTGAGGGGGGCGATCGCGTCGCCCGTGGTCTCCACGGTGCAGCCCGGTTCGGGTTCGAGGCCGATGCGGATCGATTTGCCGGTCAGCTCCGCGAGCGCGTCCAGGCGCTGGGCGAGCGCGGTGAGGGCCGCGCGGGCGGCTTCGGCGTGGGTGGTGTCGAAGGGGGTGCGCCAGGCGAGAGGAAGGGTGGAGATGGTGCCTTCGGCGACGTCGTCCGGGAGGAGCGCGGCGAGCAGGCGGGCCAGGTCGGTGGTGTGGGAGAGGCGCTCGGGGTCGGTCCAGTCCGGCTTGTAGACGCGGTACTTGACCTCTTCGGCGCCGAAGCCCTCGTAGGGGAAGCCGTTGAGGGTGACGACCTCCAGGCCGCGCCGGTCGAGTTCGGTGCGCAGGCCGCGCAGTGCCGCCGGGTCGGTGACCAGGGCGTGCGCGGCGTCCTTGGCGAGCCACAGGCCGATGCCGAGACGGTCCCTGCCGAGCCGTTTGCGCACGGGTTCGCAGTGGTCGCGGAGTTGCGCGAGGACGCCGTCGAGGGTCTCGGCGGGGTGGACGTTGGTGCAGTACGCGAGGTGGACGACGCTGCCGTCGGGGTGCCGGAAGCGCATGGCTCACGCCCCGCCGCGGAGGATGGAGTTGCCCTCGTGGGTGGCTTCGGTGTCCGTGACATCGAGCGCGAGGCGGCCGCTGAGTCCGTAGAAGGCGACGGGGTTGCGCCAGAGCACCAGGTCGACGTCGTCCTCGGTGAATCCGGAGGCGAGCATGGCGTCGGCGACCTTGCGGGTCTTGAGCGGGTCGCTCTTGCCCCAGTCGGCGGCCGAGTTGACCAGGACCCGCTCGGTTCCGTGGTCGCGCAGGATGGCGACCATCCGGTCCTCGTCCATCTTGGTCTCGGGATAGACGGAGAAGCCGAGCCAGCATCCGCTGTCCTTGGCCTCCTTGACCGTGGTCTCGTTGAGATGGTCGACAAGGACCCGCTCCAGGGGCAGCGCGGACTCCCTGACCACATCGAGGGTGCGGCGCATGCCCGCGAGCTTGTCGCGGTGCGGGGTGTGGACGAGGGCCGGCAGCTCGTGGTCGGCGGCGAGCTGGAGCTGGGCGGCGAACGCGGCGTCCTCGGCGGGGGTCATGGAGTCGTAGCCGATCTCGCCGACGGCCACGACGTTGTCCTTGACGAGATAGCGGGGCAGCTCGTCGATGACCGGGGTGCAGCGGGGGTCGTTCGCCTCTTTGGGGTTGAGGGCGATGGTGCAGTGGTGGGCGATGCCGTACTGGGCCGCGCGGAAGGGCTCCCAGCCGAGCAGGGAGTCGAAGTAGTCGAAGAAGGAGGCCGGGGAGGTGCGGGGCTGGCCCAGCCAGAACGCGGGCTCGACGACGGCGCGGACGCCTGCGGCGTACATGGCCTGGTAGTCGTCGGTGGTGCGGGACGTCATGTGGATGTGGGGGTCGAAGATGCGCATCAGGACTCCTGCTCCTCGCCGGTGGAAGGGGTCGCGGGGGCCGGGGACACCGCTGCGGCCGAGGGGGCCGTAGGGGCGGCCAGGGCCAGGACGCGGTGCAGATCGCTGGGGACGGTGCGACCGGCGGCAGTGCGTTCGCCGGCGTAGTCGCCGAGCATGCGGGCGAGCTCGGCGTCGGCGCGGGCGCGGCGGTCGAGGTCGGCGACGGCTTCCACGGGGACGCCGGTGAACAGGCACTTGAGCACCGCGTGGCGCCAGTCGTGCGGGGCGAGGTGCCGGGCTGCGTACGGACCGACGGCGGCGGCGACGAGCCGGGTGTCGTTGGTGCGCAGGGCGTCCTCGACCAGGGGCAGCGTCTGAGGCCCCTCGACCAGGTGGGGCAGGGCGAGCAGGACGGCTCGGCGCTCGGCCGCGGTGCCTTGTTCGTAGACGCGGGTGAGGGTGGCCGGGTCCGCTTCGGCCGTGTGCAGGAGCAGCACGCGGGCGGCGTCGGCGTGGTCCTGGCCGCAGCGTCGCCCGGCCTCGGCGAAGCGCAGCTCCCAGAGGGGAGCCGGGCGTTGCTCCGGTCGTCCGCGGTGGGCGGCGGCCTCCGCCGTGGCCTGGTCGAGCCAGGCGCGGGCTGCCCCGTCGAGGGCGGCTTCGAGGCGGGTGCGGAGGTCGTCGATGACGGCGGTCTGAGTCACGGGGTTCCTCCTCTGGCCGGGGCCGTACTCATCGCTTCGGTCGCCGCCTTGTTCAGGAACTCGATCGACCGGGAGGCGAGTTGGGGGCCCGCGTGGGAGTGGCGGGGCAGTTCGACGACGGTGAGGCCCTGGTAGCCGGTGGCGGCGAGGGCTTCGAGGACGGGCGGGAAGTCGATCTCTCCGTCCCCGAACGGGAGGTGTTCGTGGACGCCTCGGCGCATGTCCTCGATCTGGACGTGCCGGAGCCAAGGGGCGGCGGCGCGCACGCAGTCGGCGGGCGGCTGCGGTTCCAGGCACTGGCAGTGGCCGATGTCGAGGGTGAGGCCGAGGAGCCGGGGATCGCCCAGTTCGTGACGGAGCCGGTGGAAGTCGGCGAGCGTGGAGAGGAGGTGGCCGGGTTCGGGTTCGATGGCCAGGGGCACGGCGGCGCCGGACGCGGCGTCAAGGACGGGACCGATGGCTTCGGCGAGCCGCTGCCAGGCGGTGTCCTCGGAGGTGCCTTCGGGGGTGATGCCGCTGAAGCAGTGCACGGCGTGGGCACCGAGGTCGGCGGCGACCTGGACGGCACGGATCAGCAGGCGGACACGGGCGGCGCGCGCGTCCGGGTCGGGGTCCAGGAGCGAGGGGCCGTGCTTGCGGCGTGGGTCGAGGACGTAGCGGGCGCCGGTCTCGATCGTCGCCGTCAGACCGAGCCGCTCCAGGCTGCGGGCCACGTGGCGGGTGCGGGCGGCGAGGTCGGGGGCGAGCGGGTCGAGGTGCATGTGGTCGAGGGTGAGGCCGACGCCCGCGTAGCCGAGGTCGGCGAGGAGGCCGAGGGCGTCGTCGAGGCGGAGGTCGGTCAGCCCGTTGGTGCCGTAGCCGAAGCGGAAGGGGGACGGAGCCCCCGTCACGTGAGCAGGTCCCGTCATGTGACGCTCACCTTCCGGCCGAACTTACGGGCCGCCGGGGCCAGCGCGGCGGTCAGCAGCGCGGAGCCCAGGGCGCCCGTCCGGGCGGAGAGTGCGGCCTGGAGCGGGATCATGGCGCGGATGCCGCCACCCACGGCCCGCTGGGTGAGCTGCGGCGACGGGTTGAGCGCGGCATGGAAGAGGGGCCGTGCGGCGGTGACCGCGTAGGTGGCGGCCAGCGCGGCCTGGACGGCACCGCGTGCACCGGTCCGCCAGTCGCTGCCGGGGCCGCCCGAGCCCACGGGACGCCCCGTGGCCGAGCCCGGCACGCCGCCGGGGGGCCAGGCGCGGCTCGCTGGTCGACCCGCCCGTCGGCCCGCGGGGGCGAGCACCGAGGCAACCTCAGAGGCGGCAGCCAGGGCGCCCGGCGCTGGCTGCCCACTGGTGGAGCCCGGTAGGCCGCGGGTGGCTGCTGCGCCGCGGCCTACCGGGAGTTGAGAGGTGCCGGTGCGGACTCCGCTGCCGGTACCGAGGTCAGTTCCTGCTCCGAAGCCGGTGCCAGTTCCAGAACCGGAGCCTGCCCAGGCGCTGGTGCCTGTTCCGGCCCCGGCACCCGCCCCGCGACAGGCACCGCCCCTGCCGCTCCGGGCCAGCAGTTGCGCCAGCGCCACTGTCGCCGCGAGCGCGCACAGGGGTGCCGCCGTGGAGCCGCCCTGTGCCTCGCGGCGCGAGACCGCCGTCACCGCGAGGGTGTGGGCGCCCAGGACGAGGGCCGTGGGAACCGCCGCGCGGAGGCCTGCCCCGGCGCCGGGGCGAGTGGTCGCGAGCCTTCCCCGGGGCTTCGCCCTCCCCTCCCCCGGCGATGTCCCCGCCGACGTGGCCGCCGCCCCCAGGAGCAGGTCCAGGGAGCGGGCCGCCGCCATGGCCACCGGGCCTGCCGGAGTGTGCTTCAGGCCCAGGTCGTACGCCCACACCGTGGCCGCCAAGCCGCTCGCCACCGTCAGAGCGGGGCGTCCCGCGCCCGCGGCCAGGGCCAGGCCTCCTGCCGTCAGAGCCGCCGCCGCGCCCAGTGCGGCCGCCGGGGCGATGCGGCCGGACGGCAACGGGCGGTGCGGGCGCTCGATCGCGTCCTCCGCCCGGTCGGCCCAGTCGTTGAGGGCCATGCCCGCCTCGTACAGGGAGAGAGAGGCGGCGATGGCGAGGACCGTGCGGCGGTTGGGGCGCAGCCCCGTCGCCGCCGCCCCGGCGAGTGCGTCGCCGGGGACGGTGAACAGGGCGGAGACACGCAGCAGTTCGGCCCAGGCACGGCCGGAGCCGAGAGGGACACCGCCCCGGCTCCCCGGTCCGGACACGGAACCTGAGCCCTCGACGGAATCTGAGCCCTCAGCCGAAGCGACCGCACTCCCGACCCTCACGCACCCACCCCCCGCAGCCGAGAAGCGAACCCGACAAGCGCCTCGTACTGCTCGGCGAGGGCCGACGAAGAGCCGTCGTCCGGGTCCTTGAAGTAGAAGCCCAGCTCCCCCAAGGGCCCGGAAAGCCCCCTTTCGTGGGCGCGGGCCAGCAAGCGGGCCAGGTCCAGGATCAGCGGCGCCGCGAGGGCCGAGTCGCAGCCCTGCCAGGTCGTCTGCAGGACCATCCGCGCGCCGAGGAAGCCGTCGAACGCGATGTGGTCCCAGGCGGTCTTCCAGTCGCCGAGCGACGGGACGTCGTCGATGTGGACCTCGCCCTCGGGGGCGGAGCCCAACGTGTCCGCGAGGACCCGCTCCTTGCCCGCGTTCTTCGCCGCCGCCGCGGCCGGGTCCGCGAGGGCCGCGCCGTCACCGCCGCCCAGGAGGTTCGTGCCCGACCAGGCGCGGACCGCGAGCGCACGCTGGGCGAACATCGGGCCGAGGACCGAGCGCAGGAGCGTCTGGCCCGTCTTGCCGTCCCGGCCCGCGTAGGGAAGCCCGGACGAGGCGGCCGCCGAGGCAAGGTCCGGGTGGTGCAGTCCCGTTGACGGGGTGAAGTTCACGTACGGGCAGCCCGCCCGCAGCGCCGCGGCCGCGTAGAGCGAGCTTGCGGGCAGCCTCCCTTCGCCCTCCTCCGGCAGCGGTTCCGTCGACGCCACGTTCACGACCACCGCACGGGCGAGCCCCCGGCGACGTACGAAATCGCGGAGGTCGGCGGCGAAGGACTCGATCAGTTCCTCGTCCGTCCTGCCGTCGGAGTCCCCGCGGCGCGGCCCGCCCGCGCGGATCTCCGCGTCCGCGGCGGCCAGTTCGGCGGCCACCGCGGACGGCACGCCGTGCGGCAGCACACCCCCGGCGGCCAGCTGCTCCGCCCGCTTGGGCAGCGGGCACTCCATCACGTCGTGGCCGCCGAAGACGAGCGAAGACAACGTTGGCAGACCGCTGTCGGCGAACGGCCCGGTCTCCGTGACCATGCCGGTCGGCGGGTGCAGCCCGGCCGTCACGGCCGCGCACCCCGCGACCGCCGTCGTGGCGACCGAACCACGCGCTCCGATCAGCCACACCCCGGTCGGCCCGCCACCCGAAGAACCAGATGAGCCAGAAGAACCAGAAGAACCAGAGGAAGGGGAATGGGACACGGCTGCCTCCTGTCGTACACGCGGCGATCGCGCTGGGGAAGAAAGACGGGGAAGAGAGACGGCTGACGGAAGTAAAGACGGCGGGCGGAGGTCCGGCGTCCTCCGCCCGCCGCCGTCTAGCGGCCCACGCCGGACGCGGTGCGGGCCGGCAGGTCCTTCACCCGGATGTCACGGAAGGAGACCTGGTCGTCGGCACCGTGGTTCTGGATGCCGATGTGACCGTCCTTCAGGCTCCTCGCGGGATCCGTGTTGGTGAAGTCGTTGATCTTCACTCCGTTGAGATAGATCCGAAGGCGTTCGCCCTCGACCCGGAGCTCGTAGGTGTTCCACTCCCCCGGCGGATTCAGCGCCTTGTCGCGCTGCTTCAGGTCGGCGGACTTGAATCCGTAGACGGAGCCGGTGGTCTTCTCCGGAACGTCCGTGGCGTCGATCTGGATCTCATAGCCGTTGTTCACGGCCGACCAGGGGTCGTCGGAGGCCGGGAAGCCCACGAAGATCCCCGAGTTGTCGTCGCCGTCCATGCGCCAGTCCAGCTTGAGGGAGTAGGAGCCGAGCTCCTTCGCCCCGTACCAGAGCATGCCCATGCCGCCGACGGTCTTCAGGGTCCCGTCCTGCTCGTTCAGCTCGAACGAGCCGGGGCCCGCCTGCTTCCAGGCCTCGAGGGACTTGGCCGTGCCGTCGAAGACGGGGGTGTACCCCTTCTCCGGACGGCAGTCGGCCTGCGCCGCGCCCGTCGCCCAGCGGATCCCGCCGAGCAGATGCGTGCGGTACGCGGGATCGGCGAACGACTCCTTGGTGTGGCCGCTGCCCGTGTAGAAGGAGCGGCCACCCTTGTAGTCCTGGCACCAGGCGATGGGATGGTCGCCCGACATCGAGCCGCCCGTGTAGGACGACTCGTCGAGCGAGGCGAGGACGTGGGCACGGTCCCGGGGATTGGAGCGGTAGTTGTACCACTCGTCGGTCCGGTCCCAGATCCCCGGCAGATGCGCCGTGGACGGGTGCCCGTGGTCCTCGACCCGCACCTTCGCGGGCTGGATCGCGGGGTGCGACTGGAAGTACGCGCCCGCGAGCCCGCCGTAGAAGGGCCAGTCGTACTCGGTGTCGGCGGCGGCGTGCACGCCCACGTACCCGCCGCCCTTCTTGATGTAGCCCTCGAAGGCGCTCTGCTGGGCGGCGTTGAGGACGTCGCCCGTCGTCGAGAGCCAGACCACGGCGTCGTAGCGCGCGAGGTTCTTGGCCGTGAAGGCCCCGGCGTCCTCGGTCGCGTCGACGGCGAAGCCGTTCGCCGCGCCGAGCTCCTTGATGGCCGCGATGCCCTCGGGGATGGAGTCGTGGCGGAAGCCCGCGGTCTTCGAGAAGACCAGGACCTTCTCCCCCTCCTGCTTGCCCTCCGGCTTCGATGCCGCGGGGCCCGACACACAGCCGATGAGCAGAGCGGCGGCGGCGCTCGCGGTGGCGATCCGTGCGGATGCGCGCATGGTGACCCCTTCCTCAGCTCGTGGTGAAGGTGAAGTCGTCGACGTCGTACAGGGCTCCGGTGCCCGATCCCTTGAAGACCAGGAAGAGCGTCGTCGTCGTCTTCGGTGCCTTGCTGATGGCGGTGCTCACGTCGGTGTAGGTCTCCCACCCGCCGGTCGGCGCGACCTTGGCCTTGCCCAGGAGCTTGCCGGTGGCCGAGCCGCTGCGGACCTCGAGCGTGCCGCCCGTGCCCGCCGACGCGACGCGCGCGGTCAGCTTGGTGGCATTGCCGAGGATGTAGGGCTTGAAGGAGATCCAGTCGCCGTTGTTGATGTCGCCGACCGTCTTGCCGCCGTGCGCCGGAGTGTGGTTGGTGATGGAGACACCCTTGGAGCCGTCGTAGTGCTCGCCCTGGCGGTGCTTGGGCTGGACGACGTTCTGGTCGTGCGTGGTCAGCGCGGGCTGGCCGTTGGCGCCCTTGTCGGTGTACTCGGCGTCGAAGACCCCGAAGATGTTGGCGTTCGGGTCGTGCTCGCCGTCCGCCGACGTCTGGAGGGTGCCCTCGCAGCCGTTGGCCGTGGTCACCGGGTGGCCGTGGCTGTCGTGGCCGAGGATGTGGGTGACCTTGACCTTGGTGCAGTCGATCGGGCCGTCTTCCTTGTCGGTCACCTTCACCTTGAAGGGCACCTTGTCGCCGAAGGTGAACAGCTGCCCGTCACCCGGGAGTTCCAGGGTCACCTTGGGCGCGGTGTTGCCGACGGTGACGTGCGCGCTGGCCGATCCTGTGCGCCCGGTGGAGTCCTTGACGGTCACGGTCGCGGTGTAGACGCCGTTCTTCTTGTACGTGTACGAGGGGTTCTGCTGGGTCGACTTGCCGCCGTCACCGAAGTCCCAGGCGTAGGTCAGCGTGCCGCCGTCGGCGTCCGTGGCCTTCGCGGTGAACTTGGTCTTGAGCGGGGCCTGGCCGCTGGTCACGGAGGCGCTCGCCTCGACGACCGGGGAGTGGCCGTCGGTGGCGTTCTCGATGCGGAAGAGACCGGAGTTCTCGTCGCCGCCGAACCATGCCGTGCCGTAGTCGAGGACGTAAAGGGCGCCGTCGGGGCCGAACTCCATGTCCATGATCTGCGTGCCCGTCCACGGGAACGGGTTGATCTTCGAGACCGTGCCGTCCGCGCCCTGCTCGATGCGCTTGATCCAGCGCCGTCCGAACTCGCCGGCGAAGAAGTCGCCGTCGTAGGCCTCCGGGAACTTCACCGGGGAGGTGTTGGCCGCGTCGTAGCGGTAGACGGGGCCGCCCATCGGGGACTCGGAGCCGGTGCCGAACTCGGGGACGGATCCGCCGTCGTAGGGGATCCAGGCTTCCTGCGCGGCCGGCAGGTCGGTCAGGCCGGTGTTGCGTACGGAAGTGTTCTTCGGCGCGGCGCAGTCGAAGGCGGCGCCGGAGGTCTGCGTGGCGAAGTCGTAGTCGATGTACGCGTCGTTCTTGCCGGTGCAGTACGGCCAGCCGAAGTTGCCCGGCTTGGTCACGCGGGCGAACTCGACCTGGCCCGCGGGGCCGCGCTTGGGGTCGGCCGCGCCCGCGTCGGGTCCGTAGTCACCGACGTACACCGTGCCGGTGGGCTTGTCGACGCTCATGCGGAAGGGGTTGCGGAAGCCCATCGCGTAGATCTCGGGCTTGGTCTTCTCGGTGCCCGGCGCGAAGAGGTTGCCGTCCGGGACGGTGTACGTACCGTCGTCGGCGACCTTGATGCGCAGGATCTTGCCGCGCAGGTCGTTGCTGTTGCCGGCGCTGCGGCGAGCGTCGAAGGCGGGGTTGCGGTCCGCGCGCTCGTCGAGGGGCGAGAAGCCGTCCGAGGCGAAGGGGTTGGAGTCGTCGCCCGTCGAGAGGTAGAGGTTGCCGTCCTTGTCGAAGTCGATGTCGCCGCCGACGTGGCAGCAGATGCCGCGGCTCGCGGGGACGTCGAGGACCTTCTTCTCGCTGGCGTTGTCCAGGGTGCCGTCGGTCTTCAGGACGAAGCGGGAGAGGCGGTTGACGCCGTCGAACTTCTTGAAGTCGTCGGCCGTGCCGGTCTCCGGGGCGTCGCCCGCCGGGGTGTCGAGCGGGGGCGCGTAGTAGAGGTAGATCGCGCGGTTCTCGCTGAACTTCGGGTCGAGGCCCACGCCTTGGAGGCCCTCTTCGTCGTGCGAGTAGACCGGTATCTTGCCCGCGATCTTCGTGTTGCCCGCGGCGTCGGTGAGCCGGAGTGTGCCGTCGCGGGAGGTGTGCAGGACCGAGCGGTCGGGCAGGACGGCGAGTGTCATCGGCTCGCCCGTCTCGGTCTCGCCCTTGGCGAGCGTCACTTGCTGGAAGTCCTCGGCCGCGGCGGCCTTGCCGCCTGCCGCCTTGTCCGCCTGGGCCTGGGCGGCGCGGACGGCCTCCGGGTCGGCGGCGTTCGCGGTGGGGACGGCGAGGGTGAGCGTGGCACCGGCCAGCAGGGTGCCGGTGAAGAGCGCGAGGGTCTTGCGGAGTCTCAGGCGTTTCCTGTGCACGGGGGTTCCTCCGGAAGGGGGACGGTCGTACGCGGGTGTGGTGCGGTGGCGCCGGGCGCCGGGGTGCGCCGTCACCCCGGGAGATTCATGTCCTGTACACATCAGGGACGGTAGCCACGTTTGTCTTGGACGGAAAGCCCTTGCACAGCAACAGAGTTCAGCTTTTTCCTTGGGCAGGACAAAGTGACTCCGGGCGAGGGCTTCCCGGCCAAGGCCCCGTGGGCAGAGGTCAGTTCCCGCCGAACGCCGCGTCGAACGACGCCGTCGGCGGCTCGAAGTCGAACGCCTTCAGGCGCTTGAGCGCCTCCGGAGCCCCCTGGAGGCGGTCCATCCCCGCGTCCTCCCACTCCACCGAGATCGGACCCGCGTAGGAGATCGAGCTCAGCATCCGGAACACGTCCTCCCAGGGCACGTCCCCGTGGCCCGCCGACACGAAGTCCCAGCCGCGCCGCGGATCGCCCCACGGGAGGTGCGAGCCCAGGCGGCCGTTGCGGCCGTCGAGGCGGCGCCTGGCCTCCTTGCAGTCGACGTGGTAGATCCGGTCCCGGAAGTCGTAGAGGAAACCGACCGGGTCCAGGTCCTGCCACACGAAGTGCGAGGGGTCGAAGTTCAGGCCGAAGGCCGGGCGGTGGCCGACCGCCTCAAGGGCGCGGTGCGTCGTCCAGTAGTCGTACGCGATCTCGGAGGGGTGCACCTCGTGCGCGAAGCGCACGCCCTGTACGTCGAAGACGTCCAGGATCGGGTTCCAGCGCTCGGCGAAGTCCTCGTAGCCGCGCTCGATCATCGACTCCGGCACGGGCGGGAACATCGCCACCAGGTGCCAGATCGCCGAGCCGGTGAAGCCGACGACCGTGTCGACGCCGAAGGCCGCCGCCGCGCGTGCCGTGTCCTCGATCTCGCGGGCGGCCCGCTGCCGTACGCCCTCCGCGTCGCCGTCGCCCCAGATGCGGGCGGGCAGGATCGCCTGATGCCGCTCGTCGATGATCGCGTCACAGACGGCCTGCCCGACCAGGTGGTTGGAGATGGCCCAGCACTTGAGGCCGTACTTGTCGAGGAGCTGGCGGCGCGAGTCCAGGTAGGAACGGTCGTTCAGCGCCTTGTCGACCTCGAAGTGGTCGCCCCAGCAGGCGAGTTCGAGACCGTCGTAGCCGAAGTCGCGGGCGAGGCGGCAGACCTCCTCAAGCGGCAGGTCGGCCCACTGGCCGGTGAAGAGCGTGAAGTCGCGGGGCATGAACAGTCCTCCTCAGACCGTGACAGGAGTGGCAGCTACGAGGGTGTAGACCGAGTTCTTCGCCGCGCTCTCCTCCACCGCGGAAAGCACCCGCTGCACCGAGAGGCCCGCGGCGAAGGACGGTTCGGGCTGCTCGCCGGTGGCGATGGCGTGCAGCAGGTCACGGGCCTGGTGCACGAACGTGTGCTCGTAGCCGAGGCCGTGACCCGGCGGCCACCAGGCCTCCAGGTACGGATGGCCCGGCTCGGTCACCAGGATGCGGCGGAAACCCGATGACGTGGCGGGCTCCGTGTGGTCGTGGAAGGAGAGCTCGTTCAGGCGCTCCAGGTCGAAGGCCAACGAGCCGTCCGAGCCGTTGAGTTCGAGCCGCAGCGCGTTCTTGCGGCCCGCGGCGAAACGGGTCGCCTCGAACGAGGCGAGGGCGCCCGAAGGGAAGCGGCCGGTGAAGACCGCGGCGTCGTCCACCGTCACCTGGCCGGTCGCGGTGCTCCCCTCCCCCGTGAGCCCGCTCGACGCCCCGTCGAGCAGCGGCCGCTCCCGCACGAAGGTCTCGGTCAGCGCCGAGACGCCCGCCACCGGCTCCCCCACCAGGAACTGCGCGAGGTCCACGATGTGCGCGCCCAGGTCGCCGAGCGCGCCCGAACCCGCGCGGTCCTTGCGCAGCCGCCACGTCAGCGGGAAGCCGGGGTCGACCAGCCAGTCCTGGAGGTAGGTGAGCCGGACGTGCCGCAGCGTGCCGAGCCGGCCGTCGGCGACCATCTGCCGGGCGAGCGCGAGAGCGGGAACGCGGCGGTAGTTGAAGCCGACCATCGCCACCTGCCCCCGCGCCCTTGCCCGTTCGGCGGCCTCGGCCATCGCCTCGGCCTCCTCGACGGTGTTGGCGAGCGGCTTCTCGCACAGCACGTGCTTGCCGGCGTCGAGCGCGGCGATCGCGATCTCCGCGTGGCTGTCACCGGGGGTGCAGATGTCGATGATGTCGACGTCGTCACGGGCCACGAGTGCACGCCAGTCGGTCTCCGCTGCGGCCCACCCGAGCCGGTCCGCCGCGGCGCGCACGGCGGCGCCGTCGCGTCCGCAGACCGCCGAGAGGACCGGCCGCAGCGGCAGATCGAAGACGCGTCCGACGGTGCGCCAGCCCTGGGAGTGGGCGGCGCCCATGAAGGAGTATCCGACCATGCCCACCCCCAATGGCCGCTTACCGGTCTCAGCCTCGTGTTCCGTCTCACGCATGCGGTACTCCTCCTCGTAAACGCTCGGTGGGGGGTGCGGACGCGCGCATCACTTGAAGCCGGTGGACATGTACTTGCTGATGTTTTCCTTGTCGACCACGGCCGAGTAGAGCGTGATGAACGCCGGGATCTCGAACTCGGCCATGCCGCTGACACCCTTGCTCTGGCCGAGCGCACGGGCCAGGTCGATCGCCGAAGCGGCCATCGACGGCGGGTAGAGCACGGTGGCCTTGAGCACGCTGTCGTCGGACTCGATGGCCTGCATGGCGGAGAGCGCGCCCGCGCCGCCGACCATCAGGAAGTCGTCGCGGCCCGCCTGCTTGATGGCGCGCAGGGCGCCCACGCCCTGGTCGTCGTCGTGGTTCCACAGCGCGTCGAAGTTCTTCTGCGCCTGGAGGAGCTGGGACATCTTCTGCTGCCCCGACTCGACGGTGAACTCGGCGGCCTGGCGGGCGACCTTCTCGATGTTCGAGTAGTTCTTCAGGGCGTCGTCGAAGCCCTTCGAGCGCTGCTTGGTGAGCTCCAGGTTGTCCAGGCCCGCCAGTTCCACGACCTTGGCGTTCTTCTTGCCCTTGAGCTTCTCGCCGATGTAGTGGCCGGCGCTCAGACCCATGCCGTAGTTGTCGCCGCCGATCCAGCAGCGGTAGGCCTGCGGCGACGCGAAGACCCGGTCGAGGTTGACGACGGGGATGCCCGCCTTCATGGCCTTCAGGCCGACCTGGGTGAGTGCCTTGCCGTCGGCCGGCAGGATCACCAGGACGTCGACCTTCTTGTTGATCAGCGTCTCGACCTGGCCGATCTGGGCGGCGGTGTCGTTCGAGCCCTCGGTGGACTCCAGCGTGACGTCCGAGTACTTCTTCGCCCGCTCCTTGGCGTTGTCGTTGATCGCGTTGAGCCAGCCGTGGTCGGCCTGCGGACCCGCGAAGCCGATGGTGACCTGCTTGCCGGGCTTGTCGTCGGCGACCTGCTGGCTCTTGTCGTCCGAGCCCTCGTCCTTGGGCTCGTTGCTGGTGCACCCCGTGATGAGGGCACCGGTCGACAGGGCGGCGGCTCCGAAGAGCAGTCCTCTGCGGCTCGCGAATGGGGATGTCTCTGGCATGGCGGTGAACCCTTCGGTCTGCGGGTCTGCGGGTCAGGTATGGGAGGACGTACGTCGCTGGACGAGCACCGCGGCGACGATGATCGCCCCCTTGGCGATCTGCTGGACGGCGGTCTCCAGGTTGTTGAGCGCGAAGATGTTCTGGATCGTGATGAAGATCAGTACGCCGAGCACGGAGCCGGTGATGGTGCCCCGGCCGCCGCTGAGCAGGGTGCCGCCGATGATCGCGGCGGCGATGGCGTCGAGCTCGTAGAGGTTGCCGTTGGTGTTCTGGCCGGACCCGGAGAGGACGATCAGCATGAAGGCCGCGATGCCGCAGCAGAGCCCGGAGAGCAGGTAGAGGTAGAGCCGCTGCCTGCGGACGTCGATGCCGGCGAGCCGTGCCGCTTCCGCGTTGCCGCCGACCGCGACCGAGCGCCGCCCGAAGGTGGTGCGGTTAAGGAGCAGCCAGCCGACGACGGTGACGGCCGCGAAGACGAGCACGAGCGGCGGGATGCCGAGGATGTAGGAGTCGCGCTCGCCGAGCTTCAGCACCCCGTCCACGGTGACCATCTGGGTCTTGCCGTCGGTGATCTCGAGCGCGAGGCCCCGGCCCGATGCGAGCATCGCGAGCGTCGCGATGAACGGCACCATCCCGCCGTACGCGATGAGCATTCCGTTGACGAGGCCGCAGGCCATGCCGACGATCACCGCGGTGAACAGGATGCCCGCGACGCCGTACTCCTGGGTGGCGACCGTCGTCGCCCACACCGAGGCGAGCGCGACGATCGCGCCGACCGACAGGTCGATGCCGCCGGAGATGATCACGAAGGTCATGCCGACCGTGACGACGCCGATGACGGACGCCTGGGTCAGGATCAGCTGGACGTTGTCGGTGTCGAGGAACGAGTCGGGCTGGGTGATGCCGCCGATCAGGACCAGAACGGCGAGCACACCGAGCAGGGACAGCGTCCGCAGGTCGGCACGTGCGGAGAGCGTCCGCAACGGGCTTGCGCCGTCCGCGGGGCCACTCTTCGATGTGGCGGGCCGTGGCGGCGATGCGGGCTGCGTCATGACGCCGGGCTCCCTTCGAGTACGAGGTCGAGTACGCGGTGTTCGTCGAGGTCACGGGCGGGCGCCGTATGGACGACGCGCCCCTCGCGCAGGACCAGGACGCGGTCGGCGAGGCCGAGGACTTCGGGCACTTCACTGGAGACGAGGAGGACGGCGAGGCCGTCGTCGGCGAGGCGTCGGATCACGGCGTACAGCTCGGCGCGGGCGCCGACGTCCACGCCGCGGGTCGGCTCGTCGAGCAGCAGGACGCGGCAGCCGCGGAGCAGCCAGCGGGCCAGGACGGCCTTCTGCTGATTGCCGCCGGAGAGCGTGCGTACGGGCGCCGAGGGGTTGTCGGGGCGCAGGGAGAGCTCGCGGGTCGCGGTCTGCGCGGCCTTCCTCTCGGCGCCCCGGTCGAGCCAACCGCCGCGTGAGAAGCGGGACATGGAGGAGACCGACACATTGTTGGTGACGGACTCCAGCATCAGCAGGGCCTGCGCCTTGCGCTCCTCGGGCGCCAGACCGACCCCGGCGCGAACGGCGGCCCGCACACTGCCGGGCTTCAACACCTTTCCACTGAGGGTGACTTGGCCGGTGGCCGCCTTGCGTGCGCCGTAGATGGTCTCCAGGATCTCGGAGCGCCCTGAGCCGACGAGTCCGGCAAGGCCGACGATCTCGCCGGGGCGCAGTTCGAGGTCGAGGGGTTCGAACTCACCGGCGCGGGAGAGGCCCGCGACCTTCAACACCGGTTCCGCTGTGGGCGGTTCGACAGGCCGGTCCGGGAAGACGTACTCGACGTTGCGGCCCGTCATCAGGGCGACGACCTCGCGGGTCGGGGTCTCCTTCGCGGGGAGTCCGCCCGCGACCGCCCGGCCGTCCTTGAGGACGGTGACGCGGTCGCCGATGCGGCGGATCTCTTCGAGGCGGTGGGAGATGTAGACGACGGCGACGCCGTCCGCCGTGAGATCGCCGACGATGCGGAAGAGGTTGTCGACCTCGTCCGGGTCGAGGGCGGCCGACGGCTCGTCCATGACGATGAGGCGCACTTCGTGGGAGAGCGCGCGGGCCATCGACACGATCTGCTGATGGGCGGCGGAGAGGTCACCCACGAGCGTTCCCGGGTCGATCTCTGCGTGCCCAAGTCGCTTGAGGAGCGCGGAGGTCGAGACCTTCGCCTCGCGGCCCTTCACGACGAAGCCGGCCGCGGTCGGCTCATGTCCGAGGTGGACGTTCTCGGCGACGGACAGGCCCTCCACCAGGTCGAGCTCCTGGTAGATGGTGGCGATGCCGAGGCGCATGGCGGCGATGGGCGACTTGAGCGTGGTGCGCTCGCCGCGCCAGGTGATCTCGCCGCCGTCGGGCTGGTGCGCCCCGGCGAGGACCTTGATGAGCGTGGACTTCCCGGCGCCGTTCTGGCCGAGGAGGCAGTGCACTTCACCGGCCTGGACCTGGAGGTCGACGCCGTCCAGAGCGCGGACGCCGGGGAACGACTTGGTGATGCCGGACATGGTGAGCAGGGGTGGTTCTGGTGCCATGGCGGGTCCCTCGGGCGAATGGGGTATCCCCTGGTCGAGCGCAGTCGAGAGCTTGGGGAAGGCCGGTTTCAGGGCAGGGCGGGGTAGGGCGGTGGCCCCTTCGTGGGGGCGGAGCCTGTTTCGGAGCAGGGCGAGGCAGCGCGCTGTACTGGGTGAGGTGTGGTGCCGGGCGTCGTACGGGTCGTACAGGTGGTACGGGTGGTGCGTACGGATCAGGCCGGTGAGAACAGGTGGTCGCTGATGAGCCGGGCGCCGCCGATGACTCCGGCGGTGGGCCCCAACTCGCCCAGGACGATGGGGAGGTTGCCCGTCGCCAGGGGCAGCGACTGGCGGTAGACCTGGGTGCGGATGGCGGCTAGCAGCGTGTGGCCGAGGCCCGTCACACCGCCGCCGATCACCACGAGGCCCGGGTTGAAGAAGCTGACGAGGCCCGCGATGACCTGTCCTGTGCGGTTGCCGCCCGCGCGGATGAGGTCGAGTGCGGTGGCGTCACCGGCGGCGGCTGCCGCGGAGACGTCGACGGCGCTGAGCTTCCCGGCGGCTTCCAGACGGGTCGCGAGCTCCTGGGAGAGCCCCTGACCGACGGCGTCCTCCGCGTCGCGGGCCAGTGCCGCGCCGCTGAAGTACGCCTCCAGGCAGCCCTTGTTGCCGCAGGCGCAGGGCCGTCCGTCCGGTTCGACCTGGATGTGGCCGATGTCGCCCGCGCTGCCGGTCACCCCTCGGTAGACCTCACCGCCGACGACGATCCCGCAGCCGATGCCCGTACCGATCTTGACGCAGAGGAAGTCACCCACGGAGCGTGCGACGCCCGCGTGCTGCTCCCCCATCGCCATCAGGTTCACGTCGTTGTCGACCATGACGGGGCAGCCCAGATCCTGGCTGATGGCCTCCCGCACGGGGAAGCCGTCCCACCCCGGCATGATCGGCGGGGCGACCGGGACGCCTTCGGGGAAGCGGACGGGACCCGGGACGCCGATCCCGGCGCCGTCGAACCCTTCCGCGAGTCCGGAGGCCTTCAACTTGGCGGCCATGGCGAGGACTTGCTCGAAGACCGCGACGGGCCCTTCGCGCACGTCCATGGGCTGGTTGATGTGGCCGAGGACCTCAAGCTCGGCATTGGTCACCGCTACGTCGACCGAGGTCGCGCCGATGTCCACGCCGAGGAAGCGGAGGGCGGGGGCCAGGCGGATGTTGTGGGAGCGGCGGCCGCCGCGCGATGCGGCGAGTCCGTCGGCGACCACGAGTCCGGTCTCCAGGAGCCGGTCCACCTCGACGGCCAGCTTCGACCGCGAGAGGTCGACCTGATCGCCCAGCTGGGCACGGGAGTTGGGCCCTCCGTCGCGCAGCAGCCGCAGCAGTCGCGCCTGGTGCGCATTGGCGGGTCGAGCCGTCATACGTCTCACGCGCCCCTCCCCGCCTCAGTGGGCAACTCATGTCGTCCAACTCGGTCCGCCGCGGCGGATTTTCCCCGTCGCGTCGGTCTTTCGAGGGGAACGTAGCAGCGCCTGCCGGGAGTGGGAAGAAGTTGAGCACGAATTACCCATGACTTTCTCCAGTCACAGGACAAAGAGGCGGACAGACGTGTCCCACGCATGACCTCAGAGGTGGTCGAACCGAACCGCCCACGCGCAGACCACGCGGGCGCGGGCGGTCCTCGAC
The DNA here is from genome assembly GCF_040643025.1 of Streptomyces sp. NPDC047525. Taxonomy (NCBI): domain Bacteria; kingdom Bacillati; phylum Actinomycetota; class Actinomycetes; order Kitasatosporales; family Streptomycetaceae; genus Streptomyces; species Streptomyces sp. NPDC047525. The sequence continues at coordinate 443,452 of NZ_JBEYTL010000003.1, forward strand.
CGGAGAGGCGCTGACGCGTCAGACGTCGCGCTCTCGACGGTGGTACGTCTCCCGCGTGTGCTCCGTGTGCGCGCGCATGATCTCCGTCGCCCCGCGCTCGTCGCGCTCGGCGATCGCCGCGATCAGCCGGCGGTGCTCGATCCAGGACTGCTTGCCGCGCTGGCGGGCCACGGGCGTGTAGTACCAGCGCACGCGGCGGTCCACCTGCCCGGCGAGTTCGGCGAGGACGACATTGCCCGCGAGCTCCATCACCTTGGCGTGGAAGGCCGCGTTCGTGGCCACCACCAGATCCACCTCGCCGTCCGCGACGGCCTGTTCCCCCTTGGCGCACAGCTCTTCCAGGGCGGTGATCCCCGCCGTGCCCGTGTTGGCCGCGGCGAGCCGGGCGGCCTCCGCCTCCAGGAGCGTACGGACCGTGAGCAGCTGGTCCGCCTCCTCCTCGGTGGGCTCGTGCACGAACGCGCCCTGCGCGGGGCGCAGATCGACCCAGCCCTCGGTGTTGAGCCGCTGGAGCGCCTCGCGCACCGGCTGCCGCGACACCCCCAGATGCCCGGCCAGTTCACTCTCCACCAGGTGCTGGCCCGGCTGGAGCGCACGGGTCGTGATGAGTTCGAGCAGTGCCTCGTAGACCCGCTCCCGGAGCGGACCGGGGCGTTCCAGCTTGGGCACCGCCCCCTGCGGCAGTCCTGTGGACAACATCGCGGTCCCCTCCTCGACGATTGCCTTTTGTCTACAGTCTACTGAGCACAATGACCAGCACCAGGGGGAGTTGACCCGGTCACACGGATCGACGGCGGTGACCCGTCGCGCTAGGGGCAGCGGATGACCTGGCCCGCGTACGACAGGTTCCCGCCGAAGCCGAAGAGCAGCACCGGATCGCCGTGGACGATCTCGCCGCGCTCCACCAGCTTGGACAGGGCGAGCGGGATGCTGCCCGCTGAGGTGTTGCCCGAGTTCACGACATCGCGCGCGACGACCGCGTTGACCGCGCCGATCCGCTCGGCGAGGGGCTCGATGATGCGCAGGTTGGCCTGGTGCAGGACGACCGCCGCCAGGTCGGCCGGCGTGAGACCGACCTTCTCGCAGGCCTTGCGGGCGAGCGGCGGCAGCTGCGTCGTCGCCCAGCGGTAGACGCTCTGGCCCTCCTGCGCGAACCGCGGAGGCGTGCCCTCGATACGGACGGCGTTGCCCATCTCGGGCACCGAGCCCCAGAGCACGGGACCGATGCCGGGCTCCTCGCCCGGAGCGCACGCCTCGACGACGGCAGCGCCCGCACCGTCCCCGACCAGGACGCATGTGGTGCGGTCCGTCCAGTCGGCCACCTCGGACATCTTGTCCGCGCCGATCACGAGCGCACGCGTGGCGGCCCCGGCCCGCACGGCGTGGTCGGCGGTGGCGAGGGCGTGCGTGAAGCCCGCGCAGACCACGTTCACGTCCATGGCGGCCGGGGAGGGGATGCCGAGACGCGCCGCCACCCGTGCCGCCATGTTCGGCGAGCGGTCGATCGCGGTGGAGGTGGCGACCAGGACCAGGTCGATGGCGTCGGGCGCGAGGCCCGCGGCGGCGACGGCCTTGGCCCCGGCGTGCGCCGCGAGCTCGTCGACCGGCTCCTCGGGTCCCGCGATGTGGCGGGTGCGGATGCCCACGCGGGAGCGGATCCACTCGTCGCTGGTGTCGACCATGCCCGCCAGATCCTCGTTGGTGAGGATCTTGGCGGGCTGGTAGTGGCCGACGGCGGCGATGCGTGAGCCGTGCATGAACGGGTCCCCCTTGTTGCCGGAGATGCGGGACCGTCCAGTCTGGTCAGCGACTCACCAGTAACAGGACGCGTAAAGCGACAGGAATCGGGCGTGGGCTTTGGACACTTCTCATCATCGGGTCACCCGGTGAAGAGCTGAGTGGCCTTGTGTACGAGTTCATACACCCCATATGCGAGCGGAAGCCCCACCCAGAGCCACGCACCGACGATCAGGGCGCGCCGGCGCGGCGGGCTACTTGGCGGCGTGCTGGTCGGTGTCGTCATGGGCGGCCTCCCTCGGGGCGGGGATGTGGTGGCGGGCATGGACGGGGCGGACGAACTCGTTCGCCACGAAGCCGACGACAAGGAGTCCGATCATGATCGTGAGGGAGAGGCCGTAGAGCCCCGCCCCGTGCTTGCCCGCCTCTTCCTGCCGGTCGGCGACCCAGTTCACGATCAGCGGCCCGAGGACGCCGGCCGTGGACCAGGCGGTGAGGAGCCGGCCATGGATCGCTCCGACCTGGTAGGTGCCGAAGAGGTCCTTCAGGTACGCGGGGATCGTCGCGAAGCCGCCTCCGTAGAAGGAGAGGATCACCAGGGCGCAGACGATGAAGAGCGGTTTCGAGCCGTCTCCGAACAGGACGATCAGCAGATACATCAGTGCGCCGACGCCCAGGTAGACGCGGTAGACGTTCTTGCGGCCGATCAGGTCGGACGTCGACGACCAGCCGATGCGTCCGGCCATGTTCGCGGCGGAGAGCAGGGCGACAAAGCCCGCGGCGGCGGCCGCGGAGACCGGCGTCGAGGTGTCCGAGAAGAAGTCGGTGATCATCGGCGCCGCCTTCTCCAGGATGCCGATGCCCGCGGTCACGTTCATGCAGAGCACGATCCACAGGCACCAGAACTGGGGCGTGCGCACGGCGGCCCGCGCGGACACCTGCGGCCCGTCGAGCACACCGGGAGCACCGGGCGCCCGCGCCCCTTCCGTACGCGGCACCCGTACGAGCAGCACGCCGAGCGCCATGAAGACGGCGTACGTGAGGCCGTGCACCAGGAAGGCGAGCGCGATGCCGTCGGAGTCCGCGCCGAAGGAGTCCAGCATCTGCGCCGACCACGGTGACGCGATGAGCGCGCCGCCGCCGAATCCCATGATCGCGATGCCGGTCGCCATGCCGGGCCGGTCGGGGAACCACTTGATCAGTGTCGACACCGGCGAGATGTACCCGATGCCGAGACCTATGCCGCCGACGAAGCCGTACCCGAAGACGATCAGCCAGTACTGGCTGATCGCGGCGCCGAGTGCCGCGATCAGGAAGCCGGACGAGAAGCAGACGAGGGCGACCGTCATCGCCCAGCGCGGTCCGTTGCGCTCCACGAGCGTGCCGCCGAAGGCCGCCGAGAGGCCGAGCATCACGATGCCGAGCTGGAAGGGGAGCGCGCTCTGCGTGCCGCTGAGGTGGAGCGCTGATTCCAGCGGGGGCTTGAAGACGCTCCAGGCGTAGGCCTGGCCGATGGAGAGGTGGACGGACAGGGCGGCGGGCGGTACGAGCCAGCGGCTCCATCCCGGAGGTGCGACGGGGGGCCTCATGATCCCGAACAGTAGGAAGGCAAGAGGGGAGTTGGGAAGAGGCGGACGCGATTCCGTCGACGGTATGCAATCTGCCGCGCAACCCCTTGCTGGGCCAACTTCCATACTGTAGACAATATTCCATCGACAGTCATGGCATGCGATGGCCACGGTCACGGCATGCGACGTCGACCCTGAGCCTTCTTCGGATCCCTCAACCGAACGGAGCGCGCCACCGTGAAAGTCGCAGTCCTCGGCGCCGGTGCGATCGGCGCCTACGTCGGAGCCGCGCTGCACCGCGCCGGTGCCGACGTCCATCTCGTAGCCCGTGGACCCCATTTGGCGGCCATGAGGCAGCACGGAGTACGTGTCCTCAGCCCGCGCGGCGACTTCACCGCGCGGGCCCACGCCACCGACGACCCGGCCGACATCGGCCCCGTCGACTTCGTCTTCCTGGGCCTGAAGGCCAACTCGTACGCGGCGTGCGGGCCGCTGATCGAGCCTCTCCTGCACGACAGGACGGCGGTGATCGCTGCCCAGAACGGCATCCCCTGGTGGTACTTCCACCGGCACGGCGGCCCGCACGACGGCCACCGCGTCACGAGCGTGGACCCCGAAGGCGCGGTCAGTGCGGTGATCGCGCCCGAGCGGGCCGTCGGATGCGTGGTCTACGCGGCGACCGAACTGGAGGGGCCGGGAGTCGTCCGGCACCTGGAAGGCACCCGGTTCTCCATCGGGGAGCCCGACCGCTCGCGCTCCGAGCGCTGTCTCGCCTTCAGTGAGGCGATGCAGGCGGGCGGCCTGAAGTGCCCGGTCGAGCCCGAACTGCGCGGCGACATCTGGATCAAGCTGCTCGGCAACATCTCCTTCAACCCGATCAGCGCGCTCGCCCGCGCCACGATGCGCGAGATGTGCCTGCACGGCGGCACGCGCCGCGTCATCGAGATCATGATGAACGAGACGCTCGCCGTCGCTGCCGCACTCGGCTGCCGCCCCGACATCTCCGTCGAGCGGCGCCTCGCGGGCGCCGAGCGGGTGGGCGACCACCGCACCTCCACACTCCAGGACCTGGAGCGCGGCAAACCGCTGGAACTCGACGTGCTGCTCGCGGCCGTCGTGGAGCTCGCGGAGATCACCGGGGTCCCGGTGCCGACGCTCCGTACGGTCCACGCCATCTCGGATCTGCTGGCCGACCGCATGAGGAGCGCGGCATGAACGAGAACTTGAGGAGCGCGGCATGAGCAGGAAACGGGACCGGGTGCCCAAGACGTACGCCCGGCTCACTCACCCCCTCGTACGCGACTCGCGCGACGAGCCGCTGCGCCGGGCCACCTGGGAGGAAGCCCTGACCCGGACGGCGGCGGGCCTCCAGGCCGCACGCGGCGCGTTCGGGATGTTCTCCTGCGCCCGCGCGACCAACGAAATGAACTACGTGGCACAGAAGTTCGCCCGCGTGGTGATGGGCACGAACAACGTCGACTCCTGCAACCGCACCTGCCACGCACCGAGCGTCGCGGGCCTCTCCGCCGCCTTCGGTTCGGGCGGCGGCACCTCGTCCTACGAGGAGGTCGAGCACACCGACCTGATCGTGATGTGGGGCTCCAACGCCCGCTTCGCGCACCCGATCTTCTTCCAGCACGTCCTGAAGGGGATCAGGAACGGCGCCCGCATGTACGCCGTCGACCCGCGCCGCACCAAGACCGCCGAATGGGCGGAGAGCTGGCTCGGCCTGAACGTCGGCACGGACATCCCGATGGCGCACGCGATCGGCCGCGAGATCATCCACGCGGGCCTGGCCAACCGGGCGTTCGTCGAGCGGGCCACCTCCGGCTTCGACGAGTACGCGGCCCTGGTCGAGCCATGGACGCTCTCGCTCGCCGAGAAGGTGACGGGCGTACCGGCCGCCGCCATCAAGGAGTTGGCGCACGCCTACGCACGCGCCGAGCGGGCGCAGCTGTGCTGGACGCTCGGCATCACCGAGCACCACAACGGCACGGACAACGTCCGCGCGCTGATCAACCTCTCGCTCCTGACCGGGCACGTGGGGCGCTACGGCTCGGGTCTGCAGCCGCTGCGCGGCCAGAACAACGTGCAGGGCGGCGGCGACATGGGCGCGATCCCCAACCGCCTGCCCGGCTTCCAGGACATCCTCGATCCGCAGTCGCGGCTGAAGTTCGAGACGGCCTGGGACACGGTCATCGAGCCGCGCTACGGGCTGAATCTGACGGAGATGTTCGAGGCGATGGAGGAGGGCGAGCTCAAGGCCGTCTACTGCATCGGCGAGAACCCCGCGCAGTCGGAGGCGGACAGCGAGCAGGCGATGCGCCGGATGCGGGCCCTGGACTTCTTCGTCGTCCAGGACATCTTCCTCACGAAGACCGCCGAGCTGGCCGATGTGGTGCTCCCGGCGACCGCCGCCTGGGCGGAGACCGACGGCACGACGACCAACAGCGAACGGCGCGTGCAGCGGGTGCGCAAGGCGCTGCGGCCGCCCGGCGAGGCACGCGAGGACATCGACATCCTCTGCGATCTGGCCGAACGGATGGGCCACGACTGGAAGTACGCGGACGCGCAGGCTGTCTGGGACGAGTTGCGCTCGGTGTCGCCGGACCACTGGGGCATGACGTACGACCGTCTTGAGTCCCTCCAGGGCATCCAGTGGCCCTGCCCTTCGGAGGACCGGGTCGAACCGACGTACCTGCACGGCAGGTTGTGGGACGCGGACCCCGCGCGGCGCGGCACGCTCGCGCCCTTCGGGCTCGTCGCGCACGACCCGCCGGTCGACCTCACGGACGACTCCTATCCGATCCGGCTGACGACGGGTAGGCGGCTCGACTCCTACAACACCGGTGTACAGAGCGGGAGTTTCGCCTCGCCGCTGCGGCGCGGCGAGTACGTCGAGCTGTGCCCGGAGGACGCCGAGCGGTACGGGGTGGTGGTCGGCGAGCAGGTCCGGGTGTCGTCGCGGCGCGGCGCGGTGACGGCGCCCGTGTGGGTGGACCCCGGGCTCCGCCCCGGCCTTGCCTTCATGACCATGCACTTCCCCGACGAGGTCGACACCAACCAGCTCACGATCGAGGCCAATTGCCCCATCGCGGGCACGGCGGAGTTCAAGGCATCGGCTATACGAATCGACAAGCTGACCATGTCGGCGACGTGAGGTGACGTGTGACTCCACCCACCGCTGGAGCGGAGGGCTTCCTGCGGCGTCGGCTATGCGGCGGCGCAGAGGGCCAGCCCGGCCCTGTTCAGGACGTTCAGTGCGCCAACGTGGTCCGCGTTCGCCGCGAACCCACACTCCGCGCACTGAAACCTCGCTTGGGTAACACGGTTCCCTTTCGCGACGTGCCCGCAGGTCGGGCAGGTGCGGGAGGTATTGCGGGGGTCCACGGCGATGACGGTCCGACCGGCACTTTCAGCCTTGTTGGCGAGGATCGCGAGGAACACCCCCCAACCCGCGTCGAGAATACTTCGATTGAGTCCAGCCTTCGCCGCCCGACCGTTCGGCAGGAACACACCGGGTTGCTCGGGGTCGGGCTTGGGCTTGGGGGCGCGGGTCATGCCCGCCGTGTTCAGGCGTTCGTGCGCGATGACGTCGTGGTTGCGCACGAGGGTGAGGACAGTCTTGTGCGCGTGGTCCAGGCGCTGGCGCCGGATCCTCGCGTGGATCTTGGCGACCTTTCGCGCTGCGGCCCGGTGCGCCTTGGTCCGGCGCTTGGTGCGCCGGGGGAAGGTCGCGAGGTGCCGCTGGGCCTCAGCCAGCTCATCGGCCGACACTGCGAGGAAGCGCGGATTGGCGACGTGCTCGCCGACCGAAGTGGTCAGGAAGTGCGTGACGCCCATGTCGATGCCGACGACCGCACCGATCGGAGGCAACTGCTCGGCGGGCACCTCATCGCACGCGAGGATGACGTACCAGCGGTTTCCTTCGCGTTTGATCGAGACCGTCTTGACTCCGCCGCGAACGGGACGGTGCTGATGCACGCGGACGTGCCCGACCCCTTGGAGGCGGACGCGGGTCTGTGGATCATGCGGGGTGGAGTTCCAGCGGCACCCGTCCCCATCCTTGGGGAAGGTGACGGTGTCAAAGTGACCTGCGCCCTTGAAGCGCGGGTAGCCCGGTGTCTCACCGTTCTTGACGCGGCGAAAGAACGCCGCGAACGCTTTGTCCAGACGGCGCAGAGTGGCCTGCTGACTGGAGAACGACCAACGCCCCTGGCTCTCGGGGGCGAACGCACGGATTTCGCGAAGCTGGGCGGACTGGTCGCCGTAGCGGATGCTGGTCTTCGATGCGTGCCGGAAGGCGTCGCGGCGCTCCTGCAGCGCCCCGTTGTAGAGCGAACAGTGATCTCGCAGCATCTCGCCCAGTACGACCGTCTGCCGGGCCGTGGGGCGCAGGAGGAACTTGTACGCACGGATCACGACTGGCGCCTGCGTTCAAGACGCAGAGCATCGGCGAGGAGGACGCACGCAGCAGCGTTGATCGAGATGCCCATCTGGTGGGCGTACTCCTCGACCTGCTTCTTCAAGTCCGGGGGGACGCGCAAGTTCAGCGACTCCCGGCGATCTCCTCTAGACACAACCAAAATGCTACCACTTTTGACGGTACCTCAGATGTGGAATGGGGATGCCGAGCCGCTCCGCAGCGCACTCGCGGATTCGGTTCCCCCACTGGCTGGAGCCGCTAACCCCCTCGAAAGGAAGCTGATGGATCTGCACTTCGGTGACAGCAAGCCGACGGACGAGGAGCGGGCGGCCGTCGACGCGGTGCTCGGGCCGCCGGAGTCCGCCTGGGAGGGGGCCGACGACCGCAGCGACGCGGATCTGCGATGGGCCAGGGGAGGCCGTGCGGCGCGGGAGCGGCGGGATGAGTTGTTGCCGGGATTGCACGCGCTCAACGACCGCGTGGGGTGGGTGAGCGAGGGGGGCCTTGACTACCTCTGCCGGCGGCTGATGGTGCCGCCGGCAGAGGGGTACGGGGTGGCCACGTTCTACTCGATGTTCTCGGTGCGGCCGCGTCCCGCGACGGTGGTGCGGGTCTGCACGGACCTCGTCTGCGGGGCCTCGCTCTGCGGGGAGATGGAGGCGCGGCTCGCCCCGGAGTCCGGGGTCACTGTCGAGCGAAGCCCCTGCCTGGGGTTGTGCGAGAGGGCTCCGGCTGCGCTGGTGGTGCGGGCGGGTGAGGGGGTTTCAGCCCGTCCGGCGTTTGAGGACGAACTCGGCGGAGCCGGTGATCGACGGCAACCCCAGGCGGCGGAGCCGGGGGATTCGGGTAGGGGCGGGAGCGGGGAGAAAACCTACGTCACCGCAACCCTCGCCCCCGCCGCACCCGACACCCTCACCCAAGCCGCCCTCGCCCCGGAGACCGCCCCCGCCGAACCCCCGGCGGAACTCGCCGTCCCCCAAGCAGGTCGGGACGGCCTCCTGCTGCTCAGCAGGATCGGCAGAGTGGACCCCTCGTCCCTGGACGACTACCGCGCGCACGGCGGCTACACCGCCCTGCGCACCGCCTTCGACATCGGCCCCGCCGCCGTCATCCGCGAAGTGACCGACTCCGGCCTCCTCGGCCGAGGAGGCGCCGCCTTCCCCACGGGACGGAAGTGGCAGGCCACCGCCTCGCAGCCCGACCACCCCCACTACCTCGTCTGCAACGCCGACGAGTCCGAGCCCGGCACCTTCAAGGACCGGGTGATCATGGAGGGCGACCCGTACTCGCTCATCGAGTCGATGACCATCGCGGGGTACGCGACCGGCGCCCACCTCGGCTACCTCTATCTCCGCGGCGAGTACCCCCGCGCCCTGGAGCGGCTGCACCACGCCATCGCGGAGGCACGCGCGCGCGGGCTGCTGGGGGACGACGTCCTGGGGCAGGGGTACGCCTTCGACATCGAGATCCGGCGCGGCGCGGGCGCCTACATCTGCGGTGAGGAGACCGCCCTCTTCAATTCCATCGAGGGGTATCGAGGAGAGCCGCGCTCCAAGCCGCCCTTCCCGGTCGAGAAGGGGCTCTTCGGCAAACCCACCGCCGAGAACAACGTCGAGACCCTCGTCAACGTGCTGCCCATCCTCACCATGGGCGCGGAGGCGTACGCCGCCATCGGCACCGGCAAATCCACCGGGCCCAAGCTCTTCTGCGTCTCCGGCAGCGTCGAGCGCCCCGGCATCTACGAGCTCCCTTTCGGCGCCACCCTCGGCGAGCTCCTCACCCTCTCCGGGATGCCGGACAACCTCCGCGCGGTCCTCCTGGGCGGCGCGGCCGGAGGCTTCGTACGGCCCGACGAGCTCGACATCCCGCTCACCTTCGAGGGGACGAGGGACGCGGGCACCACGCTCGGTTCGGGCGTCGTGCTCGCCCTGGACGACACCGTGCCGCTCCCCCGCGTCCTGCTCCGCATCGCCGAGTTCTTCCGCGACGAGTCCTGCGGGCAGTGCGTGCCCTGCCGGGTCGGCACCGTCCGGCAGGAGGAGGCCCTGCACCGCATCGTCGAGCGGACCGGGGCCGACGCCGCGGGCGACATCGCTCTCCTGCGCGAGGTGGGGCGCACCATGCGGGACGCCTCCATCTGCGGGCTCGGCCAGACCGCGTGGAACGCCGTGGAATCCGCCATCGACCGCCTGGGGGCGTACAAGTGACCGCCGTACCGCTGGGAATCCCGCGCCGTCTCGTCGAGTTCACGCTGGACGGGCAGGACGCCAGAGTGCCCGAAGGGTCGACCATCCTGGACGCCTGCCGGGCCGCGGGCAAGGACGTACCGACCCTCTGCGAGGGCGACACGCTCACCCCGAAAAACGCCTGCCGGGTGTGTGTCGTCGAGGTCGAGGGCGCCCGGACCCTCGCCCCTGCCTGCTCGCGCCGGGCCGAGCCGGGCATGGCCGTCCTCACCGACACCGAGCGCACCCGGCACAGCCGGAAGGTGGTGCTCGAACTGCTCGCTTCGTCCGTCGACATGTCGACCACGCCGAAGGTCGCGGGCTGGCTCAAGGAGTACGACGCCAAGCCCGACCGCTTCGGCCCGGACGCCGCCCGCCTGAACGAGGAGCCCCGGGTCGACAACGACCTCTACGTGCGCGACTACGACAAGTGCATCCTCTGCTACAAGTGCGTCGACGCCTGCGGTGACCAGTGGCAGAACACGTTCGCCATCTCCGTGGTGGGCCGCGGCTTCGACGCCCGGATCGCCGTCGAGCACGACGGGCCGCTGACCGACTCCGCGTGCGTGTACTGCGGGAACTGCATCGAGGTCTGCCCGACCGGGGCCCTCAGCTTCAAGTCCGAGTTCGACATGCGGGCCGCGGGGACCTGGGACGAGGAGCAGCAGACCGAGACGACGACGGTGTGCGCGTACTGCGGAGTCGGCTGCAATCTGACCCTGCACGTGCAGGACAATGACATCGTGAAGGTCACCTCACCGCACGACAATCCGGTGACCCACGGCAACCTCTGCATCAAGGGCCGCTTCGGCTACCAGCACGTACAGAACCGGGACTGATCGACATGGGACGAGTCACGGAGCGCCGCCGCGTCATCCGCATCAGGGACGGGGCCGTCACCGAGCGGCCGGACACCCTGGTCGCGGAGGAACCACTGGAGATCCGGCTCAACGGCAAGCCGCTCGCGATCACCATGCGCACGCCGGGCGACGACTTCGCGCTCGCCGCGGGGTTCCTCGTGAGCGAGGGGGTGCTCGGCTCGGCGGACGAGCTCCAGTCCATCGTCTACTGCGCGGGGGCCACGGCGGACGGCGTGAACACGTACAACGTGGTCGACGTGAAGACCGCTCCTGGGCTCGTCCTGCCCGACATCACCCTCGAACGCAACGTCTACACCACCTCGTCCTGCGGCCTGTGCGGCAAGGCGAGCCTGGACGCGGTCCGTACGACGGCCCGCTGGGCGATCGACGACACGGACGGCGGCAGCACTCCCCCGGTCCGGCTCGGGACCGAGCTGCTCGCGTGCCTCCCCGACCGGCTGCGTGCGGCGCAGCGGGTCTTCGACCGGACCGGGGGCCTGCACGGGGCCGCGCTCTTCTCGGAGGACGGCGAACTCCTCGACATACGGGAGGACGTGGGCCGGCACAACGCGGTCGACAAGCTCGTCGGGCGTGCCCTTCAGGACGGCCGTCTGCCGCTGTCGCGTGCCGTCCTTCTCGTGTCGGGGCGCGCCTCCTTCGAGCTGGCGCAGAAGGCGGTGATGGCGGGCATTCCGGTGCTCGCGGCCGTCTCCGCGCCGTCGTCCCTCGCCGTCGATCTGGCCGCGGAGACGGGCCTGACCCTGGTCGGCTTCCTGCGCGGCTCCTCCATGAACGTGTACGCGGGCGAGCACCGGATCACCGTGCGGGCCACGGCCTCCAAGGGCTGACCGGCCGCTCCCCGCTGCACGGCGGCGGGACCCCGGCCGGCGGGGAGCGCCCCCTGCGCCGGCGGGGTCCCACCCGCCGCTCGCGCTATGCCCCGGTGCCCGAGATCCGGGTGAGCAGGGCCAGGAACTGCCGCCGCTCGGCGACCGAAAGAGGCGCCAGGAGTTCGTCGTTGGCGCGCGACGCCACCTCGGCGCAGCGGCCGAGGGTCCGCTCGCCCTCCGGTGTGATCGTGATCGCGTTCTTGCGGCGGTCGGCGGGGTCGGGCGCGCGCAGGACGAGTCCGGCGTCCTGGAGATCGTTGATGACGCCGACCAGGTCCTTGGGGTCGAGCGAGATGCTGCGGCCGAGCGCCGCCTGTGCGACGGGCCCCTGATCGGCGACGGCGGAGAGCACCACGTGGTGCCACATCTTCATGTCCTCGCCAGCGAGGGCATCGGCGACGAGGCCACGGCCACGGGCCGCCGCGCGTCCGAGGAGCCAGCTGGGGAGGGTGCGGATGCCGCTGGGGGCGGGCGGGGTCGTGGGCATGGGGCGAGCCTATCCGAGAATCGTTGGACTTCCCCATGAAAGTGCGCGTACCGTTGGGACTCCCAACGGTCGGACCGCCAACGGTCCTCTCTGCCTGGAGCACGCATGCGTAGCGTTCGGTACGAACACAGCGGTGGCCCCGAGGTCCTCTTCGCCGAGGACGCGCCCGTCCCCGCGCCCGGCCCCGGCGAGCTCCTCGTGCGCGTCGAGGCGGCGGGGGTCACGCTCCCCGTCGTACGCAAGGTCCGCGAGCCCCGTGAGCCGATCGCGCTCGGCGGGGAGATCGCCGGCGAGGTGGTGTCCATCGGTGACGGCGTGGGCGGGTTCGCGCCGGGTGACCGCGTCACGGGGCTCTGCTTCGGGCACGGCTACGCCGAGTTCGCGCTCCTGCACGCCACGATGGCCTCACCCGTCCCGGACGGGGCGAGCGCCGTCGACGCGGTCGCCCTCGTCCGCAGCGGACTCGTCGCGTACGGCGCGCTCGATGCCGCCCGGCCCGCGCAGGGCGAGGCGGCGCTGGTCACGGCGGCGGCCAGCGGAGTCGGCCATCTCGCGCTGCAACTGGCCAAGTTGAGGGGTGCGTCGCGGGTCGTGGGGGCCGTGTCGGGAAACCGGGCAGGGTCCACCAAGGCGGACTTCCTGCGCTCGCTCGGCGCCGACGAGGTCGTCACGTACGACGAAGAGGCGTGGGGCGCGCCCGTCGACTACGTCCTCGACGCGGTCGGCGGCGAGCTGCTCACGCCCGCCGTGCGGGCACTGGCGCCGCACGGGCGGCTCGTCGCGTACAGCTCGGGCGGCGGCACCGTCCAGGCGTACGACCTGCTCGTGGGCGCCAAGTCGGTCATCGGCTTCCAGATGGCGCTCGTCGCGCGCGGCAGGCCCGAGGTGTACGAGACGTGGCGGCGCGAGCTGTGGAGGCTCTTCGCGGCAGGCGCGCTGCGCCCCGCCGTGCACGCGGAGTTCGCGCTTGAGGACTCGGCGAAGGCGCATGCGGTGATCGAGGAGCGGAGCAACCTCGGGAAAGTCGTCCTGATTCCCTGACCGGCCAAGCCCGACAGGGTCCGGCTCACTGGATCCGGCCTCCTGACCAGGCCGCGCGCATTCGTGCCTCGCACGCTTCTTGTGGGGTGCCGAACCGCCCAAGTAGCGTCTGTGGCGCGAACGTTGGACGTGGGATGTCAGGATGTCCAGTCACCTGGAAGGGTGGGCCGCGCCATGCCATCAGCTCTCCGTGTACGCCTCAGATCCCTCCGCACCGCCACGGCCGCACTGACCGTCGTCGCCGTCGGGGCACTGCTCCCCGGGCCCACGGCCCAGGCGGCGCCGGACACGCGCGCGACGGGGTTCGAGCAGCAGGTGCTCTTCAAGGCCTCGCAGGATCCCGGGTACGCCTGCTACCGCATCCCCGCCGTGGTGAAGACGGTGAAGGGCACGCTCCTCGCCTTCGCCGAGGGACGCGTGAACGACTGCAGCGACGCGGGCGACATAGACATCGTGGTCAAGCGCTCGCACGACGGCGGGCGCACCTGGAGTCCGCTCCAGGTCGTCAACGAAGGCGCGGGCGACACGCACGGCAACCCCGCCCCGATCGTGGACCGCAGGACCGGCCGCATCCTCCTCGCGGAGACGTACAACACGGGCCGCACGGACGGCGGGAACTGCGCCGTCCCCTGCGACCGCACCCCGCACCTGCAGTACAGCGACGACGACGGCCGCAGCTGGTCGGCACCGCGCGACCTGAGCGACCAGATCCTGCCGGACGACTGGAACTCCTGGTACGCGACAGGACCCGTGCACGGCCTCCAGCTGACCCGCGGCCGGCACGCGGGGCGGCTCGTCTTCACCGTCAACACCGAGACGTGGAACGGCAGTCGGGTCACCGCGAACCACGCCGCGCTGATCGTCAGCGACGACGGCGGCGACAACTGGAGGATCGGCGCCAAGGACTCGTACCCGATAGCGGACGACGGCACGTTCCGGCAGAAGCCGTCGGAGATGACCATCACGGAGCGCCCGGACGGCGCCCTCTACGTCAGCGGGCGCGAGCAGGACGGCACCGACCTGGGGCACCGCACGCACACGGTCAGCCGCGACGGCGGCGACAGCTTCGTCGCGCCGTTCAAGGCCATCCCCGATCTCTACACGCCCCAAGTGCAGGGATCCACGCTCCAGTTCGGCAAGCGGATGCTGCTCGCCTGCCCCGGTGACCCCGACCGCCGCCGCACGATGCAGATCCGCTCCTCCTACGACGGCGGTCGCACCTGGGACAGCGTGGACCGCGGCACGACGGTGACCACGGACTGGTCCGGCTACTCGGACATGGTGCGGGCCGACGGCGCGCACGTGGGCCTGATGTACGAGGGCGGGGCGGTCGACGCCCGCGACGAGATCCGCTTCGCGCGCTTCACCGAGGACTGGCTGCAACCGCGCCGCGGCCCGGACCCGACGACCGGCGACCGTGCGCCGCGCGCCAAGGGGGCGGCCGTGCTCGGCGGGGCGTCCACGGCCGAGGGACGGTTCGGCAGGGCCATCGCCTTCGACGGCACGGACGACGCCGTACGACTGCCGTACCGCAGTCAACTCCCCCTGGGAAGGAAGGACTTCACAGCATCCCTGTGGTTCCGCTACTCCGCGACCAGCGGTGAACAGCCGCTCCTCTGGATGGGCGGCATCGGCACCAACCAGCCGCAGGTGTGGCTGCGCGGCGAGCCGGCGAGCAACCGCGTCACGGGCCTGATCACCACACGCGACGGCTCCGCCGCCCCGAGGTCCGCGTCCGTGCGCACCACCGGCGCCTACAACGACGGCCAGTGGCACCACATCGCGCTGCGCAGGGGCTCAGGGCAGCTCACCCTCTCCGTCGACGGCACCCGGATCACCACCGCCGACGTCCCGGGCACCGTCACCCGCACCTCGGGGTACGGCTTCCACGTCGGCCAACGGGTCGACAGCCGCGCCCATTTCACGGGCTCGATCGACGAAGTGCGCGTCTACGACCGCGCGTTGAGCGACGCAGAACTGACCGAGCTCGGACGGGACGGCGGATCCAAGGCGCCTGTGACGCGGGACACCGTCGCATGGCTCCCCATGGACCACATCCGCGCGAGCAACTAACGTCCCGCACGTGCCCGCCGACCAAGGTCCACGCGGGGGACGGAGCGCGCGCAGGACCTGGATCGTCCTGCTGCTCGCCCTGGCCTGCGCGGCCGTGCTGCTCACCGCCCTCCCGGACGACCGGGAGGGCGGCGACGCATGCGAGGCACGCACCGTCTCGTCCTGGGCCGCCGACGACAAGGTCACCGGCGCGTTCGCCCGCTACGGCGACGACACCGCGCGGGCCGACGACTGGACCGGCGGGGACGGCACGCATTCGGTGCGCCTTCCGGACGGGCGGCTGCTGTGGCTGTTCTCCGACACGTTCCTCGGCCAGGTGCACGCGCCGCCCAACCCGGCGGGCCAGCCCCACACCTGGCGGGACGCGACCGCGCCCATGGTCCGCAACTCGGGTGTGGTGATGTCGCGTTCGGGCACCTTGCAGCGCACCCTGCCCGCCCCGCTCTTCCCCGACCCGGCGGCCCAGCAGTGGCGCTGGCCGGTCGCGGCGAAGGTGGAGCCGCGCTCCCCCGGCTCGTCCGAAGACGTCGTACGCGTCCTGCTGTGGTCCCGCGCCACCGGGACGGGCCCCTGGATCTACGGCGTCCCGAACGCCACTGAGGTCGCCACGCTCTCCCTGCCCGATCTGCGCGTCGAGGGCATCGTCAAGGTCTCCGACCAGAGCGGCGTGCCGGACCCCGAGAAGCGTGTCCTGTACGGCACGACGACGGTCGACGACGGCGACTGGACGTACGTCTTCGGCGGCAACGACGCGCAGGCCGCCGCCCGCCCCGCCTCGCACGCCTACGTGGCGCGCGTCCCCAGGGGCAGGCTCGCCGAGCCCGGCGCGTGGCGGTACTGGGACGGCGAGGACTGGACGGAGTCCGGCAAGCCGCGGGCCGTCCTCGGCGACGGCGAACGCAAGGGAGTGGGCAGCGCGTTCACGGTGGTGCGCGTGAACAGGACGTACGTCCTGTTCACGATGGCCGCGGGCACCGCGGGCCTGACCACCGTGACCTCCTACTGGGCGTGCTCGCCCACCGGCCCCTGGCACGGCCCCGCCAAGGGATTCGCGCCGCCGCTGCCGAAGGACGGCTCGGCCGAGCAGGACATGGCCGCGTACAACCCCCAGGCCCATCCGGCACTCAGCGGGAACGGGCGACTGCTGCTCAGCTACGACGTCAACTGGCTGGACGCGACCCCCGCGAACGCGCAGGCGAACGTCACCCGGAACGTGTCCCTGTACCGACCGCGGTTCGTGTCTCTTCGGATCGCGACGGCTCGCTGACGAACTCCTCGGGGTCCTCGGGGTCCCGCGAGCGCCGCTTGGCGATCACCGCGCAGACCATCAGCTGCATCTGGTGGAAGAGCATCAGCGGCAGGACGGCGAGGGAGGCCTGGGCCCCGAACAGGACGCTCGCCATGGGCAGTCCGGCTGCGAGGGACTTCTTCGACCCGGCGAACTGGATGGCGATGCGGTCCCCGCGGTCGAAGCCCATCTTCTTGGCCCCGTACCAGGTGAGGGCGAGCATCACGGCAAGCAGCACCGCCTCCACACCGAGCAGTGCGCCAAGGCGCAGCGGCGTCACCTGGTGCCAGATGCCCTGCACCATGCCCTCGCTGAACGCGGTGTAGACGACGAGCAGGATCGAGCCGCGGTCGACGAAGCCGAGCACTTTCTTGTTCCGGGCGATGAAGCCACCGATCCAGCGGCGCAGGAACTGTCCGGCCAGGAACGGCACGAGGAGCTGCAGCACGATCTTCATGACCGAGTCCGCGGAGAACCCGCCCCCGCTGTTGCCGAGCAGGGCGGCCGCGAGGAGCGGTGTCAGGACGATACCGGCGAGCGAGGAGAAGGAGCCCGCGCAGATCGCCGCGGGGACGTTGCCGCGCGCCATGGAGGTGAAGGCGATCGACGACTGGATCGTGGAGGGCACGAGCGTCAGGAAGAGGAACCCGCTGTAGAGGGCGGGCGTCAGGACGTACGGCACGAGTCCCTTGGCCGCGAGGCCGAGCAGCGGGAAGGCGATGAACGTACAGGCGAGGACGGTGAGATGGAGCCGCCAGTGCTTGAGGCCGTCAAGGGCCTCACGGGTGGAGAGCCGCGCCCCGTAGAGGAAGAAGAGGAACGCGACGGCCCCGGTGGAGGCCCCGCCCGCGATGTCGGCGCCGATGCCGCGCGCGGGCAGCAGCGCGGCGACGCCCACCGTGCCGAGCAACGCCAGGATGTAGGGGTCGATCGGCATCCAGGTGGGCCAGCTCGGGCGTTTCACTTCGCTCCATCGGTTTCGGTTCACATCGTGCCCTCTTGATGATCCTCCTGATCACCGCGATCGGGAATCCCGGATACCGCTCTGACTGTCATCACGTTTCGCGATAACGTTGTGACCATGTACGACCCCGCCCAGCTCCGTACGTTCCTCGCGGTGGCCCAGACGTTGAGCTTCACGCAGGCCGCCCGGCGCCTGGGTCTGCGCCAGTCCACGGTGAGCCAGCACGTGCGCCGCCTGGAGGACGCCACCGGACGCCAGCTCTTCGCGCGCGACACGCACTCGGTGGAGCTGACGGAGAGCGGCGAGGCGATGCTCGGCTTCGCGCGGCGGATCCTGGAGGTGCACGAGCAGGCGTCGGCGTTCTTCACCGGGACACGGCTCGGCGGGCGGCTGCGGTTCGGGGCGTCGGAGGACTTCGTCCTGACCCGGCTCACCGACATCCTCGAGTCGTTCCGGCACGACCACCCGGACGTCGACCTGGAGCTGACGGTCGAGCTGTCCGGCACGCTGCACGAGAGTCTGGACGCGGGCAAGCTCGATCTGGTCCTGGCCAAGCGGCGCCCCGAGGACCCGCGCGGCGAGCTGGTCTGGCACGACGAGCTGGTCTGGATCGGCGCCGAGCGGCTGCGGCTCGACCCCGATGAGCCGGTGCCGCTCGTCGTGTTCCCGCCGCCGGGCATCAGCCGCGCGCTGGCCCTTGAAGCCCTGGAGCGGCGCGGCCGCGCCTGGCGGATCGCCTGCACGAGCGGCAGCCTGAACGGCCTGGTCGCCGCCGCCCGCGCGGGACTCGGCGTGATGGCGCACTCCCACGGCCTGATCCCGCCGGGTCTGGTCCGCGTCCCGGAGCGTGCGGGCCTTCCGGAGCTGGGCGCGGTGGACTTCGTGCTCCTGCACGGCGAGCGGCGGGCCTCGGCGCAGGGCGCGGCGGACGCGCTCGCCGCGTCGATCCTGGCGGGCGGCGACCGGCTGCACCGGCGGCGTCAGCGGGGATAGGGCACTCAGCGGGGATAGGGCCGGTAGGTGAGCTGCTTGACGCGGCGCATGAACGGCGCGGTCTCGACGTGCTGGACGCCGTCGAGCTGCCCCAGCTTTCCGCTGAGGTAGGCGTAGAGCGCCGGAATGTCGCGGGTCACGGCCGTCGCCATGATGTTGGAGGGTCCCGCCACGGCGGTGGCGTGGGCGATCTCGGCATGCGACGCGAGCGCGTTGCCCACCGACTCCATGGCCCAGGGCGCGGTGGTGATCCAGAGCATCGCGCCGACGTGCAGGTCGATGAGGGCGTTGGCGTACTCGATGTCGATGTAGATGGCCCCGGAGGCGAGCAGCGCGCCGAGGCGGCGCTTGACGGCCGACTCCGAACGCCCGGTGGCCTGCTGGAGCTCCGGGTAGGTCGCGCGGCCGTCCTGTTCGAGGGCGGCGACGAGCGGCTCGTCCTCCGGCTCGATGCGCTGGGGCACGTCGGTGCGGACGGCGGGCGCGGGCCGCGCGGGGCGCAGGGCCGCGATCTGCTCGTCGTCCAGCGGCCCGTGCTTCATCAGCCAGCCGTCCGGGCCGCCGAAGAAGCGGTGCAGCATCTGCTGGGCGCGGATGTCGACGATGTGCGGGGTGCGCGGGAGCTTGGCGAGCAGCAGCTCGTCCTGGTCGGTGCGGGTGCGCGGCCGGGTGCAGCAGACGACTTCGGTGCCGCCGGACGTGAGGCCGATCCACGAGGTGTCGGGGCGGCGCGCCAGGGCGGTGGCGATGGCGTCGGCGCCTTCGGGGGCGCAGCGAAGGCGCAGCATCCACTGGTCCTGGCCGAGCTTCTCGTGGTCCCGGACGGCGACGATCCGCAGGCTGCCGTCGGCGACCAGCCTGCGGTAGCGGCGGGCGACGGTCTGGTCGGAGACGCCGAGGACAGCGGCGATCTTGCTGAAGGGCGCACGCCCGTCGATCTCCAGGGCCTGGAGGAGCTGGACGTCGAGCGAGTCCTGCATGCCCGGGGTGGGGGATTCCGTTGCTGTGCTGGCCATTACTGTCGGATTCCTTCGATCTCTCGTGGCTGGTGACCTGGATCGTCCGGGCGGACTCCATCGTACGAGGCACGCACACGCGTCGTACAAGTCGCACGAGGAGAGTTGACAATGCGTACATGGGGGCCGCTCACAGCGGTATGCCTGGGGACGTTCATGCTGCTGCTGGACGTGACCATCGTGGTCGTGGCACTGCCCGACATGGCGACGGCGCTGGACGCCTCGCTGAGCGATCTGCAATGGGTGATCGACGGCTACGCGCTCGCGCTGGCCGCGCTGCTGCTCGGGGTCGGGGCCGCGGCGGACGTGCTCGGCCGGCGGCGGCTCAACGTGGCGGGCACCGCGCTCTTCGCGCTCGCCTCGCTGGGCTGCGGGCTCGCCACGAACGCGGAGGCCCTGGTGGCCGCCCGCGCGCTTCAGGGACTCGGCGCCGCCGCGATGTTCGCGACGACCCTGCCGCTGCTCGGCGCCGCCTACCAGGGGCGGGACCGGTCGGTCGCGCTCGGCGTCTGGGGTGCGGTCAGCGGGGCTGCGGCGGCGATGGGACCGATCGTCGGCGGGCTGCTCGCCGAAGGGCCCGGCTGGCGGTGGATCTTCTTCGTGAACCTGCCGGTGAGCGTCGCGTCGATGTGGCTGACGCTGCGCGTGGTGCCGGAGTCGAAGGGCCAGGCGGGCCGGCGGGTCGACTGGGCGGGCACGGTGACGTTCGCGCTCTTCGCGGGCGCACTGACCTACGGAGTGGTGCGGGCGGGTTCGGAGGGCTGGACGTCGGCGCCCACCGTGGCGACCCTTACGGTCGCGGTGCTCTCGCTCGCCGCCTTCGTGGCCGTCGAACGCCGCGTCGCACACCCCCTGCTGGACCTGAAGCTTCTGCGCATGCCCGCCTTCACGGGCGTACTGGTCGGCGCGATCGGCTACAACGCGGCCGCGTTCGGCCTGATGCCCTACCTCTCGATCTGGCTCCAGACCGTGCTCGGCATGAGCCCGGTGACCGGCAGCCTCGTCATGCTGCCGCTCGCCGCGACCTCGTTCGTCGTGGCCGCGATCGGCGGACGGCTGCTGCACGGGGTGCCCGCGCGGCTGACCATCGGCGTGGGTCTGCTGCTGATCGGTGGCGGCGGGATCGCCCTCGCCGTGCTCGACGCCGGGTCGTCCTGGGGTGCGCTCGTCCCGGGGCTCACCCTCGCGGGCATCGGCACAGGGCTGGTCTCACCGGCCCTCGGGGGCGCGGCCCTCGCGGCGGTGCCGCCGGCGAACTCGGGGATGGCGGGCGGCGCGGTCAACACGTTCCGGCAGCTCGGGTACGCGCTCGGGGTCGCCGTCTTCGGCACCGTGCTGACCTCGCGCATGCAGGACACGCTCGGCCATGACGCGGCTCACACCGTCGCGGGCGGCGGCGCGGCGGCCATGCGTGGCACGCTTTCCGATCATGCTGTGCGGACTGCGTTCGCCTCCGGCCTGAACGCGGCGGCGGTCGTCGCGGGCGTGGTGGGCCTGGTGGCGGGAGTGGCGGTTCTCGCCATGGTCCGGTCCGCCCGCACGGCACCGGAGGCGAAGGTTCCGGCACCCGCCGAACGCGTCCTCGAAGGACAGTCACAGCCGTAACCGCTGCGTACAGATTCGGTGGAGATTACGCCACCGAAACTTACTCAACCGTAAGTATTCTGTCCCACCCCTCCCCTTGTGGCCGGATTTAACCGGCTGACCAGCGTGGACGGTACGTACCGAGGGGTCGGTCACCCCTCTCCCGCAGGGCACTGCGGTGGGGTACCGTCACCGGCGCTGTGCGGAGCGCCACAAGGAGCATCATTGCGCGAGTTCACGAACCCTCCGATGGCGTCGGCGCCGCTGGTGGGCGGCCTTGCCGACGTCGTGTTCGACCATGCCCTTGAGGATCCGCTCCACATCGCCTTCGGACGCAAGACCGACGGCGTGTGGCGCGACGTCACATCGGCGGAGTTCCGCGACCATGTGATGTCGCTCGCCAAGGGGCTGCTCGCGCAGGGCGTCCGCTTCGGCGACCGCGTCGCCATCATGTGCCGCACGCGCTACGAGTGGACGCTCTTCGACTACGCGCTCTGGACGGTCGGCGCCCAGGTGGTGCCCGTCTACCCCACGTCGTCGGCCGAGCAGGTCTTCTGGATGCTGCACGACGCGCAGGTGTCGGCCGCCATGGTCGAGCACGAGGACCACGCGATGACGATCGGCTCGGTGATCGACCGGCTGCCACAGCTGCGCAGGCTGTGGCAGCTGGACGCCGACGCCGTGGACGAGCTGAACCGCGCGGGACAGGACGTCGACGACGAGGTGGTCAACCGCCACCGCCGCGCCGTCACCCCGGACTCGATCGCCACGATCATCTACACCTCGGGCACGACAGGACGCCCCAAGGGCTGTCTGATCTCCCACGCGAACTTCATGTTCGAGGCGGAGACGGTCATCCAGCGCTGGGAGCCGGTGTTCCACTCCCGGCGCGGCGACGAGGCGACGACGCTGCTCTTCCTGCCGCTCGCGCACGTCTTCGGGCGGATGGTGCAGGTCGCCGCGGTCCGTGGCCGGGTCAAGCTGGGTCACCAGCCGAGCCTGAACGCGGCGGCGCTCATCCCGGACCTCGCGGCGTTCCGGCCGTCGTTCATCCTGGCCGTGCCGTACATCTTCGAGAAGGTCTTCAACGCCGCGCGGCGCAAGGCCGAGAAGGACGGCAAGACGGGGCCCTTCGACAAGGCCGTGGAGTGCGCCGTGCGGTACGCGGACGCGATGGAGGCCAAGGCCTTCGGCACCGGACCCGGGCCTTCGGCGGCCCTGCGCATGCAGCACTCGCTCTTCGAGAAGCTCGTCTACGCCAAGGTGCGCGACGCGATGGGCGGCCGTGTCCGGCACGCGATGTCCGGCGGCTCCGGGATGGACCGGCGCCTCGGCCTGTTCTTCTCTGGCGCGGGCGTCGAGATCTACGAGGGGTACGGCCTGACGGAGTCGACCGCGGCCGCCACCGCCAACCCGCCCGAGCGCACCCGCTACGGCACGGTCGGCCAGCCCATCCCCGGCACCACCGTGTACATCGCGGACGACGGCGAGGTGTGGCTGAACGGCGCGAACGTCTTCCAGGGCTATCTCAACGACCCCAAGGCCACCGACGCGACCCTGCACGAGGGCTGGCTGGCCACCGGTGACCTGGGGGCGCTCGACGAGGACGGCTACCTCACGATCACCGGGCGCAAGAAGGAGATCCTGGTGACGTCCGGCGGCAAGAGCGTCTCGCCGGGGCAGCTGGAGGAGCGGGTGCGCGACCATCCGCTGGTCGCGCAGTGCATCGTCGTGGGCAACGACCGGCCCTACATCGCGGCGCTCGTCACGCTGGACGGCGAGGCCGTCGAGCACTGGCTGAACATGCGCCGCAAGCCTCCGATGTCCCCCACCGACCTGGTGCGCGACCCGGATCTGGAGACCGAGGTGCGGCGGGCCGTGGTGGCCGCCAACACCCTTGTCTCGCAGGCCGAGTCGATCCGTACGTTCCGGATACTGGCTCACCAGTTCTCCGAGGAGCACGGGCTGCTGACGCCCTCGCTGAAACTCAAGCGCAAGGCGATCGAGACGGCCTACTCGGCCGAGGTGGAGGCCCTTTACCGGGCGTAAGGAACCTTCCAGGGTTTCTGACGGTCCATCAATTGCCGATGCGGCAGTTCTTGACGGTTCATCAGGTCCCGCACAGAATCAGCCCCACTTCGACGGAGGGGGCTCGACTCGTGTCGCGATCGATCCGCACCATCACCGCCACCGTGGCCGCACTGCTGCTCGCCACCGCCTGCAACTCCGCCTCCAACAGCAGCGGTTCGAGCGGCAGCGACAAGGCAGGCGGCTCCGTACGCGGCGTGAGCGCCGACTCCATCAAGGTCGGCGGCATCGTCTCCATGACGACCGCGAGCGGCTACAGCAAGAAGGACACCGACCTCGGCGCCAAGGCCCGCTTCGACCGCGCGAACGCCGAAGGCGGCGTACACGGGCGGAAGATCGACTACCTGGGCGCGGAGGACGACGGCCAGGACCCGGGCAAGAACCTCGCGGCGGCGCGCAAACTCGTCCAGCAGGACAAGGTGTTCGCCATCTCGCCGATGAGCTCGGTCACCTTCTCCGGCGCCGACTTCCTCCAGAAGCAGAAGGTCCCCACGTTCGGCTGGGGCACCATCCCGCCCTTCTGCGGCCCGAGTTACATGTACGGCTACGGCGGCTGCATGGTCCCGATGCCGGGCGGCACCATCACGCAGAGCTGGCCCGAGGGCCTGAAGAAGGTGACGGACGGCTCCAAGGGCAAGTCCGTGGCCATCCTCGCCAACGACAACGACGCGGGCACCTTCGCCATCCGCACCTACAAGCAGAGCTTCGCGGCAGCCGGTTACAAGGTGACGTACGCCAAGTCGACCGTGCCCGCGACCTCCGTGCCGAGCGACTGGTCGGCGTACACCAAGGAGATCCTGCGCTCGGACGGCGGCAAGGCGCCGGACGTGGTCGTCTCCGTGATGCAGACCCCGTACAACATCGGCCTGTTCACGGCCGTCAAGCGCTCCGGCTTCAAGGGCGTGATCACGGACCCGACCGACTACGACCCCGGTCTCCTCGCCAAGAGCGCGACGAAGAAGGCGCTCGACGGCGTGCACATCCTGCTCGCCTTCCAGCCGTTCGAGCAGAACACCGCGGCGATGAAGCAGTTCAAGGCGGACATCAGGAAGGCGGCGGGCAAGGACGTCCCGCTCAACATGCACATGATGACCGGCTACATGTCGGCCGACCTCTTCCTCTCGATCGCCGACAAGGCGGGCAAGGACTTGACCGTCGACTCCTTCCAGCAGGCGGCGAACGGCTTCTCCGACAAGGACACGATGGTCGGCGACCGCAGCCTGCCCAAGGGGCAGAAGGAGTCGTTCGGCTGCGGCGCGCTGGTGCAGCTGAAGGACGGGAAGTACTCGGTGTCCTCGCCCTTCACGTGCTACGACCCCATCCCCTTCAAGTAGAAGGGCGGGTCATCCATGTCCGACCTGCTGGGATTCGTGCTGAGCGGTCTCGTCTCCGGCGCCCTGTACGCGCTGCTCGCGACGGGCCTCGTCCTGTCCTACTCCGCCTCCGGCCTCTTCAACTTCGCGCACGGCGCGACCGCCTACCTCTGCGCGCTCGCCTTCTACGAACTCCACTCCGGCTTCGGCTGGCCCGCCGTGCCGACGGCGCTCCTTCTCGTCTGTGTCGTGGCGCCCGCGCTCGGCTGGGGCCTTGACCGGCTGATGTTCCGCAAGCTGGCGAGGGTGGGCGAGACCGCGCAGATCGTGGCGACGATCGGGCTGCTCGTCGCGCTGCCCGCGCTGGGTCTGTGGGTGGTGGAGCTCCTTCAGGACGCA
Organism: Streptomyces sp. NPDC047525; assembly: GCF_040643025.1. NCBI lineage: Bacteria > Bacillati > Actinomycetota > Actinomycetes > Kitasatosporales > Streptomycetaceae > Streptomyces > Streptomyces sp. NPDC047525. The sequence goes on from NZ_JBEYTL010000003.1 coordinate 468,404, forward strand.
GGGGCGTCCGTCAAACCGGCCGAGAACCAGTTCGGACTGCCGGGCGTCGGGCCGAGCCCGGCGACGTCCTGGCAGCTGATGGACGGCGTCGGCATCGACTCCGACCAGCTGATCACATGGGTCGCGACAGCCGTGGTCGCCGTCGGCCTGTGGATCCTGATGCGGCACACGCCGCTGGGGCTGCGGCTGCGGGCCGCGGTGGACAACCGTTCGCTGGTGGAGCTGCGGGGCATGAGCGCGGACCGGCTCTCGTCGGTGGCGTGGATGCTGTCGTCGGGCCTCGCGGGTCTTGCCGGTGTGCTGGCGACTCCCTTGCTGGGCCTGTCCTCGCACGACTTCACCCTGTTCCTGTTCGTGTCGGCCACGGCCGCGGTGCTCGGACGCTTCATGTCGATCCCGCTGGCGTTCGCGGGCGGACTCGGGCTCGGCGTGCTGCAGAACCTGGTCGCCGGGTACGCCGATTTCGCGGAGAAGATCACCGGGTTCCGTACGGCCGTCCCGTTCCTGATCCTCTTCGCCGGGCTGCTGCTCATGACGCGGCGGCAGCGGACGGCGGGCACGGCGGCGGTGGACGCGCCGCCGATCGACTATCTCGCCGGGAAGTCGTGGATGCGCAGGTGGGGGCCGTGGGCCGTGGGGGGTGTACTGCTCGCGCTGTCCTTCTATACGGTCACCACGCCCTTCTGGAGCGGGATCCTCGCGCAGGGCCTCGCGATCTCCCTGGTCTTCATCTCCTTCACCGTCGTGACGGGCCTCGGCGCGATGGTGTCCTTGGCGCAGGCCACGTTCGTGACGGGCGCGGCGCTGGTGGCGGGGCTTCTGATGAGCCACGGGTGGCCGTTCGTCGCGGCGGCTCTGGTCGGGACCTGCGGGGCCGCGGTGCTCGGCGCCCTGGTCGCGCTGCCGGCGCTGCGTCTCGGCGGCCGGTCACTGGCGCTCGCCACGCTCGCCCTGGCCTTCCTCTCCGATCAAGTCCTCTTCCAGATGGGGTGGTTGAGGAACGGCGACACCGGGTGGGAGATCCCGCGCGCCGTCTTCGGCCCCGTCGATCTGAGCGACGACCGCGCGATGGGCGTGGCGATGGTCGTCCTGGTGGCCGTGGCCGTGGCCGCGTTGAGCGCGCTGCGGGGTTCGGCGACGGGGCGGGCGATGCTGGCGGTGCGGTCCGCTCCTGCGGCGGCGATGGCCTCCGGGGTGTCGGTGGTGCGGACGAAGCTGCTCCTTTTCACGTTGTCTGCGGGGCTCGCGGGGTTCGGCGGCGTGATGTACGCGTCGTTCAACACGCGTATCACCGCCACGGACTTCACCGCGATGACGGGGCTCGTGTGGCTGGCGGTCGTGGTGGCCGCGGGGGTGCGCAGGCCGCAGTTCGCGGTGGTGGCGGGGCTCGTCTTCGCGATCGTGCCGCACCTGGTCGCCGACTACGTGACGGAGTCCGTGCAGCTGCCGGTGATTCTGTTCGGGTTGGCGGGGCTTGCGCTGGCCAATGATCCGGACGGGTACTGCGCGGCGGTTTCGGTGCGGCTGCATCGGCGGCGGGTGGGGGCTGGGGTCGCCTCCGGCAGTTCAGCCCGTCCGGCGTCTGAGGACGAGGCCGAAGGCCGCTACGGGGGCCCGGGGGCAGAGCCCACGGTTTCGGGAAGGGTCGGGCAGCCCACGGTTTCGGGAAGGGGCGGGCTTGGGGACAAATCCCAGCCCTCCCTAGCCCTGCGTGACGTCCACGCCGGATACGACGGCGCCCCCGTACTCCACGGAGTGGACCTCACCGTCCACCCGGGCGAAATCGTCGCCCTGCTCGGGCCCAACGGCGCGGGCAAGTCCACGACCTGCAAGGCCGCGGCCGGGCTCCTCGCCCCCACCCGGGGGCGTATCCACGTCGCGGGGGCCGACGCCACGCACCGCGGCCCCGTCCACCGCTCCCGATCCGGAGTCGTCCTCGCCCCCGAGGGCCGGGGCATCTTCCCCTCCCTGACCATCGAGGAGAACCTCACCCTGCACCTCCCGGAGAGCGGCGCACGCGATGCCGTCTACGAACGCTTCCCCGGCCTCGCCGCACGGCGGAAGGTCACCGCGGGCTCCCTCTCCGGAGGGGAGCAGCAGATGCTCGTCCTCGCGCCCCTCCTCCAGCGCCCGCCGAAGGTACTGATCGCGGACGAGCCGTCCCTCGGCCTCGCACCCCGCGTGGTCGAGGAGGTGTTCCGCCTCCTCGCCGAACTGCGCGACGCCGGAACGGGGTTGCTCCTCGTGGAGGAGAAGGCCGCTGAGATCCTCGGCGTCGCCGACACCGTCGCCTACCTCTCACAGGGCCGGATCTCCTGGTGCGGCCCGCGCTCCGAGGTCCGGGCGGACCAGCTGACCGAGGCCTATCTGGGCATAGCCGCGCAGGGTCACACCGAAGGAGTGGGACGGCCATGAGCGAGCGCATCCTCGACGCCTCCGGCATCGGCGTCCGCTTCGGCGGCATTCACGCCCTCACGGACGTGGACCTGAGCCTGCGCCCCGGCGAGGTCTGCGGCCTCATCGGCCCCAACGGGGCGGGAAAGACAACCCTGTTCGACGTCGTCTCCGGTATCCGCCGCCCCGACCAGGGGCGCGTCCTGCTCGACGGCGTCGACGTCACACGCCGCTCCCCCGTCTGGCGCGCCCGCCACGGCATGCGCCGCACCTTCCAGCGCCAGCAGCTCTTCGGGCAGCTCACGGTGGCCGACAATCTGCTCGTCGCACAGGAGTGGCGTGGCGGCGGTGGCGGGTTCGGCGCCGATCTGCTCGCCTCGCCCACCCGGCGTACGCATGAACGGGAAAGACGGTCCCGCGCGTCAACCGTCCTGCGGGAGTGCGGGCTTGAGGAACTCGCCGACGAGTACGCGGGCGCGCTGCCGGTCGGCCGGGCCCGCATGGTGGAACTGGCACGCGCGCTGGCGGACCCGCCCAGGGTGCTGCTCCTGGACGAGCCCGCCTCCGGGATGACGGCCGACGAGCGAGGCCTGCTCTCGGCCGTCATCCGGCACCTCGCGGACGAGGAGGACTGCGCCGTGCTCCTCGTGGAGCACAACGTCGCCTTCGTGATGGAGCTCTGCGCCCGCGTGGTGGTCCTCGACCTCGGCGGCGTCCTGGCCGAGGGCACGGCGGCCGAGGTACGCGCGGACCCGAAGGTGCGGGACGCGTACCTCGGGACCACCGCGGCCTAGGCCCGCGTCGCTAACCGATCGTCACGCGGAATATCTGGTCCGAACCGTCGGGCTGCCCGCCGTTGTTGTCGGCGTTGGTGGTCGAGAGCCACAGCTGGTCGGCGCCCGGCACGGCCGTGACCGCGCGCAGCCGCCCGTACTCGCCGACGTAGAACGCCTTCGCCGTCCCGACGTCCTCGTTGTCGGCGTTGATCGGTATGCGCCAGAGCCGCTCGCCCTTCAACGCCGCCATGTAGACGGCTCCGTCGACGACGGCGACGCCGCTCGGCGAGGCCTCGGCGACGCCCCAGGTCTTCTTGGGGTTGGTCATGCCGGAGACGTCACAGGTGCCTTCGCAGGTGGGCCAGCCGTAGTTCTCACCGGGTTTGATGAGGTTCAGCTCGTCCTTCGCGCTCTGGCCCAACTCCGCTTCCCACAGCCTTCCTTGGGGATCGAAGGCGATGCCCTGCGGGTTGCGGTGCCCCATGCTGTAGGCGTAGTTACCGAAGGGGTTGCCGGGTGCCGCCCCGCCGTCCTTGGTGAGGCGCAGGATCTTGCCGTTCAGGGAGTTCTCGTCCTGTGCGAGGGCGCCGTCCTGGGCGTCGCCGGTGGTGGCGTAGAGGTAGCCGTCGGGGCCGAAGGCCAGGCGGCCCCCGTTGTGGTACTTGTTCTTCTTGATCCCCTTGAGCAGCACCTCGTAGTCGGTCAGCTCCGTCCCGTCGTACGTCATGCGCGCGATGCGATTGCCCTCGGACGAGGTGTGCATGACGTACACGTGGTGGTTCGTGGCCCAGTCCGGGTCGACGGCCACCCCCATCAGCCCGCCTTCTCCGCCGGTGGTCTGCGACTCGGGCACCGTGCCCATCTGCTTCTTGTCCTTGCCGTCCCCCGAGACCAGCCAGACGCGGAAGTCGTCGCGCTCGGTGACCAGGGCGGCCTTGCCGTCGGGCGTCCAGGACGTGCCCCAGGGGATCGTCCAGCCGGTGGATATCGTCGCGATGTCGGTCGGTTCGCCGACCGCCGCCCTCGGCCGGTCCGCCGCTCCCGGCCGGTCCGGGGCCGCGGACGCGGACGTGACGTACTGGGTGAGCCCGACGACCAGGGCCGCGGCGCCGAGCACGGCCGCCCTCTTCTTGCCGCTGTCCATGTCTCAACCCCCGTACTGCGCGACGATTTTGGTGAAGTCGTACGGAGCCTGCGACACGCCGCTGCACGAGTCCCCGGCACTCCCGCCGGACGAGCAGTCGCGGTCGCGGTTGACGGCCCAGAAGGAGAACCGCGCGATGTGGTGCTGCTGCGCGTAGGCGAGGATCTTCTTGAAGTCGTTCGTCGTGACGGTCTCGCCCGCCACGTCCGTCTTGCCGTTCATCGAGGAGACGCCGATGCGCTTGTACGCGTCGGCGTCGCTGTAGCCGTAGGCGCTCTTGACCGCGCTCTTCAGGCCCTCAAGGGCGCTGACCGATGCGTCGCCCATGGAGCCGCTGTGGCTGCCGAAGTCGAACGGCATGATCACCCAGGCGTCGTTGTCGAGACCGGCCGCGGCGCCGCGCTTGATGAGGTCCTTGCCGGTGGCGTCGGGACCGCTCGGGGTCGTCCCCATGGTGACGTAGGTGACGATCCCCGGGTTCTTCTGCTTCACGATCTTCAAGGCGTCGACGACACGCTGGCGCACGGTCGCGTTGCTGAACTCGGTGTCCTCGATGTCGATGTCGAACGCCTTGAGCTTGTAGGCGTCGATGACCTTCTGGTACGCCCCGGCGAGCGCGGTGGCGCTGGTGCACTTCTCGCCGAGCTTGGCGCCGCTCCAGCCGCCGACGGAGACGACGATGTCTCCGCCGGCGCCGCGTATGGACTTGATGGCGGACTCGTCGGAGCCGCCCTTCAGCGGGCGGCTGCCGTCCCAGGCCGGGTTGCAGCCGCCGTCGGACAGGATGAAGGCGAGCGTGAACCACTTGACGCCGGTCGCGGCCATCACGTCGGTGGGCTTCTGCGGGCTGCCCCAGCCGAGGTACTCGTAGGGGGCGGCGTGGATGGTGCCTGCCGCCTTGGCCGTCACGTCCTTGGCGCTCTGTGCCGGGGGTGCGGCCGAGGACTGTGCGGCCAGGGCGAGGGACGCCGTCGTCGCGAGGACGCCGGCCGCGGCGAGCGCGGTGACCGTTCTGCGGGGGGTGTGAGACATGGGGGGTGTGTTCTCCTTCGTATGGTTTTTGTGTGGTGAGGAGCTGTCAGGAAGGGTTCCTAACGATCTGAGGGTGCGGGAGTGCGGTGATGTCCCGCGGCAAGGGCAGGTCTTACGTCTTCGGGGAGGCCCGGTAGGCGAAGTCGCCCGCCCTGCGTCCTGCGCCGCCTCCCTCGCCGCCTCCTGCGCCGCCTCCCTGCCCGCCTCCCTTGCCGCCTCCCGCGCCGTCGACGAGGGCGCGGACCGCCCCGTGGCCCGGCGAGCGGTGGCAGGCGGGGTCCGTGCGGGCGGCGTCGCCGGTCAGGGCGAACGCCTGGCAGCGGCAGCCGCCGAAGTCCACGGTCCGCAGGTCGCAGCTGCGGCAGGGCTCGCGCATCCAGCCCTCGCCGCGGTAGCGGTTGAAGGCCGCCGACTCCCGCCAGATCCAGTCCAGTCGGCGGTCCTTGACGTTCGGCGCGTCGGATCCGAGCAGTTCACCGGCGGCCGGGCACGGCAGCACCGTGCCGTCCGGGGCGACGGTCAGCGAGATGGCGCCCCAGCCGCCCATGCAGGGCTTCGCGACGCCGTCCACGTAGTCGGGTGCCACCCACACCAGCTCCATGCGCCCCGCGAGCCGCTCCCGCCACCCCTCGACGCGCTCGCGGGCCCGTGCGACCTGGGCGCGGTCCGGCAGCAGTGCGCCCCGGTTGCGCAGCGCCCAGCCGTAGAACTGCGTGTTGGCCAGCTCGATCCGGTCGGCGCCCCACGCGAGCCCCAGCTCCACGATCCCGTCGAGGGCGTCGAGATTGGCGCGGTGCAGCACGGCATTGAGCCCGAGCGGAAGTTCCGCCGCCCGCACGAGCCCGGCCGCTCGCTCCTTGACCTTGAACGCCCTTGCCCCCGCGATGAGTTCGGCCTGCTCCGGATCGGCGTGCTGCACGGACAGCTGGACGCTGCGCAGGCCCGCGCCGACGAGGGCCGCGAGACGCGCTTCGTGCAGGCCGACCCCGCTGGTCACGAGCTGGGTGTGGATCCCGGCGGAGTCGGCGGCCGTGACGATCTCGGCGAGGTCGCGGCGCAGGAGGGGCTCACCACCGGAGAGATGCGTCTGCACGACGCCGATCTCGGCGGCCTGGAGCATGACATCGCTCCACTGCGCGGCGGTCAACTCACCTCCCCGGGGCACGAGTTCGATGGGGTTGGAGCAGTAGGCGCACCGCAGCGGACACCCGTGCGTGAGCTCGGCGAGCAGAGCCCAGGGCGGTTCAACCGCACAAGGGGACTCGACCGCACGAGGGGACTCCGTCACCGAAGCCACCCCTGTGCCCGCAGGTCGGCGAGGAACCGCAGCACGTCATCGGCCACCGGTGCACCGGGATGCCGCCGCCCCAACTCGCCGATAATCACTGTGACTTCACGCTCTCCGTCGCACAGCGCCACGACACTCCCCGCGGATCCGCGCAGCACGACCACGCGCTCGGGCAGCACCAGCAGGTCGACGCCGCGCACCGGGTCGTGCCGCAGGATCACCGAGCGCGCCAACGCGGGCCGCCAGTCGGGACGTACGCCATCGTCTTCCGTCGCGCGTACGGCGTCGGTCATCAGCCGCACACCGGCCCCCGGTCGACCGCGTCGAGCAGCGTCCACAGCACGTCGCACTTGAAGCCGAGCGCCGCGACGGCCCGCTCCTGCTCCTCCCGGGTGCGCGCCCACTCCAGGACGAGTCCGAGCGCTTCCTGCCCGTCGCGGCTGCCCTGCTCCACACGGGTGCGGAAGTACGCGAGGCCCTCCCCGTCGATCCACGGGTAGTGCCGCTCGAACGCGTCGATCCTGGTCCGCATGAGATCCGGCGCCGACAGCTCGGTGAGCGAGGCGGCGACGGCGTCCAGCGCGGGCCGCAGGCGGCAGAAGTTGACGTATCCGTCGACCGCGAGCCGCACACCGGGCAGCACCCGCGAGGCGTCGAGGAGTTCGCCGCGCTCGATCCCGGCGGCCTCGCCGAGGCGCAGCCACCGCTCGATGCCGCCGTCCCCGTCCTTCTCGCCGTCGTGGTCCTGGATCCTGCGCACCCAGCCGCGGCGCAGCGACGGGTCGTCGAACTTGGCGAGGATCAGCGCGTCCTTGACGGGGATGTGGCGCTGATAGTGGAACCGGTTCGCGATCCAGCGGCGCAACTCCTCGCGGGTGAGGGTGCCTTCATGCATGCGTACGTTGAAGGGGTGCCGGTCGTGATAGCGCTCGGACGAGACGACGCGCAGCCGCTCGGTGAATTCGCCGGGTGTCCAGGGAGCCGTCACAGCTCGATCACCATCCGTTCCGCCGCGACTTCGATTCCCCACTCGGGAGGTGGGTGCAGAGGCAGCGTCCCGGCAGCCGCGCGAGCCGCCGCGCGGTGCCGCCGGGGCCGAGTCATGCCGACGGCGGGACTACCGGTCGGCGCTGCGGTACGCGGTCACTTCGAGCGCGGTCTCCACGACCTCGTACTCGGGCGTCTGCCATGCGGTGACGGCTTCCGCCACTTCCGGCGTGGTGGGGTTCTGGTCTTCGTTCATGAGCGTGGGGCTGCCTTCCTGAAGAGTGGGGGTTCAGGAGTCACCGTTCACCGTTCACATGAGTGTCCTGCGTTCAGCGACGTGCAATAGAGTCGCGGCATGACGGAACGCGGTCAATGGTGCGGACCAAAAAACGCCCGGACTTCACCCGGGAGTGGTCAAGGAATGCAGCACCGCATCTGATCGTTGACCATGGGAGTACCACCCGACGACTTAAGGATCGAGAGCTCGTGAGCAAGGTCCCCCCGATCATCCTGAACAATGGCGTCGAGATGCCGCAGCTCGGCTTCGGCGTCTGGCAGGTACCGGACGACGAGGCCGAGTCCGCCGTCGCGACGGCGCTGGAGGCCGGGTACCGCAGCATCGACACCGCTGCCATTTACGGCAACGAAGAGGGCACCGGCAAGGCCATCGCCGCTTCCGGCATCGCCCGCGAGGAGCTCTTCGTCACGACGAAGCTCTGGAACACCGACCAGGGCTACGACTCGACGCTCCGCGCCTTCGACACGTCCCTGGAGAAGCTCGGCCTCGACCATGTGGACCTGTACCTGATCCACTGGCCGCTGCCCTCCAAGGGCCTGGCCGTGGACACGTACAAGGCCTTCGAGAAGATCCAGGCCGACGGCCGCGCGAAGTCCATCGGCGTCTCGAACTTCCTGCCCGAGCACCTGGAGAAGCTGATCTCCGAGACGTCGGTCATCCCCGCCGTCAACCAGATCGAACTCCACCCGCACCTCCAGCAGCGCGCCTCCCGCGAGATCCACGCGGAACAGGGCATCGCCACGGAGGCCTGGTCCCCGCTCGGCCAGGGCAAGGGCCTCCTGGAGGTCCCGGCGATCGTGGCGATCGCCCAGAAGCACGGCCGCACGCCGGCCCAGGTCGTCCTGCGCTGGCACATCCAGCTGGGCAACGTGGTGATCCCCAAGTCCGTGACGCCGTCGCGGATCAAGGAGAACATCGACGTCTTCGGCTTCGAGCTCGACCCCGAGGACATGGCGGCGATCAGCGCACTGAACGAGGACCGGCGACTGGGCCCTGACCCGGCTTCGTTCGACGTGGCCTGAGATCAGTCCGGGGCGTCCCCGTCCGGTTTACGCCGGGTGGGGGCGTCCCTCTCTCGTTCCACGGCGTCGGCGCGCTCGCCGTGGCCGGCCTCGCGCAGGGCTCCGATGAGACTCTCGTAGGACCACCGGGTTTGGGGATGGCCCTCACCCAGGACTCTGATCCGGGCTTCCAGCGTGCGTTCGTGCAGAGACGTCGCCTTCTCCCAGGCCCCGTCCAGCCGGTAGGCGTCGGCGAGATGCTCGGCCACCAGGAGGGTGTCGGGGTGGTCCGGCCCCCGCGACGCGATGCGCTCCGTCAGCGCCCTCTCGTACAGCTGGATCGCCCGGCCTTGCGCCCCCTGTGCCGCACACACCTCCGCGAGGTGTTCGCACAGATGCATCGTGTCCGGGTGAGAGGCCCCGCGGACACGGAGACTGGCGACCAGTGCGTCCTCGTACGCCCGGAGCGCTTCCGTCATCTCGCCCGCGTGCTCGTGCGCGTGGGCCAGGTCGCCTTGCGCCGCGAGAGTACGCGGATGGTCCGCGCCCAGGACCCGGCGGCAGTCGAGCAGCACCTGCACGGCCTCGCGCCTCCCCCGGTCCATGTCCCCCGCCGCGCGGCAAATGGTCGACAGCTTGCTCCGTACGGCGATGGTGTCCGGGTGGTCGTCTCCCAGCACCCGTCGGCACGCGATGAGCGCCCCCTCGCACAGGGCCAGCGCCTCCGCGATCCTGGAAGCGTCCACGGACGCCGCGTACGCCCCGGCGCGCCTCGCCCGCATCCACAGGGAGCGGGGGTGCTCGTACCCCCGGGCCGCAGCCGTGTGTGCCTCGGCGTCGTCATACAGTGCGATGGCCCGCTCCACGTCTCCCGACTCCCGATACAGGTCCGCGAGTTCGGCCCGGAACGGCTGCACATCGGGGTGGCCGTCCCCCAGTGCCTCGACCAGCGCGGCGATGGACTCTTCGTAGAGGGCGACGGCCCGCTTCGAGGCCCCCGTCGCCCGGTATGCCCCTGCGAGCCTCGCTCGGGCCGAGTGGGTCGCCGCAGCCGCAGGACCGAAAACCCTTTGCGAGGTCTCGACGACGTGATGCAGGGCGGCGACGGCCTTGTCCGGCTGCCCCTGGCCGATACAGAAGTCCGCGAGCCCGTCGAGGGCGGGCAGGAGCCCGGCGTCGTCATCCGGCCGGGAGTGCTCCGCGAGAGCCTCGATGTGCGGAAGCAGCTCCCGCCATCGGGGCCAGGTCGCGGGATCCTCCGTGCGGTCAGGGACCGAGCTCGCGAGAAGGCTCACTGCCGTGGCGCGGGATTCTTCGAGATCCTCAGCGGTGCGGTACGGGGCCTGCTCGTCCGGCATCCGCACCACGGCGCTGATGAGCCGGTGCACGGTGATCGAATCGGGGTCGAGCCTGATCAGGCTGAGACTGTTCAAGAGACCCAACGCACGGGCGAGTTGAGGCCCGGGGGTTGCCAGGCCCGGCAGGATCTCCCTGGGCACGGGCTCGGGTGCGTACCAGGACAACGTCGTCATGATCCGCACCGCCAGGGGATCCTCGACGGCGCGCAGGCTCACCTTCCATGCCTCGGCGATGCCGGTCCCCTGGCCGGAACCCGGGACGGGCGCCTCCAGCAACTCCTGCCTCTGCGTCTCGAAGATCCTCAGGTACTCGCCGATGGGCATCCGGGTCTCGGCCAGCCACGCCCCCGCCTGGACCAGTGCGAGGGGGAGCCTGCCGAGCTCCTCACAGAGGCGCTCGGCAGGCCCAGCGGCCCTGCCATCCAGATATCCCGTCAACAGCTCGACCGCTTGCGGGAGTTCCAGCACGTCGAGAGGCAACATCGCGGCCGGAAGCGCATGCCAGCCCACGGCATCCCGGCTGGTGATCAGAAAGCGGCCGCCCGGACCCGCACGCGACACGAGCAACCCCACGACTGCCGGGTCCTTCGCGTCGTCGAGCACGAGCAGCCAGTCCTCATGGGCGCTCAACCACTGCAGGGCCCATTCCTTCTGCCGCTCCCGTTCCAGCAGACCGGCGAGCGACGGCGCCAGGGCAGCCGTGAGATCCGCCAGGCCTTCATCGATGCGGACCTGCGATTCCGCGTTGATCCACCACACCATCGTGAACGCGTCATCTTCGAGTCCCCGTCTCGCCCACTCTCGCGCCAGCGCGGTCTTCCCCACCCCTCCCATGCCGTGCAGGACGGTGATGAAGTTCTCGGGGGACGAGAGGTACCTGCCGAATCGCGCGTCCAGTTGAGCGATTTCGTCCTGCCTGCCGACGAAGGGCTCCCTGCCCGGAAGGTTCGTCAGCCGTCGCGGACACGGCACCGAGGCGGCTGGTCCCAGCAGTGCGGACGACCCGTCGATGAGCTCCTCGCCTTGAGTCGGCACTCTGGGCGGTACCAGTGAGGTCAGCGCCACCTCAGACCCCAGCACCAGCTCGCACATCCCGGCCAGTTCCTGCGTAGGCCGCTTCAGGCCTCTTTCGATCTTGCTGAGGTGGCTCTTGCTGTAGTGGACCATGTCAGCCAGCTCCGCCAGAGAGAGACCGGCCGCGGTGCGGGCTCGGCGCAGTTCCTGTCCGAAGTCGGGCGGCAGTGTGATGTCCACCGTCATGGACGTCTCCACCACCGGGATCGCCGTACTCCGCAACAGCCCCAACGCCTCCTCGCTCACCAGCGCGAAGGGCTGCCCCGCGTCCCCGAGCCTCCGGCTGCCCGCCCCCTCCGCCACCGCCACGAGCGCGCGGAAGGCCCGCGGCGCCGAGCCCGCCCTGACCTCGATCTCCTCGCCGAGCCGCTCCAGCAACTCGGTGACGGCGAGCGACTCCGGGCGCGGCAGGGTCTCGATCAGCGCACCGCGCGCACCCGGCACGAAGTCGTACAGGCCCGCTCCCGCGTCGACCGGCTCCAGCAGACCGCTCAGGAGCACCTCCGCCAGGTCGCTCGGGCGCGACCCCGGTGTGACGCGCTGCTGGATCAGCCGCATCACCGGCAGCGCGGGCACGGACAGCGCGATGTGCGCCGCGAGATCCGCCGCCGTGGGTGAGGCCGCCGACTGGAAGCGCATGATGCGCTCGGCGATGGTCAAGTCCCCTTCACTCGTGCGGGGTTCGGCGTGCGCGGCCGGGTGTGCGCTCACGTAGGTGACGGCCGTGTCCCGGTGGCGGTCGCCCGAGGCCGTCAGGAGCCCGGCCCAGTCGGCGAGCCAGTCCGGCGCCAGCTCGAGGACCGGGACGGGGACCGCGCCGGCGGGGCGTCTGGTGCGGCCGTCGTGCGGGGTGAAGCGCAGCCCCGTGTTCGGGGCGCTCGCGCGGGACGCGATCGCCCTGCCGGGGACGGCGGGGGCCGCCGTGCGTCGCCACAGCCGCTCCGGGAGCGGCTGCAGGATGGCGGTGGGTCCACGCCTCGCCCAACGGTGGACGGCCGGTCCGGCGCGCCCTGCCCACCAGTGCGGACCGGAGCAGTCGCTGAGCACGAGGACCACCTGACGGCCCGTCGGGTCGATCAGCGCCGCCGGGTCGACGGCCGGGCCGTCCGGCGCCGGCTGGATGCCCAGGCGTGTGCCCAGGTCCTTCAGCTGCCACAGGCGTACGTCCCTGAACGCGCCCGTCCGCTGCAGCGCCTCGCGCAGCTCACGCACCAGCGGCCGCCAGACCGTCATCGAGGGACCCGTGTCGACGACAAGCGCGAGGCTCAGGAGGCGGTCGGTGCCGGGCACCATGACGGGCGCCCAGGGGCGCACGTCCGGGCGGCGTGCCGCGCGGGCAGCGGTGGCCTCCTCGTCCAGGGTGGGGTGGCGCCGGTCGGGGACGGATTGTTTGAGCGGGCGCAGGGCGCGCTGGATCGCCAGTTCGTGACGCAGGGCCTGTGGCGCGGGGACGAGCACCTCGTCCGCGTCCGTGCCGCGCTCGGCGAGGCCCCGTGCGAGGTGCAGGGCCGCCCGGTGTTCCCCGTCGACGGCCGCCTCTGCGTCCGCTCCGGGCTCGGCCGGGCCCGGAGCCTGCGCGCGAGCCGCGCCCTCCGCCGCGCCCGTGATGCCGGCGGCGGGCCGTCCCGCCGGGAGGCCGCCGCCTGGGTGGGACCCGGCGGCGACGAGCCCGGCCCCGGTGCCCCCGCCCTCCCCCGCTTCCGGAGGCAGGCGCTCCGCGAGCCACACCATCTCCGCGAGCTGCAGCGGGGTGACCGGCGGCCCCAGCGCCTCCAGCGCGTCCCGCAGCCGGTCAATCGTCATGGTTCTGCGGCACGTCATCGCTGAGGAACGGCATCACCTGGTCCGCCAGTTCAAGGACGCTCTCCGGCTGCTCGCTGAACGAGGCGTGATGGCACATGTAGATCGCGTTCAGGAGTTGGTCGTTGGCGAGCAAGCCGCTGCTGCGACGCTCGAAGAAGCGCTGGATGATCTTCCGCGCGCCGTCGGGGAGTTCGCCGTCCTGGCCGACCACGCCGACCAGGTGTTCCCTGACGATCGCGGTCAGCTCCTCGACGGTCGCGGGCTGCTTCAGGTTGACCGTGACGCACCGGCGCAGGAAGGCGGGCGGGAACTCGCGTTCGCCGTTGCTCGTCATGACGACGAGCGGGAAGGCCCGGCAGGTGACCGTGCCCTCACGGATCTCCACCCGGTCGGTGGTGCTGTCAGCCGTCATCACCTTGGCGGTGGGTGCCGCACGCCGGGCCAGCTCGACGAGTTCGTACGAACCCTTCTCGAAGATGGTCAGGAGGTCGTTGGGCAGGTCGAAGTCGCTCTTGTCGATCTCGTCGACGAGGAGGACCCGGGGCTTTTCGAAGGGCAGCAGCGCGGTGCCGAGGGGGCCGAGGCGGAGGTAGTCGCCGATGTCGTCCGTACTCGGTTTGCCGCCGCCCCGCGCCCGTTCGGCCCCGTACAGGCGGGTCAGGGGGTCGTACTCGTACAGCCCGTCCCGCAAGGTCACCCGGCTGGTGATCGGCCAGTGCAGGACCTTGCCGAGACCCAGTTCGTGGGCGACGGCGTAGGCGAGGGACGACTTCCCGGTGCCGGGGGCGCCGGTGACCAGCAGCGGCCTGCGCAGATAGAGGGCCGCGTTGACCTGACGGATCGCCTCCACGCCGGGGCGATAGCTGGCCGCCGCGTGCGGGTTGCCGGAGTCGCCGGGCGGGGTGCGCAAGGGCGGGCCGCCGGTGAAGGTGCGCCACGGCGGCGGCTCGGGCAGGCGGCCGACGCCGTCGTGCGGTCGCCGAATCCCTTTGTAGATCTGCCAGTTCGGCGATCCGGCCGGGCGGTGGGCTTCGGACATCTCACGCACTCCCCATGGCAAGCGGAGGATCGGGCCTGCGTTCCGGGTCGTCCCAGAACAGCGTCAGCCGATGTCCGCAGTGATCGGCGCCCCCCTTGTTCGGGGAACGTGCTTCCTTGCGCAGCTTCATGACCTCGATCGGCAGCCGGTCGGGATCCAGGGCGCCGACCGCCTCGGCCAGCTGGGCCAGGAATTTCTCGGGCGCGCACGTCGCGTGCCCGCCGCCGCATTCGTGCCGCCGCCACAGCATGATCGGTACGCCGGTGTCGAGTGCCGCGGAGAGCCAGTCCGGCACGGGCGTTGCGGCGTAGGCCAGCGCGCACACCTCGTCGTCCGCGTCGAGCCAGTCGCGGAACTCCTCGTAGCCGTACGGCAGTGCGCACTCGACGGGCTCGGGACGGGTCTCGCCCCGGGCCCGCACGGTCTGCCAGCGATTGCGGGTCAGCCGGGAGACGGTCAGCGGCTTGAGCCGGTCCATGTGCCTGACCACCACGGGCACGGTGCGCATGGGGCGGGGGCGCGGGGCGCCGGGCTCGCGGATGTCCCACTCCTCGAAGGGCTCGCTCATGAGCCCTTCCGGCACCACGAACTCCAGCATCCAGTCGAAGTCGTGCACCCTGGAGACCTGTTCGGCGAGACAGCCCTCGACCTTGGCCCGCACCTGGTCGCGGCGGACCCGGACGGGGCCTGCACGGGCGACCTGCACGCCGTCGATCACCGTGCTCACGCTCATCTCGAGGCTCGCACCGCGCGTGAGCGGTTCGAGCCTGACCATGACCGAGCCCACCGGCGTGGGGGCGGCGGGCGGCGCGTGTGCCGCCCGCGCCGCGTACTGCGGCAGCCTGCGCCGCATCCAGGCGTCGATGTGGTGCCGGGCCGCGCCCGGTACGTGCGTCATGAGCTCGGTCAGGAGCCGGAGCAGCCGGTCCTCGCCCGCCATGTCCTCGCCGACGTAACGCACCGCCGACCACAGCGACGTGAAGGCCGGAAGGGGGCGCCGGAAGGTGGGGAAGGCCCGCTGGACGATCAGCTCCGGTCCCACGCCCGGCCTGACCCCCTCAAGGAGCGCGCGCAGTTCGCGGCGCGGTTCGTCCGGCAGCCAGTCCAGCGGCAGCAGGTCGTCGAGGCCTTCCCAGTGGCGGCGGATCGTGTCGAGCGGAAGCATCCGCCCGAGGTATCCCTCATGGTCGCCGTCGAGCACGGCGTCGGTGACCATGCCGACGACCATCCCGGTCGCAGGGTCGTACACCGCGGAGCCGCTGAACCCCTCGTCCAGGCGGGCCAGATGAGCCTGCTCGACGTCGATCTCCAGCCACTCCTGGCGCAGCAGCCGGTCCGCGCTGGTGCGCAGCGTGACATGGATGCCGTCCTCCTCGTGCCCGCGCGGGAATCCCAGGGCGCGCAGTTCGTGTGCGGCCTTCCCCATGCGCGGCAGCAGCGTGTCGAACGGCGCGAAGGCGCACGCGGGGACGGGCAGCGGCTCCCGGAGCTCGACGACCGCCACATCACCGAGGTCACCCACCCGCTTCCAGTCGCCGGACCATGCCACGGTCGCGGGCAGTGCGCCGGTGACACCGGGCAGGGTGACCGAGACCTCGGCCAGACCGTGGACCACGTGGGCACAAGTGATCAGCCGGGTGCTGTCGACCAGTACGCCCGCTCCCCGCGGGGATCCTTCGGCGGTGCCGATGCGGGCACGCCAGTGCATGCCCACGACTATCCGTTCTGTGCGTCCCCGCGGGACCAGGTCAGTTTGACGGTCAGGTGTCCCTCGGCCGCGGTCTTGGCGATGACGGCGCCCGCGACGGCACTGAGCTTGACGCCGAACTCCAGCTCGATCTGGTCGGGGTCGAGGGCAGTGGTGCGGAAGGTGTGCAGGGCGGACATCGCCGCGCCGCGCACATTGTCCAGCGCCGACTCCAACCGGCCCTGGACATCGATGACTTCCCCGCTGTCCCCGCGCGCCACCGACCTGAAGCCGGGGTCCTTGGAATCCACCTCGACGACGACTGGCCCCTCGTTGGACTCCCAGCGCATCAGTTCGTTCACGGGGTGACTCGCTCCTTCGGTCGATGCGTCAAACGTATCGTCAACACGTCTTGCGATACTTGGTAGTCGGCAGATACGTACGCCACTGTGACCTGGTGAGACCGCCTTGGGCACGGGTGCACACGGCGTGTGCCGCGCGGCCCGCCGCCAGCGGCATCGACCGGGCAGGTGTGTGCGCCGTCGCCACCCGGAGTTCGTTCCCCGCGAAGCCGAGCGCCAGGGCGGGCCCGTCGGTGCCGGGGTACTCGGCGCCCGTGAGGCGCGGGGTGCCCGTCTCCCAGACGCGTACCGTGCCGTCCTCCCCGGCCGCCGCGAGGTATCGGCCGTCCTCGGAGAAGGAGAGGGCCGGGGTCTCCTCGGCCCGGTCGTACGAGCCCGGGGAGAGCACACCGAGTGCGCGGCTGCCGCGGGCGTTCCAGAGGGTGAGTCTGCCGTTGTCGTCGGACACGGCGAGATAGCGGCCGTCGGGGCTGTAGACGGCGGAGTTCAGCTGGTCCTCGCCGCTCACCGCCCGCGCGGACCGCCCGGTCGCGAGGTCGGTCAGCACGCCGTCCCAGCCGAGGACGGAGCGCCCGTCGGGGGACAGCGTTCCCGAGAGGCCGCCGGTCGGCCGGCCGAGCACCTTGCTCGGCGCCTGCTTCGTGACCTTCCAGACCTCGATCTCCCGGTCGTCGTTGTCCCGCATGCCGGACGGCGTGCCTCCGGTGAGCACGTCCGCGCCGTCCGGCGGGATCACCAGGCTCTCGACCGACGAAGGCACCGTCGTGCGGGCCGACTCCGCGCCCCGCTCGGTCTCCCACTGCCGCACCGTCGTGCCACGCTCCCCCACGAACCCGTACGCCAGCGTCCGGCCGTCCGCCGAGAACGCCCACGGCGGCGCCCCGCAGTCCCCGCACGCCGGGCCGGGCAGCGCAGCGGCCACCGCACCGTCGTGTGCGTCGCGCAGCCTGAACTCCGCCCTGTCCAAGCGCTGTTCGACGGTCGCGAGCGTGCGCCCGTCCGGGCTGAAGCGCGCCGCCGTCATCGGCCGCTTCAGCCGGGGCGCCGACAGGGCCCCGCGGATGTCGAGGGTGCGTACGACTTCGCCGTTGGCCCGGTAGCGGATCACTCCGTCCGCCGTGTCCAGCCGCACGTCGGTGGCTCCACGGTCCTGCACCCCGTACTGGAGCAGCGGTGTGCCCGGCGCCTGGGTCCGGCGCAGTGTGATCTTCCCGTCGGCGAGGACCGCGACGGTGGCGCCGTCCTCGCCGAAGTCCACGCTCGCCTCGGAGCCGACCTCGATCCTCGGGCGTTCCCGTCCGGTGCGCGGCTCCCAGGTGCGGACGCCGTCAGCCGTGGAGAAGGCGAGCGCCTGGCTGTCCGGGGTGAAGGTCGTCTCCGGGGCTCCGCAGACCTGCTCGTCCACCTCGCTCGGCCACGTCCTGCGCAGTTCCCGTCCCTTCGCGACGTCCCGGACGGAGAGCCGGGTGCCCTTCTCGGAGCAGGTCGCCAGCAGCCGGTCGTCGGGGCTGAGCGCAGGTGCCGGGCTCTCCGTCGACCTGCCGTGGATCTCGTCGAGCAGCTTGTGCCCGCGCACGTCCCACACCTGGACCGTGGCACCGTCACGGACTCCCTTGCGGATGACGAAGGTCCGGCCGCTCGGCCCGAACCAGCCGTCCGTGTCCTGCCGTTCCCCCGTCCCGAAGCGCGGGCCCGCCGCCCGGTTCCTGTTCAGGTCCCACACCAGTACGCCGCCCTTGCCGTGCTGCGCGATCAGGCGTCCGTCGGCGCTGATGTCCATGCTGTTCTCGTGGACCCCGGGCCTGTCGTCCGTTCCGGCGCGGCGATGGCTCCGCATGTCCCACCGCACCACGCGGTCACGGCCGGTCGCCGTCAGCGTGCGGCCGTCCGCGCTCAGATGGCGTGGCGTGTTCGGCGCCGTCCCGACGTCCCGGCCGGAGAAGGAGTCCTGCTCCTGCCACGCGCCCGCGGTCCGCACCGCTTCCCTCGTCTCCGGCAGATCCGCCACCCGCCAGGCCGCCAGACTCAGCCGCATGGCGGTCACCGGATCCGAGAGCCGCAGGGTCTGCGCGACGCCGACGATCCGCCGGGCCTCCGCCTGCGCCCGCTGCCGCTCCCCGTCGCGGTTCTGCTGCCAGGCGGCCACCCCCGCGACCACCGCGAGGCACAGGAGCACGGCGAGGCCCGACAGCAGGGTGCGCGTGCGGCGCGCGGTGCGGGCTTTCGCGCGTACGCCGTCGTCGTACGCCTCGACACTCGCCCGGAGGAACTCGGCTTCAAGCGGCGTCAGTTCGCCTGCCGCGGCATCGTCGGCGAATGCCTCCCGCGCCGCGGTGAGCCGCGTCCCGCGGTACAGCGCACCCTGGTCTCGTCCCAACTCCCGCCAGGCCAAGGCCGCTTCGGTGAGCGTCCGGTGCAGCCGCAGGCGCTCCCGGTCCGCGTCGACCCACCCGCGCAGCCGCGGCCACGCGCTGATCAGGGCCTCGTGCGCCAGGTCGACCGTCGTGCCGTCGACGGTGAGCAGCCGTGCGGCGACCAGGCGTTCCAGTACGTCGTCGCAGCCGGGCGGCAGTTCGGCGCGGTCGACGGGGCGGCGGGTGTCCTGCGTGCCGTCGCCCGGTGCGACCATCCGCAGGAGCAGTCGGCGCCCCGTCGCGGCCTCCTCCTCCGTCAGGTGTCCGAAGACATCCTCCGCGGTGTGCGCGATGGCGCCCCGGACGCCGCCGATCGCCTCGTACGCCGCCTCTGTCAGCGTCTTGCCGCTGCGTCGCCGCCACACTTCGCGCAACGCGTGCGCCATGAGCGGAAGACCGCCCGGCTCGTCCGACACGTCGGCCACCATCCGGGCGGTCAACGTCCTTTCCACGATGAGCCCTTCGGCCGCCGCGGGCCTGACGATGGCCTCGCGCAGCCGGCTCGGCGGCATGGGGCCGACGAGGAGGTTGGCGTCGCCGAGCGCGTCGGCCAGCGGGCCGTGTTCGGCGCAGCGGCCGTAGAAGTCGGCCCGCACGGCGACGATCACGCGCAGGCGGCTGTCGGGGGCGCGTGCCGCCAGCAACCGGCCCAGGAATTGCGCCCGTTCGGCCGGATCGTGGCAGAGCGAGAAGACCTCCTCGAACTGGTCGACGACGAGGAGCGTGTCGCCGTCGCCGTCGGCGGGCGCCAGCAGGCCCCGGTGCGTGCGGGCCGGGCGGTCGCCCGGCGTGAGGATGCGGATCGCGGCGGGACGCCACGCTTCTTCGGTGGACTCCCGTGACGCCGGGTGCCGCAGCGCCGGGACGAGCCCGGCGCGCAGCAGCGACGACTTGCCGCTGCCGGATGCGCCGATCACCGCCACCACGCGCCGCCGCGAGACGAGCCGCACCAGTTCGTCCGCGAGATCGCCGCGGCCGTGGAAGCGGGCGTGGTCGTCCGTGCCGAATCGGGCGAGCCCCGGATACGGCGAATCGCCCTCGTCCGTGCCGCGTTCGGCGTCCTCGGCGACCGTCTCGTACCAGCGCCGCTCCCACTGGTCCTGGTCCCCGCCGCACACGGACACATAGGCGAGCAGCACGGGCAGCGTCGGCAGCCGCTGCCCCGCGGCGGCCGCGGAAAGGGTGGGTGCCGAGTACGCGACATGCTGTGCCATCGCCCGGTAGGTGGGGCTGCCCGCGTCCACGCGGAGCTTGCGGAGTTCGTGCGCAAGGCGCTGGACGGGTCCCGCCGTCGGCTCGAGCGGCTTCTCCCGTCGCCCCATGCCTGCCCGCCCCTCCCAGCCCCCTCTGGTCAAGATCCCTGGCCACGTTAGCAATTGATAGGCATGGCGGGACAGGGCTGCCCATCAATCGCCGGGCGGCTGAACTCGGCCTTCCGGGTCCCCAGGGACCGTTCCGGACCGACGTCCAGCCAGCCACGGGGAGCCCGTCATCGCCACCCTCCAGACCACCCCACCCACCGCAGAGGAAGCGACCGCCCGGCGGCACGGGCACGGACCCGCGCACCGCCGGTGGCCGGCGTCCGTGCTGCCGCCCGTGCTCCTGTCCCTCGCGCTCGGCCTCTGGGGCGTACGGCGCGGCGGCGACATGTGGCGGGACGAGGCGGTGACGTACGACGTCTCGCACCGCGGGCTCGCCGACCTGTGGCACACGCTGGGGAACGCGGACGCCGTGCACGGCCTCTACTACCTGTTCCTGCACGGGCTCTATTCGCTGTTCGGGGACTCCGAACTGCTGCTCGTCCTGCGGCTGCCATCGGTCCTCGCGATGAGCGCCGCCGCGGCCGGAGTGGCCCTCATCGGACGGCGCCTCGCGGGTCCGCGCGCGGGTCTTTTCTCCGGGGTGGTGTTCGCGCTGCTCCCGTCCGTCCAGCGCTATGCGCAGGAGGGCCGTTCGTACGCGCTGGTGTGCGCCGCCGTCGTCTGGGCGACGTATCTGCTGGTGCGGGCGTCCGAGGAGCGCCGCCCGCGGCTGTGGGCCGCGTACGGAGCGCTGATGCTCGTGGCCTGCCTGTTGCACGAGTTCGCGGTGTTCGCCCTGCTCGCGCACGCCGTCGCGGTGCCGCGGGCGGCACGCCGTCCGTGGGCCTGCGCCGCGGCCGCCGCCGTCGCCGGGCTCGCGCCGCTCGCCGCGCTGAGCCACGCGCAGTCCGCGCAGGTGAGCTGGATCGGTGTCGGTGGCGGCGCGTACGCGGGTGCCGCGCGGGTGTGTCTGCTCGGGGTCGCCTGCACCGCGCTGCTGCGGTTCAAGGGGCGTACGGGGGTGCCGTCAGCGACCGCCCTGCCGAGGGTCGCGCTGTCGCTGCTCGTCGTGCCGACGGCGGCCCTGATGCTGCTCTCGCTGGTCAAGCCGCTCTACGTGGAGCGCTACGTCCTGTACTGCGCGGCCGGTCTGGCACTCCTGCTGGGCGCGGCGCTCGACCGCGTGGCGCGGGGCGGGCGGCTGCGGATCGCCGTTGTCGTGGTGGCCACCGCGACGGCCCTGGCGGCGCTGATCCCCGCTGCCGCACGGCTGCGGTCACCGCAGAGCCGCTCCGACGACGTCACGGCCGTCGCACGGGAGATGCGGGACCTCGGCGCGGCGGGCGACGGCGTGCTCTACCTGCCGGGGTGGCGCAGGCTCACGTCGCTGCTGCCCGGCCCGCAGGCCGCCGAAGGCCTCGACGACCTGGCGCTCGGCCGCAGGCCTGCCGCCTCCCACACCCTGTACGGCACGGAAGTGCGGGCTTCCGTCCTGCGGGCCCGCATCCTCGGGCACACCCGCATCGTCGCCGTCGGCGATCCGACGGGGGCCCCGGCCGACCCGGCGGGTGCGGCGGCCGTGAAGCGGACGGTTCTGCGCGAGCGCTTCGTCGCGTGCGAGAGCCGGCGCGTCCACGGAGCACACCTCACCCTGTACGCCCGCCCCGGCCACTGCCCCGCCTAGGCCTTGACCCCCACGTGCACCGTCTGCACCGACAGCAGGAACACGTCGGACCGGTGGTGCAGGCTCTGCTCGTCGTTCGCGTCCAGGAGCCGGTCGACGGTGGTCAGGTCGTCGGCGTCGAGGGTGTCCGCGTGCATCTCGCGACGGCGGGAGAGCTCCGTGACGAGGTGGGCGCGGGCCGAGTCGGACAGGGGCGCCGGCAGGTCGAGGAGGAACGAGCGGGTGCCCGCGTGGCGCAGGCCCGCCGCGGCGACGAGTCCGGGCCAGTCCTCCGTGACCGACTTCGCGCCCGGCAGCTCCGCACGCATCTGCGTGAACCACTTCTCGTCCGCCAGGTCGAAGCGGGTCTGGAGGCCAGGCCGGCCGAAGCCGATGTCGCGGGGCAGGCTGCGGGGGTTCAGGCCGCCCTCCAGGAGCGCGATCGCACCGCCCGGCGCCAGGCGGTCGGCGAGGGCGGCGAGCGCGGCCTCCTGGTCGCCCACGTGGTGCAGGGCCCTGCCGATCCAGAGGAGGTCGGCGTGCGGCAACTCACCGATTCCCTCGGGGAGTTCCGCGTGCAGCGTGGTGACCCTGTCCGTCAGTCCCTCCCGGGTGGCCCGTGCCCGCGCGCGCTCCAGGAGCGGCTCCGCCGGGTCCACCGCGATCACCTCGGCCTTGGGGAAGATCTCGGCGAGGAGGAAGGAGATGCTGCCGGAGCCGCCGCCCACGTCGGCGATCAGGGCCGGCTCCGGCTGCCATGTACGCAGCCACGCGGCGATCTCGCGGTTCTGCGGGGCGGCGAGCTCCGCATGGCGCTCCAGCATCGGGCCCATGGTGGCCCAGTCGATGTCGTCGTGGTGATGGCCGTGCTGGTGGCCGTGGGTGTGACCGTGCTCGTGGTCGTGAGCCATCGTCTCTGCCGCCGCCTTCGGTGCGCTGGTGGGTGGGCCGCCGAGCGGGCCCTCGGACCGGTTCCCAGCTTGCGCCGCCGCCCTTGCCTTGGCCAGCCGACTTGCGGTTTCGGCAAATCAAGGATTCGGGCTGAGATGCCTGGCTTGCGGCTCGACCGCCGTGGACGCCAACTCCGCCCAGCGTTCCGGGGGTTCGCGCACGGTTCACCCGGCGGGCGGCCTCCGGAACGACTTCAGCGTGAACCGCGGGTCGGGGCGCGGCACTTCCTGGTCGGGCAGGGCCGCGAGCCCTGCCGCGAGCCGTGCGGCCTGCGGTCCGTCGGGCGGGATCTGCGTGAACCATCCCCGGTGGATGTCGTCGACCGTGGAGCGGGGCGTGCGGCCCTGGCCGTGGCCGCGGAACCGGGCCCCGCCTGCCGGTGTCAGACCCTGCGCGGCCGCGTACGCCTCGACCGCCTGGGCGCGGTCGACCGCCTGGCGGACCGGGCGCGGGGCGAGCACGGCGTCGATGTCGCTGCCCACGTCGTGCGCGGCGGCCTTGTCGACGGTCGTGACGAACACGCCGCCGGGCCGCAGCACCCGGGCGCACTCGGCGGCGACCGCCGCCGCCTCGTCGGGGCCGGAGAGCAGATGCAGCAGCCACACCGCGCACACCGCGTCGAACGAGGCGCCGGGGAAGGGAAGCCGGCGGCTGTCGCCCAGGACGATGGCGCCCGGCAGCCGTCCCGACGCCATGCGCGCCATGTTGTACGCCGCGTCGACCCCGGTCACCCGCAGGCCCGCCCCGGCGAGGCGCCGGGTGACGAGGCCCGTACCGCAGGCCACGTCCAGGAGGGTTCCGGTGTCCGGCGGCAGCAGGTCGAGGACCGCGGCGGCAGCGGCATCGGCGCGCGGCTCGCCGCCGCGCGACGCGTCATAGCGGTCGGCTTCCTTGCCGTAGTCCAGCATCGGCCCTCAGACCGCCCCGTGCCCGACCGCCAACTCCTCTACCCTGCCCGCGAGTTCGAAGTCGAGGGCGGTGAGAGCGCCGCCCGCGCTGTGCGTGTTCACGGACAGCGAGACGGTGTTGTAGCCGAGCTTCAGGTCGGAGTGGTGGCCGAGCTCTTCCTGGATCTGCGCGATGTGGACGACCATCGCGGTCGCCGCGAAGTGCGAGGCGAGCTGGAAGGAGCGGGTGATCCTGTCGCCTTCGAGCGACCACCCGGGCAGCTCCGCGAGGCGCTCCTCGACGTCCTTCTGTGACAGCGGTTCGACTGACATGGCCGCGCCCCTTTCCGTCCGCATGACGTGCGCATGGCCTACGCGTGTACGTATATCTCTCAGCCTGCCACATCGCCTCCCGCGAGGCCCTGATCAGGCCACCCGCCGGGGAAGCCCGTGCCGCGGGCCCCGGCGGACCGCGAACGCCTTCGATTACTGTCTGGGTATGACAACTGCCGCGTCCACCAAGGAAAGCACCGGCGTCGGCCCGCTCCTGCGCGGCTGGCGCGAGCGGCGCAAGGTGAGCCAGCTCGACCTGGCCCTGCGCGCGGACTCCTCGGCACGCCACATCAGCTTCATCGAGACCGGCAGGTCACGCCCGAGCGAGGAGATCGTCCTTCGCCTCGCCGAGCACCTGGACGTACCCGTGCGGGAGCGCAACTCACTGCTCCTGGCGGCCGGTTACGCGCCCCGCTTCCGCGAGACCCCGCTGGACGACCCCTCGATGGGCGCCCTGCGCGAGGGCCTGGAGCAGCTCCTGCGCGGCTACGAGCCCTATCCCGCCCTGGTCGTCGACGCGACGTACGACGTGGTCGCCGCGAACCGCGGCATCGCGATGATCCTCGACGGCGTCCCCGAGCACCTTCTGCGGCCGCCCCTGAACGCCATGCGGCTCACGCTCCACCCGGAGGGGCTCGCCCCCAAGATCCGCAATCTGCGGGAGTGGCGGGGGCACCTGCTGCACCAGATGGAGCGGCAGATCGCGCTGCAGCGCTCCGACGCGCTGCGCGCGGTCTACGAGGAGGTGGCGGCGTACCCGGTGGCGGATCCCGGGGTCGACGTCTTCGAGGACGACGGACCGCGAAACGGCATGCCGTATCTCGCGCTGCCGCTGCGCATCGAGCACGACGGGCACCTGCTCTCCTTCGTCTCGTCGATCTCGACGTTCAACACCCCCATGGATGTGACGGTCGCCGAGCTGGCCATCGAGACGCTGCTCCCGGCCGACCCGGCGACGGTCAAGTACCTCCAGTCCTCGGTGTCCTGACCGCCTCTCGTGAAATCTCGTGAAAGGGAACCCATGGGGACCAAGCAGTTCGGCGGCCATCCCGACGAAGCGGACCTGACGCGCGCCGACTCCCTGGCCCGCGAGATCTTCTCGGGCGTGGCCAACAAGTGGGCGCTCCTGATCATCAACGCCCTGGCCGACCGGACGCTGCGCTTCACCGAGGTGCGGACCGCGGTGGACGGCATCAGCCACAAGATGCTCACCCAGACCCTGCGCGGCCTCGAGCGCGACGGCGTCGTGCACCGCACGGTGTACGCCACCGTGCCGCCGCGCGTCGAGTACCGCCTGACCGAGGCGGGCGAGGGGCTGCTCGCCACGGTCGACGGCATGTGCGCCTGGACGCACCGGTATCTCGCCGAGATCGAGGCCGCCCGCAGCCGCTTCGACGCGCGGTCCTAGCCCCGCGCGAGGCCCTCGGTCCGAAGGGCCCGCAGCGCGACGTACTGCACCGCGGCGAAGCCGCCGACGGTCACGGCCTGGAGCGGGATCCACACCGCGCCCGCCGTGCTGGGCGAGAGCCAGGCGACCAGGGCGACGACGCTGAGCACGGCCCAGACCGCGTTCGCCTCGATCACCCCCCGGACGGGCAGCGTGGGCGGGCTCTTGCGCGAGGCGAGGAAGCCGACGCCCGCTCCGTAGAGCACGAGGAAGACGCCGAGGCCGAGCAGGAGCCCCGCGTCGACGCCGAGGAAGCGCCCGAGGGGGCCTGATGCGGCGGCGTACGCGATGCCGTTCCCGGTGGTCACGACCGCGTCGATGGCAAGGAAGCGGCGCAGCATCGTCCCGGGGTCGCTCGTGCGGGCCAGCACGGTGAGCGGGTACACGGAGTACGTGGGCATGGACATGCGGAACCAGCCTCCAAGCAGCGAAAGGGAGAGGGAGGCCGGATCCGGGCCGGAGTGCGCCGGACCGGATCCGGTGGGACCACCCTGCCGGGCCCCCGCGCGGGGGTCGATTACCTCAGGGGTAAGCGCCGACGCCACGAGCGTGCCCGCAACCCGTACGGCGGTCGCCGCCGTGTGCCCCCGGCGCCCCGCACCTAGGTTCGTCGAAAGGCAGACTTAGGGAGCTCAAGGGTGACAGAGACGACCGAGCCCGGCGCCGCGCTGCTGCGTGCGGGCAAGTTCTTCCGCCGCGGCACCGCCGCCCCCGACCTGCACAGCATCGGGCTCGTCGGCGGCCGGGACGCGGACGCCTTCTACCGGGACCGGTGGAGCCACGACAAGGTCGTGAACTCGACGCACGGCGTGAACTGCACGGGCTCCTGCCGCTGGAAGGTGTACGTCAAGGACGGCATCATCACCTGGGAGACCCAGCAGACCGACTATCCCTCTGTCGGCCCCGACCGCCCCGAGTACGAGCCGCGCGGCTGCCCGCGCGGTGCCGCGTTCTCCTGGTACACGTACTCGCCGACCCGCGTGCGCTATCCGTACCTGCGCGGCGTTCTCCTGGAGATGTACCGCGAGGCGAAGTCACGCCTGAAGGACCCGGTCCTGGCCTGGGCCGACATCCAGGGCGACCCGGAGCGGCGCAGGACGTACCAACAGGCTCGCGGCAAGGGCGGGTTGGTGCGGGCGACCTGGGACGAGGCCGTCGAGATCATCGCGGCGGCGCACGTCCACACGATCAAGACGCACGGCCCCGACCGGGTCGCGGGCTTCTCCCCCATCCCCGCGATGTCGATGGTGTCGCACGCGGCGGGCGCCCGCTTCATGTCGCTGATCGGCGCGCCGATGCTCTCCTTCTACGACTGGTACGCGGACCTGCCGGTCGCGTCGCCGCAGGTCTTCGGCGACCAGACCGACGTACCGGAGTCGGGTGACTGGTGGGACGCCGCGTACCTGATGATGTGGGGCTCGAACGTCCCGGTGACGCGTACGCCGGACGCGCACTGGATGGCGGAGGCGCGCTACCGCGGCCAGAAGGTCGTGGTCGTCGCGCCCGACTACGCCGACAACGCCAAGTTCGCCGACGAGTGGCTGCACCCGCACCCCGGCACGGACGGGGCCCTCGCCATCGCGATGGGCCACGTCGTCCTCAAGGAGTTCTTCGTCGACCGGCAGACGGACTTCTTCACCGACTACGTCCGCAAGTTCACCGACCTGCCCTTCCTGGTGACGCTGACCGAGCGCGACGGCGCGTTCGTCCCGTCGAAGTTCCTGCGCGCCACCGACCTGGGCCAGAGCGGCGAGGGCGGCGACTGGAAGACGGCCGTCCTGGACGAGAACACCGGGCAGCCCGCCGTCCCGAACGGCTCGCTCGGCTTCCGCTGGACCGACTCCGGCAAGGGCAAGTGGAATCTGGAGCTCGGCAACATCAAGCCGCAGCTCACCCTGCACGACTCCGACATCTCCACGGGCGTCGAGGTGCTGCTCCCCCGCTTCGACACCGAGGGCGGCACGCACGGCCAGGGCCGCGGCGAGATCGTGCGCCGAGGGGTGCCCGCCACGCGGCTCGGCGGGCAGGACGGGCCGCTCGTCACGACGGTCTTCGACCTGCTGCTCGCGCAGTACGGCGTCGGGCGCGAGGGGCTTCCGGGTGAGTGGCCCGCTTCGTACGAGGACGCCGACGCGCCCGGCACCCCCGCCTGGCAGGAGGCGCACACCTCGGTCCCGGCCGCGAAGGCCGTGAAGATCGCGCGGGAGTTCGCGCAGACCGCCGAGAAGTCGCGCGGCCGCTGCATGATCCTCATGGGGGCGGGGACCAACCACTGGTTCCACTCCGAGACGATCTACCGCGCCTTCCTCGCGCTGCTCCAGCTGACCGGCTGCCAGGGCCGCAACGGCGGCGGCTGGGCGCACTACGTCGGGCAGGAGAAGTGCCGTCCGGCGACCGGCTGGGCGACGCTGGCCAGCGCCAACGACTGGAGCAGGCCACCGCGGCAGATGATCGGCGCCGCGTACTGGTTCCTCAACACCGACCAGTGGCGCTACGACAAGTTCGCGGCGGACGTGCTCGCATCGCCGCTGGGCGAGGGCAGGTTCGCGGGGATGACGGGCGCGGACTGCCTCGCGCTCTCGGCGCGCACCGGCTGGATGCCCTCGTACCCGACCTTCGACCGCAACTCCCTTGATCTGGGCGACACTTCGAGTGATCCCGTCGCCAATGTCGTCGACGAACTCAAGGCGGGCACTCTCAACTTCGCCTGCGAGGACCCGGACGCCCCGGAGAACTGGCCGCGCGTCCTGACCCTGTGGCGCGCCAATCTGCTCGGTTCGTCGGCCAAGGGCGCGGAGTACTTCACCAAGCATCTGCTGGGCACGCACTCGTCGCTGCGGGCGGAGGAGGCCTCTCCCGACGAGCGGCCCTCGACGGTGAAGTGGCGGGATGAGGCCCCCGAGGGGAAGCTCGACCTGCTCGTCTCGCTGGACTTCCGGCAGACGTCGTCGACGCTCCTCTCGGACGTGGTGCTTCCCGCGGCGACCTGGTACGAGAAGCACGACCTGTCCTCGACGGACATGCACCCCTACGTCCACTCCTTCACCCCGGCCGTCGACCCGCCCTGGCAGGCCCGCACCGACTTCGACGCGTTCAAGGCGATCGCCGACCGGCTCAGCGAGCTGTCCGTGGACCATCTCGGCACACGCAAGGACGTCGTCGCCACGGCCCTCCAGCACGACACCCCCGGCGAGACGGCGCAGCCCGGCGGTGTCGTCCTGGACTGGCGCAAGGGCGAGTGCGAGGCGATCCCGGGCAGGACGATGCCGGGCCTGACGGTCGTCGAGCGGGACTACACGGCGATCGGCGCGAAGTTCGCGGCGCTCGGCCCGCTGGCGGAGAAGCTCGGGCTGCCCGCGAAGGGCATCGCGCTGCGGCCCGACCAGGAGGTCGACGAGCTGCGCGAGCGCAACGGCGTCGTGCGCGGCGGTCCCGCCGACGGGCGCCCCGCCCTGGACACGGCGGTCAAGGCGGCGAACACCATCCTCGCCCTGTCCGGCACGACCAACGGCCGCCTCGCCACGCAGGGCTTCCACACCCTGGAGGCGCGCACGGGCCAGGAGATGGCGCACCTGGCGGCCGAGCACGAGGGCAAGCGCATCACGTACGCCGACACGCAGGCGGCCCCCGTCCCCGTGATCACCTCGCCCGAGTGGTCGGGCAGCGAGTCGGGCGGGCGCCGCTACACGGCGTTCACGCTCAACACCGAGCACCTCAAGCCCTGGCACACGCTCACCGGGCGGCAGCACTTCTTCCTCGACCACGACTGGATCCACGAGCTGGGCGAGGCGATGCCGGTCTACCGGCCGCCGCTGGACATGAACCGTCTCTTCGGGGAGCCACGGCTCGGCCCGGACGGCGAGAAGGAGGTGACGGTCCGCTATCTCACCCCGCACAACAAGTGGTCCATCCACTCCGAGTACCAGGACAACCTCTTCATGCTGTCCCTCTCGCGGGGCGGCCAGTGCATCTGGATGGCACCGCAGGACGCGGACGCGATCGGCGTGAAGGACAACGACTGGATCGAGGCGGTCAACCGCAACGGCGTCGTGGTCGCGCGCGCGGTCGTCTCGCACCGGATGCCGGCCGGCACGGTCTACATGCACCACGCGCAGGAGCGCACGGTGAACGTCCCCAAGGCGGAGACCACCGGCAAGCGCGGCGGCATCCACAACTCCCTGACCCGTCTGATCCTCAAGCCGTCCCATCTCATCGGCGGCTACGCCCAGCTGTCGTGGGCCTTCAACTACCTGGGCCCGACGGGCAACCAGCGCGACGAGGTGACGGTCATCCGCCGCCGCAGCCAGGAGGTTCAGTACTGATGCCCCGTGACGCAGTCACCAATAGACGAGTGATGGCACAGATCGCGATGGTCATGAACCTCGACAAGTGCATCGGCTGCCACACCTGCTCCGTCACCTGCAAGCAGGCGTGGACCAACCGCGACGGCATGGAGTACGTCTGGTTCAACAACGTGGAGACCCGTCCTGGCCAGGGCTATCCGCGCCGCTACGAGGACCAGGAGAAGTGGCGCGGCGGCTGGGAGCTGAACAAGAAGGGCGCCCTGAAGCTCAAGAACGGCGGCCGCATCAAGGCCCTCCTGGAGATCTTCTCCAACCCGAAGCTGCCGGAGATCAAGGACTACTACGAGCCCTGGACGTACGAGTACAAGAACCTCACCGACGCCCCGCTGGGCGACGACTACCCCGTCGCCGAACCGCGCTCGCTGATCAGCGGCAAGCCCATGAAGATCGAGTGGTCCTCGAACTGGGACGACAACCTGGGCGGCGCGACGGAGTACGGCGACCTCGACCCGATGGTGGCCAAGACCCGCGAAAAGGCCGCGGAGAAGGTGAAGTTCGCCTTCGAGCAGACCTTCATGTTCTATCTTCCGCGGATCTGCGAGCACTGCCTGAACCCGGCGTGCGTGGCGTCCTGCCCCTCCGGCGCGATGTACAAGCGCGAGGAGGACGGCATCGTCCTCGTCGACCAGGACAGCTGCCGGGGCTGGCGCAAGTGCGTGACCGGCTGCCCGTACAAGAAGGTGTACTTCAACCACCGCACCGGCAAGGCCGAGAAGTGCACGATGTGCTACCCGCGCCTTGAGGTGGGGCTTCCCACGGTCTGCTCGGAGACGTGCGTGGGCCGTCTTCGCTACCTCGGTGTGATCCTGTACGACGCCGACAAGGTCACCGAGGCCGCGTCGGTCAAGGACGACAAGGCGCTCTACGAGGCCCAGTTGGGGGTCTTCCTCGACCCGGACGACCCCGAGGTGCGGCGCGAGGCCGAGAAGGCCGGGATCGGCCACGACTGGGTGGAAGCGGCGCGCCGCTCCCCCGTGCACGCGCTGATCAGCACGTACAAGGTGGCTCTTCCGCTGCATCCGGAGTACCGGACGATGCCGATGGTCTGGTACATCCCGCCGCTCTCCCCGGTCGTGGACGCGCTGAGCGAGACCGGGCACGACGGCGAGGACCTGGACAACCTCTTCGGCGCGATCGACACCCTGCGCATCCCCCTCGAATACCTGGCGGAGATCTTCACGGCCGGTGACGTGGGTCCGGTGCGGGCCTCCCTCGAGAAGCTGGCGGCGATGCGGGCGCACATGCGGGCGATCAACCTCGGTGACCGGCCCGACAGTTCGGTCGCCGACGCCGTCGGCATGTCGGGGCAGGAGATCGAGGAGATGTACCGGCTGCTCGCCATCGCCAAGTACGAGGACCGCTACGTCATCCCGACCGCCG
Organism: Streptomyces sp. NPDC047525; assembly: GCF_040643025.1. Lineage (NCBI taxonomy): Bacteria > Bacillati > Actinomycetota > Actinomycetes > Kitasatosporales > Streptomycetaceae > Streptomyces > Streptomyces sp. NPDC047525. The sequence goes on from NZ_JBEYTL010000003.1 coordinate 499,387, forward strand.
CGGTCGGTGACGCGCAGCGCCTGGAGGAGTCGGCCCTTCCGGACTCGTGCAGCCTCGACTTCGAGGACGGTCCGGGGATGGGCGGGGACGGCCCGTTCGGCCAGGACTCGGGCCGCAAGCAACTCCCGCTGGTGACCATCGAGAACTTTCACGCCCTGCGGGACCGGCAGACCGCCGACGAGCAGCCATCCGCCACCGAGAAGGACACACTGTGAGCGACCATGCCGTGCTCTATCAGGCAGCCGCGCACTGCCTGTCCTACCCGGACGAGGAGTTCCGCGGACTGCTCCCCCAACTGACGGCTGCGGCACCCCAGTTGGAGAGTTTCCTGACGCACGCCGCGGCGGCCGACCCGTCCGAACTCGCCGCGCACTACGTCCAGGTCTTCGACTTCAAGAACCGTCACAGCCTCTACCTCAGCTGGTGGCGCGACGGCGACACACGGCGGCGCGGGATGGCCCTGGTCCGCTTCAAGGAGGTCTACCGGGAGCACGGCATGGAGTTCACCGGCGAGGAGCTGCCGGACTTCCTGCCCGCGGTCCTGGAGTTCTCCGCGCACGCGGGTCCCGTCCTCCTGGAGGAGCACCGGCCGGGCCTGGAGCTGCTGCGCCTCGCCCTCACCGATTTCGGCACTCCGTACGCCCCCGTCCTCGAAGCGGTGTGCGCGACGCTCCCGGGCCCGTCGCCGAAGGACCGGGCCGAGGCGCAGGCGCTCGCCCGGTCGGGGCCCCCGCGCGAGGACGTCGGCCTTGAACCCTTCGCACTGATCGGGGAGCACTGATGAGAACGCTGCTGTGGGGTGTCATCCCGTACGTGGCCGTCGTCCTCCTGGTGGCGGGCCTCCTCTGGCGCTACCGCTACGACAAGTTCGGCTGGACGACGCGCTCCTCCCAGGTGTACGAGTCGAAGCTCCTGAACATCGCGTCGCCGATGTTCCACTACGGAATCCTCTTCGTCCTCGTCGGGCATCTGGTGGGACTCTTCGTCCCCGAGTCATGGACGGAGAAGGTGGGCGTGAAGGAGCACACGTACCACCTGTTCTCGCTGTACGGCGGCACCGCGGCGGGCATCCTGCTGGTGCTCGGCATCCTGCTGCTGCTCTACCGGCGGCGCACGAACGCGCCGGTGTTCCGGGCGACGACCGCCAATGACAAGCTGATGTATCTCGTGCTCTTCGCGGCGATCGTGCTCGGCATGGTCGCCAAGCTGACGCACGCGTCGGGCGACGGCTACAACTACCGTGAATCCATTGCCCCTTGGGCGCGGAGCCTGTTCACCCTGCAGCCCGACACGGAGCTGATGGCGGGGGTTCCCGTCCTGTACCAGATCCATGCGCTGGTCGGCCTCGCGCTGTTCGCGCTGATTCCGTTCACACGGCTGGTGCACATGTTCAGCGCGCCGGTGCAGTACCTGTTCCGGCCGTACGTCGTGTACCGGAGCAAGGACCCGCGCAGGGTGGGGCCGCGTCCGGAGCGGCGGGGGTGGGAGAAGACGGGGTCCTGATCCCCTCCTGACCCCCTCCCCGCCGCTGCCGGGGCGGGCTACTCCCCCGCCTTCTTCTCCGGCTTCTCGTCGTCCACGATCTCCGCGTCGACCACGCCCTCCTCGGCCGGGGAGGACTCCGGGGGCGCCTGCTCCTGGGCGGCCTCGCCTGCGGACTCGTACATGGCCTGCCCCATCCGCTGGCTGACGGAGGCCAGCTTCTCGGCGCCGGTGCGCAGCGCCGCCGTGTCGTCGGGCCTGTCCTTCAGGAGGCCCTTCAACTCCGTGGCGGCGGCCTCGACCTCGGTCCTGGTCGCGGCGGGGATCTTCTCCTCGTTCTCGCGCAGGAACCGCTCCGTCTGGTAGACGAGCTGCTCCGCCTGGTTGCGGGTCTCCGCCGCGTCGCGCCGCTTGCGGTCCTCCTCCGCGTGCTCCTCCGCCTCGCGCACCATGCGGTTGATGTCGCCCTTGGGCAGCGCGGAGCCGCCCGTGACCGTCATGCGCTGTTCGCGCCCCGTCGCCTCGTCCTTGGCGGAGACGTGCATGATTCCGTTGGCGTCGATGTCGAAGGTGACCTCGATCTTGGGCACGCCGCGCGGCGCCGGGGGCAGTCCCGTCAGGTCGAAGACGCCCAGCTTCTTGTTGTACGCGGCGATCTCACGCTCCCCCTGGAAGACCTGGATGCCGACCGAGGGCTGGTTGTCCTCGGCGGTCGAGAAGGTCTCCGAACGCCGGGTGGGAATGGTCGTGTTGCGTTCGATGAGTTTGGTCATGATGCCGCCCTTGGTCTCGATCCCGAGGGACAGCGGCGTCACGTCGAGGAGCAGGACGTCCTTCACGTCACCCCTGATCACACCGGCCTGGAGCGCCGCGCCGAGCGCGACCACCTCGTCCGGGTTGACCCCCTTGTGCGGCTCGCTCCCGGTGAGTTCCTTGACCAGCTCCGTCACCGCGGGCATCCGCGTCGAGCCGCCCACCAGAATCACGTGGTCGACGGCCGACAGCTGCACGCCCGCGTCCTTCACCGCCTGGTGGAAGGGGGTGCGGCAGCGCTCGAGCAAGTCTGCGGTCAGCTCCTGGAACTGAGCACGGGTCAGCTTCTCCGCAAGGTGCAGAGGGCCGTCCGCCGACGCCGTGACGTACGGAAGGTTGATGTCCGTCTCGCTCGACGAGGACAGCTCGATCTTCGCCTTCTCGGCGCCCTCCCGCAGCCGTTGCAGCGCCATCTTGTCCTTGCCGAGGTCCACTCCGTGCGCGTTCTTGAACTGCCGCACCAGGTGCTCGACGATGCGCTGGTCCCAGTCGTCGCCGCCCAACTGCGTGTCGCCGTTGGTGGCCTTCACCTCGATGACGCCGTCGCCCATCTCCAGGAGCGAGACGTCGAAGGTGCCGCCGCCGAGGTCGAAGACGAGGACCGTCTGGTCGTCGCCCTTGTCGAGGCCGTACGCGAGGGCCGCGGCCGTCGGTTCGTTGATGATGCGGAGCACCTTCAGGCCCGCGATCTCTCCGGCCTCCTTGGTGGCCTGGCGCTGGGCGTCGTCGAAGTACGCGGGGACGGTGACGACCGCGTCCGTGACGTCCTCGCCCAGATAGGACTCGGCGTCACGCTTGAGCTTCTGCAGGACGCGGGCGGAGAGCTCCTGGGCGGTGTACCGGGTGCCCTCCACGGACCCGTCCTCCGGGAAGCGCCAACTCCCGTCGCCCATATGGCGTTTGACGGAGCGTGCGGTGCGCTCCACATTCGTCACGGCCTGCCGCTTGGCCACTTCCCCGACGAGTACGTCGCCGTTCTTCGCGAAGGCGATGACCGAGGGTGTGGTGCGCGCCCCCTCCGCGTTGGCGACGACCGTGGGATCACCGCCCTCCAGGACGGCCACCACCGAGTTCGTCGTACCGAGGTCGATCCCGACTGCACGTGCCATGTCCAGTCCCCTTCCACCGCGAGCCCGTTTCCCGGCGTACTTCGACCTCCATCACAAAACTTGAGCGGCCCGTTGTCAATGCCGCCTATGACGGTGCCGCCGCCCCTGAGGGGCGGCGGCACCGTCGGAGAATGGCGGAAAGCCGTGCGTCAGGCGAGCTTGGCCGTCAGCGTGATGGTCGTGCCCGTCAGCGCCTGGCTCACGGGGCAGTTCTTCTTGGCGTCCTCGGCGGCGGCGGTGAACGCGGCCTCGTCGATGCCCGGCACCGTGCCCTCGACGGTGAGGTGGATGCCGGTGATGCCGGTGCCCGGCTGGAACGTCACGTCAGCGGACGTGACCAGGCGGGTGGGCGGGGTGCCCGCGCTGTTCAGACCGTTCGAGAAGGCCATGGAGAAGCAGCTGGAGTGCGCGGCGGCGATCAGCTCTTCCGGGCTGGTCTTGCCGTTGGCCTGCTCGGCGCGGGACGGCCAGGACACGGCCTGCTCCCCGATCCCGGAGGAGTCGAAGGTGACGGTGCCCGACCCCTCCGTCAGGTTGCCTTCCCAGACCGTGTGCGCGGAGCGCGTGGTAGCCACGATGTTGATCCCTTCAGTGCGGTTCCGAGATGCGTTCCGGAACGTCCGTGCACCCATCCGATCACACCCTGACTCGGCGCACGCGGAAGACCGGCCCTCGGACGGTGAACGGCAGGCGGCCACCGGGCGGCCCAAGAGGGCGCGGGCGACAGGAGGTTCCGCCTCAGCGGTCGCCCTGACCGGCCAGCCGCCGCACGAGGGCGATCAGCGCGTCCCGCTCCGTCTCCGGCCGCTGCTCCCCGCCGAAGATCATCCGAACCGCCTGGGGAACGCTGAACCACCAGGCCCCGAGGGCCAGTACGGCGTAGAACAGCCCCCTGGGGTCGAGGGCCGGGTCCAGGGTGCCGTCGCTCTGGGCCTGGGCGAGCGCCTCGACCCTGGCCCCGTACGTCACGGTGCGCTCGGCCTCCTTGAGGGCGGGGGCGCCCTTGTCGCGCAGGCCCTCCCAGTGCAGGAGCCGGATGAACTGGGGGCGGGAGCGGTGGTAGTCGTACAGCCGGCCCGCGTACTCGCCGAGGTCGGCGGCCTGTTCGACGGTGACGGGGATCGTGGTGGCGATGCGGTCGAGCTCGGCCTCCAGGACGTGCCCGAAGAGCTTCTCCTTGTTGCCGAAGTACTGGTAGATCCGCTCCTTGTTGACGCCCGCCCGCGTCCCGATGCGGTCGATGCGGGCGCCGTCGAATCCGTGCTCGGCGAACTCGTCAACGGCGGCGTCGAGCAGCGCCTGCCGGGTGCGTGCGGTGTCCCAGGCCATGGGCACGAGCATACCCAACCAGTTGTTTGGAGATGGTTCCGGCCTCGTGCTAGCTTTCCGGCACCAATCTCCAAACGTTTGGTTGGAGATTTCCGATCCCCCGCTCCCGGATTCCCGGACACCCCGAAGGAACCCCCATGCAGACCGCGCCCCCGCCCCGTCACCACATGGCCCTGATGATCTGGATCTCGGTCTTCCCGACCCTCACCGTCCTGGAGCTGCTCTTCCACTCCTGGCTCGCGAAGCTGCCCATGGTGGTCCAGACCCTGCTGCTCAGTGCCGCCGTGGTCCTCACGGTCGTGTACGTCCTGATGCCCCGGCTGCAGAAGATCCGCGGCAGGCTCCTCAGCAGGGAGAACCGGGGTTCCTGAGGCGCCACGGCAGTCCCGGGGCACGGTCGCTATGGCCGAAATGCCAACTGTGCAAGGCGCGGCTGCGGTGACACTTTGAGGCCCCCTCGCACGGACGAGGAGATCACTCAGGGGGTTTGGCCATGCGCATGAACTACACGGACCGCGGTCCGTCCCCGCTCGAAGGGGCGAAGCCGGGAGCCGCCGGGACCCGCGACTCGACATTCGGCTGGTGGGGCGCCTTCAGCATCCAGAAGTTCGTCAACCAGTCGTCTCTCTTCCACACGCACGCCGATGCCACCGGGTGGCTGGCGTACCTCCAGCAGTTCTACGACCGCAACTTCTGGTTCGCGGACGGCGGGGCGCAGGTCTGGGCGTACGAGGAGACGTACGACAACTGGCAGGACCGCTACGGGATGGACTCGGTGGTCGCCGTCTACCACTCGGGCCACGGCGGCATGGACGGGAACGGCGTCTTCTTCGCGCCCCTGGGCGCGGTCTGGGACGGCCGCAGCGACGCGGTCTCGAACCGGATGGCGCTGGGCAACGAGAAGGCGAACTACGTCTTCTGGTCGACCTGCACCTCGCTGCGGGTCCTCGGCGGGCACTCCCCGATCCGCACCTGGGCGGGGCCCAACATCGGCTTCCGCATGATCTTCGGGTTCGAGACCGTCAGCATCGACAGCCCGGACTACGGCAAGAAGTTCTGGGAGAAGTGGCGGGCCGGGCAGACGTTCACCGACGCGTGGCTGAACGCGAGCTGGGACATCTACAAGGGCCAGGCGCCCTCGGTCTGCGCGGTCGGCACCAACCAGGCCGACGCCACCGCCCGCCTCAACGGCGAGCGGACCCTCTACCGCGAGCACGTGCCGGACAACTGGTACGCGTGGCGCTGGTTCAACGCGCGCGACAGCCTCAGGCAGCCGCTGACGCAGGCGCCGAGCAGCCCGCAGATCGTCCAGCTCGCGCCGCGCGACCCGGGCGAGGAGCTCACCAGGATGGGCCGCATCGCCGACTTCCCGTCGGCGGCGCTGCAAGAGGTGCAGGTCGAGCGGCAGGGCGTGCTCAGCGCCACCTCGGGCGACCGGACGGTCTCCACGGCTCCGCACGCCATCCGGTGGGTCAAGCTCGCCGAGACCAACCAGCGCAATCTGCGGCAGCTGCCCACCGACCAGGCCGTCGAGACGGCGCGCACCTTCGCCGAGCAGCACGCCGACGGCGCCGAACTGGTCGTCGACAGCGTGCACGACCTGATGCAGAACTCCGGGGCGAAGGACGGCTCCGAGCTCGGGCAGCCGGTGTCGCTCGAGACGCATGTGACGTTCCGGCAGGTCTTCGACGGCGTACCGGTCATCACGCCCGACCGCGGTCTCATCCGCGTGGCGCTCGACAACGACGGGACCGTCGTCCAGGCGCAGATCTCCACGCGCGAGGCCACCGGCACGACGCGCGAGCCGAGCACCGACATCGCGCCGCCTCCCGCCGGCGGCAAGGCGGCTGCCGCGCCGCGGGCCCGCGACCCGCACGAGGCGCTCGCGGCTGCCCAGCGGAAGCTGCTCGCCGAGCTCGCCGCCGTCACGGCCGACGCCGAGCAGGGCGGCAAGGGCGCGAGGGCCCAGCAGGATCCGCAGGTCAGGGACGTGCCGGGCACGTTCGACGTCGGCTATGAGATCGAGGGCAACGAGGCCTACCCGGCCGCCCGCAAGCTGATCGAGATCGGCCCGCCCGACGGCATGTTCACCACCCGCCGCTGGGTGGTCGCGCCGCTCGCCAGGTAGTCCGGCACCGTCCGATCCGACACAACAGGAAGGTCCCGGGCCGACGGGGGTCGGGGAATCAGTGGGTGGCGGGCCGCTCCTTGCGGGCCGCCATCCATGCGTAGACGAGCACGCCCGCGAAGAGGAACAGGACGCCCTGGTAGACGGCCGCGTATCCGGACCCGGCGACCAGCCACATGGAGAACCCGCACGCGATGCCCGCGAGGACGCCGTCCCGCACCAGGCGGGCCCGGTTGACGCGCTCGCCCTGTCCGGAGACGAGGAAGTAGATCTGGGCGGCGGTGGCCAGGAGGTAGGGCACGGTCGCGGTGAACGTGGTGATCAGGACGAGGGACTCGAAGACGCCGCTCGATCCGGCCGTGTAGTTGTAGACGGTGAGCAGCGAGGCGAGGACGACGGTGACCAGGACTCCCATGGTCGGCACGCCGCGCCGCTTCCTCGCGAAGGCCGGCGGGAAGAGGCCGTCCTTGGCTGCCGCGTACGGCGTCTGGGCGCTCAGCAGGGTCCAGCCGTTCAGGGCGCCGAGGATCGACACGACCGCCGCGATCGCCACCGCGCTGCCGCCCCAGGAGCCGCCGAACATGACGTTGACGGCGTCCGAGAACGGCGCGGTGGAGCCGACGAGCTTGTCGTGGGCGACGGTGCCGAAGACGGCGAGGGTGCCGAGCAGATAGACGAGGGCGGCGCCGAGGGTGCCGAGGATGGTGGCGCGCCCGACGTTGCGCCGCGGGTCGCGTACTTCACCGGCGCTGACGGCGGCCGACTCCACTCCCAGGTAGGAGAAGAGCAGGATCGCGGCGGACGCGGAGATCGCACCGACCGGGCTGTCGTCGCTCGCCCGGAAGGGCCCGAGATTGGCGCTGTCGAAGAAGAAGAGCCCGCCGACCGCGACAAGGATCAGCGGCAGGAACTTCAGGACGGTGGCGACGACCTGGACCGCGCCGACGTACCGCGTGCCCGCGAAGTTCGCGAGCGCGGGCAGGAGTTGCAGGACGAGGGCGGCCAGGCAAGCGGTCCACTTGTGGCCGCCCACCGGTATCAGGACGTCGAGATAGCCGACGGCCGCCACGGCGAGCGCGGCGTTCGACACCCAGGCGGTGGCCCAGTAGGACCAGGCCGCGAGGAATCCCGCGAAGTCACCGAAGGCCTCGCGCGCGTAGACGTACGGTCCGCCGGTGCGCGGATCGCGCTGCGCGAGCCGCCCGAAGACCAGGGCGAGGGCGATCGCGCCCAGGGTAAGGACGCCGAACGCGACGAGGCTGATGGTCCCGAAGGGGGCGACGGAGGCCGGGAGCAGGAAGATGCCGCCGCCGATGATGTTGCCCATGACGAGGCAGGTGGCGATGGGAAGGCCGAAGCGGCGAGCATGCTTGCTGGGCTGCTCCTCGGGCCGCTCTGTCCGCTGTTCTTCCTGGTCGGGGGCCGGAGCCGTCTTGATCGCGGTTCCGGTGTCGTGCATGGGGTGGTGCCTCTCATCGTGCCGGACGCCCGGGATCGCCGGGGCGTCAGACATGGTCGGACACGGCGGGAACCGCGCAAAATCAGCGTGTTTTGTCCTGCGCGGCAGGGTCGACGGCCGCAAAAGCTGTGCCGCTCGCGTCGCCCGACCGGGAATCGTCCGCAGCCCCGGCAACCCCTCCCACCAGCGGAATCTCGGGTCCTTGGTACTCGCCGAGCCAGCGCCGGAGCACGTCGTGGACCCGCTCGGCGCCGACGAGTTCGTGCCCCTCGTCGAGCGGCGCGGAGAGCACGAGGGGCGAGAGCAGGAAGGGATGGGCCTGGGCGCCGCCGAGTCCGCCGTGCGAGCCGATCTGCTCCTCGAAGGCGAGGACTTCGCCGTCCTGGGGGTCGTACCAGGAGTTGACCATGATGTCGGCGACGTGCGGGAAGCCGTCGGTGCGGCGCACGGCGTCGGCGGCGCCCGGCCCGAAGTCGGCGAGCGGCCCGAGGTCGCCCGCGTCCTCGTCGAGGTACACCTCGCTGCCGCGCGCGCCGAGGACGACCGGGCCGCGCTCCTGACTGCGTACGAGGAGGAAGCCGATGCCCGGGTGGTTGGCGAGGGTGGGCAGCAGCGCCGGGTGGCGCAGGTCGATCTCCTCGCGGGTCATGCGGCGTGGGACGTCGGGGAAGGAGACGAGGCCGAGGTTGCCGGACGCGAGCACGATGGGCTCCGCGCGGCGGGCGGGGCGGTGCTCTCCCGCGCCTTCCTCGACGGGGCGGCGCAGGGCGGTGCGGACCGTCGAGCGGGCCTCGGCGCCGCTGTGCGTGCGCTGGGCCCTGCGCGGCACGGGAAGGCCGCAGCCCGCCCTGACGAGGTCGCCGAGGGTGAGGCCGTAGCGGGCGCGGAAGGTCTCGCCCGGGCTCTGGCCGTGGTCGGAGAGGACCACGATGCGGTAGGCGCGGGGGGCGTGTTCGGCGACCTTCGCGATCAGCGCGAGGGACCGGTCGAGCCGCTGGAGCACCTTGTCCACGTCGCTGCCGACGGGCCCCGAGTGGTGGGCCACTTCGTCGTACGCGACGAGGTCGGCGTAGACCGCGCTGCGCCCGGCGAGCATGTCCCCTATGACCGCGGCGACGACGACATCGCGCTCGACGACGGTCGCGAAGGCGCGGATGAGGGGGTAGAGCCCGCCACGGCCGATGCGCGGGCGGCGCTTCCTGATCCGGGCGCGGGTCGATTCGCCGATCTCGCGGCCGACTTCGGCGACGAAGGACAGGGCGGTGCGGACGGCGTTGGCGGGGTCGGAGAAGTAGGCGAAGTACCCGGCGCGCGAGCGGTTCTTTCTGCCGCGGCGTGCGGCCATGGAGAGCACGAGGGCGAGCTGCTCGGCGCCGCCGCTGAAGAGGTTGCCGCGGCTGGCTCCGTCCAGGGTGAGCAGGCCGCCGTCGCCGGTGCGCTCGATGGCGCGGCGCTGGAGTTCGACGGCGGACGCGGGCCGGTTGGAGACCATGACCTCGCCGGTGTCCTTCTCGTACCAACGGAAGGCGGGGACGTCGTGGTTCGAGCCGTGCAGGATGCCGAGCTGGCTCGCCCCGGTCTGGCTCGACCAGTCGGTGCGCCAGGGCGTGAGGCGATGGCTTGGCTCGCCCCCGTGCCCGAGCCAGCCCGCGACGGTCGGCATGAGGCCCTTGTCCGCGGCGGTGCGCAGGACGTCGTGGCCGACGCCGTCGAGCTGGATGAAGACGGTGCCGGGCGGTACGGGGCCGACCTGCCCTTCGGAGCGGCGGCGGCGCCTGCGGTCGGCGAGGCGGTAGAGGCGGCGGCGGTAGGCGTCGTCGTCGCGGACGGCGAGGGCACCGCCGGTGGCCGAGGCGACGGCGGACATGACGGCGGCGACCACGACGGCGGTCTCCGGGTTGGCGTCACCGCGGCCGTCGGGGATCAGCCTCAGGGCTAGCAGGAGCAGCGACCCGTTGAGGAAGAAGGCGAGAAGACCGAGCACGAGCGCGGGCACGAGGAGCAGCGCCCGCACGAGCAGCGGCCACACCAGCGAGGAGAGCAGGCCGAAGGCGCCGGCGCCGAGGGCCGCGGTGACGGCGATGCGGGTCGCGCTGTCACCGTCGTCGGACTGCAGCTGGAAGTCCGGCAGGATCCCGGCGAGCGCGAGCATGGTGAGCGTACTGACCAGCCACACGGCGACCGAGCGCCACAGAGCACTGCCGACCGCCCGCCATCGCCCTCGCCCCACGCCCGCCGCCTCACGTTTCATGACAGATCCGGACACCAGCGTGTCACAGGGTGAACGGGCCGGTGGGCGGGGACGGATCAGCGGCCGTCGTATCCCGCGGTCGGCATGGAGAGCCGCCGGTGGACGTGGGCCTTCATCACCGCGTCGTACGACGGTTCCGCGAGGCCCGCCGTCTCGATCCGCACACCGCGCCGCCCGCACTCCGCGGTGAACTCGTCCGGCGAGCGCAGCGCACGGTCGAGGACCCGGCGGCTCGGCACGACGAAGAGGTCCACCAGGCCCTCGTCGACGTCCGTCCAGAGCACGGCGTGGTCGGCGGGCAGCCCCCGGACGACGAGCTCCCGGGTGATGACGTATCCCCGGGCGGTGGCCCACTGCGCGCACATCGCGTGCTGGCTGCGGGAGTCCACCAGGAAGGGGTCGGCGTCCAGCTCCTCCAGCGGTGTCAGGCTGGCGATCGCCGCGACCCGCACCACTGTCACGCTCGCGGCATCTCCCATCGCGTTCCCCTCACCTCTGGCGTCCTCACCACTGGCGTCAGCCGAAGACCCTACTCCTGGCCGTAGGCTCGTAAACAGTCGCGCGAAGGAGGAACCGGAGTGCCGGTGGAGATCACCTGGTGGGGTCATGCCACCTGCACGGTCGAGGATTCGGGGTTCCGGGTGCTCACCGACCCGCTGTTCGCCCCGCGCCTGGCCCATCTGCGCCGGCGCAGGGGCGCGCTCCCGCCCCCCGAGGCGGCCGTCGCCGATGCCGTGCTCGTGTCCCATCTGCACGCCGACCATCTGCATCTGCCGTCCCTCGCGCGGATCGCCCCCGGCACGCGCGTGCTGCTCCCGCGCGGCGCCCGCCGGCACGTGCCGGGGCTGGCGCGCAGGCTCTCCCACCTGCATCTCATCGAGGTCGTGCCGGGTGACGAGGTGCGGGTCGGCGACCTCGTCGTCCGCGTGGTGACGGCGCGGCACGACGGGCGGCGGCTGCCCGTGGGACCGCACGGCACGCCCGCTCTCGGTTTCGTCGTGCGGGGTGAGGCGCGGACGTACTTCGCCGGGGACACCGGGCTCTTCGACTCGATGGCCGACGAGGTCGGGGACGTCGACGTGGCGCTGCTTCCGGTCGGCGGCTGGGGGCCGTATCTCGGCCATGGTCACCTCGACGCGGCGCGCGCGGCCGTGGCGCTGGCGAGGCTCGCGCCGCGCAGCGCGGTTCCGGTGCATTACGGGACGTACTGGCCGATCGGCATGGACGCCGTACGGCCGCATGAATTCCACACGCCGGGCGAGGAGTTCGTACGTCAGGCGGCGCGGCTCGCACCCGAGGTGGCGGTGCACCGTCTGGGGCACGGCGAGAGCGTGCGGCCCGAGGTCACCAAGGGAGAGCCTCAGTGATCCTCGCCGCGGCGGCCCAGGTGCCGCCGGAGTCGACGCAGCAGGCGGTCGGCTATCCCTCGCTCTTCCTGCTCATCGTGCTCGGCGCGCTGGTGCCCGTGGTGCCCACGGGCGCGCTGGTCAGCTCGGCCGCCGTGGTGGCCGTCCACCAGGACGCGCCCTTCGCGCTGCTCATGGTGTTCGGCGTATCGGCGTTCGCCGCGTTCCTCGGGGACATGGCGCTGTACTGGCTCGGGCGGCGCGGGATGCGGTCGAAGAACGGTTCGCGCTGGCTCGCGGCCATCCGTGACCGGGCGCCCGAGGACCGTCTTGCGCAGGCGCAGGAGAAGCTCGCGGACCACGGCGTCCTGGTCCTCGTCCTGTCCCGTCTTGTCCCCGCCGGGCGCATCCCGGTGATGCTGGCCTGCCTCATGGCGAAGATGCCGCTGCGCGAGTTCGCCCGCGGGGATGTGCCCGCGTGCCTCGCCTGGGCCGTGACGTACCAGTTGATCGGCATTCTCGGCGGCTCCCTCTTCGCGGAGCCGTGGCAGGGAGTGGCGGTGGCGGTCGGTCTGACGGTGCTGATCAGCGTGGCGCCGACGGTGTGGCGCAAGGTCAGGCGTACGGCGTCTTCCTAGTACGGCGTCTTCCTAGGCGAGCACGCGGGACGCGCCGACCGGCAGATCCCACAGGTCTTCACGGGACCGTCCCGCCTTCTCCCATGCCGCGCGCACCCGGGTCAGCGGTTCGAGGACGGGCTCGCCCGACAGCAGGAACGTCCCCCAGTGCATCGGGGCGAGGCGGCGCGCCCCGACGTCGGCCGCGGCCCGTACCGCTTCCTCCGGGTCGCAGTGGACGTCGCTGAGCCACCATCTCGGGTGGTAGGCGCCGATCGGCAGGAGCGCGAGGTCGATGCCCGGATAGCGGGCGCCGATCCGCTCGAACCAGTGGCCGTATCCGGTGTCGCCCGCGAAGTAGACGCGCTGCCCGTCGCCGTCGGTGAGAACCCATCCGCCCCAAAGCGTCCGGCACGTGTCCACGAGACTCCGCTTGGACCAGTGGTGGGCGGGCACGAAGTCGAGGCGTACGCCGCCCAGTTCGGCGGCCTCCCACCAGTCCAGCTCGGTGACGCGACTGAACCGGCGGCGCGTGAACCACCGGCCGAGCCCGGCGGGCACGAACACCGGTGTCTGTCTGGGGAGTCGGGCGAGGGTCGGGGCGTCCAGGTGATCGTAGTGGTTGTGGCTGATGACGACCGCGTCGACCCGCGGCAGCGCACTCCAGGCCACGCCCGCGGGCGTGACGCGGGCCGGGGTGCCGAGAATCTTGCGCGACCAGACGGGATCGGTCAGAACGGTGAGCCCACCGACCCGCACCACCCAACTGGCGTGCCCGACCCAGGTGACGGCGACGGTGCGGGAATCCACGCGCGGCAGGGGACCCGGCTCGAAGGGCAACCGCTGAATGTCGGCAAGACCTTCGGGACCGGGCCGCAGAGCCCCCTCCCGAGCAAACCGCGCGAGGGCCCGCAGCCCCGGCAACGGCGCGGTGAGCCGATCGGCGAACGACTTGGGCCACAGGCGGGGGGCGCCGGGGGCGCGGGGCGGGGCGAGGGGCGTCGGGGGTGCCAGTGGCATTGCGGGCGCTGCGGGCGGGCGGTCGAGGAGAACGGCGGAGGAGAGAACGCAGGGCCCGGCTTCGGCGGACCTGGTGTCGCCGGGGCGGGGGTCTGCGGGCCGGGCATCCGCGCGGCGGGCGGCTGCATGCCGGGTGTCGGCATGCCGGGGATCTGTGTGCCCGGCATCCGCACTCCGGGGATCCGCGCGCCCGGCATCCGCACGCCCCATGCCTGCGTGCCCAGCATCCCCGGACCCGGCATCCGCATTCCGCTTGTCCGCACGCCCCGCGTCCACGTGCCCCACATCCACGTGCGGGCTGCCCGCGTGCCCAACGGCCGCACGCCGGGTGTCCGCGCGCCAAGTGCCTGCCCGACCCGCTTCCGCGGACCCAGCATCCACGTGTCGGTTGTCCGCCTGCTCGGCGTCCACAGGCCGAACGTCCGCACGCCCCGCATCCACGTACGGGCTGCCCGCGTGCCCAACGGCCGCACGCCGGGTGTCCGCGCGCCAAGTGCCTGCCCCACCCGCTTCCGCGGACCCAGCATCCACGTGTCGGTTGTCCGCCTGCTCGGCGTCCACAGGCCGAACGTCCGCACGCCCCGCATCCACGTGCGGGCTGCCCGCGTGCCCAACGGCCGCACGCCGGGTGTCCGCGCGCCAAGTGCCTGCCCCACCCGCTTCCGCGGACCCGTCATCCGCATGCCGGGGGCCCTCGCTTCCGACGCCCGCACGCCCGGCGGCCACGGACCGCGCGTCCGCATGCCCGGTATCCGCTGCCCGCGCCGTCGGCTGCGGTTGTTCTGGCTGCTCCGTCCGGCCCGCTCGCCGTGGGTGGATCGCGTGGTCGTCCTGTTGCGTCTGGTCCGTCTGCGTCTGTTGCTTCACCGAGGAGGCTCCATTCGCTGTGCTGCTGCGCGGAGATCGTCGAAGGCCGATCCAAGCATGCTCAACGCCCGTTCCACGTGCGGCAATTCCAGCGCGTCCGGTGCGGTGAGAGACGTCATCCGCTCCTGCCGGGTTGAGCCGAGCAGCGGTCCCGTGGACAGGCGTACGCGCAGCGCGCCCAGGTCGTCGCCGAAGCGGTGGCCGCCGGGTGCGGGCATCGCCAGGCGTTCGCCGAGGAAGTCCTCCAGGTCCTGCGAGTCGCCCACGCCGCGTGCGGCGAGGGCCGGGCGGAGGGGGCCGAGGTCCACGTAGAAGTGGCGGCCCGCCCGCGGGGGCAGGGCGAGCGCGCCCGCAGCGAGCACCTCGCGCTGCGCGGCGGCGGCCACCCGCGCGTGCAGGCGGGTCGCGCGGTCGAGGCGGTCGGTCACCTCGTCCGGCTCTCCCAGCGCGTACGACGCCGCCGCCCCGACCGGCGCCGCGACGCATGCCCCGAGCGCGGTGAGGACGTCCAGGGTGCGGGCCCGCAGCGCCGCGCCGCGCGCACCGGCCGGGAAGCGGGCGACCGCGGCGGGCCAGCCCGGCGGCAGGAAGGCCCCGGAGAGGTCGGTCAGGACCGTCACCCGCTCGGGGGCCATCTCGGCGGGGCCGATGAGCAGGGTGTCGTGCGGGCGGTGCAGAGTGTCGCGCCAGGTCTCGTCGCTGACGATGTGCAGCCCTTCGTCCGCCGCCGCCTCCACGGCTTCGTGCAGCAGTTCCGGCGGCGGCACGGTGGCCGTCGGGTCGTCGGCGACGGAGAGCACGAGCAGGCGGGGAGTGCCGCCCTCGGCGCGGATACGGCGGACGGTCTCCAGGAGGGCGTACGGATCGGGGACGCCGCCGCACTCGGCGGGCGTCGGCACGTGGTACACCGACCGGCCGAGCAGCCGCACCTGCGGCGCCCACCAGGCGGGGCAGGGACGCGGGAGCAGCACGTCGCCGCCGCCGAGCGCGGCGGTCAGCGCGAGCAGCAGCGGCGCGGCCCCGGGCGCGGCGGCGACCTGGTCCCGCTCCCCCGGGAGGCCGCGCCGGGCCCAGTAGCCGCTCGCGGCGTCCAGGAGGGCGGGGCTGCCGCCGGGCGGTTCGGCGTGGGCGCGGCCCGCGGCGCCGGCGAGCACGGCGGACAGCTCGGGCAGGACCGGGAGGCCTGGCTCCGGCAGGGGAGGTCCGTACCGGACAGGGCCACGGCCTTCGGGTTCCGTCCGCATGAACCCATCGAAACGTGACGGGCCGCTCCGCGCGCGCGGGAGCCTCCGGCCGAGTGGTTTCTCCTCCCGGGGCCTGCCCGGTCCTGGGGCCCGCCCCGGGAAGAGAGCGGTCAGCCTTCCTCCGCGGCCAGTCCCGCCAGCTCCCGCTCAAGGCCCTTCCCGCGCGTCTCCACCACCGCCGACGCGACGTCGGAGAGCTTGCGGTTCGTGGTCTGGGAGATGCGGCGCAGCATCGCGAAGGCCTTGTCCACGTCGCAGCTCAGGACGTGCATGATGATGCCGCAGGCCTGGTCGACCACGGGGCGGGTGCGCAGGGCCGTGCCGAGGTGGTCCAGCTCGGCGAGGGCCGCGCGGTAGCGGCGGTCGCGGACCAGGCCCGTCGTGGCGAGGTCGCCGAGCGCCTGGGCGGGGCCGTGCGGCACGTCGTCCAGGGCGCCGGGGCGGAAGCTGAACAGGGTCAGCGTGACCGTGAGCCCCGCACGCTGGAAGGGGAGCGTGATGCTGGAGCGTACGCCGGAGTCGAGCGCCATGGCGCGGTACTGGGGCCACCGTTCGTCCCGCAGAAGGTCACCGGTCTCCACCGGCGCGCCCCGCTCCTGCGCGTCCGGGATGGGCCCGTCGCCCGAGCGCAGCTGGACGGAGACCAGACCGGCCAGGTCGGGATGGGTCACCGACGCGGGGTGTTCACTGCCGCCTTCCGACACGGTCGTGCCCGCGCCGCAGCACGCGGGGGTGCAGCGCACGGCCTGTTCGGCGAGTTCCGAGAGCCTGCGTCCCGGCAGAGCTGATTCCGGTCCTGCCAGGTCCGGTTCCGGTAAGAGTGGCATCGTGTTCTTCCTCCTCCGCCTTCTCTCCGCCTTCCCGTGAGTACCCCCGGAAAACAGCCGCAGCGGATACGTTCTGCACATGGCCAAAATGGAGGAGTTCGGTGAAGAGATTGCGGATTTCGTGCGCCGCGTCGCCGAGTTGAAGTCGGCACGCTCCGTGCCGACGGACGACCTCGGCACCGTTCTCGACGCGGCGATCTTCGAACTCGACCATGTCGCCGACCAGTTGAGGCCGCTCTACGAACGTCTCGCCGCCGAGGGCCACTTGGGCGGCGGCACGTCCGACCGGGACGAGGAGCGGCTCCTGCGGGCCCTCTTCCAGCGGCTTCCCCTGCCCGTCGCCCTGGTCGACCGGGAGGCGGTGGTCCGGCGGATGAACTTCGCCGCGACCGGCTTCACGGGCGTCCGCGCGGGCTACGCCACCGGCAGGCCGCTGACCGGATTCCTGCTGCACGCGGACCGGGTCGCGTTCCGCTCGCAGACCGCGGCGGTCGCCCGCGGCGAGGGCGACCGCAGCCTCACCGTCCACCTCCAGCGCACTCCGCACCTCCCGGTCCGCGCGACGCTCACCGCGCTGCGGCCCGGCGCCGAACCGCGTACGGCGGTCCTGGTGGCGCTGCAGCCGGGCACGCCGCCCGCCAGCTCGGGCGCGGCTCCGCAGGAGAACTTCCGCACGCACGCCCCCGACCTCGGCGAGGCGACCCGGCACACGGCCCGGATGGACCTCGCGGACGCCATGACCACGGCGCTGCTCACCGCTCCCGCCGGGGACCGCGCGGCCGTGCTCGAACGGGCGGCAGCCGTGCTGCACCCGCGGTTCGCGGACTGGGTGATCGCTGACGAGGGGGCCGCACGGGCGCGGCGCAGGACCGTCCTCGGGCCGAAGGACGCACCGGTCGGCGACGTCCTGGCACAGGACCCCGCCGCGTGCCCCCTCGTCGTCGAGGCGGCACGCGGCGGGGCGCCCATGCTCCAGGTCCGCCCGGAGGACCCGGACTCCTTCGGCCGGGACCCGTCCGGCGCCCCCGTCCTCGTACGCGCGCAGGTGACGTCCCTGCTGTGCGTGCCGCTGCGGGGACGCCCTGACGGCCCGGTGGAGGGTGTGCTCACGCTGTTCAGGAGCGGGGCGCGGCTCGCCTTCTCGATGGCCGAGGCGCAGGCGGTGGACGTGATGGCGCGCCACATCGCGCTGGCCATGTCCCGACCGCCGGGCCGCCGGGCCGCCGAGAGGGACTAGGCGGCGTCCTGCATGACCTGGTCGCGCAGGCGGTCGCAGCAGCGGCTGATCAGACGGGAGACGTGCATCTGCGAGATGCCGAGCTGCTCGGCGATGCGGCTCTGCGTCATGTCGCCGAAGAACCGCATGTAGAGGATGTCGCGCTCCCGCTCGGGCAGCGCGGCGATGCGGGGCTTGACGGCCTCGCGGTCGATGACGACGTCGAGCGCGGGGTCGGGCGCGCCCAGGACGTCCCGCAGCGCGTATCCGTCCTCGCTGCCCGGCAGTTCGGCGTCCAGGGAGAGCGCGGTGAAGCTGTCGAGCGCCTCGAGGCCAGCGGCCGCGTCCTCCATGGAGAGCTGCGCCTTCTCGGCGATCTCGGCGAGGGTCGGCGCGCGTCCGGGCACGGTCTGGGCCAGGTCCTGCCGGGCGAACCGCACCCGGTTGCGCAAGTCCTGTACACGGCGCGGCACATGGAGGGTCCACATGTGATCGCGGAAGTGGCGCTTGATCTCGCCGGTGACGGTCGGCACGGCATAGCTCTCGAAGGCACTGCCGCGCTCGGGGTCGTACCGGTCGACGGCCTTGACCAGGCCGAGTGCCGCGACCTGACGCAGGTCGTCAAGGGCTTCGCCGCGGTTGCGGAACCGGCCGGCGAGCCGTTCGGCCATCGGCAGCCAGGCCTTGACCAACTCCTGGCGCAGAGCGTCGCGTTCGGGACCCTGAGGCATCTCGGTGAGCCTGCGGAAAGCGGCGGCGGTGTCGGGGGCGTCGTCGTGCGGATGGCGCTTCGTCTGTCGCGCGTCGGATCGCATGATGCGTCGCAACTCCCTTGTGGGGTGCCTTGGGTTGAGGGGTCACCGTGGGAGGCGCGCACAGTCGCGGCGGGCACACCCGGGGCGAGCGCGGATCGCTCCCACGGACGTGCCTCCGGTCCGAAGCACTGTCTACTTCGCCTGCCCCGAGGTCCTGGGCGCAAACACAGGTGTGCCGTGGCGGGTGCACCGGCCGGGTCCCCCGACTTCTTCCGGGCAAACCCGCATGGACCGGCCGCACAGGGGTACTGCGGCGGGACGCACTCACCCCCGCAGGAAGGGCCGCAACCATGGCTGTTGTCGTAAGGGACGTCATGACTCCGGGCGTCATAGCGGTGGGCCCCGATGCCTCACTGGTGGAAGCGGCCCAGCTGATGCGCGCGCAGGACATCGGCCATGTCCTGGTGGCCACGGCCGGTCGCGTGGTCGGCGTGCTCACCGACCGGGACATCACGCTGCGGGCCGTCGCCGACGGCGCCGACCCCCTCACCGTCAGCGCGCAGGCCGTCTGCACCCCGAACCCGGTGATGGTCGCCCCGGACGACGCGGTGTCGTCCGCGGTCAGCCTGATGCTCGAGAACGCCGTGCGCAGGCTGCCCGTCGTCGAGAACGGGCAGCCGGTGGGCATGGTGACCCTCAGCGATCTCGCCGCATCGGCCTGAAGCCGGGCACACCGCTGCCCCGGCCCTCGGCCGGGCGGGGGCCCGGCCCGGTCCTGAGGGAGCGGGTCCGGTTGCACGGTGGTGCGGGGGGAGCGACCGGACCCGCGGCGCGGGCCCGGCCCGGCCTGGGGCCGGGCCGGATCATCCCCGGCGGTCCGTCACGGCCGTGCCCCTGGGGCGGGTTATGGACCCGTGGGCAGCGACCGGCCCAACCGGTGACAGCTGAAACGATAAATCAGTCGCCTCATGGTCACGATCCGCTGAGCGCGGCCGCTGTCCGGATAACGCACGGTCCGGGCGGCGGGCGGTGCTGCCCGCTTTCCGCCGTTCAGCCCCGCAGCGTCTTGGACGGCAGCTCCCCGAACCGGGCGTGGTACTGCTCGGCGAACCTGCCCAGATGGCTGAAGCCCCACCGGTGCGCCACCTCGCTCACACTGAGCGCGCCGGGCTCAGCGGCCCGCAGTTCGTCGCGCACCCGGGTCAGCCGCACGTCCCGCACGTACGCCATGGGGGACATGCCCACGTAGCGGCGGAACGCCTCCTGCAGCCAGCGCACCCCGACCCGCGCCTCGGCGGCGAGCCCGGCCGGGGTGAAGGGATGCTCGGGCCGCTCCTGGACGGCGTCCATCGCGCGCTTCACCGGTGCCGGGCGCAACTTCTGCACGGGAGCTGCGAGTTCGTCACGGAAGGGATGCTCCGCGCAGAGCAGCAGCCCGTTCAGGATCGCCTCCTGGAGGGGCGCCGCGACCAGCGGCGACGTGTAGAGCGACGCCGGGGCCCGCGGTGCTCCCGGCTCCTCGTCGCGCAGGTCCTCGATGACCGTGGTGACGAGCCGGGCCCAACTGCGGCCGGGGCCGCGGGTGGTGTCGAGCTCGGGGGCGAGCGTCAGCGGGGCGCGCACGGGCCTGCCGAGGAGCTGCTCGAGGCGCCGGTCGAGCGCTTCGCGGTCCATCTTCACCGCCAGGACCCGGCAGTCGCCGGTCCACCGCTCCACCACCGTGTCGCCGACGGGCTGGAACACCCCGGCCCGCTCGGCCGTCGCTACGGTGCCCGCGCCGCCGCCCTGCCGGAAGCTCATGTGCCCGCCGAGCAGTATGTTCACGTGGTAGGCGCCCAGTTCGCCGAGCCGCATGCGCACATCGGCGCCGCAGCTGAGCTCGCCGAGGGTCAGCGCACCGAGCTGCCCGATGTCGAACTCGGCCCGGAAGGCGCGCGGCCCGTCGATGACATCCATGAAATTGCTGTAGAACGTGGCACCGATCATCTGCCGTGCCTCGTCCACGTCCGCGGTCCTGAAGGACGTCCTCAGCGTCTCAGCACTCACGCGTGATCACCCGCTCCCCCGCCGTCACTCGCGCTCCCCCGCGGCTACACCTCGCGCCCCAGCAGACTCAGCAGCTCCGTCTGCGCGTCGGCGTCCTGCGGCGCTTCCACCGCGGGGGCGAAGAGCCCGGTCTTCGCCAGGTCCGCAGCGTACGGCTTGATTTCCCGTACGGAAAAGGCGACGAGGTCCTCCGGAAGCTTTTCGTCCGCTCCGATCGCCCGGGACAGGTCCCAGGCGTGCACGACGAGGTCGCCGATCATCTGCCCGCAGTAGAAGTCCGCCGCGGTTTCGCCGAAGGAGAGCTGAACCGTGCGGTCCAGGGCGCCCGGCTCGCGGAACGCCTCGCGGGACGCGGCCGCGGCCGTGTCCCAGGAGGTGACGGGGTCGGGGCCGAGGACGTCGCCGTCGAAGGCGTCGCCGACGGAGTCGATGGTGGCGCCGTCGCGGACGAGCGAGGGCACCCAGAGCTGCTCGGCGGCGAGGTGGTTGACGAGGTCGCGCACGGACCAGTCGGCGCACGGCGTCGGCGCGTCCCACTGATCGGCGCCGACCGCGTGCACCCGGTCGGTGAACAGTTCGAGGGCGGCCGAGTGCCGGGCGAGGAGCGGGTCGCCCGCCCCGTCGGACGGGCCCGCTGTGCCAGTCGTGTCTGCCATGCCCGCCATTGTCCTCCTGGCGGCAGGCGGCGCTACCGCTTCCGCTCCACCCGGCGCTCGTCCCAGACCGGCTCCGGCGTCTCGCGCACGAGGCCGTCGCTGCCGAAGACGAGATAGCGGTCGAAGGAGCGGGCGAACCAGCGGTCGTGCGTCACCGCGAGCACCGTCCCTTCGTACGCTTCGAGGCCCTCCTGGAGCGCCTCGGCCGACTCCAGGTCGAGGTTGTCGGTGGGCTCGTCGAGCAGCAGGGCGGTGGAGCCCTCCAGCTCCAGGAGCAGGATCTGGAAGCGCGCCTGCTGGCCGCCCGAGAGCCGCTCGAAGCGCTGCTCGGCCTGGCCCGTGAGCTCGTAGCGGCGAAGGCGTGACATGGCGGGCCCCTTGGCCTGGGCGTGCTCGCGCCACAGGATGTCCAGGAGCGTGCGGCCGAAGAGCTCGGGGTGGGCGTGGGTCTGCGCGAAGTGGCCCGCGACGACGCGCGCGCCGAGCTTCCAGGCGCCGGTGTGCGCGACGTCGCCGCCGGCGAGGAGGCGCAGGAAGTGCGACTTGCCGGAGCCGTTCGAGCCGAGGACGGCGACGCGCTCGCCGTAGAAGACCTCGATGTCGAAGGGCTTCATCAGGCCGGTCAGTTCGAGGCCCTCGCAGGTGATGGCGCGGATGCCGGTCCGCCCGCCCTGAAGGCGCATCGTGATGTCCTGCTCGCGCGGCGGCTCGGGCGGCGGCCCGGCCTCCTCGAACTTGCGCAGGCGGGTCTGCGCCGCGGCGTACCGCGAGGCGAGCTCATGGCTGATCGAGGCGGCCTGCCGCAGGCTGAGCACGAGCTTCTTCAGCTGGGCGTGCTTCTCGTCCCAGCGCCTGCGCAGCTCCTCGAAGCGCGCGAACCGCTCGCGCCGCGCCTCGTGGAAGGTGGCGAAGCCGCCGCCGTGCACCCAGGCGTCGGCGCCCGCGGGCCCCGGCTCGACGCTGACGATCTTCTCGGCGGCGCGGGCGAGGAGCTCGCGGTCGTGCGAGACGAACAGGACGGTCTTGCGCGTCTCCTTGAGCTTCTCCTCAAGCCAGCGCTTTCCGGGGACGTCGAGGTAGTTGTCCGGCTCGTCAAGGAGCAGCACCTCGTCGCCGCCGCGCAGCAGGGCTTCGAGCACCAGGCGCTTCTGCTCGCCGCCGGAGAGCGTGCGGACCTCGCGGAACTGCGCCTTGTCGTACGGGATGCCGAGGGCGGCGGTGGTGCACATGTCCCAGAGCGTCTCGGCCTCGTAGCCGTGGGCCTCGGCCCAGTCGGAGAGGGCCTGGGCGTACTGGAGCTGGGCGGCCTCGTCGTCGACGGTCATGATCAGGTGTTCGGCGACGTCCACGGCCTTCGCAGTCTCGCGGATGCGGGCGTTCGACACGGAGACGAGCAGGTCGCGCACGGTCGTCTCGTCGCGCACCGACCCCACGAACTGCGGCATGACGCCGAGACCGCCGCTGACGGTGACGGTGCCGCCGTGCGGCTGGATCTCGCCCGAGATCAGGCGGAGCAGGGTGGTCTTGCCCGCGCCGTTCGCCCCGACGAGGGCGACGATGGCGCCCTCACCGACACGGAAGGAGACATCGCCGAGCAGAGCTCGGCCGTCCGGCAGGTAGTACTCGATGTGCGCGGCTTCCAGATGTCCCATGCGGGGATTGTCTGTGGGTGGCACGGGTTGCTGCAAATGCGTTTCGTCCCGCCCGCCGCCCTCGGCTGGCGAAGGGGTCGGTTTTCCGACGCGTCCTGCGGCCGGGGAAAGGAAACCGTCCGCCGGGGCACCCGCGCCCCATGCCTCCGCGAACCCGCCTCGTCGCCCTGGACCACCGCACCTCGACGCCGTCGCAACCCGGCACCGGCCGGGCGCCGACCGCCTTCTGCCCCGCCTGAGCCGCAGCGCGAACCACGGCCTGCTGTGGTTCGGGGTGGCCCAGCCACCGGGTGACCACATGGTGATACGCGGGTCTCATTATTCGACATGGCGGCGTACCGTTCGATTCACCGCAGCGAGCGGCAGCGAACGTGAAGGAGTTCCCGTCATGCCGGAGGAGACCGCCGTCTACACGCATGGACACCACGAGTCCGTGCTGCGCTCCCACACCTGGCGGACCGCCGCCAACTCGGCCGCCTATCTCGTCGGTTCGGTGAAGCCGCACATGCGGATCCTGGACATCGGCTGCGGCCCCGGCACCATCACCGCCGATCTGGCCGAGCTCGTCCCCGACGGCCACGTCACGGGCGTCGACCACGCGCCCGGCATCCTGGACCGCGCCCGCGCGACGGCTGCCGAACGCGGCCTGGAGAACATGGAGTTCGCCGTCGCGGACGTGCACGCCCTGGACTACCCCGACGACTCCTTCTGCGTCGTCCACGCGCATCAGGTGCTCCAGCACGTCGGCGACCCGGTGCGCGCCCTGAGCGAGATGCGGCGCGTCTGCGCGCCGGGCGGCATCGTCGCCGCCCGCGACGCGGACTACGCGGCGATGACCTGGTATCCGAACTCCCCCGCCATGGACGGCTGGCTGGACCTGTACCGGCGGGTGGCCCGCGCCAACGGCGGGGAGCCGGACGCGGGGCGCCGCCTCAAGTCCTGGGCCCTGGAGGCCGGTTTCGACGACGTCACCGCGAGCGCGAGCACCTGGTGCTACAGCTCGGAGGAGGAGCGCGCCTGGTGGAGCGGGCTCTGGGCGGACCGCACGGTCGCGTCCGCCTACGCGGGACGCGCCGTCGAGGGCGGGCACGCCGACGCCGGTGAGCTGAGCTCCTTCGCCGACGCGTGGCGGGAGTGGGGGACGCGGGACGACGGGTGGTTCGCCGTGCTGCACGGAGAGGTGCTCTGCCGGAAGTGACGCAGGGAGTCGAGTGAAGTGGCGTGGCGCACAGTCGCACACGAGTTCTTGATTCCGCGCGTGGATCGACCCGTTGGGGATACCCGGGGCAGCAGGAGGTAAGACACTATGGTTCCTATTCTGCTCGTCCTTCTGCTTGCCCTGCTTCTCTTCGGCGCGGGGTTCGCCGTGAAGATTCTCTGGTGGGTCGCCATCGCCGTGCTCGTCATCTGGCTGGTCGGCTTCCTGATGCGCAGCACCACGGCCACCGGGTCGCGCTCCCGCTGGTACCGCTGGTAGCCGCCCACCGGTGGTAGCCGTACTCGGAACCCTGAATGTCCAGCATGTCCACGAGCCCGCGGGTCTCAGCCCGCGGGCTCGGCCGGGTCCGGACCGGCGGACTCGACGAAGCTGTACGGCGGCAGCGGGCCGCGCACCCGCAGGTCCAAGTGGGGCTGATCGGCGCGCAGTTCGTCGACCGCGGAAAGGAAGCCCACGGCCGCGTCGCGGTGCACGAGGAAGGAGAGGTCGGCCGGCCAGCCCGTCCCCTCGGGCCCCGCGTAGACCGCTTCGGTGGTCGCCTCAAGGGCGCGCCGCACATGATCGGCGTCGCTCGACTCGCGCGCCCGCACGGTCGCGGCGACCTTCTCGCCGAGGCGCAGCTTGTGCTCGTGACTGCCGCCCCCTGCCAGCTGGTTGGCCTCGACCATGGCCCGTAGTTCCGGGTTCTCCGCGAGGACCTGGTGCAGGACGGCGCGCTCGTTGTGGGAGGCCTTCACGTTGTACTCGACCCTGCTGTCAAGGGCGCGCAGCCGCTCCGTGTAGTGCTCGGCCCGTTCCGCCAGGACCGTGAGGACCGCCTCGTCGTCGGGCGCGAGGCTGCCGAAGCGCATCGGGAGCACGGCGCCCCACAGGCCGGCCTCGGACAGGACGTTCTGGTGCGCGAGCAGGTCCCGCTGCTTGGGCTTCAGGTCTCCGGGAGCGTCGCTGACGAGCGCGGCGAGTTCACCGCGCCGCACGACCCTGACGGGGAGGGGCGGTTCACCGATGCCGTCCATGCCGTTCATGCCGTTCGCGCCGTTCGCACCGCTCCCGGTGTCACCGGCGTCCCCGGCGTTCGTTTCCCTCACGTCGTCCGGCAGGTTCGGATGACTGCTTCCGACGATGCCGTAGATGTACGTGCTCACTGCTCCCTCTCCTCACCTCTCACACCGCGCGCCGAGTCCGAGTGACCCCGCGCGCCATGGCCAAACCTCAGCCGCGCAGCGCGCGCAGCTTGCGGCGGGCCGGGCCCAGGGCGCGGCCCGAGCGCAGGAGTCCCGCCCAGGGGTCGGTGCGGGCCTGCTCGACGGCGCCTTCGATGGTCCAGCGGCGGGCGCCGAGCGCGGGGTCGTCGACGGCCTCCCAGGCGACGGGCACGGCCACCGGCGCGCCGGGCCGTGCGCGGACCGAGAAAGGGGCGACGACGGTCTGCGCGTACGCGTTGCGCTGCACGTCCAGGTAGAGACGGTCGCCGCGGTCCTTCTTGCGGGCGGCCGTGGTGAGCTGCTCGGGGTGGGCCTGGGCGAGGGTCTCGGCGACGTCCTTGGCGAAGGCGCGTACGTCGTCGAAGTCGTGGCGGCCGTTGAGGGGCACGATGACGTGCAGTCCGCGCGAGCCCGTGGTCATCAGGGCGGAGGGCAGCCCGACGTGGTCGAGCAGTTCGCCCAGGAGACGCGCCGCGTCGCGCACGGGGCCGAAGTCGTCCTTGGCCGGGTCGAGGTCGAAGACGAGCCGGTCGGGATGGGTGACGCCGCCGGTGCCGCCGACGCGGGACGTCCAGCGGTGCAGCGTGAGGCAGGCCTGGTCGGCGAGGTAGAGGAGCGTGGCGGTGTCGTCGCAGACGGTGTGCGTGACGGTGCCGCCCTCCTTGGCGACCTCGGCGCGGGTGATCCAGTCCGGGTAGTGGCCGGGGGTGTCCTTCTGCATGAAGCGGGGCCCGTCGACGCCGTCCGGGTGCCGCTCCAGCATTAAGGGGCGGCCGCGCAGGTGGGGCAGCATGAACGGGGCCACGGCCCGGTAGTAGTCGGCGAGGTCCCCTTTCGTGTAGCCCGCTTGCGTGTGGCCCGCCGATCCGTCGGTCGTGCGGCCCGCCGTGCCGTCGGCCGGGAAGAGGACCTTGTCGGGCCGGTGCAGCTGGACGGTGTGGCCTCCCGCCCGCAGGGTTCGTGCGCTGGTCATGTGGGGTTCCTTTCATGCTGCGTAGGGGTGCTGACGACACCTGAGGACGGGGGCTGACGGGCGTGCCCCGGGCCGCGTGCGCCGGAAGGATTCAGAGGGACGGTTCAGGTCGGACCGGAGTGAGCGAGGCAGACCATGGCGAACGGAACGCAGAGACATCCGGGGCAGGGGCGCCCTGACGGGCCCGCCGAGAGCTCGGCGCGGCCGGGGATCCGGCGCCCCCTCCCCACTCCCCGGTCCGGCGGCGGGGAGCCCGCCCCTCCCCCGGCCGTCCGCGCCGCGTTCGCGCTCTGGATCACCGCGGTCGTGGCGGGCTTCTTCGAGACGGTGCTCATGGTCGGCCGGCTGATCTCCGACGGCGACACGTCCGCCGGGGAGATCGCGGGCGGCCTGCTGGTACGGATGACCGTGTTCTCGGCGGCCGTCCTGGTCGCCGTCCAGCTGCGCCGCGGCAGGAACTGGGCCCGCCTGACGCTCGCCGTGGGGCTCGGTGTCCTCGGCACGCTGTCCCTGGTGGTCGAGCCCGTCCGGTGGCTGGCCGACCATCCGCTGGGCGACGCCTTCCGGGACCTGGACGTGGTGGACGTCCTGTTCGGCGCCAGCCGCGTACTGCATCTGAGCGCGGTGCTCGCGGCGATGGTCCTGATGTTCGCGCCCACGGCCAACGCCTGGTTCAGGGCGCGGACCGCGAAGCCCGGGAAGCGCTGACGGTCCGGCGAACCCACGAAGCACGGACGGCCCGGCAAGCCCACGCAGCACTGACCGGCCTCACCGCACCACCGCCTGCTCCACGAGCAGCCGCGCCGCCGCCGCGATGGACTCGGCGTCGATTCCGGCGGCGCGCAACTGCTCGTCGGGGGACGCCGATCCCGGCATCGTCCGCACCGCGAGCCGCACCAGGCGCGGCACCGGGCTCCCGTCACCGAAGGCCTCGAAGACGGCGTCACCGATGCCGCCCTCCGGCCGGTGGTCCTCGACGGTGAGCAGACAGCCGGTGCGGTCGGCGGCCTCGCGCAGGGTGGCGCGGTCGACGGGCTTGACCGAGTACAGGTCGATGACCCGCACCTGAATGCCCTCACGGTCCAGGAACTCGGCGGCCGTCAGCGCCTCGTGGACGGTCACGCCCGCCGCCACCAGCGTGAGCCGGTCGGCGTCGGACGAGCGCAGGACCTTGGAGCCGCCGACGGGGAACTCCTCTCCGGGCCCGTAGATGACGGGCGTCTCCCCGCGCGACGTACGGAGGTAGCGCACGCCGTCCAGGCCCGCCATCTGCGCGACGAGCCGCCCCGTCTGGTGGGCGTCGCACGGATACAGGACCGTCGAGTCGTGCACGGCGCGGAACATCGCCAGGTCTTCGAGCCCCATCTGGGAAGGACCGTCCTGGCCGATGGCGACGCCCGCGTGGGAGCCGACGAGGTTGATGCCGGAGCCGCTGATCGCCGCCATGCGGATGAAGTCGTGGGCGCGGGTGAAGAAGGCCGCGAACGTCGACGCGTACGGAACCCAGCCGCGGGCCGCCAACCCCACGGCGGCAGCCACGAGTTGCTGCTCGGCGATGTAGCACTCGAAGTAGCGGTCGGGGTGCTCCTTGGCGAAGTACTCCGCCCGCGTGGAGTCGCCGACCTCCCCGTCGAGGGCCACGATGTCGCCGCGCGCGGTGCCGAGCGCGGCGAGCGCCTGGCCGAAGGCGGTGCGGGTGGCGACCGATTCGCCCACCTCGTGGCGCGGCAGCTCCAGATGGCCGGTGCGCGTCGCGTGCAGCGCCCGCGCGGCGGCGGGCTTGCGCACCTCGACGCGGACGTCGTGCGCGCCGCCCAGCTCCTCGATCGCCGCCCGTGCCTCCGGCAGGGGCTTGCCGTGCATGCCCTCGCGGTCCTCGACGGAGGCGACACCCTTGCCCTTGACGGTGCGGGCGAGGATGGCCGTGGGCTGCCGGGTGGTGGAGCGGGCCTCCTGGAAGGCGAGGTCGACCGCGTCCAGGTCGTGGCCGTCGACCTCGACGACGTGCCAGCCGAAGGCGGCGAACCGGCGGGCGTAGGCGCCGAGATCCCACGCGTGGCGGGTGGGGCCGCGCTGCCCCAGGCGGTTGACGTCGACGAGGGCGGTCAGGTTGTCCAGGTGCTCGTACCCGGCGTGCTCGACCGCCTCCCACACCGAGCCCTCCGCAAGCTCGCTGTCGCCGCACAGCACCCAGACCCGATAGGGGATCCGGTCGAGCCGCTTGCCCGAGAGCGCCATGCCGACGCCGACCGGAAGCCCCTGCCCCAGGGATCCGGTGGCGGTCTCCACCCACGGGATGCGGCGCGGCGTCGGGTGTCCCTCCAGACGGCTGCCCTGGGTGCGGAAGGTCAGCAACTCGCTGTCGGTGACCACGCCCGCCGCCTTGTACGCCGCGTACAGGAGCGGCGACGCATGTCCTTTGGAGAGGATGAAGCGGTCGTTGCCCGGATGGTCGGGCCGGTCGAAGTCGTAGTGCAGGTGGCGCCCCAGGAGCACCGCCATCAGGTCGGCGGCGGACATCGACGAGGTGGGGTGGCCGGATCCCGCGGCATCCGCAGCCCGGACGGAGTCGACCCGCAACTGCCGTGCGAGCTGGGCGAGTTCACTGGTGGTCATGGCGGGTCCTCCTTGGCTGGGGGCGTTCGGTCGCGGCGGTCCGCCGGTCGCGTCGGGCCGCCGGCTTCCGCCGCGCGGGACCTCCCGTCGGCACGGGCACGCGGGACTCCCGGTTGCCCCGGCGGACCGCCGCCAAACTCCGCCGGACTCCGGGCCCTGCCCCCGGTACGCACGCCGTTTGCCCGGCGGGCTTCGGGATACCCGTCCGGGGACGCCACCGCAGGTGCGGGCGAGAGCCGACGCCGCGCCGCCCCACGGCCCCCCACCCCCGCATGTGATCCAGGACGGTCCCGATGAAGGACGCAGTGCCCATCGAAAGCCCCGCCATGTCCGCGTACCTGGTGCCCGCGGACGCCCCCGAGGCGGACGGCACCTTCGCGTGGGAGAGCACGACGATCGTGTTCGTCGAGGTCACCGCGGGCGACGCGACGGGCACGGGCTGGACCTACGCTCCCGCGTCCACCGTGGCCCTGATGGCCGAGCAGCTCGTCCCCGCCGTCACGGGACTCGACGCCCTCGACATCCCCGCGGCGCACGCGGCGATGACGAAGGCGATCCGCAACACCGGCCGCCCCGGCGCCGCCTCGTGCGCCGTGTCGGCGATCGACATCGCCCTGTGGGACCTGAAGGCACGCCTCCTGGAGATCCCGCTCATACGTCTCCTGGGCGCGGCCCGCGACGAGGTCCCCGTCTACGGCAGCGGAGGCTTCACGACGTACCACGACACGCATCTGGCGGCCCAGCTGAACGGCTGGGTGCACGGCCAGGGCATACCCCGCGTCAAGATAAAGGTCGGCGAGGACTGGGGGCGGGCCGCGGCCCGCGACGTGCTGCGGGTGCGCACCGCGCGTGACGTCATCGGCTCGCAGGCCGAGTTGTACGTCGACGCGAGCGGCGGCTACACCCGCAAGCAGGCGGTCCGGGTGGGCCGGGTCCTCGCCGAGCACGGGGTGGGCTGGTTCGAGGAGCCGGTGCCGTCGGACGACCTGCGGGGGCTCGCGCTGGTGCGGGACGCGCTGGTCTGCGACGTGACGGCCGGCGCATACGGCTACGACCTCCCGTACTTCGCGCGGATGGTGCCCGCCGTGGACTGCCTCCAGCTGGACGCGACGCGCTGCGGCGGTCTGACCGAGTGGCTGCGCGCCGCGGCCCTCGCGCAGGCGCACGGCATCGAGGTCTCGGCCCGCTGCGCCCCGCACGCGCATGCCGCGGTCGCCGCGTGCGTACCGAATCTGCGGCACATCGAGTGGCTCCACGACCATGTGCGGGTCGAGTCGATGTTCTTCGACGGCGCCCTCGATCCGACGGGCGGCGTCGTCCGCCCCGACGGCGGCATCGGCCACGGCCTGGAGCTGCGGCGCACCGAGGAGGTCGAGGAATACCGGGTCGCGTGAGACCGCACCGGCCTGCCACGCTCCCCTCCATGCACACGACGGAAGCACTGCTCATCGGAGGCCGTTCCGGGGTCGGCAAGTCCTCGGTCGGCTGGGAGGTCGCGGCGCTGCTGCGGGCGGCGGACGTGGGGCACGCGTACATCGAGGGCGACACCCTGGACACGGTCCACCCGGCACCGGAGGGCGACCCGCACCGCGCGCGGATCACCGAGCGCAACCTCGCGGCGATGTGGGGGAATTACAGCGATCTCGGCTGCCGCCGCCTCGTCTACACGAACACGGCGAGCGTGCTCGGCAGCGAGGAGTGGATGTTCGTC
Source organism: Streptomyces sp. NPDC047525 (assembly GCF_040643025.1). Lineage (NCBI taxonomy): Bacteria > Bacillati > Actinomycetota > Actinomycetes > Kitasatosporales > Streptomycetaceae > Streptomyces > Streptomyces sp. NPDC047525. The sequence continues at coordinate 529,928 of NZ_JBEYTL010000003.1, forward strand.
AGCGCCCTGCGCGGGCCGCGCATCATCCGTGTGCTCCTCACGGCGACGGATGCCACCGTCGAGGAACGCCTCACCCGCCGCGAGCTGGGCTCGGAGCTCGAACAGCAGCTGCGCCGGAGCGCTTTCATGGCCCGCCGCCTGGAGGAGCACGCGGCCGACGGCACGCTTCGCGTGGCGACGGACGGGCGGCGGGTCGCGGACATCGCGGCCGATGTGGTGGCCGCCACGGGGTGGATGTCCCGGAAGTCGCCGGAAACGATCTCGCGTCCGGGCCCGGCCAACTAGGCTCGCCCGTATGGAGATCCTGGGAGCCACGCTGCGTATCTGCGTCGAGGACCTGGAGTCCTCGGTCGCCTTCTACGAACGTCTCGCGGGCGGTCCCGCGCAGCGTTTCGAGCGTGGGGGCGTGTCGGTCGCGGCGGTCGGGTGCTTTCTGTTGATGAGCGGTCCCGAGAAGGAGATCGAGATCCTCCGGAAGGTCTCGGCGACGATCGCGGTGGAGAACGTCGACGAGGCGTACGCCGTCCTGAACGCGTCCGGCGCCCATGTCATCGCGGGCCCCGTCCCGACCCCGGTGGGCCGCAATCTCATCGCGATGCATCCGGACGGCGCGGTCTTCGAGTACGTGGACCGGCGCGCCGCGACCTGACCGCCCCGGCCGCCCCGTATCCTCCACGGCAGGCAGGCCGAACGGAGGACGGTGCACGTGGCGGGCAGTGCGAGCGGTACGGAACGGGTGTCGTTGAGCGCCCAGGCGCGCGAGGCCGTCCGGCAGCGCATCGTGGACCGCCGCTATCCACTGGGCGCGCGCCTGGTGGAGCGTGAGGTCGCCGAGGAGCTGCGGATGTCGCGGGTTCCCGTGCGGGAGGCGATGCGCGCGCTGGTCGCCGAGGGCCTCCTCGAGCTCCTGCCGCACAGCGGGGTGCGGGTGCGCCGCCTGGAGCGTTCCGACGTGCGGCATCTGTACGAGGTGTGGGAGCCGCTCGCGGTCCAGGCGTCCCGGCTCTCCGCGCGCCGGGTGGCGGAAAGCGCGCCGGACGAGCCGCCGGGGCTCGCCGCGCTGCGGGCCACGCTCGGCCAGGCCGAGCAGGCGTCGGACGTGGACGACGGGCCGCGCGAGGTCGCCGCGCACACGGCCTTCCACGAGGGCATCGTGACCCTCTCCGGCAATCCTCTGCTGGCCCGCACGATGGAGCAGCTGAGCTGGCAGCTCCAGCTCCTGTTCGGCATGCGCGCGGAGCCGGACCACATGCGGGCCCAGCACGGCCTGATCTACCGGCAGATCGCGGCGGGCGACGAGGAGACCGCGGCGGCGAGCACGCTGCTGCACGTGCGGGACAGCCAGGCGGTGGCGCTGCGGTCGCTCTTCGAGGCGTGACCGAGGAGGCGTGACCGAGGCAGGACCCCGCCTCCCCTTTTCGTATACCAGTGAGGAAATCCCTCGCCATCATTCCAGGACATTCGACTACAGGACCCCTATCCTGCCCCGCCCTTCCTTGCGGGCGGCTCCAGCTTGGTATACAAACTGCGGACGCGTTCCCTCCGCAACACGTCCTGGAGCAGTCCCATGTGCGTCGAGTCCATTCCTCCGCCCTCCTCCCGGCTCACCCGCCGCGGCGTCCTCGCGGGTGCGGCGGCGCTCGCCGGGACCACGGCCGCGCTGGCCGCCTCCGCGCCGCGGGCCGACGCCGCCGCATCCGGCACCACCGCTCGCGAGGGGCGGCGGACCGGCGGCGATCTGGTCATCGAGGGCGGCACCCTCCTGGACCCCGCGACCGGCGAGGTGACCGAGGACGCGGTGGTCGTCGTCGTGGACGGCGTCGTCCGCTCGGCGGGCAGGCGCGGCCGGGGCGAGGTGCCGGACGGGGCCGAGGTGATCGACGCGCACGGGCAGTGGATCCTGCCGGGCCTCGTCGAGGGGCACATCCACCTCAACACCGCCGCCGAGGCCCGCGACGCGGTACTGCTCGGCGCGACCAGCGCCCGCAGCGGTTCGACCAACTTCTTCCAGGACATCGCCGTGCGGGAGCTGGCCCGCCAGGCCCCGGAGCAGGCGCCCCGGCTGCGCGCCGCCGGTGTCTTTGTCACGCCCGACCTGGGCGACACGATCCTCGCCGACCCGGAGCTGACCCCGCTGGCCAGGCTGCGGGACGGCGTGCGCTCGCCCGAGGCGCTGCGCCGCGTCGTCGAGGTCAACCTCGCCCGTGGCGCCGACGTCATCAAGACCCGGGTCAACGAGCGGGCGGGCCTGCCCGAGCAGGACCCGCTGGCCCAGGTGTACGACCGCGAGCAGTTGTCCGCCGTGGTCGCGGCGGCCCGGCGCGGCGGCAAGGGCGTGCTCTGCCACAGCTACAGCGAGAAGGGCTGCCACGACGCCGTCATGGCGGGCATCCGCTCGCTGGAGCACGGCGCGTTCGTCGGCGAGCGCACGCTGCACGAGATGCGGCGCAGGGGCACGTACTTCACGCCGACCCTCACCGCGATCGCCGGTCTCGCCGGCTCCCCGGACCCGGTGCTCGCCGAGCGCGGCCGCCAGTACCTGCCGGTCCTGAAGCGGGCCGTGCTCGCCGCGCACGAGATGGGCGTGCCGCTCGCGGCGGGCACGGACTCCTCCGGCGGGAAGATCAAGCCCATCGGCCGCGAGGTGGAGCTGATGCACGCGGCCGGGCTCCCGGCGCTCGACGCGATCCGCACGGCCACCACCGGGGCCGCGAAGCTGCTCGGCCTTGAGCGCACGGCGGGCCGCCTCGCGCGCGGCTTCGCCGGTGACGTGATCCTCCTGGACGGCGACCCGCTGTCCGACGTGACGGTCCTCAAGAAGCCCCTGCGCGTGGTCCGTTCGGGCATCGCGCTCTGAACCCCACCGTCCCCTTTTCGGCAGTCATCTGCGCACCCCATCCCCGAAGGAGACCCCTATGACGCCTCTCTCCCGTCGCGGCGTGCTCGGCGCCGCCGCCGCGTTCGCCGGTACCGGAGCCGCCGTGGCGGCCGGCTCCCCGGCCACCGCCTCGTCCCGTGGCGACGGCCACCGCCCCCAGGCCGTGGTGTTCCGCAACGTCCGCCCCTTCGGCGCGAAGAAGCCCGTCGACCTCACGGTGGTCGACGGCCGGATCACGGACGGCCGGGCCCCCAAGGGCGCCAAGGTGATCGACGGCGGCGGCCGGGTCGCCCTGCCCTCGCTCGTGGACGCCCACATCCACCCGGACAAGACGACGTGGGGCAGCTCCTGGATCACGCGGAAGCCGGCGAGCGGCATCGCGGATTACTGCGCCCAGGACGTGGAGGTGTTCAAGAGCCAGCCGCGGCCCGTCGGCGAGCGGGCGTACGGCCTGATGGCGCACGCCGTGACCCGGGGCACCCGCGCGATGCGCGCCCACGTGGACGTGGCGCCCGCGTACGACCTGGCCGGCGTCGAGGGCGTGAACGCGGCCCGCAAGCGGCTCGGGCACGCCCTGGACGTGCAGGTCGTGGCCTTCCCGCAGCACGGCGTGATCCGGACCCCGGGCACGGCGGAGCTCCTGGAGGAAGCGGCCCGTTCCGGCGCGATCGATCTGGTCGGCGGCATCGACCCGATCAGCTTCGACAACGCGATGGACGAGCAGCTCGACCTCGTCTTCGGCCTCGCGGACCGGCACGGGGTCGGCGTGGACATCCACCTGCACGACCGCGACGAGAAGGGCACGAAGGTCCTGCGGGCCATCATCGACCGCACCCGCGCCCTCTCCCTGCGCGGCAAGGTCACGGTCAGCCACGTCTTCTGCCTGCCGAACCTGTCCGGCGCCGAACTGGACAAGATGGCGGCCGACTTGGGCGAGCAGGACATCTCCCTGACGACGGTCGCGCCGAACGAGTCGCTCGTCCTGCCGATCGCGAAGCTGCGCGAGCACGGCGTGCGGGTCGGGCTCGGCTCGGACGGGGTGCGCGACTCGTGGAGCCCGTTCGGCAACGCCGACATGCTGCACCGCGCGCACATACTCGGCTGGGTCACCGACGTCCGCCTCGACGACGAACTCGCCGACTGCTACGGCGTGGGCGCGCACGGCGGCGCCGACGTGATGGGCCTCGACCACGCGGACCTGAAGCCCGGCGCCCCCGCCGACTTCATCCTCGTCCGCGGCGAGTGCCTGCCGCAGGTCCTGGTGGACATGCCGCAGCGGGACATGGTCGTCCACGGCGGCCAGGTCGTGGCCAGGAACGGCGAGTTGGCGTAGCCCGACCCCCTGGGGGCGACCGACTCCCGCCCCCAGGACCACCCACCACCCCGAAGCCCCGCGCCCCGCCGACTCCTCCTCATACGCGAGGAGCAACCCGCCACAGGCCAGGGCGGATCCGCCGCAGCCGGGCATGGTGACCACCACGGCGACATCGTGGCCAGGAACGGCGAGTTGGCGTAGCCGATGCCCTGGGGGGCGGCCAACTCCCGCCCCCAGGACCACCCACCGGTCCGAAGCCCTGCGCCCCGCCGACTCCCTGGGGGGCGGCTGCCCCGCCCCCCCAGGGCCTTCACTCCTCCGAGGCTGCCCGCATCCGGTAGTCGTACCGGGCGGGCAGCTTCTCGTCGGTCGCCGCGTGCCACAGCTCGCCCAGGACCTCGGCGCCCTCGCGCAGGTCGGCCACCTCGAAGCCCTCGTCGAATATCGCCCGCGCCGCGTCCCTCTCCCCCTCGGCCAGGAGCAGTTGGACCTCGACGAGGCGGAAGCGGCCCTCCGCCCGCGTGGATTCGGGCAGCCGCTCCCACACGCCGCGCGCCGCCGCCTGCCGTCCGGCGGCGAGCAGGACGCCTATCGCCTCCCTGCCGAGGGCCGCACTCGCGGACGTCCACAGGGTGCCGTCGTCGCGCCGCTCCTGGCACAGGTCGTCGAAGGCTTCCGCGTACCGGTCCGCGGCGCGCTCGATGTGGTCCGAATCCTGGTCGGCGACCGCGAGGCACCGCAGCAACGGCCAGCGCGATGGGGCGAGTTCGAGGCCGCGCTCCCAGCTGCGCACCGCCTGCGCACGGTCGCCCGCGTGCCACTGCGCCACGCCCAGGTGGTACTCGGCGACCGGCCGCGCGGGCGCCGTCTCCAGCATGTCCCGCCAGTGCGGGGCGACCAGGGTCGGCCCCGGCGGCGCCACCCGGCGCGGCTCGGGGACGGCGCCGGAGTGCAACAGCTCGAGCCACGGCTCCTGTTCGGGGCCCAGCGTGCCCTCGGCGAACGGCGTGCCCGGCAACTTGTGGTCCGCGCGCAGGACTTCGAGCGCGCCCCACCCCGACCCGGTGGCGAGCACCTCGCCCGGCTCGGTGTCCGCGCACGGCCGCCACGCGTCGTACGCCTCCTCCACCGCGGCCCGCGGCAGCGCGTCGGCGAGCCGCGCCCGCGCCTCCTCACGCGCGGCGGGCCAGTCGCCGCCGTGCACCAGGGCCGGGTCCGCCGACAGCGGGCCGTACGACTCCAGCCACGTGAACTCGCTCTCGGAGTCCAGGCGTACGTGCTCGAGCTGCGTGCGCGCGAGGCCCGCCTGGATCTCCGCGTACCCGCCGGTGCCCGGCTCCGTCAGCCACTCCTGCCAGCGCTGCCCGCCCGTGCCGGAGCCCCACACGAAGAGCTTGCGGCCGCGCAGCAGGTCGGTCGACGTCTGGACGAGGCCGTGCCCGTCGTCGTCGAGGGCGGCTATCCAGCGCCGGGCCCGGTCCGGTACGTCGTAGAAGTAGTCCGCCGCGTACTCGCTGCGGGGCGGGTACGTCCGGTCCACCCCGCCGGTCTCGGGCACCGCCACCCGGCGCAGGCCACCCTCGTACCCGAAGTGCCAGGCCTCGTCTGCCGGGGCGAGGACCCTGCGCTCCTGCGGCACCGCGATGTTGGACCACCAGTAGACCGGCACCGCCTTCTCGTGCGGATTGCGGATGCGCACGCCGACATGGAGGAAGTCGGACCCCTCGGGCAGCCACAGGTCCACCTGGAACGGCACGTCCCGCAGCCGCTCCCACTCCCAGAGCCGCAGCATCTCGCCGCCGTCGGGCGCCGTCACGCGCGCGGCGTGCAGCGGCGCGCAGGACAGGGTCGTATGGCCGGTGGCGCCGATGTTCCACTCGATGCCGCCGGAGAACCAGGCGCCGTTGAGCGCGAAGGCGGCGGGCTGCAACACCGGGTTGCGGTAGAGGAGTTCACGTCCGGTCGGCTTGTGGAAGAGGGAGTGGACACGGCCGCCGAAACCCGGCAGGACGGTGGCGCGCAGCCGGTCGTTCTCGATGACCAGGGTGTCGAGCGTGGTCTCGGTCCGCTCGCGTCCGTACCCGTCGAGCACCCGCGTCGGCAGGATGCCGCGCAGCGGCTCGTACCCCAGCTGCCGCGCCATGTCGCGCGGAAGCCCCTGTCTGCCGCGCTCGTCCAGGGTGTGCACCTCACGGAGCGGCCGCAGGGGCGGCAGGGGGTTCTCGGGGCCCAACGGGGCGGCGGGCAGCGTCAGTACGTCACGTCGCACGGTGGTCGTCACGATCACCATGGAACACGGTCGTCGCCGTCCCGACCAGGGGCTCTCCCGGTCAGGATTATGCAAAGGCGCGCGGCACGCCCGCGACGTACGCTGAGGCCTTCGGTGAACGGCGAGAGAGCGGGACGCACAGCATGGGCACGCAGCACACCTACCGGGTGATCGTCCGGGGCACGTGGGACGGCCTGACGGACGCGGCGCGGGACCTGCTCCTGTCCGAGGTCGGGGAGCAGAGCCTGTCGCAGTTCCAGTTCACGCCGGAGGGCTCGCTCTCGTACGACCGCACGCTCAAGCGCTTCACGTACCGCTTCGAGGTCCTCTCGGACGCCGAGGACGGCGAGGAGATGGCTCAGGCGCTCGCGGAGGACCGGGCTGAGACGGCACTGCGGGCACGCGGCCTCGGCTTCCGCGACCTGAAGTGCTCGGCGACGGACATGGACACCATGAAGATCAACCGGAAGCCGTCGCGCCGCTAGCCGGTCGTCCCGGCGGTCAGCGCCCACCGCTGGTGATCGCGCCACGCCCCGTCGACGAAGAGGAAGTCCGGCGAGAAACCCTCGAGGCGGAACCCGCAGCGGCGGGCGAGCGCGATCGACGCGGTGTTGCCCGGCTGGACGTTGATCTCCAGGCGGTGCAGGTCGAGCACCGCGAAGGCGTACCGCACGACGAGCCCGAGCCCCTCCCCCATCAGCCCACGGCCCGCCGCGTGCGCGAAGGCGCCGTACCCCAGCGCCCCGCACCGGAAGGCGCCCGCGACGATGTTGTTGATGTTGATGAACCCGGCGATGGCACCGTCCGCCTCCCGGTCACACACCAGGAACCCCGCCTTGCCCCGGCCCTCGATGAGCGCGCCCGCGTACGCGGCGTAGGCCTCGTCCGTGGTGGGCGGGAAGAGCCAGGGGCGGTGCAGCTCCCGGCTCTCCCGCGCGCGTGCGGTGAACTCGGGGCCGTCGGCGTGGGTGAAGGGGCGTATGCCCACGCGGGGCCCCTCGGCGAGATGGACGGTGTCGTCGGACATCCGGACACGCTAGCCGCTCCCTATACGGGGCAGCGCTCGGCCTTCTTCACGACGCCGATGGTGACCGTCTGCCCGGTCAGTTCCTTGCCGGGCGCCGGAGACTGCGTGCACACCTTCCAGCTGAGCGGCCACAGGACGTTGCGCTGGTGGCCGCTGACGTCCCGCACCTCGACGCGGGTGCGGTAGTCGACCCCGGAGAAGACCCGCGCGAGGCCCTGCCCCCGGAAGTCCGGCATCGGCGGTCCTGCCGCCGCCGCGGTCGTCACGGTCATGACGCCCGCGGCGAGCGTGGCGCCCGCGACGACTCCCGCACGCCTGATGAGCATCCTCACTTGCGCCTCCGCATGTAGTACGCCCCGCACAGCGCACCGATGACCGCCGTGCCGAACAGGGCCATCCACAGCGGCACGGTCACTTCGGGGATCAACAGCCTGATCTTGGTGCTGCGGGTGTTCTCGAAGATGAAGACCAAGGTGAGGACGGCGAGCAGGGCGACGACGATCCTGCCGGGCGTCACTGCGCCACCGCCGCCGCCCGAGCTGCCCTTGGAGCCGCCCGAGGAGGTGCTGGGACTCATCGTGAACCCTTCCGTCGGAGCATTCGACCGGCCTCCCCCGGTGACCAGCATGGGCAGCTGGGCCGGGTTCGCGCGCGGTGGGTGCCCCTCCGGGGTGGGGGTGTGGGCCGTCCGGGTGAGCCCGGGTGAGCTCCAGGAGGCTCAGCGGACGACGGGCAGCTGGATCACCCCGGTGTCGTCGGGCGCGCTGGTGACGGTCACCGGCTTCACCCCCCTGTTCCCGGCATACGCGTCATCGCTGGCCGCCACCACGAACTGCAGCCTGTGCCCCGCTTCGTACCGGTGCACGATCCCCGGCAGCGACACGGTGAACGGCTTCGTCACGTCCGGCACGCGCACAGGCGCCACGAGCCGGTGCTGAAGCGTCTTCTTGCCGTCGGGCGCGATGTCGTAGAGCTTGGCGAAGAGGACCAGCTTGTCGGCCGCGTCGCCGGAGTTCTGCACCCTCTCGGTCCTGGGCGAGACGACCTTCAGGGTGGCCTTCGCGGAGCCGACGACGTCCACGGCCGTGGTCAGCGGCTCGGTCGTCCAGTCGAGGTAGGTGCCCTTGGTGTCGCGCGGGGCGGGGTCGGGCAGGCCGATCATGCCGGCGAGTGAGCTCTCGGAGTGGCTGGTGGGGATCAGCCAGTTGCGGTACTCGCGGCTGCCGCGCGCGACCTTCTTCCGGTTGTCGACGAGCTTGCCGTCACCGGACAGATACAGCTTCTGGCTCAGGGCGGGCACCTTCGATGCCGTCGCGTAGGTGCCGTTCGGTCCGCTGTCGACGGGGACCCAGTCCTGGTGGTAGGCGAAGGCGGGTCCGGTGTCGGCGCCCTTGTTCTGCCGGAGGTAGCGGTCGAACCACGCCAGGACGCGCTTGCCGACGTAGCTCGTCTCCAAGTTGCCCTCGGAGAGGTTGAGTTCACCGGACGCGGCGTCGGTGAGGCCTCCACTGTGGCCCCAGGACTGCCAGATCATCTTCGTCGTGGTGCCCTGCGCCTTGAGCGTCTCATACGTCGCCTGCGCCTCGTTCAGGTTGAAGAGGCTGTCGGCCTGGCCCTGGATCAGCAGGGTGGGCGCCTTGACCTGCGGCAGGTACGAGACGGGCGAGACGCTGCGCGCGTACTCCTGGAGTGCCTCGGTCTTGTCGGCGGGGTAGCGGCCCGAGTTGAGCGTGCGGATCGTCTCGCAGGCCTTCGTGACGAAGTGCAGGCAGGTCAGGGAGTTGATGCGGGACGGGTCAAGGCTCGGCTCCAGGAGCGGCTGGCCCTCGCCGATGAGGTAGAAGCCGTTCATCCACTGCCATTTGGAGGCGCCGGGGACGCTGCGGTCAAAGGCGTTGTTCGGGTCCAGCGAGTAGCTCAGGTCGTTCCAGGTGATCATCGGTACGAGGGCGTCGACCCGGTGGTCCACGGCGGCCGTCGCCATCTGGACCGCCCCGCCGTACGAACCGCCGATCATGCCGACGCGGGGATCGGCCTTGCCGTCCTTGGTGACGTAGTCGACCGTCGTGCCGTCGTCGGCCGCGCGCTTCCCGGCGAGGAAGTCGACGAGCCCGGAGGCGGCCTTGCCGTCGGTCTTCGGGTCGTCGAGCGAGATCAGGCAGCCGGACTTGCCGAAGCCGAGCCCCGAGTAGACGAGCCCGACATAGCCGCGCTCGGCGAAGGCCTTGCCGGTGGCCGCGGTCGAGCCGTCCGACTTGCTGCCGCCGAAGCCGTTGGTGGTGAGGACGGCGGGCGCGGGGTGCGCGGCGTCCACGCCGGCGGGGCGGTAGAGGTCGGCGTCGACGGTGCACCTCCTGCCGCCCGCGTCGACCGTGAACTTCAGCGGGGTGACCGTGAATTGGCCGGTGGCGCTCGCGGGCGCGGGCGCCGCGAGCGCCAGGGGCGCGGCGAGGGCGGCGCCGACGGCGAGTGCGAGCGGCGCGCGGGAGCGGGAGCGGGAGACGGCACGACGGGACGCGGTACGACGGGACACGAGACCTCCACGCTGAGGACAGCCGACTACCGACCGGTAAGTAACCGGCCAGGGGTCATGTTGTGACACGTGTCAGGCGTGGGTCAACGCTCGTGACAGGAGTTTCTCGCCAGGAGTTGACGGAGATTCAGTGAGGGGAATCAGCGAGGGACTTCAGCGAACGGGCACGCACTCACGCGGCCGCGGTCCTCACACCAGCGCGGGTACATCCAGCGTCAACGTCCCCGCCTCCGCGTCCAGTTCACCCGCGACCCCGAACGGAACCGTCAGTGCCCCCTCGCAGTGCCCGAAGCCGAACTCCTCGACGACCGGCACCCCGAGACCGCCGAGCCGGTCGCGGAAGAGCGCCCGCACCATGCCGGGCGGCTCGCAGTCCACCCACGACCCGAGGGCGATCCCCGCGACGCCGTCCAGCCAGCCGGACCGCGAGAGCTGCGTGAGGATGCGGTCCAGGCTGTAGGCCTCCTCGCCTATGTCCTCGACGCACAGGATCCCGCCCCGCGCGGACACCCGCGCCCCGGGCGTGCCGAGCTCCGCCGCCAGGAGGCTCACGCACCCGCCGAGGGTGACTCCGCGCGCCCTCCCCGGAACCAGCGCGGCCGCCCCCTCCGGAGCGATCACCTGTACCGACTCCGGCTCGAAGAGCGTCGCGCGCAGGTGCTCCTGCGCCCGCGTGCTCTTCAGGAAGTCGACGACGGCGGTCATCGGCCCGTGCAGCGTGGCGAGGCCGAGCCGCGCGGCGAACGCCTCGTGCAGCGTGGTGATGTCGCTGTAGCCGAGGAACACCTTGGGCCCGGCCGCACGCATCGCCGGCCAGTCCAGGAGGTCCACCATGCGCGCGGCTCCGTACCCGCCGCGCGCGCAGAACACGGCGGCCACGGAAGGGTCGCACCAGGCGTGCTCCAGGTCCCGCGCCCGGTCGGCGTCCACGCCCGCGAGGTAGTCGAACTTCCGGTGCCGGTCCAGGACATGGGGAGCGACGACCGGTTCCAGGTCCCAGCCGCGCAGGATGTCGAGCCCCGCGTCCAGCTGGTCGCCCGGCACCGGGCCGCTGGGCGCCACGACGGCGACCCGCGCGCCCGGGGTCAGCCGCGCGGGACGCGTCAGGGGGTTCACTTGGCGAGCTCCAGGGTGGGGGCGCCACCGGACAGGTTCAGGCGGAACACCTGGGCGTAGAGGGAGAGTTCCGCCTCCAGGGCGCGGATCAGCGTGTCCGCGCGACGGAATCCGTGCCCCTCGCCCTCGAAGGCGATGTAGGCGTACGGCACGCCCCGCCCTTCGAGCTCGGAGACGAACCGCTCCGCCTGCTCGGGCGGGCAGATCACGTCGTCGAGCCCCTGGAGCAGCAGGAAGGGCACGCTGACCCGGTCGGCGTGCTCCGCGGGGGAACGCTCCACGTACCGCGTCGGCACCTCGTCGAACGGTCCGATCATCGAGTCCAGGTACCGCGACTCGAAGTCATGGGTGCCGCCCGCGGCCCACTCCGTGAGGTCGAGGACCGGGTAGATGATCGTGCCGCAGGCGTACACGTCCGTCGTGGTCAGCGAGGCCGCCGTGGTCCAGCCGCCCGCGCTGCCGCCGCGGATGGCGAGGCGGTCGCGGTCGGCGGTGCCCTCGTCGGCGAGCGCGAGCGCGACGGCCGCGCAGTCCTCGACGTCGACGATGCCCCACTGCTCGCGCAGGCGGTTGCGGTACGCGCGGCCGTAGCCGGTCGAGCCGCCGTAGTTGACCTCCGCGACGCCGATGCCGCGCGAGGTGAAGTAGGCGATCTCCAGGTCGAGCACGAGCGGGGAGCGGCCGGTGGGGCCGCCGTGCACCCACACCACGTACGGCGGGAGTTCGTCGTCGGGGGCGACGCGGGTCGGGTGGTGCGGAGGGTAGACGTGCGCGTGGATCTCGCGGCCCGCCGGGCCGCTGAACGTGCGGATGCGCGGCTCGGGGTAGTACGCGGTGTCCACCGGGTCGTCGTGCGCGGCGCCGATCACCCGGGCGCGGCCGGTGCTGGTGTCCAGCTCCACGACCTCGTACGCGCTGCGGGGGCTCGCCGCGACGCCGACGGCGCGGGTGCCGTTCACCGCGACGGTCGCCGACCACTCCGTCCAGGGTCCTGCCGCGTCGACGACCTCGCCGGTCTCCGGGTCGAGCACGCCGAGCGCGGTGGCGCCCTTGCCGTGCACGACGGCGACCAGGCCGCTGTCCAGGGGTGCGAACCAGCCGGAGCCGACCTGCCACAGGGGGCCCGCGAACTCCTCCTGGCGCGGACAGACCGGGGCTTCGTGCCCGCCGTTCACCGGGTCCGTGCGGTAGAGGTTCCACCACCCGGTCCGGTCGCTCGCGAACAGGAGCCGTCCGTCGGGCGCCCACTCCACCTGCGCGATGGACTCCTCCGGGCCGCCCGCGTACACCCGCGGCGCGCCGAACGTGCCGTCCGCCCTGATCTCGGCGACGAGGAGTTCCGTGCCGTCCCACGGCATCCGGGGGTGATCCCAGGCGATCCACGCCACGCGCGCGCCGTCCGGCGAGAGGCGGGGCCCCGTGATGAACCGGTGCCGGTCGTCGGAGAGTTCCCGCACCGCCGCGCGGTCGTCGGCCGCCGATCCGTCGAGCGGCACGGCGACGGCGACCCGCCGCACATCGGTCGGCCCCTGGCCGGTGAACTCCTCCAGGACGCACCAGACCTCGCCCCGGTCCAGGTGCACGCACAGGTCGACGTACCGCAGGCCGCCGCCCACGCCGGAGAGCGGGGTCAGCGGGCGCGGCGCGGCTGCGGGGGTGTCGGGCTCGTACGCGTACAGGCGCTGGTCCGCGAAATCGGCGAACACCACCAGCGGCCCCTCAGGCCCCACGGCCCCGGCCCAGGACCGCCCCCCGTACTCCATGACCCGGCTGCGCACGTTCCACGGCTCGGGCAGCACGGACTCCTCCGCGCCGCCCGGACGCCGCCGGATCAGGGCGCGCCTGCCGCCTTCGGCGGGCCTCGGCTCGGTCCACCACGCCTCGTCCCCGACGAAACCCACGTGGGCCGGTGAGCCGTCGTGGGCCGCGGCGAGCGCCGCGTCGATGGGTGACGGCCATGATCCGTAAGCCTGGGTCTCCATCATGTCCTTCTCTTCCCCCATGATCGGTTGTGTTCCCTAGGCCGTTCTCAGATAGCGGTCGAGGACGCGGACGCCGAAGTGCAGCGCGTCGACCGGGACGCGTTCGTCGACCCCGTGGAAGAGCGCCTGGTAGTCGAAACCCTCCGGTGTCTTCAGCGGCGAGAAGCCGTAGCCGGTGATGCCGAGTCGTGAGAACTGCTTGGCGTCCGTGCCGCCGGACATGCAGTACGGCACGACGTGCCCCTCGGGCGCGAACTCCTCGACGGCCGCGCGCATCTTCGCGTACGTCGACGAGTGGACCGGCGCCTGGAGCGCCACCTCACGGTGGTGGAACTCCCAGTCGACGTCCGCTCCGGTGAGCCGGTCAAGAGTGACGGCGAACTCTTCCTCCCCGCCTGGCAGAAAGCGGCCGTCCACATAGGCGACGGCCTCGCCGGGGATCACGTTCACCTTGTAACCGGCCTGCAGCATCGTCGGGTTGGCGCTGTTGCGCACGGTCGGCGCCACGAGGTCGGCGGCCGGACCGAGCTTCTCCAGGAGCGCGTCCACGTCGAACCCCGGCGCGTCCAGGTCTGCCTGTTCCCCGTACAGCGCGGCCAGTTCGGTCAGTGCGGCCCGCACCGTTGGCGTGATCCGCACCGGCCAGCGGTGGTCCCCGATGCGCGAGATGGCGGCCGCGAGCTTGCCCACGGCGTTGTCGGGGTTCACCTTCGAGCCGTGGCCCGCCTTGCCGCGCGCGGTCAGCTTCAGCCAGCCGGTGCCGCGCTCCCCCGCGGCGATGGCGTAGAGCTGGTTGCCGCGTCCGTCGTGGAAGGTGAAGGCTCCGGACTCACTGATGCCTTCCGTGCATCCCTCGAAGAGCGACGCGTGCTGATCGGCGAGGAACCCGGAACCGTCCTCGGCGCTCGCCTCCTCGTCGGCGGTGAACGCGATCACGATGTCCCGCCGGGGCCGCACTCCCGCGCGCGCCCAGCCGCGCACCACGGAGAGGATCATCGCGTCCATGTTCTTCATGTCGATGGCGCCGCGGCCCCAGACGACGCCGTCGCGGACCTCCCCGGAGAACGGGTCGACGGTCCAGTCGGCGGCCTCGGCCGGCACGACGTCCAAGTGGCCGTGCACGAGCAGCGCGTCGGCCGAGGGGTCCGTGCCCTCGATGCGCGCGACGACGTTCGTACGCCCTGGTGTGCGCTCCAGGAGGGTCGGCTGAAGCCCGGCTTCGGCGAGGCGCTCGGCGGCGTACTCGGCGGCGGGCCGCTCGCGGCAGTCGCCGCCGCCCCGGTTCGTGGTGTCGATGCGGATGAGCTCCGAGGTGAACCGGACCACCTCGTCGAGCGCCTGCCCGTCGACGTGTCCGGCGACCTGATGCCCCGGCTGCTCCTCAGCCATACTGCTCCTCCACTGCCGCCGAGGCGATCGTCGTGACCGCCTTGAACGTACGAATGCCCTCGTACATGGTCTCGCTGGTGTAAGCGATCTTCCGCTCACCGGTGCGTCGCACGCCCGGCACGACGGTGGACGCCATGGACAGGTGCTCGGCGTCGAATTCGAGCTCGACGGTGAACGGGCCGCCCTGAACCGGGTCGTGCCGCACGGCGAGGCTCGCCGCCTCCTTCGCCGCCGCCCGGATGTCGGACGCGGTGCGCCTCGGGGTGCGGCAGACCGCCGCGTACCGCGAGACGTGGTCCTTGACGGCGACCTTCAGGGCCCCGGGCGCGTAGCCGAGCGCGTCCTCGCAGGCCAGGTCGTCGCCGGTGACGAGGACGACGGGCACTCCGTACTCGGCGACGACGTGGGAGTTGAGCAGTCCCTCGCTCGCCCGGACGCCGTTGACCCAGACCCCGGTGATCGAGTTGGCGAGGTAGGTGTGCGCGAGGACGCCCTCCATGCCGGCGCCCGCGTGGTAGCCGATGAACGCGATGCCGTCCACGTCGTCGTGCTGGACGCCCTCGACCATGGAGAGGGACTTGTGCCGCCCGGTGAGCATCTGGGCCCGCTCGTCGAGGTTCTCCAGGAGGAGGTTGCGCATGGTCCAGTGCGCCTCGTTGATGAGCACCTCGTCGGCGCCCCCGTCGAGGAAGCCGAGCACGGCGGCGTTGACGTCCGATGTGAACATCGAACGGCACCGCTCCCACTGCGGCGTACCGGGCAGCACGTCGGCCGGCCAGGTCACGCCCGTGGCGCCCTCCATGTCGGCGCTGATCAGGATCTTCATGCCGCCTCACGCTACGCGGTCGCCAACTCCTGGGCCAGGTCCGTCGGCGACCGCGTCGCGTGCCCCCGCGTTATCGGTGATCAATTCGCCGTGACCGGCGTGGGCTGCCAGATCGTGCTGCGCAGATCCGATCCGCGGACCAGCTGGATCCGCCAGGGGTCGATGCGGATCACGTGGTACTCGGGATCCTCCGGGCCGCCGCGCCAGTAGTGGACGGGGTCGTATCCCACGCCCGGCGGCCCGCCTCTGGTGTAGAGGTCCCAGGCGTGGCGCTTGGAGGCCTCGTCGTCGGCCCAGGCGGAGAGGGCGTCGACGTGGACGGCGTTCTGGCGGGGGTTCCAGTAGGAGTAGGTGGTGTGCGGGTTGTCGGCCAGGTGGGCCGTCTTGACGGGGGTCTTGTAGGCGGCGAGCCAGCCGACCGGGCGTCCTTCGACGATCTCCCAGACGGGGAGCAGGACGCGGGCCCGTGGGCGGTTCCTGCGGTCGACGGTGATCATCGTGGCGTACTTGATGTCGCGTACGTACGAGAAGAACGTGTCCTGGAGGTCGGAGAAGTCGCTGACTTTGGTGGTGGGCATGGCGGGTGCTCCTTGCTCGATGGGTGGCGGGTCAGTTCGTCGCGGGGATCTCGGGGGTGCGCTCGTCCGCGGGTGTGCCGGACGCCGTCACCGTGCCCGGCCGCGAGCGGAGCCCGAAGGCGCTGATCAGCGCGGCGAGCAGGGCAGCGGCGAGCGGGACCCACAGGGCCGCGCGGTAGCCGTCGAGCTGCGCGGAGGGCGAACTGGACGTGGTGGCCCAGACGTTGACGGCCGTGACAGTGGAGAGGCCGAGCGCGGCGCCGAACTGGAAGGCGGTGTAGAGCAGCCCTCCGGCCAGGCCCTGCTCCTCCTCCTTGACGCCCTGGGTGGCGACGATGGTGAGCGGTCCGTAGGTGAGGGCGAAGCCGAGGCCGAGGACGATCAGGCTGGGGAACATCGCCAGGTACGTCCAGTCGGCGCCGACCGGCAGGAACAGGGCGTAGGAGAGCGCGGCGAGGAGAAGACCGCCGAAGATCACGCGGGCGTTGCCGAAGCGCTCGACCAGCTTGGGCGTGAGAGTGGGCGAGAGCACCGCGTCGATACCGACGACGATCATCGCGAAGCTGGTCTGGAGCGTGGACCAGTCCCGCAGCTCCTGGAGGTAGAGCACGACCAGGAACTGGAATCCGAAGAAGCCGCCCGCGAAGAAGAGACCCGCGAGGTTGGCGCGGACCAGGGCGCCGCTGCGGAAGATGCCAAGGCGGACGAGCGGGGACGGCGAGCGGCGCTCGGCGGCGACGAAGACGGCGAGGAGGGCGAGACCCGCGGCGAGGGTGCCGGCCGTGGCGGCGGCGCTCGCGTGGGAGGCGCGCTCGACGCCCAGGACGAGCAGCACGATCGCCGCGGTGACCGTGAAGGCGCCCAACAGGTCGACGCTCTGCCCGGTGCGGTCGGGACGCGGGGACTTGGGGACGAAGGCGAGCGCGGCGGCCAGGATCAGGGCGGAGAGCACCACGGGCACGAAGAAGACCCAGCGCCAGCCGATCGCGGTGAGCAGACCGCCGACGACCAGGCCGATCGAGAAGCCGCCCGCGGCGGTGCCGGAGTAGAAGAGCAGCGCCTTGTTGCGCCGCGGGCCCTCCTCGAAGCCCGTGGTGATGATGGAGAGGCCCGCGGGGGTCATGAAGGCCGCGGCGACGCCGGTGACGAAGCGGGCGACGATCAGCGTCCAGCCCTCGGTGGCGAAGCCGCCGAGCCCGGAGAAGACCAGGAAGACGGAGAGCCAGAAGACGAACATCTGACGGCGTCCGAAGAGGTCGGCCGCACGGCCGCCGAGCAGCATGAAGCCGCCGTAGCCGAGGACGTAGGCGCTCATGACCCACTGGAGGGACCCGGTGGAGAGGCCCAGGTCGGCGCGGATGGACGGCAGGGCCACGTTGAGCATGGCCACGTCGATGCCTTCGAGGAAGATCGCGCCGCACAGGACGAGCAGGACGCCCCACTCGCGGGGCTTGAATCCGGACGGGGCGACCGGGGCTGCGCTCGGCGCCCCGGCTGATGACTCTCTCTGCGTACTCACGTCGTTTCTCCGCCAATTCATCGGTGGTGCACGGGATTTCCCGGCTCACTCACCTTCGATCAGGGCGTACGGACGGAACAACGGCGAAGATCGCAACGTTCGTTCAACCAGGCTTACCGATCCGATCCGCCTGGGGGACATCGATGGAACGCGATGAACTGGAGTGCTTTCTGCTCCTGGCCGAGGAGCTGCACTTCGGCAGGACGGCCGAGCGCATGCGGCTGTCCCGCGCCCGGGTGAGCCAGCTGATCCAGCGCACCGAACGCCGCGTCGGCGCACCCCTGTTCATCCGCACCAGCCGCCGCGTCGGCCTCACGGCGGTCGGCCGTCAGCTCCGGGCCGACCTGGAGCCGCACCACCGGGCCATCGACGCCGCCGTCGAGCGGGCCGCGGCCACCGCGCGCGGCATCGACAGCGTGCTGCACGTGGGCTTCGCCAATCCGCTGGCCGGCGAGATCGTGATGCGGGCGACGGAGGCGCTGCGCGTGAGCCATCCGGGTCTTGCCGTGGAGATCTGCGAGGTGCCGCTCGGCGATCCGTACGGGCAGCTGCGCAAGGGCGAGTTCGACGTGCAGCTCACGGAGTTCCCGGTGCGCGAGGACGACCTGGGCGGCGGGCCCGCGCTGCTTGCGGAGGAGCGGGTCCTCGCGGTCGCATCGGCGCATCCGCTGTCCGCGCGGGACTCGGTGTCACTGGAGGACCTGGCCGACGTACCGCTCCTGACGATCGAGGGCGAGCTGCCCGACTACTGGCTGGAGCACCACGTCCCTTCGCGCACCCCGTCCGGCAGACCGATCGGCCGTGGTCCCGGCGTGACCAACATGCAGGAGGCGCTGATGATGGTCGCGGGCGGCAAGGGAGCGTTCCTCGCTCCCGCCCACACCGGGACGTACTTCACGCGGCCGGGTGTCGCGTACGTCCCCTTCACCGACGCCGAGCCGGTCGGGTACGGCCTGGTGTGGCGGGCAGGGCACGGCACGGGGGCGATCGAGACCTTCGCGCGGACCGCCCGCGACGTGGCGCGTGACGTGGCGCAGGGGGATCCCCGGAGCGTGGTGCCGGGGGCCGCCGTCACCCCCGCCGCCGTCACCCCGGCGGGCTGAGTCCGGCGGGGGCCCGGGGCGCGGTGCCCTCGCGCGCCGCACGGAACGCGCCCGCCCCGACCACGGCCCAGACCGCGAGCGCGGGCCAGAGCAGCACCTTCCCGCAGGTCCAGAGCGCCGGGACGTCCGCGGCCGTGGAGGTGGACAGGGCGGCGACGGCGGTCATGCCGAGGGGGAAGACGGTGGCCCAGCGGCGTACGTCGTGGTGGAGGCGCGGCCACCGCAGTTCGCAGACGACGAGCACCGCGTACCAGGCGAGGGCGAGGCCAAGGGCGACGAGGGTGATGATCCGCAGGGCGTCGTGCGCCGGGGTCGCCCACCGGAGCGGGCCGTGCGGCGCCGCTGCGGCGAGCGCGGAGATGGCCATGGCTCCGGCGATGATCCAGTGGTCGCCCTGGCCGGTGGCGAGCTGGCGGAAGTCGAAGCGGAGCAGCACCACGGCGTACAGGACGAGGCCGATGGCGAAGAGGGCGAGGGCGGGCCACATCAGCCATGTCTGCCGGTCGGCGGTGGCCACGGTGGCGGCGAGCACGACGATGGCCTGCGTGGCCACGCACACCAGGTAGGCGGCGCCCGGCACCCTGCTCTGCCAGTGGCGGATGACGTGGGACATCAGCAACGGCCAGAGCAGCACGCTGAGGCAGAGCAGTGCCACCGACACGGGCTGGTGTCCGAGCAGCGAGATGCGGGTGCCCAGGACCGCCGTCGCGGCGACGGCGGTCAGCGCGGGCGGGGTGTCGATCTCGTGGTGCCAGCGGTCCCGTTCGGTCAGCAGGTGCCGGACGAAGACGGTGGCGAGGAAGAGCCAGACCACCAGCGCCACGCCGAGCAGGACCAGTGACGCCCACTCCAGGCCGAGCAGGTGCAGCCCGACGGAGAGCACGGCGGTGGCCATGACCACGGCTCCCGACGCGGGCGGCAGACCGTCCGCCCAGTCCGTCAAGTCCGCCCGGCGGGGGCTGCGGCGGGCGGCTGCGTCGTTCGGCACGGGGCGGCTCCCTGGGCGTACGAGGACGTACGAAGGCGTACGAGCCCCCCGCCCGTGATCCTGACACGGCCGTCAGGTCCCGGCATGTCAGTCGGAGTGGCGCCGCTGGTAGTGCCCGCGCCAGCGGGGCGTCGCGGCGCCGCCCATCACCGTCATCACGACGTCATGGGCGAGGGAGTCGCTCACGGGGGCGTGGCCGAAGAGCACCCGGTGGTAGGTGGTGGCGGCGAGCACGTCCAGGAGCAGGTCGATGTCCGCGTCGGGGCGGATGTCGCCGCGTTCGATGCCGCGTCGCAGGGCCGCCTCGGTGGTGGCCCTTCTGGGGTGGAAGATCGTGTCGGCGAAGGTGCGGTCGAGCTCCGGGTCGTCGGCGAGGTCGGCCACCAGGGCAGGCAGGGTGCGGCGGCCGAGATTGCCGCCGAAGGCGCGGCCGATGGTCTCGATGCCCTCGATCAGGTCGCAGTGCGTGCAGCCGGTGTCCGGGGTGGGGGCGGTGCCCATGGTCTCGGCGAGCGCCGCGACGACAAGGCGCTGCCGGGACGCCCAGCGGCGGCGGATGGCGGGTTTGGTCGTGCCCGCGCGGCGCGCCACCGCCTCCATCGTCAGGTGGGCGTAGCCGGACTCCTCCAGGAGCTCCGCCGTCGCGGTCAGGATGGCCCCGTCGAGCCGGGTGTCGCGGGGCCGTCCCGCGGGACGTTCGGTGCGGCCGACGGAGTCGAGGGTTGCCATGGGACGCAGTATAGGTAGCATGTGATTTCGTTCCGTTCCGGATCGAAACATAAAGGAGGGGGCGACCTTGCCTGAGCAGGAATCACCTACCGACCGGGCGCTCACCACGCCAGAGCCCGTGTGTACCGCCGGGGACGAGAGCGTGCGTGCCGCCGGGGACGAGAGCGTGCGTGCCGCCGGGGACGAGAGCGTGCTTCGTGCGCCCTACACGGCGCTGACCTGGGGCATCGTCCTCTCGGTCGGCCTGGTGGCCTTCGAGTCGATGGGCGTGGCCACCGTGCTGCCGGAGATCGCGGGGAAGCTCGGCGGCCTGGGTGCCTACGGCTGGGGCCTGTCCGCGCTGATGCTGGCGAACCTGATCGGCACGGTCGCCGCCGGGCGGGCCGCCGATCTCCGGGGCCCCGCGCGGCCGTTGGCCTTCGGCCTGGCCGTCTTCGCCGTCGGCTGCGCGGTGGCCGGGTCCGCGCCGAACTGGCCCGCCTTCCTGGCCGGGCGCTTCCTCCAGGGCCTCGGCGTCGGCGCCGTCATGGCGCTGGCGTACATGGTCATCTCCCTGGCGTATCCACAGCAGTTGAGGGCGCGGATGTTCGCGCTCGTCTCGGGTGCCTGGACCGTCCCCTCCCTCGTCGGGCCGACGGTCGCCGCCGTGATCGCCGACCGGATCTCCTGGCGCGGCGTGTTCGTGCTCCTCCTGCCACTGATCGCCATGGCCGCCGCACTGGTCCTGCCGCGCCTGCGCCACCTGGGCAGCGGCGGCGCGGCGCGGCTCAAGGACGGCCGGTGGTGGGCGACTCCGGTGGCCCGCAGCATCCTGCTCGCCGCGGGCACCGGAGTGCTCCTGGCCGGACTCCAGCTGCGCGAACCGGCGTTGCTCGTCCCCCTGGCCCTCATCGGCGCCGCCGCGGGGATCTACGCGCTGCGCTCGGTGACACCTCCCGGCACGCTCACCGTGCGGCCCGGGGTGCCGACCGGCGTGGTGCTGCGGTTCCTGCTCTGCGGGGCCTACTTCGGCAGCGAGGCGTTCCTGCCGCTCGGCCTGGTCCGACTGCGCGGCCTCAGCGCCACGGAGGCGGGGCTCGGGCTCTCTGCGGGGGCGATCACCTGGGTGCTCGGGGCGGCCTGGCAGGGCAGGGCGGACGCGCGCTGGGGCGGGCGCTCCCGTGCCGTGCCGATCGCGGCGGGCTTCGCCGTGCTCCTCGTGGGCATCGTGGTGATGGCACTCGGCATCCTCGTCGACGCCGTGCCCGCACTGACCGCCGTGGCCGGCTGGGCGATCGGCGGCGCGGGCATGGGCGTGGCCTTCAACGCCGCGACCACGGACGCCATGGAGCAGGCACCGGCCGACCGGCAGGGCGAGGCGAGCGGCGCGATGCAGCTGGCCCAGACCCTGGCGGTCGCGGTGCTCAGCGGCCTGGGCGGCGCGGCGGTCTCCCTCGCCGATGTGCACGGGGCGTCGGCATCCGTCGCCCTGGCGGCCACGTTCGCGCTGACGGGCGCGTTGGCCGCCGCGGGGATGGTCGCCGCGCGGCGGATCAGGCCGCCGAAGGCGTCCTGAGGTCCGCGGTCCTGACCCTCCGTCACATCTCTGCGGGACGCGGGGGCTTCACCGGGCCCGCGTCCCGCGAGCCGCTGGCCGCGCTCACAGCTTGAACACCACTCCCCGCCACACCCACCCCGCGCCGAGAACCGCGTCCCGCAGGGGCTCCTTCATCTCGGCGGGGTCAAAGCTGAACGTCTCCTTCTTGTGCAGCTTGCCGTCGGCCCCGCGCTCGTACGTCCACTGCCGGGTCTTCATGGTCACCTGCCCGCGCGAGTACTCGCGCGACTGCGCGAGCCGGGGAGTGTCCCCGACCCACGAGACCTGCCACTGCTCGTCGACGGTGCGCACCTCGTGGCTCTCCGGCACCAGGCGCATCCGGGTCTTGATGGTCCGGTCCAGCTGGGTGCGGACGAAGAACGTGTGCCACGCGGGCTCCAGGATCCGCCACTCCGCCACGAGGTCGGCGTTCTCGGCCGGGGTGGCGCGCCGCACGCGATACGGCACGTCCGGCCCGTCGAGCCCGAGCAGCGCGGCCCGGACTTCCTCGGCCGAACGCGGTGTGACACCACTGGTGGGGTGCCTGGTGCCGGTCAGTTTGTCGAAGAGACCCATCGGGTCAACCTATGGACGGTTGACGCGAACCTGCAAATGCCCGCCGACGTCACTCCGCCCGCCCCACCACCAGCCATTTCGACGGCAGCTCGATCCGCGTGCCGTCGGCAGCGAACTCCGTGGTCGTGAGCGGCAGTTCACCCTTCGCGAGCACCGTGAGGCCCGCCGCCGCGACGTACTCCGGCACAGCGGTGTCCGCGACCTCGCCCGGCGCGATGCCGTGCGAGAACACCGGCGCCAGCTTCGGCGGCGGGCCCTCGGGGCTCTGGGCGAGGCCCTTCAGGACCGTCCCCGCGGCCTCGGCGAGCTCGACGACGAACGCTCTGCCGCGCTCGCCCAGCAGCGCCGCGATGCCGTCGACCAGCGGCTGACGGTCGGCGGGCTCGCACTGGTGGAGCACCCCGCGCATATAGACGTTCACGTCGCCGAGTTCCGCGTGCAGCTGCTCGGCCTCGGCCCTCTCCACGGCGTCGACCTGACGGAACTCGACCTGTCCCGCCGGGTCGGCGCGCCGTGCGTGGTCGAGGGCGGCGGCGGACAGGTCGGCGCCGATGACGCGCGGGTAGCGGTCGGCGAGGAAACGGGTCTGGGTGCCGTTGCCGCAGCCGAGGTCCACGACGGGCAGTCCCGCGGCCGCCATGTGCGGTTCGAAGAGGGCGAGATGGATGCCGACGGTGAGCGCGGGTTCGGCGTCCCAGAAGACGGCCCCCGGTTCCTCGGGGGCATCCCGCCAGAACCCCTCCCAGGCATCCTTGTACCGACTCGTGACGCTCATGCCCTGCTCCCCAGGATGCGACGACGACCGCCGAAGCCGACGGCAAGATCGGTCTACCGCGCCTGGGGTGCGCGGACAAGTGACCGGCGCAATCATTCGCCGCGCCTTCCCCGTGTTCTCACCGAGCGCACGCCCCTGGGGTGCGCTCAGGGCTCTCACCTACGCGGCGGCACCAGCTCGAACCACACGGTCTTGCCGGAGGCCGTACGGCTCGTGCCCCACTCCTTGGCGAGCACGCTCACGAGCCGCAGTCCGCGCCCGAACTCGTCGCCGGGGCCCGCGCTGAGGAGCGTGGGCAGGGTGTGGTCGTCGTCCTCGACCTCGCAGATCAGCGTGGCGCCCGCGCGGACCAGGCGGAGTCCGACGCCGCGGCCGCGCGAGTGGCGTACGGCGTTCGTGACGAGCTCGCCGACCAGGAGCTCGGCGGTCTCGGACAGGGCGGCACGGGACCAGATGCGCAGTTGGGCGCGGACCAGTTCGCGCGCCCTGCTCACCTCGCTCGGGTCGAGCGCGAACCGCCAGGCCGCGACGTCCTCGTCCGCGATGCCGTTCAGGCGCGCCATCAGGAGGGCGACGTCGTCCTTGCGTCCGCCGCGGGTGTTGAGCGCCCGGATGATCGTGTCGCAGGCGTCGTCCATGGAGGCCGCGGGGTGGGCCGCGGACTCGGTCAGCGTGGCGAGGCCGACACCGATGTCCTCGCCGCGCACCTCGACGAGGCCGTCGGTGCACATCAGGAGCCGGTCGCCGGGCGCCACGCGCACCGTGACCGCCTCGAAGGGCACGCCTCCGACACCGATGGGCGCGCCCGTCGGCAGGTCGAGGAGTTCGCTGCGCCCGTCGTCGGCGCGGACCAGGACGGGCGGGATGTGTCCCGCGTTGGCGAGGTGCAGCTCGCTCGCGATGGGGTCGTAGACCGCGTACAGACAGGTCGCGAGATAGTGCTCGCCGAGCCGCTGCGCCAGGTCGTCGAGGTTGCGCAGGAGCTGGGCGGGCGGCAGGTCGAGGGCGGCCATGGTCTGCACGGCCGTGCGCATCTGGCCCATCATCGCCGCCGAGTTGAGGCCGTGCCCCATCACGTCGCCGACGACGAGCGCGGTGCGCGATCCGGGCAGTTTCACGGAGTCGAACCAGTCGCCGCCGACCCGGCCGAGGAGCGTGCCCGGCAGATAGCGCGTGGCGATGTCGCAGCCCGTCATGCGCGGCTCGATGTGCGGCAGCATGCTGTCCTGGAGGGTGTCGGCGACACTCTCCTGGTACGTGTACATGCGGGCGTTGTCGAGCACGAGGCCCGCACGGGCGGCGAGTTCGGCGCCGGTGACGCGGTCCATGTCGTTGAAGACGGGCCGCTCCTGGTGGCGCAGCAGGATCATGAATCCGAGCACCACGTTGCGGGCCTTCAGCGGCACGACGAGCATCGAGCGGTGGTTGATGAGCGGGCGGATGTCCCGCTTCTCGAACTGCGAGGCGATCGCGTTGCCCATCTGCTCGGTGATGCGCGGTACGAGGACCGGATCGCCGGAGGTCATGCACTGGAAGAACGGCGTGTGCGACGGGAACGGCATGGACTCGCCGACGGGCACGACGTCGTCCCAGCGGCCCGGCTCGTCCGTGTGCTCCACGGCGACCCGGTGCCACAGGGTCGTCTCGTCCGGCGGACCCTCGGGGAAGCCCTCGCCCGCGACGACCTGTTCGCGCAGGTACGTGCCCGCGACGTCCGTGAACCGCGGCACGACGGCCCGGCTGACCTCGATGATCGTCCGCGACAGGTCGAGCGAGGTGCCGATGCGCCCGCTGACCTCGTTCAGGAACTCCAGGCGCTCGCGCACCGCCACGTACTCGAGGTCCTCGGGCTCGTCCGCTGCGCCGGGCTCCGGCGCGATGCCCTCCGCGGCGGCCCGCTGGGTGCGCAGCCTGCGTGTCTTGCGCTCGGCGCGGCGCGGCACGCCCCAGTCCGGGGTGACGGGCACCCGGTCGTGCTTGCTGAACTCCAGGACGGGATAGCCCAGTTCGAGGACCTGCGCCACGATGCGGGAGCTCTCGCCCACGCTCATGTTGGGCAGGATCTCGGGCAGCCCGCGCGCAAGGCCTTCCGCTCCGGGGAAGTCCGTGTGCAGGGCGAACGCCGGTGCTATCCGCTCCACCTGGCCCGGCTCATGACCTTCCTCGTCGGCGAGCCGGTCCGCGTCGGCGGCGAGCACGAGGAGCCGCTCGGGTCCGGGACCGACGAGCGGATACGCCCACCACAGGACGTCCACGCGCTCCTGCTCGCCGCCGGGCACGGAGAGCCGCGCGCGCCCGGCGGCGGGGTACGAGATGCGTCCGTCGAGGGAGGTTCCCAGGTCGGGGCCCAGGCCGTCGTACTCGGAGTAGTTCGCGCGTTCGTCCGGGATCGCGCCGGCCACCGGAAGCAGGTCGCCCGCCGGGCTGCCGACGGCCGCCTCCCTGGAGTAGCCGAACAGCTTCCGTGCGCCGGTGCTCCAGTGCGAGACGAGACCCGCGCCGTCGACGACCACCACGGCGAGGGGGATCCGGCCGGCCATGGCAGGCTGCGCCACCGGCCCGTCCGGGGTGCCGTATTCCATGGCCTCGCTCCTTCCGGCGGCACCGCGAAGGCCTGCGCCGCCCCAACCACCGTACGACCGGCGCAGGTTGCCGTGCGGTGCAATGCGGGAATTGGGACGCGCGGGGGCGCCTCCGGCGGGTATTTTCCGCCGGACCGTCAGAGGGGCCCGGACAGGCGCCTGCTCTCGGTGCGGACAGCCCTAGTCCTCGTGCCCCAGCTGGAGA
This sequence comes from Streptomyces sp. NPDC047525, assembly GCF_040643025.1. Classification (NCBI taxonomy): domain Bacteria; kingdom Bacillati; phylum Actinomycetota; class Actinomycetes; order Kitasatosporales; family Streptomycetaceae; genus Streptomyces; species Streptomyces sp. NPDC047525. The sequence continues at coordinate 555,894 of NZ_JBEYTL010000003.1, forward strand.
TCGCGCTCCGTGCGCCCGCCGCCCGCGACCTGGAGCACGGTGGCCACCGGCGGATAGCCCGCGGCGATGACCGTGTACTCGCCGGACGACAGATCGATGAACCGGAAGGTGCCGTCCTGACTGGTCGTGAGGGTGTCCACGACGTTGCCCGCGGCGTCGAGCAGCGTCACGCGCGCGTCCTCGACGGGGCGCCCGCCGCCGGCCCGCACGGTCCCGCGCAGGACGGCGCCGCCCGCGAGCTCGACGTCCTGGCGGGTCTCGCGCGATGCCTGCACGCTGACGGGCAGGGCGGCGGGGCGGAAGGCGGGCGCACTGGCGGCGAGGGTGTACTCGCCGGCGACCAGCTCCGTGATGACATAGCCGCCTTCGCGCCCGCTGCGGGTGGTGGCGACGACCTCTCCGCGGACGTCGGTGAGGGTCACCGCGGCGTCCCTGACCGGGGTCCCGTCGGCGGTGACCACGCTGCCGGCCAGGCGCCCGGCGCCGCCGAGCACCACGTCGAGCTCCACGGGGCGCTCCCCCACGGTGACGGTGACCGCCTGCGGCTGGTGGCCGCCCGCGGCCGCGATCAGGACGAACGATCCCGAGCCCGGCGTGGAGAGCGCGTACCGCCCGTCGTCGCCGCTCGCGCCGCGGCCGATCTGCTGCCCCGCGACGTCGATGAGGGTCAGGGCGGCGCGGGGCACCACGGTGCCGTCCGGGTGCTGCACGGTGCCGCAGACGGGCACTCCCGCGGCGTAGGCGGTACGAGCCGGGGGGATGGACGTGGGCGCGGCCGTGGGGGCGTCCTGGGACGCGGCGCTGGACAACAGGGGGGTCTCCTTGAGGAAGAAGGTGATCAGCATGCCGAGGGCGAGCACCGGCACCAGGTAGAGGAAGATGCGCGGCATCGCGTCGGCGTAGGCCTGGATGTAGCCGTCGCGCAGCGGGGCGGGCATCGCGTGGACGAGCTGCGGGGTGATGGCCTCGGGGTCCGGAAGACCGGCCCCGGCGGGGATGCGGTCGGCGAGTGAGTCCGCGAGGCGGTCGGCGAAGAGGGTCCCGAAGATCGCGGCGCCGACGCTGCCGCCGATCTGCCGGAAGTAGTTGTTGGCGCTGGTGGCCGTGCCGAGGTCGGCGGGGCGTACCGCGTTCTGCACGGCGAGGATGAGCACGGGCATGACGAGGCCGACGCCCGCGCCGAGCACGGCCATCCAGATGCTGTAGTGCAGCCGGGGGGTGTCGGCCTCGAGGCGGGAGAGCAGCCACATGCCGATGACGGACAGGATGCCGCCGACGACCGGGTAGATCTTGTAGCGCCCGGTGTGGCTGATGAGCTGTCCGGAGAGGATCGAGGCGCCGACGACGCCGCCCATCATCGGCAGCATGAGAAGGCCGGACTCGGTGGCGCTCGCGCCGTCGACCATCTGCAGGAAGGTCGGCAGGTAGCTGGCCGCTCCGAAGAGGGCGACGCCGACGACCATGCCCACCAGGGCGGTGATGTTGAAGACCGGGTCACGGAACAGGCGCAGCGGGATGATCGGTTCTGCGGCGAAGCGTTCGGCCACGGCGAAGAGCACGATCGAGGCGACGGCCCCGCCCCCGAGCCCCAGGATGACGCGCGAGCCCCACGCGTACTCGGTGCCGCCCCAACTGGTCAGGAGCACAAGGCAGGTGGAGGCCGACGCGAGCAACAGCGCGCCGAGCACGTCGAGTCGGGCCTTCGTCGTGCGCTTGGGCAGCTTCAGGCCGAAGCTGACGACGGCGAAGGTGACCAGCCCGAAGGGCACGTTGAAGTAGAAGCACCAGCGCCAGGTGACGTGATCGGTGAAGAACCCGCCGAGCAGAGGTCCCGCGACCGACGCGAGGCCGAACGCGGCGCCGATGAGACCCATGTAGCGCCCGCGCTCCCGGGGCGGCACGATGTCCGCGATGATCGCCTGTACGCCGATCATGAGGCCGCCCGCGCCGATGCCCTGGATGGCGCGGAAGGCGATGAGCTGGTCCATCGTCCGCGACCAACCGGCAAGCGCGGAACCGATGATGAAGATGAGAATCGCGAACTGGAAGACGCCCTTGCGCCCGAAGAGATCCCCGAGCTTGCCGTAGATGGGCAGCCCGATCGTGGACGTCAGCAGGTAGGCGGTGATCGCCCAGGACATCTTGTCGAGGCCGTGCAGCTCACCGACGATCTTCGGGAGCGCGGTGGCGACGATCATCTGCTCGAGCGCGGCGAGCAGCAGGGCGAGCATGAGTCCGACGAAGACCATCCGGACGCGGGCGGGGCTGAGCCCCGCCGTCGCCGACACATGCTCCTGGGGTGGTGGCGCCTCCTGGGTGTCCGGAGGCGCCGGGGTCACCACGGCCCCCTCGGCACCTTCCCGCTCGGCGCCCTTCACCAGCGTCGTCCCGCCCACGTCCTGCTCCCCTCGTCACGCCTGCGCCGCACATTTCTCGCATTACGCGACAACTGCGAGCAAGCGCGACGAGTCGCACCTACATGGTGTCCGGCACACGTATGCGCCGGTGGGAGCCCTACGCCGTACAACTGGCCCGAACAGAAAACCACTCGAAACGGTGAGCGTGACAACAACCCTTATGGGCTACCGGAGTTGAGGACCGGTCAGACGTCGGTCTACTTCTCGTCCTACTTCTCGACCTGGGCGGCGAGCTTGCCGAGCACCTCGTCGTAGATCCGCCCGAGCCCCTTGGGGGCGAAGGTCTTCTCGAAGAAACCGCCGATGCCGCCCGCGCCGTTCCACACGGTGGAGACGACCACGCGCGCCTTGCCCTCCCCCGCCGGGGTCACGGTCCAGGTGGTGACCATGGAGGAGTTGCGGTCCTTCTCGACGAGCTGCCCGTCGGTCGGCTCGGTGACCTCGAGGAGGCAGTCCCGGATCCGCTTGCTGGTCGCCTGGAGCTTCCAGTGGACGAGCGTTCCCTCGCCGTCGCCGCCCTCACGCACCTCGAACTCACTGAAGTGCTCCGACAGGATCTTCGGGCGCGTGCCTTCGTAGTCGGCAAGCGCGTCGAAGACGTCCTCCGGCTGCGCCGCGATGATCCGCTCCGTGGTCGCCTCGACCTGCGCCATGGCACTTCCTCCAGCACTCGGTTGTCACTCGGGGGGTGGTTCGCGGAAAGCCAACCACCCTGCGTACCGGCGTCCCAAATCGGGGTCCCGGCAAGGGCGTGCGGCCCCGCTCAGGGACGACGGCCCGCGAGGACGCAGAACTCGTTCCCCTCCGGGTCGACGAGCGTGACCCAGTCCTCGTCGCCGGTCTGGCCGACGTCGGCATGCCGGGCGCCCAGGCCGAGCAGGCGGCGGACCTCCTCGTCCTGCTCCCTGTCGGTGGGGTTGACGTCGATGTGGAGCCGGTTCTTGACGGTCTTGCCCTCGGGCACGCGCGCGAAGGTGAGCGCGGGCGGCACCGGCCCGGGTCGCTTCTTGCCCTCGGGCACCAGAGGGGAGCCGATGATGACGACCCCCTCGTCCGCATCCTCCTCCTGCACCTCGTAGTCGAGGACCGAGCACCAGAACCGGGCGAGAGTGCCGGGATCGGCACAGTCGATCGAAAGCTCGGTGAACTTGCTGGTCACGTCATGACCTCCCGGTCGAGTGGTGGGTCAGCCGAAGGCCACACGCTAGCGGCAGAGAGAGTCCGGCCCGCTCCGCGCACGATCAAGGGAACATGTGTTCTATTGTGTGGTCAGTGCTACCGAGGAGGCGTCATGCGCTGGGAGAACCTCGCCGACGGGCCGTCACGGGGTGTCGCGAATGCCGCGCTGTTCGGCGCGGACGCGGTCACGACCAGGACCTTCAACACACCTGAGTTCTCTGGAATCACCTTCCACGAGATCCGGGCCAGAACGATCGTGAACCGGGTGCCGGGAGCGTCCCGCATGCCCTTCGAGTGGACGGTCAATCCGTACCGCGGCTGCTCGCACGCGTGCGTCTACTGCTTCGCGCGCAAGACGCACAGCTATCTGGACCTGGACACGGGGCTCGGCTTCGACAGCCAGATCGTGGTCAAGGTCAACGCCCCCGATCTGCTGCGCCGCCAGCTCGCCTCGCCCCGCTGGCACGGCGAGCACATCGCCATGGGCACGAACGTCGACTGCTATCAGCGGGCCGAGGGGCGGTACGCGCTCATGCCCGGGATCATCGCCGCCCTGCGCGATCACGCGAATCCCTTCTCCATCCTCACGAAGGGCACGCTGATCCTGCGCGACCTCGAACTGCTGCGCCAGGCCGCCGCCGTCACCGACGTCGGCATCTCCGTGTCCGTCGGCTTCGTCGACCAGGAGCTGTGGCGCACCGTCGAGCCGGGGACGCCCGCTCCGGAACGGCGGCTCGACGTCGTACGGACGCTGACCGAGCACGGGATCGGCTGCGGGGTGCTCATGGCGCCCGTGATCCCCTTCCTCGGGGACCGGCCCGAGCAGCTGCGGGCGACCGTGCGGGCCATCGCCGCATCGGGGGCGACCTCCGTGACGCCGCTCGTGCTGCATCTGCGGCCCGGAGCGCGCGAGTGGTTCATGTCCTGGCTCGAACAGCACCACCCCTACCTCGTACGGCGCTACGAGCGGCTGTACGCGGAGGGTGCCTACGCGCCCAAGTGGTACCAGCGCCGGATCACCCGGCACGTGCACGAGCTGGCCGAGGAATTCGGCATCGGGCCCGCGCGCGGGGGCGCCGCCCGCCGCGTCCGCGTACCGGAGGAACCCGAGTCGGAGCCCCGGCCCGGAGGCACGCAGCTCACCCTCCTCTGATCTTCACACTGCGCCTTTCAGGTTATTTGTCGTCAAAAGCGCACCTTCTGGGCGGAGTTTCCGGGGACGATGCCGCCGGGACCGCGGCACCCGCGGCCCGCACTCCCCGTCCCTGGAGGCCGGATGAACAGACGCGCCGTCGCCCTGTGCGGCGTCACCGCGGTGGTGGCCTCGATGGCCACGGCCGCGGTACCCGCCGCGAGCGCCGACACCGCGAGCACGCCGCGCGCCGCCCCCCTCACCTGGGAGAAGTGCGCGACCAAGGACTACCCCACGCTTCAGTGCTCCTCGCTCGACGTCCCGCTCGACCACGACCTGCCGCACGGCCGGCAGATCACCCTCGCCCTGTCCCGGGTCCCGCACACCGCGAAGAAGTCCCAGGGCCCGCTCCTGGTCAACCCCGGCGGCCCCGGCGGCAGCGGTCTGTCCCTCGCGGGGTTCGTCGCGAAGACGCTGCCCGCGAAGGTGTCGGCGCAGTACGACGTCATCGGCTTCGACCCGCGCGGCGTCGGCAAGAGCAAGCCCGCCCTCGACTGCCGCCCCGGCCACTTCGACCCGGTGCGCCCGGACTCCGTGCCCGCCACGCCCGCGATCGAGAAGGCCAACCTCGACCGGACGCAGGCCTTCGTGACGGCGTGTGCCGAGAAGTACGCGGACGTCCTGCCGTTCATCGACACGGTGAGCGCGGTCAAGGACATGGACGCGATCCGCGGCGCACTCGGCGCCAAGAAGATCAACTACTTCGGCTACTCATACGGCACGTACCTGGGCGCCGTCTACGGAAAGCTCTTCCCGGACCGCGTGCGCCGCATGGTCCTCGACTCGGCCGTCGACCCCACGGGCGTCTGGTACGACGACAACCTCCAGCAGGACCACGCCTTCGACACCCGCCACAAGGCCTTCGCGGCCTGGGTCGCCAAGCACCACAAGACGTACGGGCTCGGCAAGGACCCGGCGAAGGTCGAGGCCAAGTGGTACGCGATGCGGGCGGCCGTCGCAAAGAAGCCCGCGGGCGAGAAGGTCGGCGCCGGTGAGCTGGAGGACACCTATCTGCCGGGCGGCTACTTCAACGGCTACTGGCCGTTCCTCGCCGAGGCGTTCGCCTCGTACGTGAACGACAAGGACGCGGATCCGCTCGTGGAGGCGTACGAGAACTTCGGCGCCGTCGACGCCGCGGGCGACAACGGCTACAGCGTCTACACGGCCGTGCAGTGCCGTGACGCGGGCTGGCCGCGCGACTGGAGCACCTGGCGCGACGACAACGGGAAGGTCCACGAGAAGGCGCCGTTCATGACCTGGAGCAACGCCTGGTACAACGCGCCGTGCGCGTACTGGCCGACGGGCTCCCTGGAGCCGACGAACGTGGCCAACCCCGATCTGCCTCCGGTGCTGCTCTTCCAGGCGACGGACGACGCGGCCACCCCCTACGAGGGCGGCGTCACGATGCACCGCAAGCTGCACGGATCGAGCCTCGTCGTGGAACAGGGAGGCGGCAACCACGGCATCACCCTCTCCGGAAGCACCTGCCTGGACGGCCACTTGGCGGCCTATCTGGGGAAGGGCAAGGTGCCGCGGAGCGGCGGCGAGGCCGACGCGGTGTGCGAGGCGCTGCCCGACCCGAAGCCGATGAGCACCAAGAGCGGTTCGGGGCGCGGCGCCGCGCTGCACGGGCTGCTCGGCTACCGCGGCTGAGCAACGGCCAAACCCGCCGGGGGCGTTGAGACAGCGGTGGTCCAGGATGGGCCCATGAGCCGACTGACCCACATCAACGCCCCCAGCGGTGTCTTCCCCGCCACCCAGTACACGCACGTGGTCATGGGGACGGGCCGCTTCGTGGCGATCGCAGGTCAACTCGCCCTGGACAAGGACGGGAAGCTCGTCGGCGAGGGCGACCCGGCCGCCCAGGCCCGGCAGGTGTTCGACAATCTGTGGCACTGCCTCGTGGCCGCGGGCGGCAGCTTCCGGGACGTCGTGAAGCTGACGTACTACGTCACGGACATGGCATACATGCCCGACATCCGGACGGCGCGGGACACGTACATGGATCCGGAGCACCTCCCCGCCGCCTCCGCGGTCCAGGTCTCGGCGCTGGTCGCGCCGCAGTTCCTGATGGAGATAGAGGCGTACGCCGTCCTGTAGACCGGCTCGGCGGACCGGTCGGCAGACCCGATCGGCCCAAGCTAGCCGGGCAATCGGGCCAGGGCCGCGGACGCCGCGGCCGCGAGGCGCGGAAAGCCGCACGCCTGCGTCAGGACGGGCCGGGCGCGCGGGTCCCCCAGCGCTCCCAGGCCCTCCACGCACGCGAGCGCGATCTTCCCGTACGGATCGTGCGGGGCGAGCCTGCGCCCCAGCGTGGTGATCAGGGCGGGCGCCGACTCGGGCGCGCGCAGCTCGGTGAGCAGACGCACCGGGTGCAGGGCGTAGGCGACGCGCAGCTCATTGGTGGCCAGGGCGGCTGCCGCCCGTGCCGTACGCGGGTCGCCGAGGCGGGCCAGCGCGTATGCCGCGGCCGCGCACCGCGAGGGGTCCCGGTGGTTCAGGAGCAGCACCAGGGACTCGAAGGCCCTGCTGTCCCCGGCGGCACCGAGCCGGACCGCCGCGAGCTCCCGTGCCCACAGTGGCTGACCCGCCGCGGCGAGCACCTCCGCGAGTTCCTCGACATCGCCGGTCGCGACCAGCCTCTCGTAGGTCTTCGAGACTCCCGCCTCGCGGCGTAAGCGTTCCGTCACCGTCCGCAACTCCACGTCCATGACGGGGAGCCTATCCGCGATGTAGATCACAAACCCCGGGGACTGGCGCGCTCGTTACTCGCCGGTTAATCTCATGTGAGCGGGGCACACTCCCCGTCAGCAGTTCCTTACCTCGCAGCGGCCTGGTGACGCAGCCGGTGCGAGTGCTTGTCGGTTCGGTGCTTCGAGCACCTCAGCTCCACCCCAGTACGACGCGGCTCCGGGACAGAGCCGGTCGACTCTCACGGGCGTGTGCGTTCTCGCCGCCCGGTCACGACACGCAGCAGCTCACCTTCCGTACGCCGCGCCGCCGTTGCCGCGCACCGCGTGCGCCCCTCAGTCGTCACTCACTTCCTGGAGTCCACGCATGGACACTCCCTTGAACACCGTCGCCGTGATCGGTCTCGGCACGATGGGCACCGGCATCGCCGAGGTCCTGGCCCGCGCCGGACGCGAGGTCATCGGCATCGACATCAGCGAGGCCGCGGGCGCCCAGGCCGTCGCCGCCGTCGAGTCGTCGACCGCTCGTGCCGTGCGCCGTGAGCAGCTCACCGAGGACGAGCGGCGTGACGCGCTCGCCCGCATCCGCACTTTCACCGACCTGCAGGCCGCGGCCGACGCCGACCTGGTGATCGAGGTCGCCCCGGAGTCGTACGAGATCAAGCAGCAGCTCATCCGTGAACTCGACGGCGTCGTGCGCCCCGAGACGATCATCGCGACCGGCACGAACGCGCTGTCCGTGACCCGTCTGGCCGCCGAATCGGCGCGCCCCGAGCGGGTGCTCGGCCTGCACTTCTTCAATCCGGCCCCGGCGATGAAGCTGGTCGAGGTGGTCTCGTCCGTGCTGACCGCGCCCGCGGCCGTCGCCTCCGTCACCGACCTCGCGTACGCGCTCGGCAAGGAGCCCGTCGCGGTCGGCGACCGGCCCGGATTCGTCGCCGACGGCCTGCTCTTCGGCTACCTCAACCAGGCAGCGGCGATGTACGAGGCGAAGTACGCGTCCCGCGAGGACATCGACGCCGCGATGCGTCTTGGCTGCGGCCTGCCGATGGGCCCGCTCGCGCTGCTCGACCTGATCGGCGTCGACACGGCCCGCACGGTCCTGGACGCGATGTACTCCGAGTCGCACGACCGTCTGCACGCGCCCGCGCCGATCCTCAAGCAGCTCAGCGAAGCGGGCCTGACCGGCCGCAAGTCGGGGCGCGGCTTCTATTCGTACGAGGCGCCCGGCAGTTCGGTCGTCGTGCGTGACGCGCTGACCCCGCCGGAGGACGGCCGGCAGGGCGGCGGGCGCACCATCCGCTCGGTCGGTGTCGCCGGGTCCGGGACCATGGCGTCCGGCATCGCCGAGGTCTTCGCCAAGGCCGGTTACGACGTGGTGCTCGCCGCGCGCAGCGAGGAGAAGGCCGAGAAGGCCAAGTCCCGTATCGGCAAGTCGCTTTCGCGGTCTGTCGACAAGGGCCGCATGACGGCGGAGACCGCGGCCAAGACGCTGGACCGGATCACTCCGGCCGGTACGTACGACGCGTTCGCCGATGTCGACCTGGCCCTCGAGGCGGTCGCCGAGGACCTGGAGATCAAGCAGCAGCTGTTCGCGGCGTTCGACAAGGTCTGCAAGCCGGGCGCGATCCTGGCGACCACCACCTCGTCCCTGCCCGTCGTCGCCTGCGCCCGCGCCACCTCGCGTCCCGGCGACGTGATCGGGATGCACTTCTTCAACCCGGCCCCGGCGATGAAGCTGGTCGAGGTGGTCCGCACGGTCCTCACGGACGACGACGTGCACGCGACGGTCCGTCAGGTCTGCGCGACCATCAAGAAGCACCCGGTGGACTGCGGCGACCGCGCGGGCTTCATCGTGAACGCGCTCCTGTTCCCCTACCTCAACAACGCGATCAAGATGGTCCAGGAGCACTACGCGACGCTCGACGACATCGACGCCGCGATGAAGCTCGGCGGCGGCTACCCCATGGGCCCCTTCGAGCTCCTGGACGTCGTGGGCCTGGATGTCTCGCTGGCCATCGAGAAGGTCCTGCACCGCGAGTTCCGCGACCCGGGCCTGGCCCCCGCTCCCCTGCTCGAACACCTGGTGGCCGCGGGCTGCCTCGGCCGCAAGACCGGCCGCGGCTTCCGCGAATATGCCCGACGGTAGGCCGGAAACGGACGGGGGCGCGCCTGACGGCAGACAGCGCACGGACTGGGGCGGGCTGCTCGAACCGTCGGGCGGCCCCGTCCCGCAGGAGCACTCGGCTGCGCATATGCAGTACGTTCGGGTCATGCCCAAGGCCGCCAAGTCCTCACGTACGCCCGCTACGCCCGACGCTCCGGAGAGCGCGGCCGGCAGCCGCGCCGCCGCCCAACGGCTCAAGATGCGCCGGGAGCTGGCGGCCGCGGCGATGGAGCTCTTCGCGTCCAAGGGGTACGAGGCGACGACGGTCGACGAGATCGCCGCGCAGGCCGGGGTCGCGCGCCGGACCTTCTTCCGGCACTTCCGCTCCAAGGAAGAGGCGATCTTCCCGGACCACGACGACACGTTGATCCGGGCGGAGGCGGTCCTCAACGCGGCACCGCCGCACGAGCACCCGCTGGACACCGTGTGCCGGGGCATCAAGGAAGTCATGAAGATGTACGCCGCGTCGCCCGCGGTGTCCGTCGAGCGGTACCGCCTGACGCGCGAGGTCCCCACGCTGCGCGAGCGGGAGATCGCCTCGGTGGCCCGCTACGAACGGCTCTTCACGCGCTATCTCCTGGGCCACTTCGACGAGCAGGCCCACCACGACGGCAACGACGATCCGCTGCTCGCGGAGGTCGCGGCCTCCGCGGTGGTGACCGCGCACAACCACGTCCTTCGCCGGTGGCTGCGTGCGGGCGGCCAGGGCGACGTGGAGACCCAGCTGGACCATGCCTTCGCCATCGTCCGCAGGACCTTCGGTTCGGGCATCGGGGCGGGGCGCGACACGACCACCGCTCCGGCGGCCTCGGTGAGCACCGGCGGCGACGTCCTGGTCACCGTCGCACGGACGGACGCACCGCTCGACGAGATCATGCGGACGATCGAGAAGGCACTGCGGGAGCGGGACTCCTAGGACTCTCGGGACTCCCGGGACGCTTTAGGTCCCGTTTTCCATCCTTTCGTCCTTGGCTTTTGAGGGGGCGCTACCCACCGGTAGCGCCCCCTCTGTCATGCAGTCACACCCTCTGACCTGCACTGATCGATCATCCATCAAAAATTGATGGCACTCAGTGTCTTGCCCACTGGCACGCGGTGTCATACGTTGATGTTGTCCGGGCGGCCGGCGTGCAGAGAACATCCGTACGCCGGCTGTCCCCACAAGCCACGGCTCGTGCGCCCGGACGCCTGCGTCACAGGCAACCTCCCGCGCCACACCAAGCGCTGCCGAGCATCACCCTTCGCCGAACCGACGGCACACCTCCACAAGCACCAGCAGCACCCGACGTAACCCTCAAGAGCGTGTTCCCCTCAGAGGGGGCCCGCACTTCGCCGGAGGCATCACCGTGAAGGAAATCCTGGACGCGATCCAGTCGCCGGACACCACGTCCGCCGACTTCGCCGCTCTCCCCCTGCCCGACTCGTACCGCGCGATCACCGTGCACAAGGACGAGGCGGAGATGTTCGCCGGGCTCGAGACCCGCGACAAGGACCCCCGCAAGTCGCTGCACCTGGACAACGTTCCGGTGCCCGAACTCGGCCCGGGCGAGGCCCTGGTGGCCGTCATGGCCTCCTCGGTCAACTACAACTCCGTGTGGACCTCGATCTTCGAGCCCGTGTCCACCTTCAGCTTCCTGGAGCGGTACGGCCGCCTGAGCGAGCTGACCAAGCGCCACGACCTGCCCTACCACGTCATCGGCTCCGACCTGGCAGGCGTCGTCCTGCGCACCGGACCCGGCGTCAACGCCTGGAACCCCGGCGACGAGGTCGTCGCGCACTGCCTGTCCGTCGAGCTGGAATCCTCCGACGGCCACAACGACACGATGCTCGACCCCGAGCAGCGCATCTGGGGCTTCGAGACCAACTTCGGCGGCCTCGCGGAGATCGCCCTGGTCAAGTCCAACCAGCTGATGCCCAAGCCCGACCACCTGAGCTGGGAAGAGGCCGCGTCCCCCGGCCTGGTCAACTCCACCGCCTACCGCCAGCTCGTCTCGCGCAACGGCGCCGGCATGAAGCAGGGCGACAACGTCCTGATCTGGGGCGCCAGCGGCGGCCTCGGCTCCTACGCCACCCAGTTCGCCCTCGCCGGAGGCGCCAACCCGATCTGCGTCGTCTCCAGCGACCAGAAGGCCGACATCTGCCGCGCCATGGGCGCCGAGGCGATCATCGACCGCAACGCCGAGGGCTACAAGTTCTGGAAGGACGAACACACCCAGGACCCCAAGGAATGGAAGCGCTTCGGCAAGCGCATCCGCGAACTCACCGGCGGCGAGGACGTGGACATCGTCTTCGAACACCCCGGCCGCGAGACCTTCGGCGCCTCCGTCTACGTCACCCGCAAGGGCGGCACCATCGTCACCTGCGCCTCGACCTCCGGCTACAACCACGAGTACGACAACCGCTACCTGTGGATGTCCCTCAAGAGCATCGTGGGCTCGCACTTCGCCAACTACCGCGAGGCCTGGGAAGCCAACCGCCTCATCGCCAAGGGCAAGATCCACCCCACCCTCTCCCGCGTCTACTCCCTCGAAGAGACCGGCCAGGCCGCCTACGACGTCCACCGCAACCTCCACCAGGGCAAGGTCGGCGTCCTCGCCCTCGCACCCCAAGAAGGCCTCGGCGTGCGCGACCCCGAGATGCGGGCCAAGCACATCGACGCCATCAACCGCTTCCGGAACGTCTGAGGGCTGAGGGTTCGCACATGACAGAGCGTCAGAAGGACCGGCCGTGGCTCATGCGGACCTATGCCGGTCACTCCACGGCCGAGGCGTCCAACGAGCTGTACCGGCGCAACCTCGCCAAGGGTCAGACGGGCCTCTCGGTCGCGTTCGACCTGCCCACGCAGACCGGCTACGACCCGGACCACATCCTCGCCCGCGGCGAGGTCGGCCGGGTCGGCGTCCCCGTCTCGCACGTGGGCGACATGCGGCGGCTGTTCCAGGACATCCCCCTGGAGCAGATGAACACCTCGATGACGATCAATGCCACGGCCATGTGGCTCCTGGCGCTCTATCAGGTGGTCGCGGAGGAGCAGGGCGTGGACATCACGCAGCTCCAGGGGACGACGCAGAACGACATCGTCAAGGAGTACCTCTCGCGCGGGACGCACGTCTTCCCGCCGGTGCCCTCCCTCCGCCTCACCACCGACATGATCACGTACACGGTGGCGCACATCCCCAAGTGGAACCCCATCAACATCTGCAGCTACCACCTGCAGGAGGCCGGGGCCACTCCGGTGCAGGAGATCGCGTACGCGATGTCCACCGCCGTCGCCGTCCTCGACGCCGTGCGCGACTCCGGGCAGGTGCCGGACGAGAAGTTCGGTGACGTCGTCGCCCGCATCTCCTTCTTCGTGAACGCGGGCGTCCGCTTCGTCGAGGAGATGTGCAAGATGCGGGCCTTCGGCCGCATCTGGGACCGGATCACGCGCGAGCGGTACGGCATCACCAACCCCAAGCAGCGCCGTTTCCGCTACGGCGTGCAGGTCAACTCGCTCGGCCTGACCGAGGCGCAGCCCGAGAACAACGTCCAGCGCATCGTCCTGGAGATGCTGGCCGTCACACTCTCCAAGGACGCACGCGCGCGTGCCGTGCAGCTCCCCGCCTGGAACGAGGCGCTCGGCCTGCCCCGGCCGTGGGACCAGCAGTGGTCGCTGCGCATCCAGCAGGTGCTCGCCCTGGAGAGCGATCTCCTGGAGTACGAGGACATCTTCGAGGGCTCGCACGTCATCGAGGCCAAGGTGGAGTCCCTCGTCGAGGAGTCGCTCGCCGAGATGGACCGCATCGAGCAGATGGGCGGCGCGATGGCCGCCGTCGAGTCCGGCTACCTGAAGTCGCAGCTGGTCTCCTCGCACGCCGAGCGCAGGGCGCGCATCGAGTCGGGCGAGGAGAAGATCGTCGGCGTCAACGCCTACGAGTCGACCGAGCCCAACCCGCTCACCGCTGACCTGGACACGGCGATCATGACGGTCGACCCGGCGGTCGAGAACCGCGTCGTGAACGCCCTCAAGCACTGGCGCGACACCCGCTACCAGCCGCCGTTCAACCACCCGCGCCCCTGCAAGGCCCTGGAGAAGCTCAAGGAGGTCGCCGCGGGCACGGGCAACCTCATGGAGGCCACCCTGGAGTGCGCACGCGCCGGTGTGACGACCGGGGAGTGGTCCGGCGCCCTGCGGGAGGTCTTCGGAGAGTTCCGGGCGCCCACGGGTGTCTCCAGCGCTCCGGTGGCCGTCACCGCGGAGGCCGGTACGCCGCTCGCCCTCGTCCGCGACAAGGTCGCCAAGACCGCCGCCGACCTCGGCACCGGCAAGCTCCGCTTCCTGGTCGGCAAGCCGGGCCTCGACGGGCACTCCAACGGGGCCGAGCAGATCGCGGTGCGTGCGCGTGACGCCGGCTTCGAGGTGGTCTACCAGGGCATCAGGCTCACGCCCGAGCAGATCGTCGACGCCGCGCTCGCGGAGGACGTGCACGCCGTGGGCCTGTCGATCCTCTCCGGCTCGCACGCGCAGCTCGTGCCGGACGTCCTGGTGCGCCTGCGCGAGGCGGGCGCTCCCGACATCCCCGTCATCGCGGGCGGCATCATCCCCAACAGCGACGCCGAGGACCTGAAGGCGGCCGGTGTGGCCGCCGTCTTCACCCCCAAGGACTTCGGCATCACCGAGATCATCGGCCGTATCGTCGACGAGATCCGGAAAGCGAACAAGCTCGACCCTCTGGAGGTCCCCGCATGACCGCGCCCATCAACCGTCTCCGCCCCCGCCGCTCGTGTCTGGCGGTACCGGGTTCGAACCCGCGCTTCCTGGAGAAGGCCCAGGGCCTCCCCGCCGACCAGGTCTTCCTCGACCTGGAGGACGCCTGCGCGCCGCTCGCCAAGCCGGAGGCACGGCACACCATCGTCAAGTTCCTCAACGAGGGCGACTGGACGGGCAAGACGCGGGTCGTGCGCGTCAACGACTGGACGACCGAGTGGACGTACCGCGACGTGGTCACGGTCGTCGAGGGCGCGGGCCAGAACCTCGACTGCATCATGCTGCCGAAGGTGCAGACAGCCGACCAGGTCGTCGCGCTCGACTTCCTGCTCACGCAGATCGAGAAGACGATGGGCTTCGAGGTCGGCAAGATCGGCATCGAGGCGCAGATCGAGAACGCGCAGGGCCTGAACAACGTCAACGCGATCGCGCAGGCGTCGCCGCGCGTCGAGACGATCATCTTCGGCCCGGCCGACTTCATGGCATCCATCAACATGAAGTCCCTGGTCGTCGGCGAGCAGCCGCCCGGCTACCCCGCGGACGCCTACCACTTCATCCTGATGAAGATCCTGATGGCCGCGCGCGCCAACAACCTCCAGGCGATCGACGGCCCTTACCTCCAGATCAAGAACGTCGACGGCTACCGCGAGGTCGCGAACCGCGCCGCAGCCCTCGGCTTCGACGGCAAGTGGGTCCTGCACCCCGGCCAGGTCGAGGCGGCCAACGAGGTCTTCTCGCCCTCCCAGGAGGACTACGACCACGCCGAGCTGATCCTGGACGCCTACGACTACTGCACCTCCGAGGCGGGCGGCAAGAAGGGCTCGGCGATGCTCGGCGACGAGATGATCGACGAGGCGAGCCGCAAGATGGCCCTTGTCATCTCCGGCAAGGGGCGCGCCGCGGGCATGACGCGCACCTCCAAGTTCGAGATCCCGGAGGCCTGACCATGCAGTTCGGCCGCACCTACGAAGAGTTCACCGTCGGGGACGTCTACAAGCACTGGCCCGGAAAGACGGTCACCGAGTACGACGACCACCTCTTCTGCCTCCTGACGATGAACCACCACCCCCTCCACATGGACAGCAACTATGCGGAGAAGACGACCGACTTCGGGAAGAACGTCGTCGTGGGCAACTACATCTACTCGCTGCTTCTGGGCATGTCCGTGCCGGACGTCTCGGGCAAGGCGATCGCCAACCTGGAGGTCGAGTCGCTCAAGCACGTGGCGCCGACCTTCCACGGCGACACGATCTACGGCGAGACCACGGTCCTGGACAAGACTCCGTCGAAGTCCAAGTCGGACCGCGGGATCGTCCATGTGGAGACCAAGGGCTACAAGCAGGACGGCACGCTGGTCTGCGTGTTCCGCCGCAAGGTGATGGTCCCCACCGAGACGTACATCAAGGAGCGCGGCGGCGAGCAGCCCGGCCGCCCGGAGCTGCGGGACACCGCGAAGAAGACGCAGGAGAAGTAGCCATGAGCCGACTCGCGCAGACCGCAGGTCTCACCGACATCCAGCAGGAGATCCTCTCCACCGTCCGGGACTTCGTCGACAAGGAGATCATTCCGGTCGCCACGGAGCTCGAGCACCGTGACGAGTACCCGCAGCAGATCGTGGACGGTCTCAAGGAGTTGGGCCTCTTCGGGCTCATGATCCCGGAGGAGTACGGCGGTCTGGGCGAGTCGCTGCTCACGTACGCACTGTGCGTCGAGGAGATAGCGCGTGGCTGGATGTCGGTCTCCGGCATCATCAACACCCACTTCATCGTCGCCTACATGCTCAAGCAGCACGGGACGCAGGAGCAGAAGGACACCTTCCTGCCGCGCATGGCGGCCGGCGAGGTGCGCGGCGCGTTCTCCATGTCGGAGCCCGCACTCGGCTCCGACGTGTCGGCGATCACGTCCAAGGGCGTCAAGGACGGCGACGAGTACGTCCTCAACGGTCAGAAGATGTGGCTGACCAACGGCGGAACGTCGACTCTGGTGGCCGTTCTGTGCCGAAGTGACGAAGGACACCCCGAGGGCACGGCGCCCCACAAGTCGATGACGACCTTCCTCGTCGAGAAGGAGCCCGGCTTCGGAGAGGTCCGGCCCGGCCTCACCATCCCCGGCAAGATCGACAAGATGGGTTACAAGGGCGTCGACACGACCGAACTCATCATGGACGGACTGCGAATTCCGGCCAATCGCGTGCTCGGCGGGACGACCGGACGCGGTTTTTACCAAATGATGGACGGCGTCGAAGTCGGTCGGGTAAATGTCGCGGCGCGTGGCTGCGGGGTCGCTCAGCGTGCATTTGAGCTCGGTGTCTCATATGCCCAGCAACGCCACACTTTCGGCAAGGCGATCGCCCAGCACCAGGCGATTCAGTTCAAGCTGGCCGAGATGGCTACCAAGGTCGAGGCCGCCCATGCGATGATGGTGAATGCAGCACGCAAAAAGGACTCCGGGGAACGAAACGACCTCGAAGCAGGGATGGCGAAGTACCTCGCCTCTGAATACTGCAAAGAAGTCGTAGAGGACGCGTTCCGGATTCATGGCGGTTATGGCTTCTCGAAGGAGTACGAGATCGAGCGCCTGTACCGTGAGGCTCCGATGCTGCTGATCGGCGAAGGTACCGCCGAGATCCAGAAAATGATCATTGGGCGGCGACTGCTCGAAGAGTATCGATTCCAGGGCTAGATGCCCGATTTGGGGTGTTTTCATCGAGAACAAGGTCACACCCTGTCAACACTCTTCGGCCGTCGACTCCGCTTCCTGGCTTGCCCAGTTGTGGCTCGCAACCGATACCATCCGGAAAAAGCCGCCGTCCCCCGTTCATGCGCGGCATCATCCGCTACGAAGGTCATCCATGCCCCACAGCCAAACCTCTGCACCACGCGACAGCCTCGCTGGCGTACGCCTTGCGCGCGGAGCATCGCCGTGGCTCCTGCCGACCGTCGCCACCGCGGCGCTCAGCCTCGTCCGCGCGCGTCACTCCAAGGGCGCCGCGGCCGTCGCCGTGCCTGCCACCGCCTTGGCGGCGGGCATGCTGTGGTTCTTCCGCGACCCCGAGCGCGACATCGCCCAGGGCCGGGTCATCTCCCCGGCCGACGGCGTGGTGCAGAGCATCATGCCGTGGAAGGACGGGCGTACCCGCGTCGCGATCTTCATGAGCCCGTTGAACGTCCACGTCAACCGCGCGCCCCTCGCGGGCACGGTGACGTCCGTGGAGCACATCCCCGGCGGGTTCGTCCCGGCGTTCAACAAGGAGAGCGAGAACAACGAACGCGTCGTCTGGCACTTCGACACCGAGCTCGGTGACATCGAGATGATCCAGATCGCGGGCGCCGTCGCGCGACGCATCGTTCCTTACGTGCCGCAGGGCACGAAGGTGGAGCAAGGTGAACGGATCGGCCTGATCCGCTTCGGCTCTCGCGTCGACATCTACCTCCCCGAGGGTGTCGACGTGGACGTCGAGGTCGGTCAGAAGACCGTGGCTGGGGTGACTCGAATTGACCGTGGTTGATCCTGAGACACAGGCGGGCTGGGTGCCCGAGGCGGCCGAGGACGAGGCCGACGAGGAGATGCCTCTCTCACTCCGCCTTTCAATAGCGGACACCCTCACGCTCGGTAACGCCACGTGCGGCTTCATGGCGGTGTACTTCACCACCACGGGCATCCTCATCCCGCACCTTCAGGGCAGCAACGAAAGCGGCATGGCGCGGCACTCCGCCGCGACCGCCGTGATCCTGATGCTCTGCGCGGCCGTCTTCGACCTCTTCGACGGGCTCGTGGCACGCAAGCTGCGCTCCTCGCCGATGGGCGCCGAGCTCGACAACCTGTCGGACCTGATCAGCTTCGGTCTGGCCCCCGCGTACTTCGTCCTCGTCTACGGCATGGTCGCCGACGACGCGCACCAGAGAGTGGCCGCGGTCGGAGCGATCGTCGTGCTGTTGGCGGTGGTGCTGCGGCTTGCGCGGTTCAGTTGCGTGACCGTGAAGGACGGCACCTTCCAGGGCATGCCCTCGCCCTTCGGTGCCCTCACGGTCGTCTCGATCGTGCTCCTGGAGCTGCCCTTCGTGGCGACGCTCCTGGCGATCATCGGTACGGCGTGGCTCATGGTCAGCCGGGTCGAGTACCCCAAGCCGCGGGGTCCCCTCGCGGTGGCGATGCTCGCGTGGATCGTCGCGGCCATGGGGCTGCTGGCGGCCTGGGCCTTCGAGGCTCCGGGCGGGCAGCTCCTGCTGCAGACCGGCTGCGCGCTGCAGCTGGTGCTCGGCGCGGTGATCCCGCTGTTCGCCACGGCCCGCCGGGTGAACAACTTCCGGGACAACCGGCGTGAGGCACGGGCAGCGCAGCTGCCGTAGCGGTTCTTGTACGTCGCGGAAGGGGCCCGAACCACTTGGTTCGGGCCCCTTCTCGTTGCCCGGATCCGGGCCGCTCGGACGCGGTGCGCTCTCAGGCTCCCGGCGTGGTGTACCCCTCGGCCGCCGCCGAGGCGCCCGGCTCCCTGGCCACCTTCATGCCGCCCGTCACGTTCTTGTCGGGCCGCAGGATCACGCTCTCCTTCGAGGAGGGCGCCTTGGGGTCGGTGAAGTTCTGGTCGACGCCGAGGCCCGTGTCGTAGGCGTTGATCGTCAGGAGCGCCTTGTCGACGCCCTCACGGGTGAGGTCCTTGCTCTTGCACGCCCTCTTCAGTGCCTCGCCGAAGATGGACGCCGCGGTCCAGCCGGCCGACACGCCGTTGTCCAGGGCGTCCTTGGGGTACGCCGCCTTGTAGTCGGTGACCAGCTTCTTCGCCACGGGGGTGTCCGCGCCGATCGGCAGGGTCGGCGAGGCCACGTAGTAGTTCTTCGCGAGGGCCGGGCCCGCCTGTGTGCCCAGGAGCTGGGGCGCGAACGCCGAGTTGTTGCCGATGATCGGGACGTCGAACTTGCCCGCCGCCGCGACACCCACCAGCGAGGCCGCCTGGCGCGGGCCCGCACTGATCACCACGCCCTTCACCCCGGCCTTCTTCAGGGCGGCGACCTGCGCCGTCATGTCGTTGTCGGTCGCCTTGATCTTCTGCTCGACGACGGTGAGGCCCGACTTCTTCGCCATGTACTGCGAGCCCTTCAGAGCGTTCTCGCCGTAGTCGCCCTCGAAGTAGACATGGCCGAGCTTGTCGCCCTTCTTGAGGCCCTTCTCCTTCATCAGGAAGTCGATCGCGTTGATCGTCTCCAGGTCGTACGTCGAGCCGACGACCCGGACGTACGGGCTGCCCAGGAGGTTCGCGGACCAGGCCTGCGGCAGTACGAGCGCCTTGTCCGCGTCGACCCGCTGCTTGACCGCGGCGACGAACGGGGAGCCGATGAACTGGGCGAAGCCGAGGACGTCCGGCTCCAGCTCGGTGTACCCGGCGACCGCCTTCTGAGGGTCGTAGCCGTGGTCGCGGACGGTCAGCTTCAGCTTGCGGCCGCAGATGCCGCCGTCGGCGTTGGTCTGCTTGACGTAGAGCTGCTGGGCCTGGGTGACGCTCTTGCCGAGGGTCGCGTAGACACCGGTCATGTCGGTGAGCACGCCGAGCGTGATCGCGTCGGACGAGACGCCGACGCCGGTCTTGACCCCGCCCTCGCTCTTCTTGTCGCCCTTGTCGTCCTCCGCCTTGGAGCTGCAACCCGCCACCGCAAGCAGCGCGGCAAGTGCCGTAGCCGTCGCGGTGGCCCTTTTCAATGTGCGTGAACTCATCGTTCCTCCCCTGGAGTTGGGCCGGACGTCGGCCTCGAGCGCCGGGCGGCGAAGCTGGCCAGGCCGCCGGGCAGGAACAGCACCACCGCCACGACGGCGGCGCCGTACAGATATCGGGACGCCTCACCCGGTGTGATCCCGCCACTGCCGGGGGCCGAGACCAGGGGCAGCGCGTCGCTGTACCGGGTCAGGAGCTGCGGCAGCAGGGACACGACGGCCGCACCGGCCACCGCGCCCGCCACCGAGCCGAGGCCGCCGATGACGATCATGGCGAGGTATTCGAGGGACAGCGTGATGCCGAAGTAGTCCGGCACGGTGCGCTGGAAGACGAGGGCCAGCAGGACCCCGGCGAGGCCCGCGTACATCGACGACAGGACGAAGACTCCCGCACGGTAGCGGGCGACGGGCACCCCGATGACGCCTGCGGCGATGCGGTGGTCGCGGATGGCGTTCATGGCGCGCCCCGGCCGCCCGCGCAGCACACCGCGGGCGAAGAGTCCGCAGCCGAAGAGGAGGAAGAGCCCCGCGTACCAGAGCTTCTCCGACGACCCGAACGGCACGGCCGCCACGACGAGCTCACTGTCGTCGAAGGTGATGCCGAAGAGGCTCAGGGGCGGCACGTCGCGTCCGTTGGAGCCGCCGGTCAGGTCATGGGCGTTGAAGAGCACGTGCTGCCCGATGAAGATCAGGGCGAGGGTCGCGATGCCGAGGTACGCGCCGCGCAGGCGTCCCGCGATGGGGCTGAAGAGTCCGCCCGCGATCCCCGCGACGATCACGGCGAGGGTGGCAGCGATCCAGGTGGGGAGCCCGAGCCCGGTCAGGCCGTCCTCCCCGTCCCCCGCGAAGACGCAGTATCCGTACGCGCCGATCGCGAGGAAGAAGGCGTGCCCCATGGAGAGCTGGCCGGTCGCGCCGGTGAGGAGGTTGAGGCCGATGGCGCCGATCGCGGCCGCCATGGCGAAGAGGCCCGCCTGGAGCCAGAACCGGTCGAGATAGAAGGGCAGGGCGAGCAGGAGGACGGCCCCCGCGATCCAGACGTACGTCCGGGGGCGCGTCATCCGCGTACGGCCTCGGGAGCGCAACTCCCGTCCACGGGCCAGGACTTCAGACACGGGTGAGCTCCTTCGTGCCGAAGAGTCCGGCGGGCCGGATGAGGAGGATGACGGTCATCACGAGGTAGGGCGCGAGGTCGCCGAGGCCCCTTCCCAGGAAGGTGAGTTCGCTCTGGTACCCGGTGGCGAGCGACTCGGTGACCCCGACCACGAGCCCGCCGACGAGAGCGCCCGTGGTGGAGTCGAGCCCGCCGAGGATCGCGGCGGGGAACGCCTTCAGCGCGGCCAGCGAGGTGGCCCGTTCGAGCCCCGGGGTCGGGAAGACCGTGAGGAAGAGCGCCGCCACGGCGGCCAGACCGCCCGCCACCGCCCAGGCGCCGAGCGAGACCCTGCCCAGGCGCACGCCCATCAGGGCCGCCGTCTCCGGGCTCTCCGCCGCGGCGCGCATCGCCACACCCCAGGAGGTGTAGCGGAAGGCGAGCAGGAAGACGGTGATCAGGAGCGCGGCGGAGACGAACGCGGCGATCCGCGTATGGGCGATGGAGACCGACCCGATGGTGAGCACGGAGTCGCCCCAGGGGTCGCCGAGGGAGAGGACATCGGTGCCTAGGCGGCGGGTGAGTTCGGTGGTGAGCAGGATGTCGACGCCGATGGTGACGATGGCGAGGACGCTGTGGTCCGAGCCCCGGTAGCGCCGCATGACGAAGAACTCGATGGCGGCGCCGACCACGGCGGCGCCCGCGATGCCGACGAGCAGCGCCGGCCAGAAGCCGATGTCGTCGTGGAGGATCGCGGTGATGTAGCCGCCGGCCAGGAGCAGCGAGGCATGCGCGAAGTTCACGACTTCGGTGGCCCGGAAGATGACGACGAAGCCGAGGGCGATGAGGGCGTAGACGGAGCCCATCGCGAGACCGTTGAGAAGCAGCTCGACGAAGGTGGTCATGACGTGGCCTCCTCTCCCAGGTAGGCCCGCACGACCGCCGGGTCGTTCTGCACGGCCGCCGGGGCGCCGTCCGCTATGCGCCGGCCGAAGTCCAGTACGGTCACCGCGTCCGCGAGCCGCATCACCACCCCCATGTCGTGTTCCACCAGGACGATCGAGATTCCGAGGCTGTCGCGGACGCCCGCGATGACGGCCGCCGTGCGGCGGCGCTCATCCGCGGTCATGCCCGCGACGGGCTCGTCGAGCAGGAGCAGCCGTGGCTCCATGCACAAGGCACGGGCCAGTTCGGCGAGTTTCTGCTGCCCGTACGGCAAGGAGCCTGCCGGTGCGTGCAGTTGCTGTTCGATGCCCACGAACGCCGCTATCTCACGGACGCGTTCGCGGTGTACGCGCTCCTCGCGCGCGGCCGACGGCAGGCGAAGGCCCGCGGCGAGGAATCCCGTGCGGGTCAGCCGGTGACGGCCGAGCATCAGGCTGTCGGCGACCGTCGCGCGCGGCGGCAGGGCGAGGTTCTGGAAGATCCGTGCGACGCCGAGGTCGGCGATGCGGTGCGGAGGCATCGCCGTCAGCTCGTGCTCACCGAAGCGGACGCTGCCGCCGGTGGCGCGGTACACGCCGGACAGGACGTTGAAGCAGGTGGACTTCCCCGCGCCGTTGGGCCCGATGACCGCGTGCACGGTGCCGGGCCCGACGGTGAAGCTGACGGCGTCGAGCGCGGTGAGACCCGCGAAGCGGACGGTCAACTCCCTGACTTCCAGGGCGGGTACGTCGACCGCCTCCTGCGGTGGCCCATCGGCCGCCGTGTGGTCCTCGGTCATCGCCGGCCCGCCCATCGCCGCAGCACCGGCAGCGCGCTGACCCCGCGCGAGGCGTCGGCCGCCGCGGTCTCGTCGACCACGCCGAGGTAGCGGCGGCGTACCTCGTCGGACGCGGACAGCTCGTCCGCCGGTCCCGCGAGTGCCACTTCGCCCACGTCCAGGACGTACGCACGCGACGCGAGGCGCAGCGCGAGCGCCGCGTTCTGTTCGACGAGGAGCACCGAGGTGCCCTGGGTGTTGATCTCCTGGATGGTGTCGGCGATGCGTGCCGCCATCAACGGGGCGAGCCCCAGGGACGGTTCGTCCAGGAGGAGCAGCTTCGGCGAGCCCATCAGCGCCCTGGCCACCGCGAGCATCTGCTGCTCGCCGCCCGAGAGGAGCCCGGCCCGCTGGCCCGCGCGCTCGGCGAGCACCGGGAAGAGTTCATGGACGCGCTCCAGGGCCCTGGCCTTCGCGGCCCGGCTTCCCGCGGAGCCGAGCGCGCCCGCCCGCAGGTTGTCGGCGACGGTCATCCGGGCGAACACCCTTCTTCCTTCGGGGACTTGGGAGACTCCGGCGGCGACCACCCGGTCCGCGTGGAGTCCGTCGATGCGCCGCCCGCCGAAGTGGATGGAGCCGGTGGTGAGCGCACCCCGGTGAAAGGCGAGGGTGCGTGAAATGGCGCGCAGGAGCGTCGACTTGCCCGCGCCGTTGCCGCCGAGCACCGCGACGACGGCGCCGTCCGGTACCTCGATCGACACCTGGCGCAGCGCGCGCACCGGTCCGTATCCGACCGACGCGTCCTGTACGACCAGTCCGGAACCACCCACCTGGGACCCCCTGTCCTCCGCCTGCCCTGCCCATGGCGCTCGGCCGCCCGTGCCGCACGGCCCTTCACGTGGCGCTCACAACAGCACCGCCGCGCCCGCCCGTCCACGGCCTGTGTCCGAATCGCTGCGGGTGACCAGCGGGACCGGCCGCCCGTTGTGCACGGGCACAACACCCCGTGTCAGGGGCCTGCCAGGGGTGGCCGGGCGGTGGCATCCTCCGCAGCAGAGAGGCACGGCGGGCGGCAGCGATGGGGGAGAGAACCATGAGCGGACGCAGGCCTCGGACGGGCCACGACTGGAAGGTCCTTGAGGAGGCGTGCGTGGCGCTGCTCCCCCGCGTTCCCGAGCTGGTGGACGAACATCTGCGGCAGCTGTTCGAGCACTCGCCGGTGTACGCGCGGGTGCTGCCGTACGACCAGCAGTGGCGGGAGGCGGAGGACGCGATGCGGATCGGCATCGAGACCATCTCGGCTCCCCGCGCGTCGCCGCGGCGCGATCTGGAGTACGCGGAGGAGGCGGGACGGCGCCGGGCCCAGCAGGGTCTGCCGCTCGACCTGGTGGTGCACTCGTACCGCAACGCGGGCTATCTGGTCTGGGACTCGCTGCTCGAAGGCACCGTGGGGCAGGACCCGGAGAAGCTCGCGGTCCTGATGCGGTCGGCGACGATGGTGTGGTCGGCGGTCGACGCCCAGGCCGCGGCGGCGTCCGACGCGTACCGGGCGACGGAGATGGAGCTGCGGCGCCGCACCGACGAGCAGCTTCAGGCACTGTTCGACGCGCTCCTGGAGGGCCAGTCGGCCCCCGGGCTCGCCTCGCAGGTGGCCGCGGGGCTTGATCTGCCGGAGCGCGGGCCGTACGCGGTGGTGGTCCTGCGGGCCGAGCGGCGTGACGGGCGTGCCGCGTTCCACCGGCAGATCCAGCGGGCCGGGTTCCGCTTCGTCTGGCGGATGCGGACCGACCGTGAGGTGGGGGTGGTGGCGCTCGGGGCGGAGGAGGGCCTTGACGAGCTGACCGCCGCGCTCGACGGGCGGTGCCCGGGGCCCGGCGGCATCAGCCCTGTGGTGGCGGGGCTCTCCGAGCTGGGCCACGCGCGGCGCCTGGCCGAGCTTGCACTGCGTACGTGTCCGCCGGACGCGACCGGGATCGTGCGGCTCGACCAGCGGATGCCGACGGCCCTGGTGGTGAGCCAGCCGGAGCTGGCGGGGCGTCTGGTGTCGGACGTCTTCGGGGAGGTCCTCGCCCTTGAACCGGCCGACCGGGCGGTGCTCCTGGAGACGCTGGACGCCTGGCTCGCGTGCGAGGGGTCGGCGGGGCGGGCCGCGGGGCGGCTCTACTGCCACCGGAACACGGTGTTCAACCGCTTGCGGCGGCTCGAGCAGCTGACCTCGCGGTCGCTTGCGCGGCCCCGGGATCTGATGGAGATGACATTGGCCCTCGACGCGTATCGGCTGGCGCCGGGCTGAGGTGGGGATCCTGCCTCCGGTGGCGTTGCGCGCCGTAGATCACCGGCTCCGCCGAGTTCGTCCTCAAACGCCGGACGGGCTGGATCCATCCGGCCGGGCTGGACAGATCCAGCCCGGCCGGTGTTCGGCCCCGTCAGGGGCGCGGGGAACTGCGCGGCCGGCCCCCACCGGCCCGCAGGCCATCACCGCACCCCCCAGTGGAACGCCTAGCTCAGGAAATCCCGGGCGATGTTCTCCGCCACCGTCTCCAGGATGGGCCCGGCCTCGGCGATGCATCGCGCCACGTCCGGCTCCACCTCCGTGAGGGCGTACGCGCGTCGGATGCCCGCCTTGCCCAGGGCCTCCGCCGGAAGGGCCAGGCGGCCGCAGACCGCCACGACCTCGACGCCCGCCTCACGGGCCGCCGCCGCGACACCCGCGGGAGCCTTGCCGTGGAGGGTCTGCTCGTCCAGCGAGCCCTCCCCCGTGATGACCAGCGACGCCCGCGCCAGCGCGGGCGCGAAGCCGAGAACGTCCAGCATGACCTCGATGCCGGGGCGGAAGCTAGCGCCGAGCCCGACGAGGGCGCCGTAGCCGATGCCGCCTGCCGCTCCGGCTCCCGGGGACTCGGCGTACTCCAGGGCGGAGGAGCCCACCGAATCGGAGAGCACCCGCGCGAAGTGCGCGAGGGCCGCGTCCAGCTCGGCCACGTCCTGCGGGCTCGCCCCCTTCTGCGGCCCGTACACCGCGGGAGCGCCCTTCGGGCCGGTCAGCGGGTTGTCCACGTCGCTGGCCAGGACCAGGTCCACCGAGGCGAACCGCTTGTCGATGCCGGACAGGTCAGCCGTGGCCAGCGAGGCCAGCGGTCCACCGCCCGGCGCCACCGGCGCGCCATCCGCGTCCAGGAACACCGCACCGAGCGCGGCCAGCATTCCGGCGCCGCCGTCCGTCGTCGCGCTGCCTCCGACGCCGAAGACGATCGTCCGCGCGCCCGCGTCGAGCGCCGCGCGCAGCAGTTCCCCGGAGCCGTACGTCGTGGACGTGAGCGGCGCGAAGACTCCCTCGGGCAGCAGCTGGAGGCCCGACGCCTCCGCCATCTCCACCACCGCGGTCCCGTCCCGCAGCGCGTACGCCGCGGTGACCTCGTCGCCGAGCGGTCCCGTGACCCGTACCTCACGGCGTTCGAAACCGGCGGCGACCGCCGCGGCCACCGTGCCGTCACCGCCGTCGGCCACCGGCAGGGCCTCGACCTCCACGTGCGGGGCGACACGGCGAAGCCCGGCCGTCACCCGCTCCGCGACCTGCACGGCCGTGAGTGAGCCCTTGAACTTGTCCGCGGCGATGAGCACATGCCCCGCCGTCCCAGCAGCGTCCGCCACCTTGCATCCCCTTGCTTTCCGGGCCTTGCTCGCGTCAAGGCAGTCGCGCCGCTGCGACCATAACCGGAGGAGGGGCCGCCTGCCCATGGCCGCCCGCATTTCGGAGCCTCGGTCCGCTCCCTTAAATCGCTCTAAATTGGGCTATACCAGTGCACTCTGATCACAGAAATGATCGATCAGTCGCTTCAGGCTTCATGGGCTGCACGGGCTGCACGGACGCTCCCAAGAATGTGCATCTGATCGAAAACCAGACAAACGTCTCATGCTCCGCGCCGAACCGGTCGCGTTGACCGCGCACAAGCCCCCCGAATTCGGTAAACCGGAGGCATGACCCCAGTGCACACGGAACTCGCCGACCGCGTCCTCGGCGGCTGGATCGGGCGGATCGCGGGCAACATGCTCGGCAAACCCATCGAGCGGGGCGACTACTGGACGCGTGAGCGCATCGAGCGCTATCTGCGCCAGGCCGACGCGCTGCCGCTCACCGACTATCTGCCCGAACCTCCCTCCTGGGTGGAGGAGTTCCAGCTCCGTCCCGAGTGGCAGAGCTGCGTGCGCGGCGGGGTGCACGGCAGCTGCCGCGACGACGACGTCGACTACGCGATCCTCGGACTGCACCTCCTGGAGACGCACGGGTTCGCGTTCAGCACCGAGCAGGTCGGCGAGCTGTGGCTGCTGCGCCTTCCCTACCTGCAGACGTTCACCGCGGAGCGCGCCGCGTACCGGAATCTCGTGAACGGTCTCAAGCCGCCGCTCACCGCGACGTACGAGAACTCCTGCCAGGAGTGGATCGGCGCCCTCATCCGTGCCGACGTCTTCGGCTGGACGAACCCCGGCGCACCGCGCCGTGCCGCCTCGCTCGCCCGCCGGGACGCGGTGCTCTCGCACACCGGCAACGGCGTCTACGGGGCGATGTGGGCGGCGGCGCTCGTCTCGGCCTCGTTCACCGCGGTGACGCCGCGCGCCGCCCTGGACGTGGCATTCGGCGTCATCCCGTCGAGCTGCCGGCTCGCCCGTACGGTGCGCCGGGTCGTCACCCTCCACGAGGCCGGGCTCAGCTGGGAGGAGACGCTGGCCACCGCCGAGGCGGAGACCTCCGGGCTCGGCTGGGTCCACGTGGTGCCGAACTCGGCCGTCCTGACCGCCGGACTCCTGTACGGGGACGGCGACTTCACGCGCACCATCGCCCTGACGGTGCGCGGCGGCCTCGACACCGACTCGAACGGCGCGACCGCGGGGTCCGTCGCGGGCGTGCTGTGCGGGGCCAAGGCGATCCCCGCGCAGTGGCGGGATCCGCTCGAGGACCGGGTGCGCAGTGCGGTGTTCGGCTTCGACGGCGCGCGGATCAGCGAGCTGGCGGCACGGACGGTGGAGTTGTCTACCCTTTCCAGATGACCGCTCAGGACTACGCCACGTACATCGCCGGCCTCCCCCGCGTCATCGCCGGGGCCGCCGCTCTCTTCCGGGACTCCGAGGGACGGATCCTGCTGGTCGAGCCCAACTACCGGGACGGGTGGGCGCTGCCCGGCGGCACCGTCGAGTCGGACGAAGGGGAGACACCTCGGCAGGGGGCACGCCGTGAGACCGCCGAGGAGATCGGCCTGGACGTCGAGCTGGGCGCGCTGCTCGCGGTGGACTGGGTGCCGGGTACGGCGCGGCCGCCGCTGGTGGCCTATCTGTACGACGGCGGGGTGCTCGGCGACGACCAGCTGAAGTCGATCAAGCTCCAGGACGACGAGTTGCTCTCCTGGCGGCTCGTGGCCCGCGAGGATCTCCCGGAGTTCCTGCCGGGCGAGCTGGGGCTGCGGGTGCGGGCCGGGCTCGAGGTGCTCGATGCGGGGGCGGGAGCCGGGGCCGGGGTGGGGGCCGTGGAGCTGGAGAACGGGCTGCGGGTCGGCTGACCTCCGCGGGCCGCTATTCCATTGTTCCGTTGTGTCTGGCCCTTAGAAGAGGGCGTCCTCGCTCCCCTGTGTCGCGCCCTCGAAGGCCAGCAGCCGCTGCTTGCGGTCGAGTCCGCCGCCGTAGCCGGTCAGGGAGCCGCCCGCGCCGATCACCCGGTGGCAGGGCACGATGACGCCGATCGGGTTCTTGCCGTTGGCCAGGCCGACGGCGCGCGAGGCGTTGGGCTTGCCCAGCGCGTCCGCCAGCTGTCCGTACGTACGGGTCTCTCCGTACGGGATCAGCTGGAGCTGCTGCCAGACGGTGCGCTGGAACGGCGTGCCGTCGAGGCGCATCGGCAGGTCGAACTCCCTCAACTCGCCCGCGAAGTACGCCTCCAGCTGGCTGATCGTCTCGCTGAACGGTCCCGCGTCGCGGTCGCCGAAGGTCTCCTCGGGCGGGCGGTGGCGCTGCTCTGTCATGTAGAGGCCGCTGAGGGTGCCGTCGGTGGCCACGAGGGTCAGGGGGCCGTAAGGGCTGTCGATGAGGGTGTGTTGGCGGTGCATGGTCTGTCTGTCCTCTGTCGCGGGGCCGGACGTCTGTTGTATGGGGCGAGTGGGTGGACTACGCCGGGATGCTGTTGATGGGGTGGTCGTCGATCGCCCACAGGTACTGCACCGCGTACGCCCGCCAGGGGCGCCAGGCCGCGGCCCGTTCGGTCAGGGCCGCCGGGGTGTGCGGGAGGCCGAGTTCCTGTGCCGCGCGCCGGATCCCGAGGTCGGTGGGGAGGAAGGCGTCGGGGTCGCCGAGCGCCCGCATCGCGATGACCTCGACCGTCCAGGGGCCGAAGCCGGGCAGTTCGGTGAGCCGGGCGCGGGCTTCTTCCCAGCCGCTCTCCACGCCGAGTTTCAGCGATCCGTCGGCGAGGTGACGTACGAGCGTGGTCAGGGTGGTGCGGCGGCTGCGCGGCAGGGCGAGTGACTCCGGGTCGAGCGCGGCGAGGGCTTCCGGGGCGGGGAAGAGGTGGGTGAGGCCGCCCTCGGGGTCGTCAATCGGCTCGCCGTGCGCGGTGACCAGGCGTGCGGCGTGGGTGCGGGCGGCGGCCGTGGAGACCTGCTGGCCGAGTACCGCGCGTACGGCGAACTCCGCCTCGTCGACCGTGCGCGGCACGCGACGGCCCGGCGTCTTGGCCACGAGGGGTGCGAGCAGCGGATCGGCGCTCAGCTGGGCGTCCACCGCGACCGGGTCCGCGTCCAGGTCGAGCATGCGGCGGCAGCGGCTGATGGCGATCGTGAGGTCGCGCATGTCGGTGAGGCTGAGGCGGCAGGCGATGTGGTCCGGGGCGGGGGTGAGGGCGACGACTCCGTGGCCGTAGGGGAGTCGGAGCGTGCGGCGGTAGGCGCCGTCGCGCCACTCCTCGACTCCGGGTACGGCGGTGGCGATGAGGTGGCCGAAGAGGTTGTCCGGGTTGAGCGGGGCGCGGAAGGGGAGGCGGAGCGAGAGGGTGCCGGGGGCGGGCACGTTCTGGGCGGCCTTCGGTGCTGCTGGCTTGGCTGTCTTCGGGGCGCGGTCTCGTAGTTCGCTGGGGGCCAGGGCGAAGACTTCGCGGACGGTGTCGTTGAAGGTGCGGATCGAGGAGAAACCGGCGGCGAAGGCGATCTCCGCCATGGGCATCGGGGTCGTCTCGATGAGCAGGCGGGCGGTCTGGGCACGCTGGGCCCTGGCCAGGGCGAGGGGGCCCGCGCCGAGTTCCGCGAGGAGCTGGCGTTCCACCTGGCGGGTGCTGTAGCCGAGGCGGGTGGAGAGGCCGGGGACTCCGTCGCGGTCCACCACGCCGTCCCCGATGAGACGCATGGCGCGGGCCACGAGGTCGGCACGCTGATTCCACTCGGGCGAGCCGGGACTGCTGTCCGGCCGGCACCGCTTGCACGCCCGGAACCCTTCCTGCTGGCAGGCCGCCGCGCTCGGGTAGAAGCTCATGTTCTCGGGCTTCGGGGGGACTACGGGGCAGCTGGGGCGGCAGTAGATGCGGGTGGTCAGAACGGCGGTGTAGAACCAGCCGTCGAACCGCGCGTCCTTCGACTGCACGGCACGTACGCAGCGCTCGGCGTCGGTGTGCATCGAGGGGGGCGGTGGGGTGGTGGCGGTGGTTGTCGTGGTTGCGGCTGGGGCGGTGGGCATGGTTCAAGGATCGGGCATGGCGGGTGGGGTGGCTGGCGAAAATCCGACATGGAGGTTCGGGGGTGCTGCGGGGCCGCGGAAGCCGCCCCAAGGCCCCTCACACCGCGCGAAGCCTGCGCCAGACCGCCTTCGCGGCGTTGTGCCCCGACATGCCGTGCACGCCGGGGCCGGGCGGCGTCGCGGACGAGCAGAGGAAGACGGCCGGGTGCGCGGTGCCATAAGGGAAGAGGGAGGGCTTGGGGCGCAGCAGCAACTGGAGTCCACTGGCCGCGCCGCAGGCGATGTCACCGCCCACGTAGTTGGCGTTGCGCGCGGCCATCTCGGGCGGGCCCGCGGTGGCGCGGGCGAGGACGCGGTCGCGGAAGCCGGGGGCGAAGCGCTCCAGCTGGCGCTCGATCGCGTCGGTGAGATCGCCGTCCCAGCCGTTCGGCACATGGCCGTACGCCCAGAAGACCTGCTTGCCCGCGGGCGCGCGGGACGGGTCGACGAGGCTGGGCTGCACGGTGATCAGGAACGGCGGGTCGGGCGCGCGGTTCTCGCGCGAGGCGGCGTGCAGCGCGGCGCCGATCTCGGCGCTGCTGCCCCCCACCTGCACGGTGCCCGCCTCCCTGGCCTCCTTCGCCGTCCACGGGACGGGCCCGTCCAGGGCGTAGTCGATCTTGAAGACGCTCGCGCCGTACCGATAGCCCTCATAGCTCCGCCCCAGACCTGCGATCCGGGCGAGTGCGGTGGGTGAGGTGTCGAAGATGTACGCGCGCGCCGGCGGCAGGTCGTCGAGCCGCTTGACCTCGTAGTCCGTGTGGACCGCGCCGCCCAGGTCCTTCAGATACGCGGTGAGCGCGTCCGAGATCGACTGCGAACCACCCCGGGCCACCGGCCAGCCACGGGCGTGCGCGGCCAGCGCGAAGACCATGCCGACGGCGCCGGTGGCGATTCCGCCGAGCGGCGCGATGACATGGGCGACGAGCCCGGAGAACAGGGCGCGGGCCCGCTCGTCGCGGAAGCGCCGCATGAGCCAGGTGGAGGGCGCCAGGCCCGCGAGGCCGAAGCGGGCGAGGGTCACGGGGTCGCGCGGCAGCGCCGTCGACGGCAGCGCCATGAAGTCCTGCAGGAGGGTGTCCCACTTGCCGACGAAGGGCTCGATGAGCCTTCTGTACGCCCCCGCGTCGCGCGGCCCGAACGAGGCGGCGGTCTCGGCGACGGAACGGGACAGCACGGCGGCGCTGCCGTCCGTGAAGGGGTGGGCCATGGGCAGCTGCGGCTGGAGCCACTGAAGGCCGTACCGGTCGAGGGGCATGGTGCGGAACACGGGTGAGTTGATGCCCAGCGGGTGTGCGGCGGAACAGGGGTCGTGCCGGAACCCGGGAAGCGTCAGCTCCTCGGTCCTCGCCCCGCCACCGACGGTGTCCTTGGCCTCGAACACGGCCACCGAGAAGCCCCGGCGGGCCAGCTCGACGGCAGCGGTCAGTCCGTTCGGACCCGCCCCCACGACGACGGCATCAAGCATCGACGGCACCTTCGGACTCCTTTGTCAGCCGATGGCCTCTGCCGCCCAGGATAGGCCGGGCCACCGACAGCGCCGTGGGCGCGGGTAGCCTCTGACGGGTGACGTACTGGTTCCGCCGCGCTGACGTGGGCTCCGACGAGTGGTTCGAGACGGGGGACGACGCGATCGCCCTACGGCAGGCGTCCTTCACCGACCCGCACGGCCCGGCGTCCGTGGCGGCCTCGCGTGACGAACTGGCCTGGGTGCTCGACAAGTTCGAGCCGCTGGGGGCGCAGCTCTACGAGGTGAGGTACGGCGCACTCGTGAACGGCCCCGTCAGCGGTGGGGAGCCGGTCTCCGAGGCGGAATTCGAAGCCGCGTGGGAGCGCGCCCGCCACAGCCGGAACACCACGGCGCCGGAAACGAGCGGCCCGCTCCCCCAAGGCACCCGCCTGACCGGCACGGTCGACGTCCTGCCGTGGGGCCCGGGGCGGGTCGGGCTCTTCGTCGAGCTGGGGCTGCCGCTCGTGGGCTTCGTGGACCTGGCGCAGCTCCCGCTCGATCCCGGGGACTGGCCGGGCGTCGGCACCGTCATCGAGTTCGAGGTCACCACCGTGCGCTTCAGCCTCGAGCCGCGGCGCAGCGCGCCGCAGATCAGGCTGAGGCCGACAGCAACTCCACCACCCGGTCAGCCGTGGCGGCGTCCCGGGCGGCCGTGAACGGCAGCGCGTTCCCGCCCTCGATGCGGAAGGGCTCCCCGGCGACGGTCAGATTGCCGCCCCCGGCCTCGGCGACGAGCAGCAGCCCCGCCGCGTGGTCCCAGGCGAGCTCCCAGGAGAACGCGACCGCGTCCAACTCCCCCTTGGCTATGGCGAGATACTCGAGCCCCGCCGAACCGCAGGGCCGCGGCGCGACGCCCTCCACGCGGAGGCCGAGCAGCGCGCGCTTCTGCTCGGGGGTGGTGAAGTCCGGGTGCGAGGTCGCCACTTCGAGCACTTCGCCCGGAGAACCGGCCACCAGGCGCTCCCCGTCCAGCCAGGCGCCCTTGCCGCGCACCGCGACGGCCATCTCGTCGAGCGCCGGGGCGTACGTCCAGGAGGCGAGCACCTCTCCGCGCCACGCCAGGGCGATCAGCATGCAGAATCCGGGGTCGCCGTGCACGAACTGCCGTGTGCCGTCGACCGGGTCGACGATCCACACCGGTGCGTCGGTGCCTATCGCCTCGTACGTCGAGGGGTCCGCGTGCACGGCTTCCTCGCCCACGACGAGGGAGCCCGGGAGCAGGGTGGTGAGTGCTGCCGTCAGCTGCTCCTCGGCGAGCCGGTCGGCCACCGTCACGAGGTCGTGCGGCCCGCTCTTCTGGACGACTTCGCCCTCGGCGAGCTGCCGGAATCTCGGCATGACCTCGGCTGCGGCGGCCTTGCGGAGGGCTTCTTCGACGTCGGAGACGCCACGTACAAGAAAGTCTTCGATCACTTCGATCATGCATCCATGAGAGCACGCCGGACTGACAATCCGTACGGGTCGGCGGTACGGGACATGGATTCGAGATGAATCCCACGTGACCTGGCCCCTGGGCCCTGCCTTTACCTCGCCCCCCGCGTCCCACCTGCACGAACAGGCCCCTCCCACCCACCCGCCCGTCACCCCGCATCCGCCCCTGGACGAACAAGCCTCTCCCGCCCACCCGCCCGATTGCCCCGCAGTGACAGGGGTGGGTGGGGGGCGAGGCTGCCCCGCGGTGCCGAGGGTGGGGCGGGGCGGGGCCTCGCGCTTCCCGGCCGAAGCAGCCCCCGCAGCCCCGCCTCAGTAAGGCGGCTTCCGCTCCTCCATGTGCTGTCGTAGTCGCTCCGTGTCCTTCTCGCCCCATCCCTCCCGGGGAACGATCG
Organism: Streptomyces sp. NPDC047525; assembly: GCF_040643025.1. NCBI lineage: Bacteria > Bacillati > Actinomycetota > Actinomycetes > Kitasatosporales > Streptomycetaceae > Streptomyces > Streptomyces sp. NPDC047525. Next base: position 589,872 of record NZ_JBEYTL010000003.1, read on the forward strand.
CCGCCCACCCGTCCACCGGCCCCGACCCGTACCGGTGACCGTGCGGCGCCTCGACGCCGTACGACACCGCCATGTCCACCGACGTCTGCCAGAAGGTGACGACGGGGAACCACCTGATCGCCGGGGTGATGTCCGGGCCCAGCGGGTCGTCGAGCCACTGCGGGCGGTGCAGGAGCAGGGCGGAGGACCACCAGACGACCGGGTCGGACGCGTTCTGCAGGTACACCACCCGCGGCTGGCCCCACGCCCCGCCCGGCCGCTTCAGATCCCGCTCGGGGAACTGCGCGAACCGCACGTTCCTGCCCTCGTCGTACAGCGGCCGCCACACCGGGCTCCCCGCGTCCCGGTGATCGCGGATCTCCTGCGACATCGGCGCGAAGTTGGGCGTGCCGACGATCAGCGCCCCGTCCGTCCGGGCCAGCAGATCGTCCACCCCGTCGAACGACGACTCGATCGCGAACCCGCCCAGGCTCTCCCCGGTGACCACGAGCTTGGGCCGGTCGTCCTCCGGCAGGGCGGACCACTTCGCGAGGACCGCGTCGACGAGCAGGCTCGTGGCCTGCGCGGCGCGCTCCTTGTCGACGAGGAAGGAAACCCAGCTGGGCAGGTAGGAGTACTGGACGGCGACGATGGCCGTGTTGCCGTCGTGCATGTACTCCAGGGGTTCACTGATGTCGGCGTTGACCCAGCCGGTCCCCGTGGTCCCGGCGATGGCCAGCACGTCCCGGTCGAACGCACCGGTCCGCTCCAGCTCCTCCACCGCGAGCCGGGCCTTGGCCTCGAAGGGGTCCCTGCTGCTGAAGGCCTCCGGCGCCGACGCGCTGACGTAGACCCGCACGGGGTCCTTCGCGGGCCTGCCCGTGTACTGGGTGATCTGCTCGCTCGTCGGCGTGGACCCCGCGAAGTTGCGGCCCTGGAATCCGAGGTCCTGCCAGCGCAGGAGCGAGCCGGGCCCCCCGGAGACCAGCGGCGAGGTCGGTCGGCGGATGCCTTCCTTGGTGCCGCCGTTCGTCGCGTAGGCGATGCGATCGGCGAGGTCGATGACGCCGCGCTGGAAGACGACGTCGCGCAGCCCGATCGTGACGATCAGCGCGCTGAGCGCGACGCCGAGGCCGATGGCGACGGGCAGCGGCACGAACCGGTGCAGGGCGCGGATCAGCCTGCGTGCACCGAGGCGGATGCCACGGGCCACGAAAAGGAACAGGGCCCAGAGCAGGAGGGCGATCAGCATGATGACCGGCGTGTGCCAGGCCATCGACGGCGGCAGTCCCTGGAGCTCGCGCAGGCGGCGCTGCGCGTGGTCGCTCTCGGCGATCAGCCACACCGTGAGGACGAGCCCGATGACCCAGTACGCCTGCCAGAGACGCGCCCGTGCCTTCTCGCTCGGCCGCCACCGGAACAGCGCGCGGCACACGGTGGCGACGACCGAGCCGAGTCCGTATCCGATGGCCGCCGTGATCCCTCCGACGACGCCCTGCAGCAACCAGGGCCGGGGCACGAGGGACGGCGTGAGGGAGAGCCAGAAGAAGACGGTGCCGACGCAGGCTGCCGTGAGGTCCGGCCAGCGTCTGACCAGGTAGGTGGAGTCGGGCCGTTCCCAGTACGGCTTCCTGACGATCGCGCCGCCGCGCCGCACGATCCACCGCCGAGCGTCCGCCAAAGGCGCATCCTTCGTCAACCGCCTCAGCTCCGAGGTCCGGCGCGGCCGTCCGATGACGGATGTCCCCGGCAAAGGGCGCGCGACCCCATGCTCACCCAGTCCCCCACACCTCGCAAACCGGCTCAAATCGCACTTCCACCCCTGCTAGCGCTCCGCATTCAGCGCATCCACCGCCCCCCTCGCATCGCCGATGTTGAGGTAGTCGACGGCGACGAAGTTCACCGGCCTGCCGCGCTGCCGCTCGCAGTCGTGCACGCGGTCGAGCACCGCCTCGCGCCGGTTGACCGTGCCCGCGTCGAGGCGGCTGCCGCCGTCGATGGTGATGAAGTGGTTGAGCAGGAAGAGCCGCTTGTCCTCGCCGCCCCGGTGCGGGGCGCAGGTCATGTCCGCTGGGCTGCGGAAGGCGAACGGCGTCTCCATGCCGTACCGGTAGAAGTTGCGGTACCAGGGCTGGGGCCCGTCCTCGCGCTCGGCGAACACCACAAGGCGCCGACCGCTGTCGATCATGTCGCCGAGCTCGGGCCACGGCTCGTCAGGGTCGGGGTCGGGCGTGAACAGCAGGTCCGTGAGCCCGGCCTCCTCGAAGGCGGCCGCGGTGTCATCGGCGCTGACGGCGTCCTGCACGATCAGCGTGACCACGTCGGTGGGGTGGGCGCGCAGCCAGTCGCCCGTCTCGCGCAGCGTGGGCACGAGGCCGATCGCCCCGGCCCGGCACACCGAGTGGCAGAGCCACAGGCCGTCACGGGGCGGGTTGAACTTGTTGATCGCGGCCTTGATCTGCCCTTGGAGGCGGGGCGAGAAGTCCGAGCCCTTCAGACGCTCGGCGATCTGCTCGGGCCCCTCCCAGGTGTAGGTGTCGATCTGCAGGGCGCGTACGCCATCGTTGAGCTGGGCCGTGATGCCGGGGTCCTGGAGCGGCCCGATGAACTGGTCGGCCGTGGTCGACATCGCGTTGTGCGAGGTGAGCTGGGCGATCTCGTCGTACGGGCGGTCGCAGAGCCGGGCGCTGCCCTGGCAGGCCCGCGGCTCGGAGCGGCCGACCGCCAGGGGAGCAAGGACGACACCCCCGAGCGCGGCCCCGGCCACCCCGACGGCGAGCACCTGGACCCGCCGCGGGCTGACCGTGAGCGCCGGTCCCGCCTGCCACACCCAGCTGACGGTGACGAGCAGCGCGCCCGCCGCGAGCAGGATGTACGCGGTCGCGGTGGCCGTGCCGATGACGCCGTCCAGGGCGGCGTTCCCCACGTCGTCGACGAGCCGCGCCACGGACTCCGGCCAGGACACGGGCGCAGTGATCACCCCGTCGTCCGTGGCCGTGCGGGCGAACAGGGCGGCAAGGCCGGTCAGCAGTCCGCCCGCGGCGAGCGCCCAGCCCAGCCCCATCAGACGGCGCGCGGGGGCCCGCGGCCCGGAGAACCACAGGAACGCCAGGGCGGCGACGCCCAGCAGGGCTGCGAGCGGCTCGACCACCTCCTGGGCGAGGTGCGTGACGGAGCGCGCCCGGTGCAGCGGGGCGAGCGCGTCCTGCGACGTGTCGAGGTCGGCGGTGATGTCCCAGGTGTCGCCGCCCACGGTCGTCCGCAGCTGCTCGGTGGCCAGGCGCGTGCGGTCGGAGACGGCCTCGGGGCCGACGGCGGCGAGCGCCGACGCCACGTCGCCGCTCTCCAGGGCCACCTCGACCTCGGGACGGAGTGCGTCGCGGCGGTCCTCGGGCACCACCTGGAGGAGCGCGCGGGCCGCGGTGACGGCCTGCTCCCTGGACAGTTCCAGGGCGGGAAGGCCGGTGGGCGGCTCTCCGGTGGTCACACTCCGCGCCGCGCTGTTCAGGTCCGTCAGGAATGCGGGGAAGTCGGGCTCGGGCTGCCGCTGCACGGAGGCGACGAGATCGCCGAAGTACGTCTGGGCCAGGTCGCCGACATTGGTGAGCACCGGCCGCAGGTCCGCCGTGAGGCGCAGCGTCGCGTGCTCGCCCCGCAGATAGCCGGTCACCTCCTCGATCTGGCGGTCGGTCATGGCGCGCAAGGTCTCCGGGGGAAGCACGATCTTCAGGTTGGACGTCACGGCGGCCTCCGGGACCGGCAGCCGCCCCAGCAGGCCGCGGGCGACCGGGAGGCTCTGCGGGTCGACCAGGACCTCGTTGTAGAGGCGGTCGTAGGCGTGCTGGTCCTTCAGCACGCCTTGGTGGAAGCCGGGACTGAGGACCGTGCTGCGCGCCGTGGCCGTCGTGGCGAGGACCGCCACGCACAGCACCGCCACGACCCAGGCGACGGGCCGGAGCCACCGCAGGCACAGGCGCCGGCGCCGCTGGCCGGACGCGCGCTCTTCCATGCCTTCAGGTTGAGTCCCCTGCGTACACGCGGCGACTCGGTACGCGGCTCCGGACCTCCGGTCGCCGCGTGCGCGGGACGCCCGCACGATGGACTCGTGCACGCCCGACGCCCCTCCTCGCGGCACCCGCGGCACCTGCGGCTCGTGCGGCTTCCGCGGCTCTTGCGGCGTCCGGTCACGACGGCCACCGCCGTCACCGCCACCGTCGCCGTCCTCGTGCTCAGCAACCTCGCGAACAACCGGTGGGCGCAGTCCCTGAGCCTCCCCCTCTCCCTGCTGGCCACGGCGGTGCTGCTCGCGATCGTGTACTGGTCGGGCGGGCGGTGGGCCGACGTCGGCCTCGCGCGCGGCACCCTCGTGCGCGGTCTGTGCTGGGCGCTCGCCCTGATCGGAATCGTCGCCGCGGGGTACGCCGTCGCGGCCGCGCTGCCGCTCACCCGCGGGCTGTTCGAGGATCAGCGGCAGAGCGGTCTGAGCGGGGGTGAGGTCGCCCAGCGGGTGCTGGTGACGGTTCCGTTCGGCACGGTCCTGCTCGAGGAGGTGGCCTTCCGGGGCGTCCTGTTCGGGCTGCTCCTGCGCTCGCGCGGGCCGCTCACCGCGACCCTGGTCTCGTCGGGGCTCTTCGGTCTCTGGCACATCCTGCCGTCGCTGGGTCTCGCCGACGCCAAGCCCGCGCTCGGCGGCGCCTTCGGGCACTCGATCCTCGGCGTGATCGTCGTCGACGCCGGAGCGGTCCTCTTCACGGCACTGGCGGGCTGCCTCTTCTGCGAACTGCGCCGCCGCAGCGGAAGCCTGCTCGCCCCCATGGGGCTGCACTGGGCCACGAATGCCCTCGGGTACGTCTTCGGCTTCCTGCTGAGGTGAGCTGCCCCGGGTGAAATGCCACGGCCAGGGAACCGGCATATGGTGCATTTCATGGCGTAATTCCCTCTCTGGAGGCACCTCATCCCTCTCTGGAGGCTCCCCCCCAGCCGCCTCCGGAGCCACCTCATCCGCCGCCCCGCCCCGAAAGGGTCACCCCATGCACCCCTCCCTCAACCCGGCCACCCTGGCCGGGCTGCGCCGGCCGCGCCCCTATCCCGCCGTCACGGTCCTGCTGCCGACCCACCGCAGGGAGCCGGACAACGCGCAGGATGCCGTGCGGCTGCGCAACCTCGTCGCCGAGGCCAAGGAGCGTCTGAAGTCCGACCCGGCCGTGGCCAGGGAGCAGCGGATCGAGGTGGCCGCGCAGTTGGACCGGGCGGTGGCGGAGATCGACCTCGTGCACGCCGAGGACGGGCTCGCCGTGTTCGCCGCCCCCGGGGAGCACCAGGTGTGGTCCCTGGCCAGGACGGTGCCGTCGCGCGTGGTGCTCTCGGACACCTTCCTGACGCGCAACGTCGTCGCGGCCCAGGCCGCCGAGCGTCCGTACTGGGTCCTCACCATCTCGGCCGACCGCGTCTCGCTGTGGAGCGGCACCCCGGAGCGGGTCACCGAGCACAAGGCGGACGGATTCCCGCTGACCCGGAGCCTGGAGGACCCGGACGCCGAGCGCAAGGAGCGGATCGGCGACCTGCCGAGCACCTACCGCGACGAGCAGACCCGCAGGTTCCTGCGCGAGGCGGACCTGTCCACGGCCAGTGTGCTCCGCGCCCATCCGCGCCCCCTGTTCGTGGCAGGCGAGGCCGCGGCACTGTCCCTCCTCGACGGCGCGGGCACGGTCATCAAGGAGGCCGGCCGGGTGCCGCACGGCGGCCTCGTGCACGGCCCGGCGGACGCGGTGTGGCAGGCGGTACGCCCCTTCCTCGCCGCCCAGGACAAGAGCGAACTCGACTCCGTGCTCCATGAGTTGGACGCGGCGCAGGGCCGACGCCACTACGCCGCCGGTCTCGACGAGGTCTGGCAGAACGTGACGACGGACCGGGTACGCCTCCTCGCCGTGGAGGACACCTACCAGGCGACCGTGCGCGACGACGGCGGACATCTGGTGCCTGCCGATCCGGACGACCTCGACGCGGTGGACGACGTCGTCGACGACATCGTCGAGCGGGCCCTGGACACCGGCACACAGGTCCACTTCGTACCCGAAGGCGCGCTCGCCGACCGGGGCCGGATCGCCTGCGCCCTGCGCTACTGACACCCCCCCTCACGACCAGCAACAGGTAACAGGCAACAAGCAACAGCAGCAGGGAAAGGACCGCACCGAATGAACCCGATGCCGCCCCGCGGGAAGCGGCGCCCCGCACGCCGCAGGCCCGCGGTGTCCGCCGCCCTCACGCTCGCCGCCACGGTGACGGCCGCCGCCGCCCTCGTCTCGTGCAGCACCGACAGCGACGCCCCGTCGGCCGAGGGCAGCCGGACGGTGAGCGAACGGCCGACCGCCCCGGACTCGTCGTCGTTCTCGGAGAAGACCGCGTCGCCGTTGAAGTCGCAGGCCTCGGAGGCCGCCGAGTCCGCCCGTGCCTCGGCCTCGGCGGCCGAGGCCTCCGCCTCGGAGCGCGCGGACGAGTTCGAGGCGTCCGTGTCCGCCGACACGGAACGGGCCAACCAGGCCGCCAAGGACGCCCTGAAGGACGTCGACGGGCGGGGCAACGCGATGTCCGACGTCTCGATGACGGGCAAGCCGCGCGCCGAGACGGGCGGTGTGCTCGCCTCCGTGGTGACCTTCACCAACAGGACCGACAAGACGGCCGACTTCGCCGTGCAGGTCGACTTCGTGGACTCGTCGGGCAAGACCGTGGAGACCCGCTACGTCGGCACGGAGAACCTCGAACCGGGCAAGCGCGCCCAGCGGTACGCCATCAGCCACGAGCCCCCGGAGCCGAAGCTCTCCGCGAAGCTGGTCAAGGCGCAGCGGTACTAGACCGGCGGTACTGAGCCCCCGTACCGCTGGGGGCTTCAGAAGTCCACGGCGTCGCGGACGAGCGGGCACGTCATGCAGTGTCCGCCGCCGCGGCCCCGGCCGAGTTCGGCGCCGACGATGGTGATGACCTCGACGCCCGCCTTGCGCAGCAGCGTGTTGGTCTGGGTGTTGCGGTCGTAGGTGAAGACCACGCCCGGCTCCAGGGCGACGGCGTTGTTGCCGCTGTCCCACTGCTGCCGCTCGGAGGCGTAGACGTCCCCGCCCGTCTCGATCACGCGCAGGTCGGGCAGGCCGAGCGACTTGGCGACCACGTCGACGAACGCGCGCGAGCCCTCGTCCGTGATCTCGACACCGGACGCCTTGCCGCCGGGGCGCAGCGTGAAGGAGTGCACGGCGTCCATGATCTTCGGGTAGAGCGTGACGATGTCGCGGTCGGCGAAGGTGAAGACCGTGTCGAGGTGCATGGCGGCCCGCAGCTTGGGCATGCCCGCGACGATGACCTGCTCGGCCGCGCCGTTCTCGAACAGCGCGGACGCGACCTGGGTGATGGCCTGCCGCGAGGTGCGCTCGCTCATGCCCATCAGGACGACGCCGTTGCCGACGGGCATGATGTCGCCGCCCTCGAACGTCGCCTGGCCCCAGTCGAGTTCGGGGTCGCCCCACCACACCGTGGCCCCCGTGAAGTCGGGGTGGAACCGGTAGACGGCCTTCATCAGGAGCGTCTCGTCGTGCCGGGCCGGCCAGTACAGCGGGTTGAGCGTGACGCCCCCGTACAGCCAGCACGTCGTGTCGCGCGTGTAGAGCGTGTTCGGCAGCGGCGGCATCAAGTACTCGCGTACGCCGGTGGATTCGCGCACGAGCGCGACATAGCCGGAGCGGAACTCGTCCGGCAGATCCGCGGTCGCAAGGCCCCCGATGAGGTACTCGGCGAGCTGCCTCGGCTCCAGTGTCTCCAGGAAGGCGCGGGTGCCGTCGATGAGCCCGAGGCCGACCTCGTTCGCGGTGATCTTCCGGTCGAGGAGCCAGGTCCTTGCCTCGGGGATCGCCATGGTCTGCGCGAGGAGGTCGTGCAGCTCGACGACCTCGACGCCGCGCTGCTGGAGCTTGATGACGAAGTCCGCGTGGTCGCGCTGGGCGTTCTCCACCCACATGACGTCGTCGAAGAGCAGGTCGTCGGCGTTGGTGGGGGTCAGCCTGCGGTGTGCGAGTCCCGGCGCGCAGACCAGTACCTTGCGCAGCCTGCCGACCTCGGAGTGGACGCCGAACGTCGGTGCGGCGGGGGTGTCGTGGCTGGTCACGGTGCGCCTTTCGGTCGGTGGCGACTGGTTCGGGGGCGGGCCCGGCCTGGTCCGGTCAGAGGTCGATCCAGCCCGCCGCGAGCGCGATCACGCCCACGACGGCGCCCGCGATCGAGACGGCGCAGATGACGGCCTCGCGCGGGGAGAACAGGCGCCGGTTCTGCTCCCGCCGGGCCTTGATGAACAGGAGCGTCGCGGGGGCGTAGATGATGAAGGAGACAAGGACGAACTTGAGCCCGGCCGCGTACAGCAGGAACGCCATGTACAGCGTGGCGATCACCGCGATCACGAGTTCCTTGCGGGTGCTCTGTCCGGCGACGCCCTCGCGGCCGGGCCCGGTGGCGATCTTGACGGCGAAACCGGCCGCGAGCAGGAACGGGATGAGGCTCAGCGCGCTGGTCAGGTCGAGCGCGAAGTTGAACGCGTCGTCGGAGAACATCGTGACGACCAGGACCACCTGGCTCAGCGCGGTGGTCATCAGGAGCGCGGGGACCGGCACGTCCTCCGATGTGGCCTTGCGCAGGAAGCGGGGCATGTCGTCGTCCTTCGCGGCGACGAAGAGCACTTCCGCGGCCATCAGCGTCCAGGCGAGGTAGGCGCCGAGCACGGAGATGATGAGTCCTACGCTGACGAAGACCTTGCCCCAGGTGCCGACCGCCTCCTCCAGGACCCCCGCCATGGAGGGCTGGCGCAGCTCGGCGATCTCCGCCATCGGCATGATCCCGTACGACACGATGGTGACCGAGGCGAAGACGGCGAAGACGCTGAGGAAGCCCAGGATCGTGGCCCGGCCGACGTCCTCGCGGCGCTTGGCGTGCCGGGAGTAGACGCTCGCGCCCTCGACCCCGAGGAAGACGAAGACGGTGGCCAGCATGGTGCCGCGCACCTGGTTGAACAGCGATCCCGCGTAGTCCGCGCCGCCGAAGTTGTCCGCGAAGACGGACGGCTTGAAGAAGAAGAGGGCCAGGATCACGAAGACGAGGATGGGCACGATCTTGGCGACGGTGACGATCCTGTTGATCGCCGCCGCTTCCTTGACGCCGCGGCGGATGAGCAGGAAGAACGCCCACAGGCCGAACGAGGAGAGGACGACGGCGAGCAGGGTGTCGCCGTCGCCGAGGCTCGGCCAGATGGCGCCGATGGTCGACATGATGAGCACCCAGTAGGTGACGTTGCCGACGCACGCGCTGGCCCAGTACCCGAAGGCGGAGAAGAAGCCGAGGTACTCGCCGAACCCTGCCTTCGCGTAGGCGTAGACACCGGCGTCCAGATCCGGTCTGCGGACGGCGAGGGTCTGGAAGACGAAGGCGAGCATCAGCATGCCCGCACCGGCGATGGCCCAGGCGATCAACGCGCCCGCGACCCCGGTCTCCTGGGCGAACCGCCGTGGCAGCGAGAACACGCCCGCGCCGACCATGGAGCCGACGACCATCATCGTCAGCGTGGCGAGCGTCAGCTTGACGGCCGGTGACGCACCGGCGGTGGCTTGGTCACTGGTCTCGGCGTGGCTCATGGACTCCTCGTCAGCTCCCGTCAGGGCCGGCGCCGAGGGGACGACTGACCACCCTGTGCGGGAATCTATCCCTAGTGGGTCGAGTTGTCCTGATATGAAATCGCAGGCTGCCGGTGTCCGCGATTCGGCAAGGCCCGGAGGAAGCACAGTGCACGGTGAGTACAAGGTCCCCGGCGGCAAGCTCGTCGTCGTGGACCTGGAGGTCGAGGACGGCACGCTGCGGCATGTGCGGGTGGCGGGGGACTTCTTCCTCGAACCTGACGAGGCATTCGACGCCCTGAGCCGTGCCCTGGAGGGCGCACCCGCCGAGACCGACACGGCGGGTCTCGCCGCCCGCGTCGACGCCGCGCTCCCCGAGGGCACGGTGATGTACGGCCTCACGTCGGAGGGCGTGGGCGTCGCGGTGCGCCGGGCCCTCGCGCATGCCACGGACTGGACCGACTACGACTGGCAGCTGATCCACGAGGCCCCGCAGTCCCCCGCCCTCCTGATGGCGCTGGACGAGGTGCTCACCGAGGAGGTCGCCGCCGGGCGCCGCCCGCCGACGCTACGTGTGTGGGAGTGGGAGTCCCCGGCGGTCGTCATCGGCAGCTTCCAGTCGCTGCGCAACGAAGTGGACCAGGAGGGCGCCGCGCGCCACGGCGTCCAGGTGGTGCGCCGGATCAGTGGCGGCGGCGCCATGTTCTGCGAGCCGGGCAACGCCATCACGTACTCGCTCTCGGTCCCGGACTCCCTCGTGCAGGGCCTGTCCTTCGCCGACAGCTACGCCTATCTGGACGACTGGGTGCTCGACGCCCTCGGCGACATGGGCATCAAGGCGTGGTACCAACCCCTCAACGACATCGCCACCGACGCCGGCAAGGTCGCGGGCGCCGCCCAGAAGCGCGTCGCCGGCGGGCACGGCGCCGTACTGCACCACGTGACCATGTCGTACGACATCGACGCGGAGAAGATGGTCGAGGTGCTCCGCATCGGCCGCGAGAAGCTCTCGGACAAGGGCACGCGGAGCGCGAAGAAGCGCGTGGACCCGCTGCGCCGCCAGACGGGCCTCCCGCGCGAGACCGTGATCGAGCGGATGCTCGACTCCTTCCGCGGGCGGTACGGCCTGACGGTGGGCAAGGCCACGGACGAGGAGATGGCCAGGGCGCGGGAACTGGCCCGGACGAAGTTCAGCTCGCCGGAGTGGACGGCGCGGGTGCCGTAGGCCTTGACGGGCTCGCGTCGTCGGCGGGCTCCCTCTGCCAGGCGGTCGTGCCGATGCGGCCGGTGTTGCCGAGGTCGATCCGGCCCTCCGGCGTCACGGTCCCGGGGCGGGTGCCAGGCGCCGGGGTGACCTTGAGGTAGGTGCCGCTGACGGCGGTCGTGGTCGTGTCCGTGACGGTGTTGCGCCAGACGAGGACGGTGTAGGCCTCCTCGCCCCGCTTGAGCGAGACGCGGTGGTTCGGCCCGGGGTCGTCGTCTCTCGCCATGATGGGCTCGGTACCTTCGAGGATCTGTACGTCGAGGGGTTCGCGGTGCTCGTCCAGGACCCGCAGCTTCGGATAGCCCTTCAGGCGATAGATGTCCTTGCCGCAGTTGGTCACGGTCACGCTCATCGCGCGCAGGCCCATGGCGGGGTTGACCATGCCCGCCTCGATGCGGACACCGGACGCGGGGCAGGAGGGCGACGCCACGTCGGGCACCTGCGACGGCCCCGTCTCGACGGGTATCCCGGTCGGCGAGTCGGGACCGGCCGAGGCCGACAGACCGCCCCCCGCGCTGGTCCGGCCGTCCTGAGCCGGCGCCGTACGCCCGGGATCCGCCTCCCGCTCCAACTCCTCCGAGAGCCCGCACCCGGTGGCGAGCAGGACCACGGCCGAGAGGGCAGCGACATGTCTGAACGCTATGACGGTCACGCGGAGATCATGCCATGGCCACAGTTTCCCCCTATCTGCCTTCGCCTTCATATCGGCGCTCCGAGTCCATGGGCGCCTAAGGAGTTGCGTTCCTCGCCGCGACGAGCCCCGACTCATAGGCGAACACGACCAGTTGGGCCCGGTCGCGCGCGCCGAGCTTCGTCATCGCCCGGCTCACATGCGTCTTCGCCGTGAACGGGCTGATCACCATGTGCTCGGCGATCTCCTCGTTCGTCAGCCCGCGCGCGGCCAGCGCGGTGACCTCCCGCTCCCGGCGCGTGAGGGTCTCCAGGCCCGGCGCGGTGGCCCGGTCCGGTGGCCGCGAGACGAACTCGCCGATCAGCCTGCTGGTCACGGAGGGCGAGAGCAGGGAGTCCCCGCGCGCGACGATCTCGATGCCGTGCAGCAGGTCGGCGGGCTCCGTGTCCTTGAGCAGAAACCCACTGGCACCGGCACGCAGCGCGTCGAAGACGTACTCGTCGAGGCCGTAGTTGGTGAGGATCACGACGCGTACGCCGCCGAGGCGGGGGTCGGCGGCGATCCGACGTGTCGCCTCGATCCCGGTCATCACCGGCATCTGTACGTCTATGAGCGCGACGTCCGGCATGCACTCCCGCACGAGAGCGACCCCGCGCTCCCCGTCGGAGGCCTCCCCCACCACCTCGATGCCGTCCTCGGCTTCGAGCAGCGCACGGAACCCGGCCCGCATCAACGCCTGGTCGTCGATGAGCACCACCCGGATCACATCTCCTCCCCCGGTCGCCCGGCGGCCACCCTGGCCTCCGCGGACGTTCCTTCCTGCCGCCCGGCGGTCACACCGGACGCCAACACCCCATCCCCCAGCGGCAGTTCCGCCCGCACCAGGAATCCCCCCTCGACCCGCGGCCCCGCCCGCAACGTCCCGCCCAGGGAGGCGACCCGCTCCCGCATCCCCGTGAGCCCGGTCCCCTCCACCGGTGGCCGCCCCGCGTCGGCGACCCCGTCGTCCTCCACCCGCACCCCCAGCACCCTCTCCCCGTAGTCGAGTCCGACCGTCACCGTGGCCAAGCCGCCCGCATGGCGGGCCGCGTTGGTGAGGCCTTCCTGCACGATCCGATACGCGGCCCGCTCCAGCTCACCGGCCAGGGTCCGCTCCCGGCCCCGCACCGCAAGCTCCACGGCGAGCCCCGCGGCCCGCGCACGCTCGACGAGCAGCGCGGGACTCCCCGTCGGCTCGTCCGTGCGCAACACCGTGAGTGTGGACCGCAGTTCACGCATCGCCTCGCCGCTCGCCTCCTGGATGGCGAGCAGCGCGGGCGGTATGTCCTCGCCCCGCTTGCGGGCGAGGTGGACGGCCACCCCCGCCTGGAGCTTGACGATCGAGATGCTGTGCGTCAGCGAGTCGTGCAGTTCGCGCGCGATCCGCAGCCGCTCCTCGCCCGCCCTGCGCAGCGCCGCCTCCTCGCGGGTCCGCTCGGCCTCCAGGGCCCGCTGCTCGGTCTGGCGCAGATACGCCTGCCAGTTCTTGTCGGCGAGGCCCGTGACGAGGGCGCACAGGAACCAGCCGGCCAGCAGCAGCGTCCGCTGCACGACGTCGTCCGACGCCTCCCCCGCGACCGCGAAGCCCACGAGGAACACCCCGGCTGCGACAGCGGCGAGGCCCCGGTGAGCCGCGCGCGCTGCCGTGTGCACGGCCGCCACCACCGGGATCGCCGCGACACTGCTCGCGCCCGCGTACAACACCTCGCCGAGCAGGCACGCCGTGGTGAGCGCGAGCGCGGCGCGCGGCGCCGCCCGGTGCGCGGCGAGAGCGAGCGAACCGGTGCCGATCAGGGCGTAGTCGAGGAGCCCCGCGCCGCCGTCCCCCAGCCCCGCCGCGACCGCGACTATCGCCCCCACCACGACCGCGAGCACGGCGTCACCGACCCACGCCTGCCGCACCTGATTCCGCACCCGGTCGCGCACGTTCACCTGCTCCGCCGCGCCTACCGCCCTGTCCGCCGCCATCTCCGCCCCCGCGTCATCGCATCCCCGCGTCCCTCGCACCGGCGCATCCCCCGCCGTGTTCAGAACGATAGAGCCCACCGCTGACAACCGCGTCACCCCAGCAGACCGCTCCCGCACTACTCCCCGCGTAGTAGCCACAGCCCCGTCCGGCCCCGGCGACGTACCCTCAACTGCCTTCCGCCGGACGACGACCCGAGGCACCCGGCGCCCCGACCATCGGGGCATGGCAACCTTTCGATACACCGATCCCGTACTCCCGAAATCCGCGACCGGCAGGACCGCCGAGGCGTACGCGCAGATGGCCGAGAACTTCGGTATCGCGGAGCCGGCGCCGCTCGTCGCCCTCTCGCCCGCGCCCGAACTGTTCACCGCCACCTGGGCGTTGCTCCGCGAGTCCCTGCTGGTCGGCGGCGACGACGCCTTCGGCAGCGGGGGCACCACGCGCACCGGCCGGGAGCTGGTCGCGCTGGGCGTCTCGCTCGCCAACCGCTGCCCGTTCTGCGTGAGCGCGCACACGGTCATGCTGCACGCCACCGGCGACCACCGCGTCGCCGAGCGGGTGCTGCGCGGCGAGCAGCCCGAGGACCCGGCGCAGGCGCGGCTGCTCGCCTGGGCTCAGGCGACCCGGACGCCGCGGGCGCCGGAGCTCGTCTCTCCGCCGTTCCCGCGGGCCCACGCCCCGGCCCACATCGGCACCGCGCTCTCCTTCCACTTCATCAACCGCGTCGCGTCGTCGCTGATCACCGAGGCCATGCTGCCGTGCAACGCGCAGCGCTTCCGGGCGGTGCGCTCGCTCGGCGGCCGCACCTTGCAGAAGACGGTGCGCCGCACCCTCGCCCCCGGCGACTCCCTGGCCCTGATTGACGATCCTCAGCCCGGCCCTGCCTGGGCCGCGGGCACGCCCATCGGTTCCGCGTACGCCGCGCTCCGTGCCGCGGCGACGATGGGCGCGGGACTGCTCGACGAAGCGGACCAGGCCCTAGTGCAGGCGGCGGTGGCGGCGTGGGACGGCGCGCATCCGCCGCTGTCCTGGGACGCCCTGCCCGACCGCGCGTCCCGCCCGGGAGCACGCCTCGCGCTGCTCGCCGCGCTCGCGCCGTACCGCATCACCGACGAGGACGTGGCGGCCTGGAAGAAGCCACCGTTCAGCGACCACTGCCTCGTGCACCTGGTCGCGTACGGCGCGTTCACGGCGGTCGACCGCATCGAGGGCGCCCTCGCGGTGCACCACTCGGCCCGCTACGCCAAGGAGACGTCATGACCACAGCGACGACACCGACCCCCAACTCCCGCCAGGCGCAGGCGTGGAACGGCTCGGTGGGCACGCACTGGGCCACACACCACGACCGGTACGACACGATGCTCTCCGGCGTGAACGACGCGCTCTTCGAAGCCGCGGCCATCGGCTCCGGCGACCGCGTCCTGGACATCGGCTGCGGTGCGGGCATCACCACGCGCATCGCGGCCCGCCGCGCCGCGCACGGCCATGCGGTGGGCGTCGACATATCGGCGCCGCTCCTCGACCGCGCCCGTGCGAGCACGGCATCCGACGGCATCACGAACGCGGCGTACGAACAGGCGGATGCCCAGACCCACGCGTTCCCCCCAGCCGGGTACGACGTCGCGATCAGCCGTGGCGGGGTGATGTTCTTCGCCGACCACACCGCCGCGTTCACGAACATCGCCCGCGCGTTGCGCCCCGGCGGGCGGCTGGTGTTCGTCTGTCCGCAGCCCGTCGGCCAGGGCACCGAGGAGTCCCGCACGCTCGGCCTCTTCGCCGAACTCCTCGCGCGGGAGGACGGCCCCGAGGAGAGCCCGGAGTCCATACCGCCCGAGGCCGCGGCCGACGCCACCGCCGCCCGCACCGCGATGGCCTCGCTCTCGGACCCGGCCCGCATCCACGAGGTGCTCACCGCGTATGAGGACGTGACGGTGACTCCCGTGCCGGTGGAGACGGTATGGGGCCAGACCCCGGCGGACGCCGTCGACTTCATCCTGTCGCGCACACCGGGCCGGACGGTGACCGCCGCGACGCGGGCATCGCTGGAGGAGGCGTTCCGGCCGTACGCGACCGAGTTCGGCGTGCGGTTGCGGGCGGGGGTGTGGCTGGTGACGGCGGTGCGGCCGACCTAGCCCTTCCCCCGCTCCCCGTCCTCCTGCATCGCCCTGGTCTCGCTCTTCAGGATCCGCAGGGACTTGCCCACCGCGCGCGCCGTGTCCGGCAGCTTCTTCGAGCCGAACAGCACGATGACCACGATCGCCACGATGAGCAGATGCCAGGGTTCCAGTCCGTTTCGGAGCATCGTCGCCCGCCCTTCTCCACAGATGTCTCAGCTGTCACTCAGCCGTCGGTTGCCTCAGAAAAGATTGCTACATTGCGCAACTGTACAACCATGGGGCGGGCCAGAAGGTCCCTCTCCATGAGGCGGAACGACTCGGACGGATAGGGCGGCACCCATGACAACCAGCCACCGTGCAGCTGTACGCGGCCGTCGGCGCAAGCGCGGCCGTGTGCGGCTCACGCTCGGCGTCGTCCTGTCACTCCTGGTTCTCGTGACGGCAGGCGCCGGGTGGGCGTACTTCCGTCTGAGCGGCAACATCGACACCTTCGCGGCGGACGGCGTCTCCGGCGACCGGCCCGACGCCGACGCATCCAAGGGCGAGAACGTCCTGGTGATCGGCTCGGACGCGCGCACAGCGGGGAACAGCGCGCTCGGCGGCGGCGACAAGAGCGACATCGGCCGCTCCGACACCGCCTTCCTGCTGCATGTGTACGCCGACCACCGGCACGCCGTCGCCGTCTCCATCCCCCGCGACACCCTCGTGGACCTCCCGCCCTGCAAACTGCCGGACGGCAGCTGGACCAGGACCCGGCCGCACACCATGTTCAACGCCGCGTACTCCGTGGGTCAGACCGCCAAGGGCAACCCCGCCTGCACCCAGAACACCGTCGAGCACCTCACCGGCCTGCGCGTCGATCACACCGTCGTCGTCGACTTCAAGGGGTTCGCGGAGCTGACGGACGTGGTGGGCGGAGTGCAGGTGTGCCTGCCGCAGGACGTCTACCAACGCGACCTCAACCCCCACCGCACCACCCGGGGCACGCGCCTCTTCGCCAAGGGCGAGCAGGAGGTGGCGGGCCAGAAGGCCCTGGATTACGTACGCATCCGGCACGGCATCGGCGACGGCTCCGACATAGGCCGCATCAAGCGGCAACAGGCCTTCGTCGCCAGCCTGTTGAAGAAGGTCAAGAGCGACGGCCTGACCCCCACCAAGCTGCTGCCGCTCGCGGACGCCGCGACGAAGTCGATGACCGTCGACCCCGGACTCGGCTCCGCCGACAAACTGATCTCGTTCGCGATGTCCCTGAAGGACATCGATCTGAGCAACACCAAGTTCGTCACCATCCCCTGGCGGTACGAGGGTGCGCGCGTCGCCGTCGTCCAGCCGGACGCCGACGCGCTCTGGGCGTCGCTCAAGGACGACCGCACGCTGGACGGGGCGGACGCCGGCGGCAAGAACGGCGAGAGGGCCGAGAAGGGAGAGAAGAGTGAGAAGGGCAAGCGGGAGTCCAGCGGTGCGAAGTCCGCCGCGGCCGTCTCCGGAGGCGGCGCCGCCGTGGCCGTCGAGAACGGCACCACCGTCACCGGCCTCGCCGCCCGCGCGGCGAAGACCCTCGCCGAGCACGACTTCACGGTCACCGGCACCGCGACCGCCGCAGCCCAGGATCACGCCACCACGGTGATCGCCCACGGCCCCGGCGAACGGAGCCGCGCGAAGTCCCTCGCCCGCCTGTTCCCTGGCGCGGAACTCGAGGCGGCGGCCACGCCCGGCATCACCGTCACCCTCGGCCAGTCGTACGCGGATGCCCCCTCGGCCGCGCCATCCGACGAGCCGGAACCCGTCCCCACCAAGGTCCCCACCAAAGTCGCCGACGACGCCCGCTCGGCCGACGACACCCCCTGCTCCGATCTCTCCTACGGCTGAGCGTCCCACCGCCGCCGGAGCGCCTCGAGCGCCACCGCGTAGAGACCGAGCACCACCGCGAGCAGCAGGTAGTACAGGCCCGGCAGAGCCGTCATCCCCAGGAGCGGCCCCAGCGGGGAGAGCGGAAGGAGCAGTCCGACGGCGGCGAGCGCGGCCACCGACCAGCCGACCGGGCCCGGCGTCCTGCCCTCGGCCCTGCGGCGGCCGGTCCGCAGGAGCAGCATCACCAGAGCCTGGGTCAGCAGGTTCTCGGTGAACCACCCGGAGTGGAACACCGCCTGGTCGTCCACGGCACCGGGGCCGTGCAGGGCGAGCGCGAGGACGAGGAAGGTGGCGAGGTCGGCGAGGGCGTTGAGGGCCCCGAAGCCGGTGATGAAACGCAGGAAGGCGCGGGGCCGCAGCACGGTGGGGCGACGGAGCACCGCCGGATGCGGCCGCTCGTAGGCGAAGGCGACCTGCGCGGCGTCGAAGCACAGGTTCTGCACGAGGACCTGCGCCGGGAGCATCGGCAGGAACGGCAGCAGGAGTCCCGCGGAGAGCATCGCGATGACGTTGCCGAGGTTCGAGGAGAGGGTGACGCGCAGGTACGTGGCGATGTTGCCGCTGCTGTGGCGTCCCGCGAGGACGGCCTGGTCGATCGCGGTGAGGTCCTTGTCGGCGAGGACCACGTCGGCGCTCTCGCGTACGACGTCCACGGCGGCCCGCGGGGCGATCCCCACGTCGGCGGCCCGCAGCGCGGGCAGGTCGTTGACCCCGTCGCCGAGAAATCCGGTGGTGTGCCCGCAGGACCGCAGCGCCGCGGTGATGCGGGCCTTGTGCTCGGGGGTGCAGCGGGCGAAGACGGTGGTGCGCCGGGCGGTCTCGGCGAGTTCGGCGTCGGTGAGGGAGTCGAGGCGGTCGGCGGTCAGGACCTGGCCGGAGCCGATCCCCAGCTCGCGGCAGGCCCGCGCCGCAGTCCCCGGATGGTCGCCGGTGAGGATCTTGACCGTGATGCCGCTCTGAGCGAGGTCGCGCAGGGCGGTGGCCGCGGTCGGGGCGAGCGCGTCCCGCAGGGTGAGGAAGCCACGGAAGGTCAGGCCGCGTTCGTCGGCCGCGGTGTAGGCGCGGGTGCGGGCGGGCCGCTCGGCGGTGGCGACGGCGAGGACGCGCAGGCCACTGGCCGCTTCGTCGGCGGCGACGGACAGGAGCCTCGCGCGTTCACCGTCCTCCAGCACACAGCGTTCCAGTACGTCCTCGGCGGCGCCCTTGACCACGAGCGTGTGGGTGCCGAGGCTGCCGGGACGGCGTACGACGGCGGTGGCGATGCGGCGTACGGAATCGAAGGGCAGCGCCGCCACCCCGTCGTACCGCAAGGCTTCTTCCTCGTCCGCGGCATCGAGGACCGCGTCGTCGAGCGGGTCGGGGGCGGGCAGCTCGGCGAGCTGGAGCGTCCACCAGGAGTTGACCGCGGCCCAGTGCAGCGCTTCGGGCGCCGCACGCCCGTCGGCGCCCAGGGCGCGGTCGAGCACCGGCCGGTCCTCGGTGAGCGTGCCGGTCTTGTCCAGGCACAGGACGTCGACGGCGCCGAGGTCGTGCAGAGCGGGCAGCCGTTTGACGATCACCCCGTGCGTACGGGCCAGGAGCGAGGCACCGCGCGCCAGGCAGGTGGTGACGATGACCGGCAGCATCTCCGGCGTCAGGCCGACCGCCACGGCGACCGCGAACGGCAGGGTCTCAAGGCCTCGCCCGCGCAGGGCGGCGTTGGCCATCAGGACGAGCGGCGGGGTCAGCAGCATGAACCGGATGAGGACCCAGGAGATGCCGTGCACGGAGCGGTCGAAGGCACTCGGCTCGCGCCACCCCGAGAGCCCACGCTGCTCCAGCAGCCCGCGCCGCCCCGGCAGCCCCTGCCGCCCCGACAGCCCGCGCTGCTCCGACTGCCCGCGCCACCCCGGAAGCCCACGCTTCCCCGCCAGCCCGCGCTGCCCCGACAGCCCCCGCCACCCTGAAAGGCCCCGCCTCCCCGACAACCCCCGCCACCCTGAAAGCCCCCGCCTCCCCGCCAGGCCCTGCGCCGCGGCAAACCGAGTCCGCTCCCCGGTCGCGACGACCACCGCGGTGCCGCTGCCCGAGGCGACGCTGCTGCCCTGGAAGCAGAGATGAGGCTGGTCGAAGGCGCCTTCGGGGCGCCGCGGGCCCGGCACATCGGCGGCGGCCTTGGGCACCGGCGCCGACTCCCCCGTCAGCGCGGCCTGGCGCACGCTGAGTCCGCTAGCGCGCAGCAGCCGTACGTCGGCGGGGACGAGGTCACCGGGGCCGAGCCGCACCACGTCCCCGGGCACCAGCTCCTCGACCGGGATCTCCCGCTCCTGGGGGTGCTCCTGCGGGTCCCCGTCCCGTTCCGCGCGGCGCAGCACGGTCGCGGTGGTGGCCACCAGTGCCCGGAGCGCGGCCATGGACCGGTCGGCGCGGTGCTCACCGGACGTCCGCAGCACCCCGCTGACGACGACCAGGCAGAGGATCACGCAGGCGGTGCCCCACGACGCCACAGTGGCCGACACCAGACCGAGGCAGAGCAGCACCGCCGTGAACGGATCCCGCATGCTGCGGCCGAAGAGCCGCGGCCACGACACCGCACGCCGGTCGGGAAGGGTGTTCTCGCCGAACCGGGCGACGCGCCGCTCGGCCTCCTCGTCCGTCAGGCCGCGCGGGCCACTGTCCACACGGCGCAGCACTTCGAGCGAGGTGAGCCCACTGGCCGCGGCCTCTGGTGCGAAGGTTTCCGGCCCGAAGGATTCAGGCGCGAAGGTCTCAGGAACCAAGGTCTCAGGCGCCAAGGCCGCGGAGCCGACGCCCGGGAGCCTCCGCGGCACGGTCGGAGCGATCGGCACGGTCGGCTCGGACGGAGCGGTCGGCACGGTCGGAGCGGTCGGCTCGGTCCGACAGCTGTCCGACCATCAGCCGCACCACGGTCACCACATCCGCGTCGTCGACGAAGTAGACCTGGCGCCGCCCCTCGCGCCGGGCCCGCACGAGACCGGCAAGCTTCAGCTTCGTCAGATGCTGGCTGACCGCGGGCAGCGCACCGCCGACCCGCTCGGCAAGGCCCGTCACATCGCTCTCGCCCTGCGCGAGCGCCCACACGATGTGCAGCCGCGCGGAGGAGGCGAGCAGGCCGAAGGCCGCGGCCGCCTCGGCGAGAACCTCGGCCGGCGGATCGTCGAAGCCGGTGCCGCCTGTCGCCACGGTCGTCCTCCTCCGCCCTCCGCGCCCGGACTCGCGCGCACGAACGTCTCGTACGCAAGGGTCGCGAGCGTCCAGTCTAGGCCGCCGGCCGGCCTCCCCCGGAGCCCGCGCGCCTGCCCATCGCCATCAGCCCGACGTAGACGACCAGCGCAGATGCGAGCCCGATCGCCCATCCGTAGTCGGCGAGCGGTTTCAGGACCGGGATCAGCCCGTCCTCGGGGAACGGCCCCTTCCCCGGCGCGGAGTGCGAACCGCCCACGGCCAGCACGCCGCCGACCGCGAAGGCGGCGACGGCGCGCAGGTTCCATCCGCCGGTGTACCAGTAGCGCCCTTCGGGGCGGTACAGATCGGCGAGGTCCAGGACCGTCCGCCGCACCACCCAGTAGTCGGCGATCAGGATTCCGGCGACCGTGCCGAGCAGTCCGCCCACGACGCCGAGCCAGACGAAGATGTAGAGCTCGGGCGTCTCGATCAGCTTCCACGGGAAGATGACCACGCCCACGACACCGGTGATCAGCGCGCCCGTACGGAAGTTGATGAACTTCGGGGCGAGGTTGGCGAGGTCGTACGCGGGTGAGACGACGTTCGCCGCGATGTTCACGGAGACCGTGGCGACCAGGACCGTCACCAGGGCGTAGAGGAGCCCGAAGACGTTGTCGGCCTTGGCGGCCAGGTCGACGGGCTCCCAGATCGGCTCGCCGTACACCGCCTGCGAGCCGGAGGTCACGAGGACGGACAGGAGCGCGAACGCGGTCATGGTGGTCGGCAGGCCGAGCGTCTGCCCCCACACCTGCGCCCGCTGCCCTTTCCCGAACCGGGTGAAGTCGGGGATGTTCAGGGACAGCGTGGACCAGAAGCCGATCATGCCCATCAGGGCGGGGAAGAACACCGGCCAGAAGTCGGCGCCCCAGCCCAGCGTGGACGGCTGGTCGAGCAGCGGGCCGAGGCCGCCCGCCTTGTCGGCGATCCACACGAGCAGCACGACGGCCCCGACGAGCACGAAGGGCGCCGCCCAGTTCTCGAAGCGGCGCAACGCCTCCATCCCCCGGTAGATGATGGCCAGTTGGAGGATCCAGAAGAGTACGAAGCAGAGCCACAGCGGCCAGGGATAGCCGCCGATGCGTGACTCGTCGCTCCATGCGCCGTCGAAGACCTGGTTGAGCAGGACGTAGATTCCCTGGCCGCCGATCCAGGTCTGGATGCCGAACCAGCCGCAGGCCACGGCGGCCCGGATCAGGGCGGGCAGGTTCGCGCCGCGCAGGCCGAAGGACGCGCGGGCCAGGACGGGGAACGGGATGCCGTACTTCGGGCCCGCGTGTCCCGTCAGGAGCATGGGGAGGAGCACGATCACGTTGGCCGCCGCGATGGTGAAGACGGCCTGGCGCCAGTCCATGCCGAGCGCGACCAGGCCCGAAGCGAGCGTCCAGGAAGGGATGTTGTGGGCCATGCCGACCCACAGCGCGGCGAAGTTGTAGGTGCCCCAGTGGCGTTCGGCGACGGGGATGGGCTTGAGGTCGTCGTTGGCGAAGCGGCTGTGCTCCGGAAAGGCGCCGGGGAGCAGTTCGACGCGGCCGTCGTCGGCGACGGTCTGGGATGTCGCGCCGGGCTCCGCGGCGGCCGGCCCCGTGGGGACGGTGCCGCTCACGAGGCGGTCGGATCTGTCTGCGGCACATGTCCGAAATCCATGCCCAGGCTCCTTACTCGGGTCAACGCGGGTCATCGCGGGTCAACTCAGGTCAGGTACTGGTGTGGGGGCTGGTGCCGACGGGTGCTGGAGAGTTTTCAGAGCCCGCCCTCCGCCAGTTTCCCCGACCGGCGGCGACGGCAATCCTGCTCCCGGTGAGCCATATCGCGCCAGCCGCGTACCCCAACTACCTTGTCCCACATGTTCAATCGTGGTTGGCCGCCGCCATCGGGAGTCGCTGTCGGTCCCGCTCGCGGTGTCGGTGTCGGTGTCAATACCGGCATTGGAGAGGGCGAGTCGTGAGCCACGGGAATCCGCAGCCCGTCCGCCACTCCGCTGACGCGGACGACGAGGCCGTGATACCTCGTCAGGCGCGGCAACCGCCGCAGAGCGGCGGCCACATGGTGGTGTGCGGTGACGACGCGCTCGCCGAACGCCTCGCCGCCGAGCTGCGCTCGGTGTACCGCGAGCAGGTGACGGTCGTCGTCCCCTCCGCGCTGCCGGTCGACGGCCCGCGCTCCGGACCGGCCCGGCGGG
This sequence comes from Streptomyces sp. NPDC047525, assembly GCF_040643025.1. Classification (NCBI taxonomy): domain Bacteria; kingdom Bacillati; phylum Actinomycetota; class Actinomycetes; order Kitasatosporales; family Streptomycetaceae; genus Streptomyces; species Streptomyces sp. NPDC047525. The sequence continues at coordinate 612,827 of NZ_JBEYTL010000003.1, forward strand.
CGCGGGCCGTCGCCTTCCTGGGCCGGATGCAGGCCGTCATGGCGCGCGCGGCCGGTACGCCGGGCGGCAACGGGGACGGGGCGCCGCGGCCCGAGGTCCCTCGCGTCCTGGAGGCACCGGAGCCCGACGAGGCGGCCCTCGTCGAGGCGGGCGTCCACGAGGCTGCCGCGCTTGCGCTGGTGTACGACGACGACGAGACGAACATCCACGCGGCGCTCGTCGCCCGCCGCCTCAACCCCCGCCTGCGGATCGTGATCCGGCTCTACAACCGCAAGCTGGGCCAGCACTTGGAGGAGCTCCTCGACCAGGCCGCCGCGGTCGCGTCCCCCAGCCTGGATCCGGCAGAGGTGATCGCCTCCACCACCGTCCTGTCCGACGCCGACACCGCGGCTCCCGCCCTGGCGGCCACCGCGGTCGCCGGTACCAGCAAGGTGGTCCAGGCCGACGGCCTTCTCCTGCGCGCCGTCGAGCGGGACCCGCCGGGCCGCGGCCAGGTCGCCGACCCCGGTCTCTGCACACTCGCCCTGCTCTCGTCGACCACCAACGACCCTGCGGGCGCGGAGGGTTCGGACGACGGCGGCCAGGACGGACCGCTGCTGCTGCCCGACGACCGCACCGTCACCTCCGCCACCGGCAGGGGCACCGTGGTCCTCAAAGCCGTCTCGCACGCCGGGCCCGACCGGCCTCCCGGCCGCCTCACCGGGCGCGGGCTCCCGTTCGGCTCGCTCTTCTCGCCCCGGCTGCGCTGGTCGGTGGCCGGGCTCATGGCCTGCGTCCTCGGCCTCGCGGTGGCGAACTGGCTGACCAGCGACGCCCACCCGCTGCACGCCGCGTATCTGACCCTGCTCGACCTGTTCGCCATCGACGACCCCGCGCTCGGCGAGTCCACCGCACGCCAGATCCTTCAACTCCTCTCCGGCCTGGCCGGGTTGCTCCTCCTGCCGGTGCTGCTCGCCGCCGTCCTTGAGGCGTTGGGCACGTTCCGCACCGCCTCCTCCCTGCGCCGTCCGCCGCGCGGTCTCTCCGGCCACGTGGTCCTGCTCGGCCTCGGCAAGATCGGGACCCGCGTCCTGGCCCGCCTCCGCGAACTCGGCATCCCCGTCGTGTGCGTGGAGGAGGATCCCGAGGCGCGCGGCATCCCGCTCGCCCGCAGGCTGCGCGTCCCCACGGTCGTCGGCGACGTCACGGACGAAGGCGTACTGGAAGCCGCCAAGATCCACCGCGCGCACGCACTGCTCGCCCTCACCAGCGTCGACACCACGAACCTCGAAGCCGCCCTGTACGCCCGCTCGGTCAAGCCCAACGTCCGCGTGGCCCTCCGCCTCTACGACGACACGTTCGCCACCGCCGTCTACCGCACCCTGCGCGCCGCCCACCCGCAGGCCCTCACACGCAGCCGCAGCGTCTCCACCCTCGCCGCCCCCGCGTTCGCGGGAGCCATGATGGGGCGGCAGATCCTGGGCGCGATCCCCGTCGAGCGTCGGGTCCTGCTGTTTGCCGCCCTCGACGTCGCCGGGCACCGCCAGCTGGAGGGGCGGACGATCGCCGAGTCGTTCCGGCCCGGGGTCTGGCGGGTCATCGCCCTGGATTCCGCCGCGCCGGACGAGCGGCTGCCGGACCTGACGGCCTCCCGGTCGGACGACGGCACCGACCAGCCGACGGGCCTCGTCTGGGACCTCCACCCGGGGTACGTCCTGCGCTCCCAGGACCGCGTCGTCCTGGCCGCTACCCGCCAGGGCCTGGCGGAACTCCTCGGCCGACGCGCCCAGGCCCGGACGGGCCCTGCCGACGCGTAGACCGGCCGAACGAAGAAACAACAGAACGGCAGATCGGCAGCCCGGGAGCCCGGGAGCCCGGGAGCCTCGGCAGAACAGCAGACCGGCATGAAAGAGCTCCAATGATTGCCGGGTCACGGCAATGTGCACCATCTGCCCGGCATGCGACGATCCCCACCTCACCGAGACATCCGGCAAGTTGGGGAGGTGCTCCGGTGACTGTCTTTCTGGGTCTTGGCGTCGCGGGGATCGCGCTGCTGGTGCTCTGCCTCGTCTTCGACGGGGTCCTTGAAGGGCTCTTCGACGGCGTGGGAGTGCTCGACGGGCTCTTCGACGGGGTGCTGTCCCTTCCCGTGGTCGCCGGATTCGTGTCCATGCTCGGCTTCGGCGGCGCGATCGTGCTCGGTACGACCGGGCTCGGCGCCGGCGGCGCCACCGCCGTCGGAGCGGCCGCCGGTGCGGGAACGGGCTGGCTGACATGGAAGTTCAGCCGCGCCCTGATGCGGGATCAGACCGCGGCCACGCCACGGGGCGACGATCTCGTGGGCACCTCGGGGGCCGTGGTCACCGCGATCCCGGTCGACGGCTACGGCGAGGTGCTGCTCCAACTCGCCGGTCAGCCGGTGAAGTTCGCCGCCAAGAGCGCCGTGTCCATCACCCGCGGCACCGAGATCTGGGTGGAGGCGGCACTGTCGCCGACCTCGGTCGCGGTCCGCCCCGTGCAGCGCTGACCACCGCGCCGGCCCCCTTCACGCCTGCGTACAACCACGCCTGCGTACAAACCACGCCTGCGCCAACCATGCCTGCGTACAACATCACCGATCTGCCGCCCTCGGGGAGGCAGGGGGGAATTCACCATGAGTCCAGTCCTGACCGCCGTCATCGGAGTCGTCGTACTCCTCGTACTGCTCGCGCTCGTCGTCGTGACCCGCTACAAGGTCGCCGGGCCCAGCGAGGCCTTCATCGTGACCGGGCGGCGCGGCAAGAAGTCCACCGACCCCGACACGGGCCGGATCTTCACCGACAACAGCGGCCAGAAGGTCGTGGTGGGCGGCGGCGTGTTCGTCGTGCCGTTCGTCCAGCAGAAGTTCACGCTCGACCTCTCCTCGCGGCACATCCCGATCGCGGTGCGCGGCGCGGTCACGCTGCGCGGCGTGAAGGCCAACCTGGAGGGCGTCGCGATCGTCAAGGTCGGCGGCACCGAGGACTCCATACGCGCCGCGGCCCAGCGGTTCCTCGCCCAGCAGGGCGGCATCGTCGGCTTCACCCAGGAAGTGCTCTCCGGGGCGCTGCGCTCCATCGTGGGCCGGATGTCGGTGGAGGACATCATCCGCGACCGCGCCGCCTTCGCCGGGCAGGTCGCCGAGGAGGCCGAGGCCAGCCTGTCCGGGCAGGGCCTGGTGCTCGACGCCTTCCAGATCCAGGACATCACCACCGAGGGCTCCTACCTGGAGGACCTCGGCCGTCCCGAGGCCGCCCGCGCCAAGCAGGAGGCGGACATCGCCGAGGCCGTGGCCCGCCGCGCCGCCGAGCAGGCCAGGCTGAAGGCCGAGGAGGAGATCGCCGTCGCCCAGCGGACGTTCTCCCTCAAGCAGGCGGAGATCAAGGCCGAGACCGACGAGGCGTCCGCGCGCGCCGGGGCCGCGGGACCGCTCGCCGAGGCCGCCCGCCAGCAGGAGGTCCTCACCGAGCAGGAGAAGGTCGCCCAGCGGCAGGCCGCCCTGACCGACCGGGAGCTGGACACCAAGATCCGCAAGCCCGCGGACGCCGCCCGCTACCAGGCCGAGCAGGAGGCCGAGGCCCGCCGTGTCTCCCTGGTCAAGCAGGCCGAGGCCGATGCCGACCGGGCCCGTCTGACCGGTGAGGGCGAGAAGGCGCAGCGTGCCGCGCTCGCCGACGCCGTACGCCTGGAGGGCGAGGCCGAGGCCGCCGCGATCGGTGCCAAGGGAGCCGCGGAGGCGGAGGCCATGCGCAAGAAGGCCGACGCGTTCGCCCAATACGGCGACGCGGCGGTGCTGCAGATGCTCGTCGAGGTGCTGCCCAGCGTGGTGGCCAAGGCGGCGGAGCCGCTCAGCGCGATCGACAAGATGACCGTGATCTCCACGGACGGCGCGAGCCAACTGTCGCGCACGGTCGCCGACAACGTCGCCCAGGGCGTCGAACTCCTCAGCTCCACCACGGGAGTCGACGTCGCCGAACTCCTCAAGGGCATCACCGGCGGCAAGCCCCTGGCGGGCGCGGCTCCCACCAAGCTCAACGGCAAGATCGACGTCACCGACTGACCGTCACAGTTCACGGCTCACAGTTCACGGCTCACAGTTCACGGCTCACAACTCACGGCCCACTGGTCACAGCTCACAGGTCACAGCGAAGTGGTCGGCCAGCCCAGCAGTCGGGCGCCGATCACCGCTGTCTGGAGGGTGTAGCGGTCCAGCGGGTCGGCGGGGTCGGACCCGGTGAGGGTGCGGACGCGCTCCAGGCGGTACGTCAGGGCTCGTACGCTCAGCGACAACTCCCGCGCCGCCTGAGCCGCCACGCACCCGGTGTCGAAGTACGCGAACAGGGTCTTCAGCAGCGGCACGGCGCCGCCCCGCGCCTCTTCCAGGGGTCCGAGCGTGGTGAGCACCAGGTCCACCAGGGCCTGCCGGTCTCGGGCGAGGACGGGGAAGACCAGGAGGTCGGCGGCGCGCAGCACGGGCTCGTCGAAGCCCATGCGCGTCGCGAGCTCCAGGGTGCTGACGGCTTCTTCGTAGCTGTGGGCGATGCCTGCCGCGCCGGGCTGGGGCCGGCCGATGGCGATGCGGCCGCCGTCGGTGGCGGCGTAGGCCCGCTTGGCGAAGTGGTCGAGCACCTCGTCCTGATGGGCGGGGGCGATGCACACGAGCCGCCCGTCCTTGGTGGTGAGCAGGATGTGGCGGTCGCCGAAGCGGCCGACGAGATCGCTCTCCACGTCCCGCGACACGGGATCGGTCTCGTCATAGGCGTCAGGGCCCTCGGCCACGGCCACGGTGTGCGCGTGGGAGAGCCGCAGGCCGAATCGCTCGGCGCGCGCGGCGAGACGCCCCAGGTCCCCTCGCCCGTACAGCAGGTCGTCGATCAACTCGCGCCGCGCGGCCTCCTCTTGGCGTACGACGAGCCGCTGCGCGTGTTCGTACCCCTCGGCGAAGGCGTCGATGGCCTGCTCCGCGGTCGCGAGCAGATGGTCGGGATCGCCGGCCGCGGGACGGTGGGCGCGGGTGGCGGCGAGGTGCTCGCGTATCAGGACGCGCCACGCGTATCCGGCGTGGGCGGCCTGCGCACCGAGCGCACGGCGTGACGTCAGCTCCTCGCGGGTGAGGCGGCGGCCGGTCGCGGCGGCCCGCGTGAGAATGTCGGCGTAGCCGTCGAGCAGCCGCTCGGGAATCTCCTGGGTGGTCATCTGGTCTCCAGAGGACAGACACGGCGGTGCGGCACGGGCGCACGGCGCTCCATGCCGTCGGAAAAGACGGGCGACGGCAACTGGGCGCGGGCACGGCGGAGTCAGAACCCCGAAGGCATCAACGGCGCGGGCTGCTCATCATGGCGCCGTCGATATCAGGCACGCTGTCACGGGCGGAGTTGTCGATGCGCACGACTCTGGGACCCATCTCTTGCCCCCGCCCCTCCGACCGTCGGCGATCGTCGTCGCCGCTTGAATATTGAGCAACCCCTGGCTCAATGGAGCACCTTGGCTCAGTTCGTTAGTTTACCGTACGACAAAGATCGTAAATGGGAAACCACAGACCCCAAGCGGACAAACGCCGGCGCCCGGCGGCTCGACGGGGAGGCTTCTCAGGCAGTCCAGGTCCGCAGCTTCTCGGGATTTCGTACGGCCCAGAAGCGCGTGATCCGGTCGCCCGCGACGTCGAGGGCGATCACCGACGTGGTGACACCCTCGTGCTGGACCACCAGGCCGGGGCGGCCGTTGACCGTGCGCTCCAGGATCGTCTGGCCGGGCAGCCTGCCGGAGACGGCGATCAAGTAGCGCGCGATCTCCTCGGCTCCCGCGACGGGGTGGGGCGCGGCGTTGACCAGGCCACCGCCGTCGGCGAGTGCCGTGGCATCGGGGTCGAGGAGGCCGATGAGCGCGGCGATGTCCTTGGCCTCCCATGCCCGCTTGAAGTCCCTGACGACGTCGGCGCTGCGGGCCGCCGGAGCCGTGGGAGCGTGCGAGGCGCGCATGCGGCGGCGGGCCGAGGACGCCAGCTGGCGGCATGCCCCCGGGCTGCGGCCGACGGTCTCGGCCACTTCGGCGAAGGAGTAGCGGAAGACGTCATGCAGGATGAACGCGACGCGCTCGGCCGGGGTCATGGATTCGAGCACGACGAGGAACGCCATGTTGACCGACTCGTCGAGGGTGACCCGGTCGGCCGGATCGGATGCCGTGCCGCCCGGCCGCCCCTCGGCCCACTCCGTGCGATCGGGCAGCGGCTCCGGGATCCACGCGCCCACGTAGCTCTCGCGCCGGGCCCGTGCCGAGCGGAGCTGATCGAGGCAGATGCGACCGGCGACCTTCGTCAACCAGCCACCGGGGGATTCGATGGCCTCCCGCTGCCGCTCGGTCATGGCGTACCAGCGGACGTAGGCCTCTTGTACGACGTCCTCGGCATCGGCAAGTGAGCCGAGGAGCCGGTACGCGAGATTGATCAGCTGACGCCGCTCGCTCATGATCGCGCCCAGGCCCGGGTCGCGCCGGGCGTCGCCGGTCTTGAACTGGATCCTCATGGTGTCGCCACTCCCCTTGCCGCATGTGCCGTCACCAGTACGACGAGACAGCCTCCCCGAATGTGATGCCCGCCTGCGTCGCCGGGGCGTCGCCTCACATTCCGAGGGGCTGTCTCGTCGGTGGTGCTGGGACGACAAGGTCCCGCGAACGGCCGTTCCGCCCATGGGGCGAGCCGGTCAAGCAGGCGAAGGAGATCACTGTGGACACCCGTCTCGACTTCCTCACCAATCCGGTGTCGGCCAAGGTCGTCAAGCACATCGCTGCCGCGGGCAAGGCACTCGCGGACTCGACGTTGCCTGCCGCGACGCACGAGCTGGTCGCACTCCGCGCCAGCCAGATCAACGGGTGCGGTTTCTGCATCGACATCCACACCAAGGAAGCAGCGCACGCCGGGGAGACCCAGGTCCGCCTCCACCTGGTCGCGGCCTGGCGGGAGGCCTCGGTGTTCACCGAGGCCGAGCGGGCCGCGCTGGCGCTCGCGGAGGAGGGCACCCGCATCGCCGACGCGGCCGGTGGTGTCAGCGACGAGGTGTGGGCGAACGCCGCCAAGCACTACGACGAGGACCAACTCGCCGCCCTGGTGTCGATCATCGCCGTCATCAATGCCTTCAACCGCCTGAACGTCCTCACCGTGCGGCCCGCGGGCGAGTACCAGGTCGGCCAGTTCGGATGACCGGCGGCCGGCTCCCGGTCCTCGGGAGCCGGCCCATCCCACCCCCAACCTCCAACCTCCAGGAGGCACCACCCATGTCATCGACCCCGATCGATCTCGCCGAGCTGACCGGCTCCTACGCCCTCGACACCACCCAGAGCCGGATCGGCTTCGTCGCCCGGCACACCATGTCCACCAGGGTGCGCGGCCGGTTCGAGGAGTACGAAGGCGACGTACTCCTGTACGGCGACCACCCGTCGAAATCCGGCGCACGCCTCACGATCCGGGCGACGAGCCTGCAGACCCACAACCGGCAGCGCGACGACCAACTGCGCAGCACGTTCCTGGACACGGACAACCACCCGGCCATCACCTTCGCCTCGACCGACGTGGCACCGGCCGGCGAGACCACCTACAGGGTCACCGGCGACCTGACCATCCGCGGCGTGAGCAAACCGGTCACCCTGGACGTCGAGCTGACCGCCGCCGAGAGCGACGCACGGGGCGACCTCCGGGTCGGTCTGGAGGGCAGCGTCACGATCAACCGCAACGACTGGGGCGTGAACTGGAACACCGCGACCTCACTTCTCGTGAGCCCGAAGGTGATCCTGGAGTTCGACGTCATCGCCGTCCGTCAGCCCTGACCGGACGCCTTCGCTCGGGTGCGCAGTGCCCAACTCGCCGGGGCTGCTCACGACAGGGCGGGGATGACCGTGTCGCCGTATCCGTCGATGACGCCTTCACGGTCGTCGTGCATCGCGTACAGCGCGAACTGATCCACCCCCAGCTGCTTCAACTCCCTCAGTTTCGCGATGTGTTGCGCCGCCGTGCCGATCACGCAGAAGCGGTCCACGATGTCGTCGGGGACGAAGGCCGTGTCGGGGTTGTCGGCGCGGCCGTGGTGGGAGTAGTCGTAGCCCTCGCGGGCCTTGATGTACTCGGTGAGGGCCTCGGGGACCAGGTCCGAGTGTTCGCCGTACTTCTTCACCAGGTCCGCGACGTGGTTGCCGACCATCCCGCCGAACCAGCGGCACTGCTCACGGGCATGGGCGAGCGCGGCGGGCGAGTCGTCCTGCGTCAGATAGGCGGGGGCGGCGACGCAGATCTTCACCGACGCCGGGTCGCGGCCCGCCGCCGTGGCCGCGTCCCTGACCGCCTTCACCATCGACTCCGTGAGATACGGGTCGGCCAGCTGGAGGATGAAGCCGTCGGCCTCCTCACCGGCCATCTTCAGCGCCTTGGGGCCGTACGCGGCCATCCACACCGGGAGTTGGGCGTCCGGCTTGATCCAGGGGAAGCGGATCGTGGTGCCGCCCAGGTCCGCTTCCCCGCCCGAAGCCAGCGACCGGATGACCTTCATCGCCTCGCTGATCCGGGCGAGGGTGTTCGGGGCGCGGCCCGCCACCCGCATCGCGCTGTCGCCGCGGCCGATGCCGCACACCGTGCGGTTGCCGTACATGTCGTTCAGGGTCGCGAAGGTGGAGGCCGTCACCTCCCAGGTGCGGGTTCCCGGGTTGGTGACCATCGGGCCGACGATCAGCCGGTCGGTCTGGGCCAGGATCTGGCTGTAGATGACGAAGGGCTCCTGCCAGAGCACGGCCGAGTCGAAGGTCCAGCCGTAGCGGAAGCCGCTGCGCTCCGCGCGCTTCATGAGGCTGATGACCTGGGCGGCCGGCGGATCGGTCTGCAGGACGAGTCCGAAGTCCATGGTGCGTCGCCTCTCCTAGCCGAGGTACTGGGTGGTGCCGCGCGGCACGTACGCGCCGTGTCCTGCGTGGCCGGTGAACTTGCGCTGGTCGATGACCACTTCACCGCGGGACAGGACGGTCTCCACCTGGCCGGTGACGTGCTTTCCCTCGTACGCGGAGTAGTCCACGTTCATGTGGTGCGTGTCCGCCGACATGACCTGCTCGGCGGCCGGGTCGTAGATGACGACGTCGGCGTCCGCGCCCGGCGCGATCGTGCCCTTCTTGCCGTACAGGCCGAACATCCTGGCCGGGCTCGCGCAGGCGATCTCGATCCAGCGGCGGCGGCCGATGTGCCCGTCCACGACGGCCTGGTGGAGGAGGTCCATGCGGTTCTCCACGCCGGGCAGGCCGTTCGGGATCTTGGAGAAGTCCCCGCGGCCCAGCTCCTTCTGCCCGACGAAGCAGAAGGGGCAGTGGTCGGTCGACACCACCTGGAGGTCGTTCGTGCGCAGTCCGCGCCACAGCGCCGCCTGGTGCTCGCGCGGCCGCAGCGGGGTCGAGCAGACGTACTTGGAACCCTCGAAGCCGGGCTCCGCGAGGTTGTCCGTGGACAGGAACAGATACTGCGGACAGGTCTCCCCGAACACCGGCAGGCCCTCGTCGCGCGCCCTGGCCAGCTCGGCCACCGCCTCCTGCGCCGACACGTGCACCACGTACACCGGCGCGCCCGCCACCTGGGCGAGCTTGATCACCCGGTGCGTGGCCTCCGCCTCGAGGAGCGCCTTGCGCACCTCTCCGTGGTAGCGCGGATCCGTCTCGCCCCGCGCGAGCGCCTGCTCCACCAGGACGTCGATGGCCAGGCCGTTCTCCGCGTGCGTCATGATCAGGCCGCCGTTGCCCGCGGCCTTCTGCATCGCCCGCAGGATCTGGCCGTCGTCGCTGAAGAAGACGCCGGGGTACGCGGTGAAGAGCTTGAACGAGGTGACGCCTTCCTCGATCAGCAGGTCCATCTCCCGCAGGGACTTCTCGTTCACGTCCGAGAGGATCATGTGGAAGCCGTAGTCGATGGCGCACTTGCCGTCCGCCTTCGCGTACCAGGCGTCGAGCCCGGCGCGCAGCGCGTGCCCCCGGCTCTGCACCGCGAAGTCCACGATGGTGGTGGTGCCGCCCCAGGCCGCGGCCCGGGTGCCCGTCTCGAAGTCGTCGGAGGAGAACGTGCCGCCGAACGGGAAGTCCATGTGCGTGTGCGCGTCGACTCCGCCCGGAATCACGTACTTGTGGGACGCGTCGATGACACGGTCCGCCGTCCACGCCTCGGCGGCGCCCGAGCCGTGTGCGGCGAGCGCCGCGATCCGGCCGTCCTCGATCAGCACGTCGGCGTGGGTCTCTTCGGCGGCGGTGATGACGAGTCCACCGCGGATCAGGGTGCGGGTACTCATGATGGGGCGCTCCCTCTCATGCTCGTACGTTCATACCGGCAGGCACGTGAACTAGACGCTCCGCAGGGCCTGTTCGAGGATCGCCGCCCCTTCTTCCGCCTCGGCGACGGTCAGCGAGAGCGGCGGGGCGATGCGCAGGACGCTGGTGTCGTGGCCGCCGCCCTTGCCGATCAGGAGTCCGCCTTCGCGGGCCGCTTCGAGCACGGCGGCGGCCGCCCGCGGATTGGCCTCGCCCGTCGCGGGGTCGACCAGCTCGACGCCGATCATCAGGCCTCGGCCGCGCACTTCGCGTACGACGGGCAGCTGGGCGCAGATGGCGCGCACCCGCTCGATGAGCAGTCCGCCGACGCGCCGCGCGTTGCCCTGGAGGTCGTGTTCCAGGAGATACGTGAGGTTGGCGAGGCCGGCCGCCATGGTGACCGGTGAGCCGCCGAAGGTCGAGATGGAGTTGGAGTCCAGGGAGTTCATGACCTCGGCGCTCGCGACGACGCCGCCGATGGACATGCCGTTGCCGATGCCCTTGGCGAAGGTGAGGATGTCCGGCGGGCCGCTCGCGGCGTGCGCCTGCCAGCCCCAGAAGTGGTCGCCGGTCCGGCCCCAGCCGGTCTGCACCTCGTCCGAGATCCACAGGACGCCGTGCTCCCACAGGACTTCGCGGAAGGCGGCGTAGAGGCCGTCCGGAGGCGAGGTGAAGCCGCCGACCCCCTGGATGGGCTCGGCGATCAGGGCCGCCACTCCCCCCCGCGCCTGCCCGAGCATGTCCTTCAGATCGGCGACGCAGGCCTCGATGAACTCGGTGTCGCTCAGCGCGGCGTACGGTCCTCGGCTGCGGACGCCCCCGTGGACGTACAGCGTCTGGAGCGGCGAGAGGCTGGTCGGCGACCAGGCGTTGTTGCCGGTGATGCCGACGGCCGTGAACGAGCGGCCGTGGTAGCTGTTGCGCATCGCCAGGATCTGGTTCGAGCGGCGGTGCGCGGTGGCGAGGAGCAGGGCCGTGTCGTTGGCCTCGGTGCCCGACGTGGTGAAGAAGACGCGGGCGTCCGGGATGCCGGAGAGGCCCGCGACCCGCTCGGCGAGGTCGATCATCGGCCGGTTGAGGTAGAGCGTGGACGAGTGGATGATCCGCCCGGCCTGCTCGCTGACCGCCTTGGTGACCTCGGGCAGTGCGTGGGCGGTCATGGTGGTGAGGATGCCGCCGAAGAAGTCGAGGTACTGCTTGCCGTCCGCGTCCCAGACGTGGCGGCCCTCGCCGTGGGTGATCTCCAGCGGCTCTGCGTAGTAGAGCGCGAGCCACTCGGGCAGGACGGCTTTGTGGCGGGTGTGCAGATCACTCACGGCTGTACCAGTCCTTCGTACGCGTCGGGGCGGCGGTCCCGGTAGAACGCCCACTGCTGGCGTACTTCCTCGATCAGCCCCAAGTCCAGGTCCCTGACGACGAGTTCCTCGGCCTTGTCGCTCGCCCTCTCGCCGACGAACTGGCCGCGCGGGTCGACGAAGTACGACGTTCCGTAGAAGTCGTTGTCGCCGTACTCCTCGACGCCCACGCGGTTGATGGCCGCGATGAAGTACTCGTTGGCGACGGCCGCCGCGGGCTGTTCCAGCTGCCAGAGGTAGGCGGAGAGGCCGCGGGAGGTGGCGGAGGGGTTGTAGACGATCTGGGCGCCGTTCAGGCCCAGCTGGCGCCAGCCCTCGGGGAAGTGGCGGTCGTAGCAGATGTAGACGCCGACCTTGCCGACCGCCGTGTCGAAGACGGGCCAGCCCGCGTTCCCGGGCTTGAAGTAGTACTTCTCCCAGAAGCCCTTGACCTGGGGGATGTGGTGCTTGCGGTACTTCCCCAGGTACGAACCGTCGGAGTCGATCACGGCGGCGGTGTTGAAGTAGAACCCGGACTGCTCGACCTCGAAGACCGGGACGACGATGACCATGCCGGTCTCGCGGGCGAGTTCCCGCATCCGCGTGACGGTGGGTCCGTCCGGCACGGGTTCGGCCCAGCGGTAGTGCTCGGCCTCCTGCACCTGGCAGAAATAGGGGGCGTTGAACACTTCCTGGAAGCCAATGATCTTCGCACCCTGGCGGGCCGCCTCGCGGGCGTGCTCCTCGTGCTTGGCAATCATGGATTCGGTGTCGCCGGTCCAGGTTGCCTGAACCAGTGCGGCGCGTACGACGTTGGCCATGAGCTGCTCCTTCGACGGGACGTCAGAGAGCTTCTACGCCCGTAGACTTGGTGCGTAGACAGGAAAACGTAAGCCTCGTCGCCGGGCTGGGCAAGACCATCGCCGTTAACCGGCGGAGTCGATCATGTTTCGCACCCAACCGGGCGAGAACCGGACGAGAACGCGCAGACGAAGCGGGCGCGTCAGGGCGCGTCAGGCGCTGAATCCGGCGACGCGCAGCGCGTGCACGAGATCCCAGTGGCGCTCGTCCGACACCCCTTGGGCCGCCTGGAGGAGCAGCGGGATGAGCCGGTAGGGATCGGTGTGCGCGCAGCCGGCCGCGTCCTCGGGGGTACGGACACGGAGATAGGCGTCGAGCAGGGCGCGGGCCTCGCGCTCGCGGCCCGCGTCGATCAGCGCGAGCACCGCCTCGGCGATCTCCGGTGCGGGCCGTGAGACGCCCTGCCGCAGCAGCTTGCGGCAGTCGTCGGCGCGGCCGGAGCCCGCGAGGGCGTCGGCAAGCGCCACGAGCCGGTCGGGCGGCAGCGATGCGGCCTCCCAGAGCAGCGTCGACCAGTCTGCGCCGAGGCCCGCGCGGTGCAGCTCACCGGCGAGCACGGGGATGCGCGCCGCGGGCCAGCCCGCCGCCTCGACCAGGACGCCGTGCGCCTCGCCGCTGCGGCCCTCACCACGGAGCCGGACGAGGGCGGCGACCGCCTCGGCGGTGGCCTGCTCGGCGTCGCGGTCCGGTCCCTCGGTGTCGCGGCCCCCGGCTTCGTCGCCGCCGCCGTCGGAGGCGTGCGCGAACCGCGCGCCGCGCGGGATGCTCACGGCGGGCGGCTGCCCGGCCGCCTGCGGCGCGGCGACGGCATCGGCCGCGTCCACGCCCTCGTCGAGGCCCGCGAACCCCGCGAAGCGGGCGCCTCGGGGGCGGCGCGGGCGGCGGGACGTGTCGCGCGACTTGCGGCCCTGCTTCGGGACGGCGGGGGCGTCGTGGGGCGAGGCCTCGGGGTCCGAGCCGGAGCCGGAGTCGGCCGGGTCGACGTCGACGGAGACGGTGCGGGAATCCGGAGCCGGGGCGCCCCGACCCTCCGGGGACTCGCAGAACTCCCGTGTCCGGCCGCCGAGTTCCGAGGATCCGGCGTCGAGGCCATCGCCTGCACCACCGAAGCCGTCCACTCCCCGAGCCCCGAAGGCCGCCGGCGCCTGCCCGTCGAAGGCGTCGAAGTCCTCGGCCGCGAAGTCGTCCGACACCGGAGTCCCGAAGTCGACCCACTGCGGGCGGTCCGCACGGTCGAGCAGCTCGATGCGCTCCCGGAGCTCCGCGCACCGAGCGGTGGCCCGCTCGTGGTCGTCGCGGACCCAGGCCAGATCGCGGTTGAGCCGCTCCACCTCGTGCGGCGTGGCCGCGGCCGCGAGCGCGCGGCCCAGGTCCGCCTGCCGCTCCACGGCGAACCGCTGCTCGGTGAGCATCATGTCGAGGCGCTCGCCGAGCAGCCCGCGACCGCCGGGCCGCGCGTCGTACGCGGCGAGCGAGGCACCGTGCAGCGCCCGCGCCCGCTCCGTCTCAGGCTCGGCGGCCTGCGCCCCGTACCGGGTGGCCAGATCGTGCAGCAGGGCCTCCATCACATCCCAGGGGGGCACTTCCGAGCCATCCAGGCAGGCCTGCATCCCCTCGGGGTCACGGGACCAGAACACACCGCACCACCCGGCGCCCGGATCGAGCCGCGCCAGGAGATCTCTGAGGTACCTCGCGAACTCCCGCACCTGATCCGGGAGTTGTCCTACTGCCATCCGAGCCAGCACCGCCCCATGGAGCCTGGAGTGTTCCGGTCCGGAAGATAACACCAGTCGTGTTACGGGACGACTACACGTGGTTTTCCGGCCGACCCCCGGCACCTCACACGCCGTCGTCCGCACCGTGAGCGAGCACGGAGGCGCACAGCCTCCGCAACCCCGCGTGCAGCTGGCCGGGGCTCGCGCCCTGGCTGGTCAGATGCTCGACGAGGTCACTGCGGACGGCGGCGAGCAGGGCGTGCGCGAGATAGTCGGCATCCTCGCGTCCGTGTACGCCGGTCAGCATCCCGGCGATTTCGGAGTGCCACAGGTCGTAGGCGGGGTTGAGGTAGGGGCTGCCGGTCCCCGCCCGGTCCAGGGCCAGCATCAGCGCGCGCTGGTTCAGCTTGAGGTCGAGGAGTGCGGCCATGAGCGCGGGCACCCGTTCGGCGACCGGCGCGCCGGGCCCCAACGGCGGTGGCCCGTCGACGACTTGCTCGCGCAGCTGCTGCGTCTCCTCGATGACCAGCGCCCTGACCAGGCCGATGCGGTCGGAGAAGTGCCGGAAGACCGTGCCTTTGCCTGCCCCGGCGGCCTGGGCGATGTCGGCCATCTTGACGGTGTCGGGGTCGGCTGCGTCCTTGAAGAGCCGGGCGGCGGCTGCCAGCAGCGCGGCCCTGTTGCGGACGGAGTCGGCTCTCTCCTTGCGGGCGGTGATGATTCCTCCTCGGTGACGGGCGACTCGGTGGCGGGCGGCTCGGCGGCGAGCGGCTCGGTGGCGGGCGGCTCGGCGGCGAGCGACTCGGTGACGGGCGAACGGAACGGCGGTACGACCACCAGCATAAGTCGACCCAGGGTCCGGTACTTGTAAACGGACCCGGGGTCAGGTTAACGTCGCCCCCATGACGACACACCCCGCGACGCACGCTTCACCCACCGAAGTCTTCTCCCGCTCCCTCGACCTCCTCCTTGCCAAGGACATCGACGGCTGGGTCGCCCTCTGGGCGCCGGACGGAGTCCTCGAGTTCCCCTTCGTGCTCCCCGGGGCCCCGCACCGGCTCGTCGGCCGCGACGCCGTGCGCTCCTACATGGCCGACTACCCCGACCACATCGACCTGCGGAGCTTCGAGGACCTGTCCGTCCACCGCACCGAGGACCCCGGGACGATCGTCGTGGAGCTGCGCGGCATCGGCCGGGTGGTCGCCACGGGGCGCCCCTTCGACATGCCGTACATCCAGGTCGTCACCGTCCACGAGGGACGGATCACGCGGTTCCGCGACTACTGGAACGGCACACTGGCCGCCGACGCCTTCGACGGCCCGATCCCCGTCGGCGCCACGCACTCCGGAGAGGCCCGATGACCATGCGATTCCTCATCACCGGCGGCACCGGCACCACCGGAAGCCGCGTGGCGAAGGCACTGGACGACCAGGGCGCGTCCGTACGCGTCGCGAGCCGCGCCCCGGCGCCGGGCACCCGCCAGGTCCGCTTCGACTGGGCCGATCCCACCACCCACGGCCCCGCCCTCACCGGCACGCACGGCGTCTATCTGGTGCCGCCCATCGGGGACGCGGAGCCCGCCCGGCTGATGGTGCCGTTCCTGGAACAGGCCCTGGCCGCGGGTGTGCGCCGCTTCGTGCTCCTGAGCTCCTCCGCGATCGAGGAGGGCGCCCCCGGGGCCGGGGAGGTACACCGGGCGCTACGTCAACTGGCCCCGGAGTGGGCGGTGTTGCGCCCGTCCTGGTTCATGCAGAACTTCGTCAACCCGGGGCATCTCCATGTCGAGAGCATCCGCGCCGCGGACGAGATCGTGACGGCCACCGGGCAGGGCCGGGTGGCGTTCGTCGATGCGGGCGACATCGCCGCCGTCGCCGTACGGGCCCTGACGGACGAGCGGCCGCACAACGCGGCGCACCTGATCACCGGGCCACAGGCACTCAGCTACGCGGACGTCGCGGAGGCGGTCTCCAAGGTCTCGGGGCGCGGGATCCGCCATCGCTCCGTCCCCGTGGCGGACTTCCGCGAGCAGCTCGTCGCCACCGGGATGCCCGAGGCGTTCGCCCGCGTGCTCGCCGCCATGGACGACTCCATCGCGCACGGGTCCGAGGACCGCGTGGATCCCGCCGTCGAGCGGATCACCGGCAGGCAGGCCCGCGGCTTTGCGGACTTCGCCGCCGAGCACGCCGCCGAGTGGACCCCGGGGCCGTGACCCCGTGAGCCCGGCGGCCCGCGCCACCCCTCACACAGGGGCGAGCGGCACCAGCGCGCACGCCTGAGCCACCTCGTCCAGCGAGAGGCCGAGCGCCAGTGCAAGGGCCGACACGGTGAAGAACGCGGGCGTCGGGGCCCGCCCCGTCTCGATCTTCCGGAGTGTCTCCGCGGAGAGTCCGGCGCACGCGGCGACCTCCACCATGCTCCGCTCGCCACGCGCCGAACGCAGCAGGCGGCCAAGACGCTCACCGCGCTCGCGCTCTTCTGGGGTCAGGGGAGTCCGTACCATGCGCCCATCCTAGTCCCACCGCGCGCGGAAAACCATTCTCATACCGGTATAGTAATTGGCAGGGTCGAACTCGCGACGGACACGTCACACAGCTCGGCACAGCACCGTGACGCCGTGGCGACATCCGCCACGTAGATCATCCGTACGATGCCTCGGTGACACACGAGATCATTGATTACGGACAGTTCGCGGACCGGTTGGAGCGTCAACAGGGGCGCCCCCGATGGACGTTGCTCGACGAGGTGCAGCGCGAGTGGGGATACGAGGACCCGGGCGGCGAGCCCGGCCACTCCCGCTGGGGCGGCGAGAACGAGGAGCACGGCGTCGACTGGGACCTCCCGGTCCCCCGGGCGCTGAACGAATGGTGGGATTCCCCGCTCAACTCCTTCGCCTTCAACCCGCGCCTGTACTGGGTCCACACGCAGTGGCCGCCCAAGATCTCCGAGCTAGACGTGGACTCGACGGACGGGTCCGGCGGGATCGTCACCCCCGATGACGACGCGCGCGTGTGCGTGTTCATGTCCGAGTACCACTACACCCACGAGTGGGGCTACCTCGCCGCCGAGGCCGAACTCCCCGACCCCCGCGTCCTCGTGAGCGTCGGCGGCCAGTGGGTGGAGCAGAGCCGCTCGCTCTCCGAGTTCCTGATGCAGCTCGCCTTCGAGCGGATGCCCGCGCACTACGGCTGGACGCTGCGGTTCGGCCGCGACACCGTCGACGCCGACCCCGAGATCGTGCGCCGTCTTGAGGCCTCGTACCGCGAACTGGGCCTGCTGCCCTGGCAGGAGATGGGCACCGACGCGCTCTCGTACGGCGCCCCGGACGCGGTCATACGTCACGGACGCGGACCGAGGGCCGACTTCAAGATCGTGATCAACGCCCGCACCCGCGACGCCCTGCTCGATGTCGCCCGCACCCTGGGCCTTGAGTGGACCGACAAGGACATCCGTCCGCCGGCCGAAGTACCCGTACCCCTGGAGGACTTGGGGCCGGTCTCGCTCTCCGCGGCAGACTCCGACCCGCGCGGCCGGTGGACGGTCCTCACCCGCGAGTTCCCGCAGCCGCCCGCCGTCGCCGGAGCGGCGGCCGCGCTCGTCGAAACCCCGGGCACCCTCAGGGCGGTGGCCTCGCTCCACGGGCCGACGCTACTCGTCGCGGGCGACACGGAAGGCCACGTGCACGTCCGCGAGACGGACGACGAGGACCCGGAGACCATCACCCTCGGACTGCACCGCGCGCCGGTGACCTCCGTGACCTGCCTGGAGCTCGCGACCGGCACGCGCCTGGTCCTCAGCGGCGACGCCCACGGCGTGATCCGCTACTGGTCGACCCGCCGCAAGCCGTTGCGCGCGCCGTTCGCCCGCAGGAGCACCCCGGTCGCCTCACTGGCCGCCGCGGTCCTGCCGACCGGGCCCGCGCTCGCCGCGGCCTGGGCGGACGGCCTGGTGCGCGTCTGGGACCTGGCGTCCGACGCGGTGGCCAACCTCCGCCTCGGCACCGGCATCAAGTTCCTCGGCCTCGAAGCGGACGGCGCCGACGGCATCCTGCGCGTCACGGACGCGGACTCCACCGCAGCGCTCCGCCTCGACCTGGCCAAGCTGTGGCCGCACCGCGACCTCCAGCTGCGCCTGGAGAGCGTCGACTGGGGCTCGCTGTGGACGGCGCGCGGCCCCGGCCACATGGTCCCCGAGCTGATCGGCAAGGTGGCGTCGGACGACAAGAAGACGGCCATGGACGCGGTCCACGACCTCTACCGCCTCCTCGTCTCCAAGGAGGCGGCATCGACCGCCGCGGTCCCGGCCGTCCCGTTCCTGGTCGAGCTCATGACGGACCCGGACAACCGCTCGCGCAGCACGCTGCTGCTCCTGATCGCGGACCTGGCGGACGTCCACCAGGCCCGCGGCGGCAGGGGCGACGCCCAACTGGCCGCGGTGCGCGACGCGTTGCCGACGCTGCGACATCTGCACGACGACCCGGAGGGCGCGATCCGCTGGGCGGCCAACGAGCTTGAGCAGAACTGCGCGGCTCGCTGAGCCCGCCGGGCGGGCCCCCGCGGGCCCGCCCGGACCGTCCCTCAGCCAGGCCGCACCACCATCGCCGACCCGCCACCGCGCCGCACCTTCTCCGCCGCGGCCAGCCACTTGCCGCCCGGCAGCCGCTGCACCCCGGTCGCCGCACCGATCTCCGGGTTCTGCTTGAACGAGTGCCCGAGCGCCTCCAGGTCGGCCCGCACCGGGCTCTCCCAGAGGCCCGGCTCCAACTCGGTCTGTGCGGCGTTGCG
Organism: Streptomyces sp. NPDC047525; assembly: GCF_040643025.1. Classification (NCBI taxonomy): domain Bacteria; kingdom Bacillati; phylum Actinomycetota; class Actinomycetes; order Kitasatosporales; family Streptomycetaceae; genus Streptomyces; species Streptomyces sp. NPDC047525. The sequence continues at coordinate 631,835 of NZ_JBEYTL010000003.1, forward strand.
TTGGCTCGCGCGCGGCGCGGCGATCGCCTCGACGAGCGGTAGACCCCGGTCGACGAATCCGGTGAGGGTCTGCAGGACGGTCGTGATAATCGTGGCTCCGCCCGGCGACCCGAGCGCGACCACCGGCTTGCCCTTCTCCAGGACGATCGTCGGCGCGATCGAGGACCGGGGCCGCTTCCCCGGACCCGGCAGGTTCGGGTCGTGCACGGCCGGGTCGGCCGGCGCGAAGGAGAAGTCGGTCAGTTCGTTGTTGAGCAGGAAACCGCGTCCGGGCACGGTGATCCCGCTGCCGCCCGTCGACTCGATGGTCAGGGTGTAGGCGACGACGTTGCCCCACTTGTCGGCAGCCGTGAGGTGCGTCGTGTTCTCCCCTTCGTACGTGGTCGGGGCGGCCTTGTCCCCGGACTTGCAGGCGGCCGGATTCCGCGGGTTCCCCGGCGCGAGGGGGCTCTTGAGGACGGCGTCGTCGCGGATCAGGCACTCCCGCGAGTCGGCGAACTTCTGCGAGAGCAGCTCCTTCGTCGGTACGTCCTCGAAGGCGGGGTCCCCCACCCAGCGCCCGCGGTCGGCGAAGGCGACGCGGCTCGCCTCGATGTAGCGGTGCAGGTACTTCTTCTTCGACGCCTTCGAAAGGTCGGTCCGCTCAAGGATGTTGAGCGCCTCGCCGACAGTGGTGCCGCCGGAGGACGAGGGGGCCATCGAGTAGACGTCGAGCCCACGGTAGGAGGTCTTCGTCGGCGCCTGCCGCTTCACCGCGTAGGCCTTGAGGTCCTTCGCGGACAGATCGCCTGGCCGGGCCACCCGCCCGGACGCCGGGTCCACGGGCGGTTTGTTCACGGTGCGTACGACGTCCTTGCCGATGCCGCCCCGGTAGAGCGCCCCGACACCCTTGCGCCCCAGCTCCTCGTACGTCCGCGCGAGGTCGGGGTTCTTGAACGTCGAGCCGACGACGGGCAGCGCGCCACCGGGCAGGAAGAGCTTCGCCGTGTCCGGGAAGTCGGCGAACCGCTCCTGGTTCGACTCGGTCTGCGAGCGGAAGGTGCCGTCCACCGTGAACCCGTCGCGCGCGAGCCGCTCGGCGGGCTTCAGGAGCGTGCCGAGCCGCTTGCTCCCCCACCGGTCGAGCGCGGACTGCCAGGTCGCGGGCGTGCCGGGGGTGCCCACGCCAAGGCCGCTGGTGACGGCGTCCGCGAACGGGATCGGCTTGCCGTTCTCCAGGAAGAGGCCGGAGTCGGCGGTCCGCGGGGCCGTCTCGCGGCCGTCGATCGTGCTCACCTTGCGGCTCTTGGCGTCGTAGTGGACGAAGTAGCCGCCGCCCCCGACGCCCGCCGAGTAGGGCTCGGTCACGCCGAGGGCCGCCGCGGTGGCGACCGCCGCGTCCACCGCGTTGCCGCCCTTCTTCAGGACCTCGATCCCGGCGGCCGACGCGTCCGCGTCGACGCTGGAGACCGCGCCGCCGTAGCCGACGGCCACCGGCTCCTTCTCCGGGGACCGCGAGGCCGGTTCAGCTGAGCGCGGAGACGAAGGGGGCACGGCCGCTCCGACCGACACCAACACCCCTCCGACCGCCAATAGCGTCAGATTCCGTACGACAGCACGACGCATTCGTACCTCCAGTCAACAACCGTCTGCGCAGCGTAACTTCGGTGCACCCGCCACGTCAGGACCCCCTCGAACACGGGTCCTAGAGCCCGCTAGCATGCGCCCCCATGACTGAAGACGTGCGCAATATCGTCCTCGGCCTGATCGCGGCCGGCCTCGGTGCCGTGCTGGGCTGGCTCGCCCGTACCTACCTCTGGCGGCGCAAGCTCCGCCGCAAGCAGGCCTTCTTCGGGCTGCCCGACAACTCCGAGTCGCTGCTCGTGGTGAACCGCGAGGCGGGCGGCCCCGAGCTCACCGTCGTACGTCACGACGTGTTCGCGCTGCTCGAACTCGCCGCGCTGATCAAGGACTGCGGGGCGCACGCCCAGCTCGTCGCGCACGACGCCGCCCAGCAGAGCTTCGGCGAACGCACCGAGTTCTGCGTCGGCTCCCCCACGGCCAACCGCCGCATGGCCGCGCACATGCACTCCCTGCTGCCCGGCGTCCGCATCAACACCGAGCCGGAGCCAGGACCCGACCGCGGGGCCTTCCAGATCGGCAGCGAGCGGTACCGCATGGAGGGCGGCATCACGGAGTACGTGATCCTCGCGCGGCTCACCGCGGGGCAGGGCCAGGAGGCGAGACCCGTCTTCCTCTTCTGCGGCCAGCGCGCGATCACCAACCAGGCGGCGACCCGCTATCTCGCCCGGCACCACGAGCGCCTCGCCCGCAAGCACGGCGCGAACACCTTCGTGCTGCTCCTGAAGGTCGTCAACTCCCAGGCGTACGGTCCCGACGTCGTCGAGCTCGTCGGTGACGTCACCCGCGCCGCCCAAGCCCCGGCTCCCGCGATCGCACCGGCGCGCACGTCCCATCGCGCCAAGTAGGCGACCGGCCACCGAGCGCCGACCACCGGGCGCGACCTCCACACCCGGCCGATATCCCGCCTCTGTGACCTATTCGGCAATTCGGGGCAAGAGACAACCCAACGGGACCTTTGGCCATCTCACCGTGCAGTTCCACATTCGCACGGAGGTACGTTCCCTTGAGGCCCCTGAGCTCGCCGAGTCACCGACGCCCCCTACGCACCCGCCACACCGGGGCCGCGGTCACGGCCGCCGGTCTTGCGGCACTGGCCGCCGCGCTGACCGCCTGTTCGGGCAGCACCCCGGCATCCGCCGACACATCTGCGAACAAGCCGGACATATCAGTCAACCTGCACGGCAAGCAGGCCAAGGCGGGCTCCCCGGTCGAGGTGAAGCTGGCCGACGGCAAGCTGAAGCAGGTCACGGTCGCCGACTCCAAGGGCACGAAGCTCACCGGCAAGGTCGCCGCGAACGGCAAGACCTGGACCTCGGACCGCAAGGCGGCGCCCGGCACCTCGTACAAGGTCGAAGCGACGACGGACGAGGGCGGCAGCGCGCGGACCTCCTTCAAGACAGCCGCCCCGGAGCAGGTGAACAAGCTGAGCCTGACGCCCGGCAAGGACACCACGGTCGGCGTCGCACAGCCCCTGTCGGTCGTCTTCGACCACCCGGTGAAGAACAAGGCCGAGATCGAGAAGCACCTGAAGGTGACGACCTCGAACGACACCACCGGGTCCTGGGGCTGGATCAAGAACTACGACGGCAAGGACCGCATCGACTGGCGGCCCAAGGACTACTGGAAGTCCGGCACGAAGGTGAAGCTCGACGCCCAGCTCAACGGCGTCGACTCGGGCACGGGCGGCGGCTGGTTCGTCCGTGACTACGTCACCGGCTTCACCGTCGGCAAGAGCCAGAAGGTCAAGGTCGACCTCGACAGCAAGCAGGCGACGCTCGTGCGCGACGGGCAGAGCGTCAAGACCGTCCCGATGTCGGCGGGCACCCCCGGCGGCGACAAGGCGTCCTGGGGCGGCACGTCCGTCCTGATGGCCAAGGAGGGCACGATCAACATGCGCTCCGAGACGGTCGGCCTGGGCGACGCCTACGACAAGATGGTCGACAACTCGATGCGTCTGACCTGGTCGGGCATGTACGCGCACGCGGCTCCCTGGAACGCCTCGTACTTCGGCAACACCAACCACAGCTCGGGCTGCATCGGCATGAGCGACGGCGACGCGTCCTGGCTCTACGGCCAGGTCCAGGTCGGCGACCCCTTCGAGGTCTCCGGCAGCGGCTCGAAGGGCGTCCCCGACCCGGGCAACGGCTACGGCGAGTGGAACATCTCCTGGAACGACTGGCAGACGAAGAGCGCGCTGAGCTGACGATCAAGCGCTCAACAATCGTTACCGGTGCGTAACTTACCGACGGGTTACCCCCGGTAAGGACACGCGGTTACCGTCGGGTCACTTTGCTTGCACGAGTAAGGAGTGACCCGTGGGACAACCGCGCAAGGCTCTGCGTACGACCACCGTGGGCGCCGTGTCGGCGACTCTCGTCGCCGGCGCCGCCTTCGGCATCGCCCCGGCCGCCCAAGCGGCCGGTGGAAACCCGCCGGCCGCTCCACAGGCGGCGAGCTCCTCGGACGTGCGCTTCGTCGACATCCCCGGCGACGGCGGCACGATCCTCAAGGCCAACGTCTTCACCCCCAAGGGCGCGAAGGCGGGCGAGAAGTTCCCCGCGATCGTGCTGCCCACCAGCTGGGCCATGCCGCAGATCGAGTACGTCGCGCAGGCCCAGAAGCTCGCGAACTCCGGCTATGTGGTGGTCAGTTACAACTCGCGTGGCTTCTGGCAGTCCGGCGGCGAGATCGAGACCGGCGGCCCCGAGGACATCGCGGACGCCTCCAAGGTCATCGACTGGACCCTGGAGAACACCGCGGCCGACCCCGACAAGATCGGCATGGGCGGCGTCTCGTACGGCGCGGGCATCAGCCTGCTCGCCGCCGGGCACGACAAGCGGATCAAGGCCGTCGCGGCGCTCAGCGGCTGGGGCGACCTGATCGACTCGATCTACAGCGGCCGCACCCAGCACCAGCAGGCCGCCGGTCTCCTCGGCGGCGCAGGAGTGCTCACGGGCCGCCCGAGCCCCGAACTCCAGCAGACCCTCAAGGACTTCCTCGCGTCCAACCTGGACAAGGAGGACGAGATGATCGCGTGGGGCGCCAAGCGCTCCCCCGCGACCTACATCGACCAGATCAACAAGAACGGCGCGGCCGTCATGATGGGCAACGCCTGGGGCGACACGATCTTCCCGCCCAATCAATACGCCAAGTTCTACGAGCAGTTGACCGGCCCCAAGCGCCTGGAATTCCGGCCCGGCGACCATGCGACATCCGAGTTGACCGGTCTGCTCGGGCTGCCCAACGACACCTGGACCTCCACCCAGCGCTGGTTCGACCGCTACCTCAAGGGCGAGAAGAACGGCGTCGACACCGAGCAGCCCGTCCAGCTCAAGTCCCGCTCCACAGGCGGCTACGAGGGCTATCCCGACTGGAAGTCCGTCGGCGCGACGAAGAAGAAGATCGACCTGGCGGGGTCCACCACGATCCGCGCGAACGTCGACTCGGGCGCCAACGGCGGCACCGTGCTGCTCTCGAACGCCCTGGACCAGTTCCTCAAGATCCCGCCGGTGGCCTCGATGCCGCTGCTCCCGAGGCGCTACGCGGGCGTCTGGCAGTCCGAGAAGTACGCCACGGACCAGCGGGTGCGCGGGACGGCGAAGCTGCACACCACGCTCACCAGCACCAAGGAGAGCGGCACCCTCGTCGCGTACCTCTACGACGTGGGCCCGCTCGGCCTCGGCAAGCTGGTCAGCAACGCGCCGTACACCTTCCACGGCAAGACCCCCGGCCGGCCGTTCGGCGTGGACCTGGAGTTGTTCTCCACGGCCTACGACGTTCCGGCAGGACACAGGCTCGCCCTGGTGGTCGACACGGTCGACCCGCTCTACATCGAGCACAACCCGACCGGCGCGCAGCTGACCTTCTCCTCGCCCGCGTCCGACCCGTCGTACGTGTCGGTCCCGCTGCGCGAGAAGTGATCACCGGCTGCTGCCGGGTCGGGCCCTGGCCCCTTTAGCTACTGCACACCCGGCAGCAGCGTCCCTGGTTCGGCCGGGGCCACGTCCGCGGCCTCGGTCTTGGGATTGCGCCGCTGTCGTTTGGACACCCACTGGGCGAACCACGAGAGCAGCATGCACATCCCGATGTAGATCGGCGAGATCACCAGAACCACGGGGATGAAAGGTAGATCGTAGTCGAGGTTCGACGCGATCAGCTTCCCGGCGTGGAGGAACTCCTCATAGGTGATCAGATAGCCGAGCGAGGTGTCCTTGAGGGCGACCACCAACTGGCTGATGATGGCGGGCAGCATGGCGCGCACGGCCTGCGGAACGAGGACGTGCGTCATCACCTGCGTCTTGCGCATCCCGAGCGCGTACGCGGCCTCCCGCTGTCCGCGCTCCACGGAGTTCACGCCCGAGCGGAAGACCTCGGCGAGCACCGAGCCGTTGTAGAGCGTGAGCCCGGCGACCAGGGCCGGAAGCGGCTGGACCTTCAGCGCCACGAAGACGAAGAAGATCATCACCAGGACCGGCATCGCGCGGAAGAACTCCACGAGGAGCGTGGCGATCCAGCGCACAGGACGGTGGTCGGAGAGCCGCCCCATGGCGAGCAGGCCGCCGAGCGCGAGCGCGAGGACCGCGGAGATGGCGAAGGCCTTGAGCGTGTTCCCCAGGCCCTTCAGGAGGAGTTCCTGGATGCCCTTGTACTCGAAGGGCGTCCACTTCGTCGCGGTGAACTGGTCGGTGTCGAAGAGCAGATAGATGATCCAGCCGACCAGCGCGAGCAGGACCAGGGTGGAGATCAGCCCGTAGAGCTTGTGCCTGCGCTCGGTCTTGGGGCCCGGTACGTCGTAGAGGGCGGTGGATTCGTGGGAGAGGGCTTTCATCGGGCGACTCCCCAGCGCTTCTCGAGGACATTGAAGACGGCGCTGATGGCGAGGGTGATGATCAGGTAGCCGACGGCGATCCAGACGAACGTCCAGATGATGTTGTAGCCGAGCTCACTGAGCGTCTTGTACGTGCCGAGCAGTTCGGTGACGCTGAACGCGCCGGCGATGGCCGAGTTCTTGGCGAGGGCGATGAGGGTGGAGCCGACCGGCGGGATGACGGACCGGAAGGCCTGCGGGAGCACGACCATGGACAGCGTCTGACCGAAGGTCATCCCCAGGCTGCGGGCGGCCTCGCCCTGGCCCTTGGGGACGGTGTTGATGCCCGAGCGCAGTGCCTCACAGATGAAGGCGGAGGTGTAGCAGCCGAGCGCGAGGACGGCGAACACCTTGAAGGGCAGTACGAGTCCGAAGCGCGGGAGTCCGAGCAGCACCGCGAAGAAGAGCAGTGTGAGCGGGGTGTTGCGCAGGACCGTCACCCAGGCGGTGCCGAACGCCCGGAAGGAGCCGACCGGTGCCACCCGGAACGACGCCATGATGAAGCCGAGCACGAGGGCGAGGATGGAGGCGTAGACGGTGAGTTCGACGGTGCCGACGAACCCCTTGCCGAAGGTGGAGAAGTTGTCTGTCAGTACGTCCACGACGCCTCCTCAGCTCGCCGGGTAGCGGTCGATGGCGGGCGGCTTCGGCGCCGGGACCCCGGAGAGGCCGAGGGTGGCGTCGTAGGCCTTCTTCCAGTCGCCGTTCTTCTCCCGGGCGGCGAGCGCGTCGTCGACGGCGAACCGCAGGGTGTTGTCGCCCTTGGGGACCCCGATGCCGTAGGGCTCCTCGGAGAACGGCTTGCCGACCACCTTGAGCTCGTCGGGCACCTTGGCCGCGTAGCCGATCAGGATGGCGTCGTCGGTGGTGACGGCGTCGACCTGATAGGTCAGCAGGTTGTCGACGCAGACCGAGTACGTGTCGTACGCGACGAGCGTCGCCTTCGGGTAGTCCTTCTGGATGCGCTGGTAGGGGGTCGACCCGGCCGCCGAGCAGACCTTCTTGCCGTTCAGGTCCTGCGGCCCCTTGATGTCGTCCTCGTCGGTGCGCACGAGGAGGCCCTGTCCTGCCATGTAGTAGGGGCCTGCGAAGCCGACGAGCTTCTTGCGGAGGTCGTTGATGGTGTAGGTGCCGACGTAGTAGTCGATCTGCCCGTTCTGCAGGGCGGTCTCGCGGTTCGCCGACGCGATCGTCTTGAACCGGATCGACTTCGGTTCGAAGCCGAGCGAGGCCGAGATCATCTTGGCGATCTCGATGTCGAATCCGGAGTACTGCCCGGTGGCGGGGTTCTTCTCCCCGAGGAACGGCTGGTCCTCCTTGGCTCCGACGACGAGGTGGCCGCGCCGCTTCGCCTTCTTCCAGGTGCCGGAGCCGGGCAGCGTGAATCCCTTCGCCACCTGGTACTTGGGCAGTTCGTCGGGCTGCGGCCCCTTCACCGGAGGGCTGCCCTCCTTGCCGCAGGCACTGGCGGCGCAGGCGGCGATGACGAGCGCCGCGAGCAGACGTGTCGTACGCATCATGGCTGGCCCCCCGTCAGTGCTTGAGGATCTTGGAGAGGAAGTCCTTGGCCCGGTCGCTCTCCGGGTTGCTGAAGAAGTCCTCGGGGGCCCGGTCCTCGACGATGCGGCCGGCGTCCATGAAGACGACACGGTTGGCGGCCGAACGGGCGAAGCCCATCTCGTGGGTGACGACGACCATGGTCATGCCGTCGCGGGCAAGCCCCTGCATGACCTCGAGCACTTCGTTGATCATCTCGGGGTCGAGGGCCGATGTCGGCTCGTCGAAGAGCATCACCTTGGGCTCCATGGCGAGCGCGCGTGCGATCGCCACGCGCTGCTGCTGGCCGCCCGAGAGCTGTGCCGGGTACTTGTCGGCCTGTGTCGCGAGGCCCACCCGTTCCAGGAGCTCGCGGGAGCGCCGCGTGGCGTCGTCCTTCTTCTTGCCCCGCACCTTGACCGGCGCGAGGGAGACGTTCTGCAGCACTGTCTTGTGTGCGAAGAGGTTGAAGGACTGGAACACCATGCCCACGTCCGCACGGAGTGTGGCGAGTGCCTTGCCCTCTTCCGGAAGTGGCTGCCCGTCCAGTGCGATGGCTCCGGACTGGATCGTCTCCAGCCGGTTGATCGTCCTGCAGAGCGTTGATTTCCCCGACCCTGACGGGCCGATGACCACGACCACCTCCCCCTTGCCGACGGTGAGGTTGATGTCCTGAAGGACATGCAGCTCCCCGTAGTACTTGTTCACATCACGCAGCTCGATCAGCGGATCGACGGCCATGCCCTGCCCTGCCCACTCTCAGCGGTGTCGGTCGTCGCAAACTATCCACGTGAAAACGGGACTTACTGGACGACACGCACTTATGGGCATTAACCGTATTTGCAGTTACGTCATCACGCAGGCGTCCCGCGGCTACGCCTCCGACGCCTCCGCGTAGACCTGGGACAGCTCGGGAGCCCCCTGCACCGCCCAGTCGAGCCCCGCCTCGACCACCTGGATCTCACGCCCCGACGCGAGCCGCACGGCGGGGCCGCCGCCGGGCCAGACGTGCCAGGTGGCGCCGGGCACCGTACGGACGATGACCGAACCGAGGTACAGGCCCGCGTCGTTGCCGAGCCACGGGAGCAGCTCGGGGTCATCGCGCCAGCGCGGCAGGAGCTGGTCGAGCGCGGTCAACGAGGCCGGGGAGTCGTCGAGTTCGAGTCCTGCGGTGGCCGCCTGGGAGCGCAGCAGCTCGCATTCGGAGAGGAGTTCGGCCACACCGGCCGGGTCCTCGTCGAACGCCGAGGCGAGTCCTGGGCTTCGGTCGGCGGCGTGCTGCTTGCGCCACTTGCCGAAGAAGGAGATGTTCATGATCGGCCTCTCCGTGAGGGTGCCTCTGCTCCCCGGTCCAACGAATGTAACTTGCGTCACTTGATCACGGAATCATGCGAGTGGCCCCGCCGCGTCGGCGAACTGCCGGTACGGGTCGACGAGTAGCGCGCGGCTCGCCGCGCCGGGCACCGCGCCACTCCCTTGATCCGGCATCCCGGCGAGTTCGGGTCGTGTTCACGCGCACCTCATTGACGCGTCTCCCTGACCTCCTTAGCTTCATGGCGCACCTGTCGTCACGTCAGCTTCAGCCAAGGGGAGGGGTCTGGTGTGCGCCAACGCAACCCACGCAGCTCGCGTACCTCGCGTATCTCACGTATCTGGGGATCGGCCGCCGTACTCGCGGTACTCACCACCGGCATCGTCCCCGTGGCGGCGGCGCAGGCCGCCCCGCACAGACCCGGGCCGCTCCCCCTGGAGCGGCTCTTCGACAACAGGGCCATCAGCGACGACGCGCGGCCCGGCGACGCGGACTTCGACGGCTCGGGCGGCTCGCTCTCGGCCCAGGACCTGACGACGGCGGGCTGGACCCCGGGCCGCTCGATCGCCGTGGACGGGGCGCGGCTCGCCCTGCCACGGACCGACGCGGGAGAGGCGGACAATGTCCGCGCGGACGGGCAGTCCGTACGGGTGCGCGGACGCGGGGACGCCCTGGCCTTCCTGGTCGCGGGCACGGGCGGTGACGCGGGCGGCACGGGGACGGTGCGCTACCGGGACGGATCGAAGGGGACGTACCGCCTGACGGCGCCGGACTGGCGCTCGGGCCCGCTCGCCACGAAGGCGGTCGCGCTGCCGCATCTGAACACTCCGGGCGGCCAACTCGCCGAGAAGACACGGCTGTACGTCGTGACCGTGCCGGTGGCGCGCGGGCGCGAGATCGCCTCGGTGACCCTGCCGAAGGACCCCGGCGCCCCCGACCTGCACGTCTTCTCGCTCTCCGTGCGGCAGCCCGCGAAGGGGTGGACCGGCAGCTGGTCGGCGTCGACGGCCGGCTACACGGCGGTGGGCCCGTGGGCCGACCGGACCGTGCGGCTCGTCGTCCACACGAGCACGGGCGGGCCGCGCGTGCGGATCCGGCTCGACAACACCTTCGCCTCGGCGCCGGTGCGGATCGGGAGCGCCACGGTGGCGGTGCAGGAGTCCGGAGCGGGGGCCCGGGGCGAGCCGCGGCGGCTCTCGTTCCGGGGCGAGGGCGGCACCGAAGTCCCGGCGGGGGCGCAGGCGTTCAGCGACCCGCTCGACTTCGACGTGCCCGAGGACACCAACCTCCTGGTGAGTTTCCACCTCCCTCAGACGGTGACGACCGCGCCCGTCCACAGCCAGGCCATTCAGCGCTCGTACGTGAGCGGCCCCGGCGACCACGCGGCGGACGGCTCACCGGAGGCCTACACGTCGACGATCACGACCTGGCCGCTGCTCACGGGGGTCGACGTGTCGGGCGGGCCCGGCTCTGTGGTGCTGCTCGGCGACTCCATCACGGACGGGGTGAGGTCGACGCAGGACGCGAACCACCGCTGGCCCAATATCCTGGCGACGCGGCTCCTGCAGCAGGACGAGGTCCCGCGTTTCGGGGTCCTGAACCAGGGGATCTCGGCGAACCGCGTGGTCGCGGACCGCTACCCCGGCGACGGTGTCTCCACGGACACCGGCGGCGTGAGCGCGCTGCACCGCCTGGACCGTGATGTGTTCGCCCAGACGTCGGCCCGCACGGTCGTCGTCTTCGAAGGCATCAACGACGTCCGCTGGGGTGCGTCGGCAGATCAAGTGACCGCCGGTATGCGGGAGATCTCCGAGCGGGCGCACGCGCGGGGCCTGCGCGTGGTGGCGGCGACGATCGCCCCCTGCCAGGGGGAGTCGCTCTGCACGGCCGCGGCGGACACCGAACGCATGAAGGTCAACGACTACCTGCGGGGCGGCGGTGACTTCGACGCCGTCCTGGACTTCGACGCGGTGCTGCGGGATCCGGCGAATCCGGCGCGGATGCTGGCCGCGTACGACAGCGGGGACCATCTGCACCCGGGGGACGCGGGGCTCGCGGCGATCGCGGAGTCGGTTGATCTGGGGGTGCTGGTCCCGGACTAGCCGCAGCCGCCGGGCGGAGCGGGGGCCGGGCGGCGCAGGGGCCGGGCGGCGCAGGGGCCGGAAGATCCGGCCCCTGCTCCTGCCTAGACGTCCAGGTCCACCACGACCGGCGCGTGGTCGGACGCGCCCTTGCCCTTGCGCTCCTCGCGGTCGACGTACGAATCCGTCACGGCCTTCGAGAACGCCTCGTTCCCGTACACCAGGTCGATGCGCATGCCCCTGTTCTTGGGGAAGCCGAGCTGGCGATAGTCCCAGTACGTGAACGGGTGGTCGTACTTCAGGGGGCGCGGCACCACGTCCGAGAGCCCCGCTTCCCGCAGGGCGGCGAGCGCCGCGCGCTCGGCGGGGGTCACGTGCGTGGCGCCCTCGAACAGGGCGGGGTCCCACACGTCCGCGTCGGTCGGCGCCACATTGAAGTCCCCGAGGACCGCGAACGGCCGCGCGCCCGCCGCATCGGCGGCGACGGAGGCCTTCAGGGCCTCGAACCACTGGAGCTTGTACGCGTAGTGCGCGTGGTCCACCTCGCGGCCGTTCGGCACATAGACCGACCAGACGCGTGCCGGGCCGCAGGTCGCGGAGATCGCGCGCGGCTCCTGCACCCCTTCGTAGTCAGGCCCGCCGGGCAGGCCGACCGTCACGTCGTCCAGGCCGACCCGGGAGACCAGCGCCACGCCGTTCCACCGGCCCGTCGCGTTCACCGCCGACTCGTACCCGAGCTCGCGCAGCTCGTCGGCGGGGAACTGCTCGGCGGTGGTCTTGGTCTCCTGGATGCACAGCACATCCGTACCGCTGCTCTCCAGCCAGGCGAGCAGCCTCGGCAGCCGAGCGGTGATCGAGTTCACGTTCCAGGTGGCAATGCGCATGCCTCACAACCTACCGGGCGCCACTGACAGTCTCAGGTCGGCCGGTGGCCGTCGGTCCTGCCGCCGGTCACAGCTCGGCGGACTCCCCCGGGGTGAGCCGCAGGTGCTCGGCTCCGCCCAGGGACCCGATCTGCGCGTCGTAGATCGGCCGGGCCAGGTCCGTGAGCAGCGCGTCGTGGATGTCGTAGGCACGCTGCGGCTTGACCTCGCGGACGTAGTCGATGACCTCGGAGATCTTGTTCCAGGGCGCCATGACCGGCAGCATCAGCGTGTCCACCGGCTGCTCGGGCACGGTCAGGGCGTCGCCCGGGTGGAAGACCGAACCGTCCACCAGATAGCCGACGTTGGTGATCCGCGGGATGTCCGGGTGGATCACCGCGTGCAGCTCGCCGTGCACCTGCACGTCGAACCCTGCGGCCGTGAAGGTGTCGCCGTGCCCGACGGTGTGCACCCGCCCGGGGAAGGCGGCCGAGATCTTCTGTGCGACGGAGCGCAGGGTCCAGATCTCGGCGGCCGGGTTGGCCTCGAGGCCGACGCGCAGCCGGTCCTCGTTGAAGTGGTCCGGATGCTCGTGCGTCACGAGGATCGCGTCGGCGCCGAGGGCCGCGTCCTGTTCGCTGAAGGTGCCGGGGTCGATGACGAGACTCCGTCCGTCCCGCTCCAGGCGGACACAGGCGTGTGTCTTCTTGGTGAGCTTGATGCGCTTCGCGGCAGTCGTCATGCCCCCATCCTGCTACTCCTGCGGCGTGGTTTCCTCGCGGATCACGGCCTGGGCGACCTTGAAGGCGGAGTTCGCCGCGGGGACGCCGCAGTAGACGGCCGCCTGGAGCAGCACTTCCTTGATCTCCTGCGGGGTGAGGCCGTTGCGCAGGGCCGCACGGGTGTGGAAGGCCAGCTCGTCGAGGTGGCCGCCCGCCACCAGCGCGGTGAGGGTGACGCAGCTGCGGGAGCGGCGGTCCAGGCCGGGTCTGTTCCAGACCTCGCCCCACGCGTAGCGCGTGATGAGCTCCTGGAAGTCCGTGGAGAAGTCGTCGGCCGCGGCCAGCGCGCGGTCGACGTGCGCGTCGCCGAGCACCTCGCGGCGGACCTTGATCCCCGCGTCGTAGGGGTCGGGGCGTCCGCCGCCCACGGCTTCGGGCTGCTCCATGGGCCCGATCTCGGCGACGGGGAAGACGGGCGGCGGCGGGGCGAGGATCGGCTTGACGGGCGGTGCGCTGATCGCCGCGTGCGTCCCGGTGGCGTCGGTCGCGAGCTGCCAGGCGGTGGAGAAGTGACGTACGAGAAGGTCGGTGACGGCGGCGGGCTGCTCGACGGGGGCGAGGTGGGAGGCCCCCGGCACGACGGCGAGGCGGGCGTCCGGTATCCCCGCGACGAGGGTGCGGGCCTCGCCCTGCCCGGTGACCTGGTCCTCCGAGCCGACCAAGACGAGGGCGGGCACGCTGATGCGGTTCAGCTCGGCGCGCACGTCGAAGGCGGCGAGGGCCTCGCAGGCGGCGATGTAGCAGCCGGGGTCGGTCGTGCGCACCATCTGTACGGCCCAGTCGGTGATCGCGGGCTGCGCGGCGGCGAAGCCGGGCGTGAACCAGCGCTCGGGGGACGTACGCGCGATGGGGTCGAGGCCGTTGCTCCGCACGATCACGCCGCGCTGGCGGAACTCGTCGGCGCTGCCGAAGCGGGGCGACGCAGATATCAGTGCCAGGGAGGCGACGCGCTGCGGGTGCCGCAGGGCGAGCTCGGCGCCGATCGCGCCGCCGAACGCGCAGCCCGCGTAGCCGAAGCGCTGCACGCCGACCTCGTCGAGCGTGGCGAGGAGCCGCTGGGCGAGCTCGCCGACGGAGCCGCAGGGATGTGCCGGGGCGCCACCGTGTCCGGGCATGTCGAAGCGGAACACCCGCCACTGCTTGACCAGCTCGGGCACCTGCCGGTCCCACATGTGCCAGGTGGTGCCGAGGGATGGTCCCAGGATCAGCACCGGGGCGTCTTCCGGCCCGTCAAAGCGGTATTGCAGGGTCGCAGTCGTCTTCTCACTCACCCGCTCACGCTCCCACATCTCGCCAAATCTCACGGACGCGGGTGGCAGCCTGCACCGAACCGCCCCAGTTCGAGCGGGCGTCGTGCAGGCGAACGTGACGGAGATCTCCGGGGTCCGGCCGGCGGCCAGCGAGCGGAACGGGCCACGCCGATGAGTTTTCCCGGCCCGGACAGTCCTACCGTTGCCGCCAACACAGGACCTCTGACACAGGACCTCCGACATGGGTCCTGCGACTTTGGTCCTCCGACATGGAAGAAGACACGTGCCCCAGTTGCTGAGAGTGCAGAACTTCAACGTCTCGCAGGACGGCTTCGGTGCCGGTGAGAACCAGAGCCTGGAGAGACCGTTCGGCGACGCCGATCCCGGGGACATGTTCGCCTGGGCGGGAGCCACGGCGAGCTGGCCCATGCGCACCGACCCCGGCGGCAGCCGGGGCCTCGACGACTACCTCACGCGGGACTACGCCCGCAACATCGGCGCCGAGATCATGGGCCGCAACAAGTTCGGGCCGCAGCGCGGGCCCTGGAACGACCACGAGTGGCAGGGCTGGTGGGGCGACGAGCCCCCGTTCCGCACCCCGGTGTTCGTCATGACCCACCACGAGCGCCCTTCGTTCACGCTCTCCGACACCACGTTCCACTTCGTCGACGACGACCCGGCGACGGTGCTCGAGCGGGCGCGGGAGGCCGCGCAGGGCAAGGACGTCCGGCTCGGCGGCGGGGCCGCCACCATCCGGGAGTTCCTCGACGCCGACCTCGTCGACACGCTGCACGTGGCGGTCTCATCGGTGAAGCTCGGATCCGGGTCGCGGCTGTGGGAGTCGCCCGACGAACTGCTCGACCGGTTCCACCTCGACGTCGTACCGAGCCCGGGCGGGGCGGTGACGCACCATCTGTTCTGGCGAAAGTGACGCGAGCCCCCGCCCGGCTGTTCCATAGGGTGATCATGAAGGGGCCGCACTGCGAGCAGAACGGCCCCTGAACAGCCAGCCGAGCAGCCCGTCGAGCAGCCAGCCCCGAAAGGAACCCCGTATGAGCGAGGCCCCGCCCTACATCGACGCCGGTGCGATGGCCCGGCTCGTCCCGATGTCCACGGCGATCGAGGCGGTGGAGGCCGTCCTCAAGGCAGGCCTGGACCCGGAGGCGGAGCCCGCGCGGGGGGTCGTGGGCGTACCGGGCGGCCAGCTCCTGCTGATGCCGTCCTCCACGGCGTCGTACACCGGGGTGAAGATCGCCACGGTCACCCCCGGCAACGCGGCCCGCGACCTCCCCCGCGTGCAGGGCGTGTACCTCCTCATGGACGGCGAGACGCACACGCCGCTCGCCCTGCTCGACGGAATCGCCCTGACCTCGCTGCGCACCCCGGCGGTCTCCGGGGCCGCGATCAAGCACCTCGCGGTCCCGGAGGCCCGCCGCCTCCTGGTCTTCGGCACCGGCCCGCAGGCCTGGGGCCACGTGGAGGCGGTGCGCGCGGTGCGCCCGGCGCTGGAACACGTGGACGTGGTGGCGCGCAACCCCGAGCGGGTGGCGGCCTTCGTCGACCGCTGCCGCGAGGCGGGCCTGTCGGCGGCGCCCGCGACCCCGGCGGACGTGGCGACCGCCGACGTGGTCTGCTGCTGCACGACGGCCCGCGCACCGCTCTTCGACAGCGCGCTGCTCCCGCCCCACGCGACGGTGGCGGCGGTGGGCTCGCACGAGCCGGACGCGCGCGAGGTGGACGAGGGGCTCCTGAGCCGCGGCCTGGTGGTGGCGGAGTCCCATGAGGTGGCGCTGCGGGAGTGCGGGGACATCGTGCTCGCGGTGGACGCGGGGGCCTTTGACATGGGCCGGCTGCGGACTCTGGGCGAACTGGTGCGGGGCGAGGCGGAGTTGACCGAGGACCGGCCCCGGTTGTTCAAGTCGGCGGGGATGGCCTGGGAGGATCTGGGCGTGGGAGCGGCCGCGTACGAGCGGTGGGCGGGCCTCGGCTGACCTCGCCCTCCCTCCCCCGAGGCCGCCCCTTCCTCACACCACCGTCACCGCATGCCGCACCACCGCATCGAACAGATACCCCTGCGTGTTGTGCACCGTCGTCTCCGGCTGGGTGCGGCCCGTGGTGTCCGTGGCGCGGGCCAGGAGTGTCGTCGGGCCCGGGGTCCTGGGGTGCCACGGGGTGGTCCAGCGGGTCCATGTGGCGCGGTGGGGTGTGTCCTTGAGGCGGGCGCGGTGCCATGTCGCGCCCTCGTCCGTGCTGATGTCCACGCGGGTGATCGCGCCCGTCGCCGACCACGAGCGGCCGGTCAGGTGGTGGGTCGTGGCCGCGTCGACGCTTGCGTTCCAGGGGAGTTCGAAGGCTGACTTCAGGGTTTGGTGGGTGAGCGGGGCGCTGCCCTCCGGCGGGTACGTCTCGCCGAACAGGCGGTAGAACTGCGTGTTCCAGGGGGAGAAGAGGGGCTTCGACGAGACCTCGATGTCGCCCACCCATTTGATCGACGCGATGCCCACCCACGCCGGGACCAGGACCCTCACCGGGTAGCCGTGGTCCGCGGGGAGCGGGGCGCCGTTCATCTCGTACGCCAGGATGACGTCGTCCATCGCCTTGGAGAGCGGGAGCGGGCGGCGGACCCTGCCCAGGTTCGTGCCGTCGTCCGTGACGTAGTCCGCGTCGAGTCCGCTCGGCATCACGTCCACCGCGTGGCGCGACACGCCTGCCCGGCGCAGGACTTCGGAGAGGCGTACGCCGCGCCAGTGGGCGTTGCCGATCGCTCCCAGGGTCCAGGCCGTGCCCGAGGCCGACTGACCCTGCTGGGTCGTGAAGAGGCTTCTGCCGTTGCCCGCGCATTCGACGAAGGCGGTGCGTGAGGTCGACGGGAGGCGTATGAGGTCCGCGAGCGTGAACTCCCGCTCCCCGCCCCGCAGTCCGTCGCCCCAGATCCTCAGCGTCCAGGTCTTCGCGTCCAGGCGTGGCGTCGCCGTGTGGTTGCGGACAAAGAAGTGGGACGCGGGGGTGAGGTGGCCCGTCTGCGCCAGCGCATCGAACTTCGTCTCCGCGTTCGTGCCGCGGATCGTGAAGCGGTCCTCGGGGAGCGGCTTCACAATGGCGGCGGTCGCGGTGGCGGCCGCCGCCTGTGCTCGGGGGGCTCCCAGCGTCATCGGCAGGGCGGTCGCCGCCCCGGCCGCCACCCCCGCCGCCGCGAGGAGCCGCAGCATGTCCCTGCGTGCCACCCCGTCCGCCCGTGCCTCCCCCGCGAGCCACTGGGCGCGGCGGCGTCTGTCGTACTCCTCTTCGGATGACCCGTCGGACGTCTCTGTGGAGATCATGGGCGTCATGGGCGCCATCGTATGAGCCGCCCCTTGGACAACTCACCGATGAAACACGCCAGTTACGGGGTTGTCGTAGACACTACATACACCATGGGGTGCTTCGGGTTGCCCCGGTTCACCACCACGTCCAGGGTCGGCGCCGGGTCCTTCTTCACGTGGGTGAGGCCCAGCCAGGGGCCCGGGTCCGTGAACTCCCAGCCGACGACCTTGCGGTCGCGCTTGCTGATCGTGATGTCGTTCTTCTTCAGCGTCTTGGTGCTCGAACCGATCTGCTTGAGGAACTTGTCCAGGCCCTCGTTGCTCGTCAGGAACTGGGCGTAGAGCCGGCTGGTGCGCCAGTTGTTCGTCTCGTAGTAGGCGACTTCCCTGGAGTAGCGCGGGATCGGCACGTCGTAGAGACGGCGCTGCACCTTGGAGGGCCAGCCCGCGGTGAGGCCGGTCGCGGAGTACTTGGCCTCCTTGTCGCGGCCGCTGTTGCGGCTCTGGTTCGCGGAGATCACCAGATAGCCGGCCGGTACGCCGATCAGGAGCACGATGATCGTGGCCGTCAGCCAGCGGCGGCGGATCATGTGGCGGCGGCCCTCGCGGGGGCCGCCACCCCCGTCGGCGGGATCCGGGGAGTCCGGGGACGAGGGTTGGCGGGGCACGGTCATCTGTTTACTGGGTTCCCTGAGAGGTGCGGTCGTTGGTGCGGCGCGCTTCCGCGTAGCGCTCGTAGCGTTCGTGGCGCTCCACCCGGCGGCGGTTCGCCCGGCGGAAGCGGCGTGCCACCAGGCGCGCCAGGTCGGCGGCGCCCACCATGCCCGCCTCGGGGCCGAGCTGGGCGCGGGCGATACGGGCCTCGGGGCGGTAGCCGCGACCGGTCAGCTGGCGGCGGAAGGCGTCGCGGGCCGGGCCGATCAGGAGGTCGTCGGCGGCCGAGACGCCGCCGCCGATCACGAAGCAGGACGGGTCGAGGGCCGCCGCGAGGTTCGCGATGCCGACGCCCAGCCACTGGCCGATGTCCTGGAGGAGCTCGACGCACATCGCGTCGCCGTCGCGGGCCAGCTCCGTGATCAGGGGGCCCGTGATGTCGGGGATGTTGCCCTTGACCCGCTCGATGATCCCGTACGCGACCGGGGAGTCGGCGGCGGCGAGCTCGCGGGCCTCCCTGACCAGCGCGTTGCCGGAGCTGTACTGCTCCCAGCAGCCGCGGTTGCCGCACGGGCAGCGGTGGCCGCCGGGGACCACCTGCATGTGGCCGAACTCCCCGGCGACGCCGAACTTGCCGCGCTTGACCTGGCCGTCCTCCAGGATCGCGCCGCCGATGCCGGTGCCGAGCGTGATCATGACCAGGTGGTCCTCGCCGCGGGCCGCGCCGAAGCGCCACTCCGCCCACGCGGCGGTGTTCGCGTCGTTGTCGACGAGCACGGGGACCGCGAGGCGGCCGGAGATGCGGTCGCGGAGGGGTTCGTTGCGCCAGGACAGGTGCGGGGCGAACAGGACGCGGTTGCGGTCCGCGTCGACCCAGCCCGCCGCGCCGATGCCCACCGCGTGCACGTCGTGCCGGTCGGAGAGGTCCAGGACCAGCTCGACGATGGTGTCCTCGACGACCTTGGGGCTCTTGGACTTGTCCGGGGTCTCCGTGCGGAGCGTCTCCAGGATGTTGCCGTCGGCGTCGACGACTCCCGCCATCACCTTCGTGCCGCCGATGTCGATGCCGACGGTGGGGACGCGGGGCGCCGTCAGATGGGATCGGCGCTCACGCGTGCCCACGGTCCGCAGAACGGTGGCTCGGGCGGAGCCGCGGTGCGCGAGGTCGCGGTAGGTGCTCATTGCGGCGATTCTGCCATTGTGCTGCCGCTGTGGCTCACCGGTGTCCCGTGGCCCGGCGAAGCTGCCGCCGGTTCTGTCTTCGGCTGCGGGCCCGTCGTGGCTGATCGCGCAGTTCCCCGCGCCCCTGACGGGCGCGCCCCGCGGCGGAGCCGCTAATGACACAGCCCCGCGCCCCTTACGGGGCTTTTCCGCACGCCCCTGAGGGGGCGCCGTCAGCGCTTCTCCAGTTCGTGACGGAGGTCGTCCAGTTCGGAGCCGCCCGCCATCTGGCGGGTCAGCTCGTCCAGGGTGATCTCGTCGCGGGCGTAGCTGCCGAACATCGTGCCGCGCTTCAGGAGGACGAAACGGTTGCCGACCAGGTACGCGTGGTGCGGGTTGTGGGTGATCAAGACCACTCCGAGGCCCGCGTCCCGCGCGGCGGCCACGTACTTCAGGACGACACCGGACTGCTTGACGCCGAGCGCCGCCGTCGGCTCGTCCAGGACCAGGACCTTGGCGCCGAAGTAGACGGCGCGCGCGATCGCCACGCACTGGCGCTCGCCGCCCGACAGGGTGCCGATGGGCTGGTCGACGTCGCGCAGGTCGATGCCCATGCGGAGCAGCTCCGCGCGGGTCGTCGCGCGCATCAGGTCGACGTCAAGGCGCTTGAAGGGCCCGACGCCCTTCGTCGGCTCGGAGCCGAGGAAGAAGTTGCGCCAGACCGGCATCAGCGGGACCACGGCGAGGTCCTGGTAGACCGTGGCGATGCCGCGGTCCAGGGCCTCGCGCGGCGAGCCGAGCTTCGCGTCCTCACCCTCGATGCGGAACTCTCCCGCGTCGTGCCGGTGCAGACCCGCGATGATCTTGATGAGGGTCGACTTGCCCGCGCCGTTGTCGCCGAGGACGCAGGAGATCTCGCCCGCGTGGACCTCCAGGGAGACGCCTTCGAGGGCGCGGATGTTGCCGTAGTACTTGCTGACGTCGTCGAGCTCGACGAGCGGGGTGCGGTCCGGCTCCGGCACCGCGTCGGTGACGTCGGTCGTCTCGGTGGTCACTTCGTCGCCTCCGCGCGCTTGCGGACCCAGTGGTTGAGCAGGGTCGCCAGGAGCAGCATCACTCCGAGGAAGAACTTGAACCAGTCCGGGTTCCACTCGGCGAACACGATGCCCTTGCTGACCATGCCGAAGATGAGGGCACCCACGGCCGCGCCGACCGCGGAGCCGTATCCGCCGGTGATCAGACAGCCGCCGATGACGGCCGCGATGATGTAGATCAGTTCGTTGCCGACGCCCTCGCCCGACTGGACGACGTCGTACGAGAAGAGCAGGTGCTGGCCCGAGATCCAGGCGCCGAAGGCGACGCCCATGTAGAGGCCGATCTTGGTCGCCGCGACCGGGACGCCGACCGCGCGGGCCGCGTCCTCGCCGCCGCCGACCGCGAAGATCCAGTTGCCGACGCGGGTGCGGAGCAGGATCCAGGTGGCGACCGCGATCAGGCCGAGCCACCACAGGATCGTGATCTTGAAGTCGACGCCGCCGATGGTGAGCGTCGAGGCGAAGACGTCCTTGGCGGAGGCGAAGCCCTCCATGTCGGCGATCGACTTCGTGGAGACCGTGCCGCTGATCAGCTTGGTGAAGCCGAGGTTCATGCCGGTCAGCATCAGGAACGTACCGAGCGTGATGATGAAGCTCGGCGGGTCGGTGCGCGTCAGCATCACGCCGTTGAAGACGCCGACCCCGAGGGTGGCGACGAGCGAGACGAGGACGCCGACCCAGACGTTGGCCGTCATCTGGTAGCTGAACATCGACGAGATCAGCGCGGAGGTCGTCACCATGACGCCCGCCGACAGGTCGAACTCGCCGCCGATCATGAGCAGCGCCACCGGCACGGCCATGATGCCGAGCGTCGACGCCGCGTAGAGCACCGTGGCGAGGCTGTTGGTCTGCAGGAAGCTGTCCGCCGCGATCGAGAAGAAGACGAAGACGGCGACGGCGCCGACGACGGAGCCGAGCTCGGGGCGGCCCATCAGCTTCTTCAGCGGCGACGCCTTCAGGAGGCGCTCGTCCGTCTTCGTGTCCGGCGAAGGCGCCGGTGCGGGTGCGGTCGCTGTCATCGCGTCCCTCGCTTCGCGTATTCCTCCAGCTTGGCGGCCTGGTCCTTGGTGATGATCTGCGGTCCTGTGAGGACCGGCTTGCCGCCGCCGAGCACGTCGTCGTTGTACTTGTAGAGCCAGAGCAGGTCGACGGCCTCGTAGCCCTGGAGGTAGGGCTGCTGGTCGACGGCGAAGCCGAGCGTGCCGTCCTTCAGTCCCGCCGCGACCTTCTCGTTCAGGTCGAAGGTGTCGACCTCGGCCTTGCTGCCCGCGCTGTCCGCGGCCTTCACCGCGGTGTCCGCGAAGGGCGCGCCGAGCGTGACGACCGAGTCGATGGACTTGTCGGACTGGAGCCTGGCCTCGATGGAGGACTGCACGTCGGGCATGTTCGTGCCGGTCACATACAAGTTCTGCATCTTGCCGTCGAAGGTCTTCTTGGCGCCTTCGCAGCGCTGCTCGTGGCCGACGTTGCCCTGCTCGTGCAGGATGCAGAGCGCCTTCTTCTTGCCGCGCTTGTTGAGCTCGTCGCCGACGGCCTCGCCCGCGATCGTCTCGTCCTGACCGATGTGGGTGAGCGCGCCGAACGCCTTGGACTCGGCGGAGCCGGAGTTCACCGTGATCACCGGGATGCCGGCCTTCTTGGCGCGGGCCAGGGCGCCCTTCATCGCGGCGGGCTTGGCGAGGCTGACGATGATGCCGTCGACCTTCTTGTCGATGTACGAGTCCACGAGCTGGGCCTGCTGCTGGGCCTCGGCATTGTGGGAGTAGAGGAACTTGATGTTGTCCTTGCGGGCCGCCTGCTCGGCGCCTTCCTGGACGATGTCCCAGAACGTGTCGCCGTCACCCGAGTGGGTCACCATGCCGAACGTCCAGTTCGGCGTGTTCACCGCGGCCTTGCCCTGTGCCGTTGCCGCCTTGCGTGCGTCCTCGGCGCGCTTGCCACCGGTGCTGCTGCACCCCGCGAGGGATACCCCGAGCACCGCGACCAGCACGGCGCCCACCGCACGTACCCCTGTCTGAACCCTTGCCACGACGCCGTGCCCTTCTAGCTCTGCTCCTCGGTGAGGCCGGTCCGGATCCCCGGCCCCAGCGGCCCAAGTATCGACCACGCGGATCACGCATGTGTTCATCGGGTACCGCGGGCGGTGTACTTCTCCAGCTTCGGCACGTCCTTCTCGGTGACGATGGCGGGTCCGGTCAGGACGGGCTTGCCGCCGCCCAGGACGTTCGCGTTGGTCTTGTAGAGCCACAGTTCGTCGATGGCGAGATAGCCCTGGAGGTAGGGCTGCTGGTCGACGGCGAAGCCGACCTCCTTGGCCTTGAGCCGCTTGACGACCTCGGCGTTCAGGTCGAACGTGGCGACCTCGGCCTTGCTGCCGGAGTCCTCCTTGGCCTTCACCGAGAGCGCGGCGATGGGCGCGCCGAGCGTGACGACCGCGTCGATGTCCTTGGTCGCCTGGAGTTTCGCACTGATGGAGGACTGGGCGTTCGGCGCGTTGGTGCCCTCGACGTTGAGATTCTCGACCGAGCCCTTGAGGGTCTTCTTGACGCCGGCGCAGCGCTGCTCCAGGGAGACGTTGCCCTGTTCGTGGATGACGCAGAGCACCTTCTTCTTGCCCCGCTCGGTCAGCTCGTCGCCGACGGCCTCGCCCGCCACGGACTCGTCCTGACCGATGTGGCTCAGCGCGCCGAAGTCGGCGGAGAACTCGCCGCCGGAGTTGATCGTGACGACCGGTATCCCCGCGGCCTGAGCCTTGCCGAGGACCGCCTTCATCGCCTCGGGCTTGGCCAGGGTCACGACGATGCCGTCGACCTTCTTGTCGATCGCCGACTGGACGAGCTCGGCCTGCCCCTTGGCCTCTTTGTCGTTGGAGTAGAGGAAATCGACGTTGTCCTTGCGGGCCGCCTGCTTGGCGCCGCTCTGGACGATGTCCCAGAAGGTGTCGCCCTCGCCTGAGTGCGTGACCATCGCGATCTTGAGGCTTGGCGTGTTCACACCTTTGCCGCCTCCGCCGCCGTCGCCCGACTTGTCCTCGTCGTCCTTGCCGCCGGAACCGCTGCACCCGGCCGCGAGCGCGATCACCGCGGTGAGAGCCGCTGCCGTGCGGGCTGTGCGGGCCGTACGCATGGGGCTACGCCTGGGGGTACGCATGGGGGACCACCTCTTCTCCCGGCCGCCCGAGTGCGGCTGGGGGAGTTCTAGCGGCGGGCGCGCGGCAGCGTCAATGGCTTTGTCAGAACATTCTGACGACTGTGAGCGACTTGGGACCTACGGCCGTACGAGGAGCTGGAACTCGAAGGAGTAGCGCGAGGCCCGGTAGATGTGCGAGCCGAACTCGACCGCGCGGCCGGTGTCGTCGAAGGTCGTGCGCTGCATCGTGAGCAGCGGGGCCCCCACGGGCTCGCCGAGCCGCTCGCCCTCGCCGGCGGTGGCGGCGCGGGCGCCCACGGACTGGCGCGCGCTGTGCAGGGTGATGCCCGCGGCGCGCATCAGGCGGTAGAGGCCGGTGGCCTCCAGGCGTGGGGTGTCGAGGTCGAGCAGCCCCGACGGGATGTGGTTGCGCAGGTACGCCATGGGCTCGCCGTGGGCCAGGCGGAGCCGCTCGACCAGGTGCACCTCGTCGCCCTCCGCGACCCCGAGGGCTGCGGCCACCTCGGCGGACGCGGGCTCGACGGTGTTGCGCAGGACGCGGGTCTCGGGGCGCTGGCCCGCCGCCTCCAGGTCGTCGTAGAGGCTGCTGAGTTCGAGGGGGCGCTTGACCTGGCTGTGCACGACCTGGGTGCCGATGCCCCTGCGGCGCACGAGCAGCCCCTTGTCGACGAGCGACTGGATGGCCTGGCGGACGGTCGGCCGGGACAGGCCGAGGCGCCCCGCCAGCTCGATCTCGTTGCCGAGCAGGGTGCCCGGGGTCAGGGCGCCGCGCTCGATCGCCGCCTCCAGCTGCTGGGACAGCTGGAAGTACAGCGGGACCGGGCTGCTGCGGTCGACGCCGAGCTGGAGGGAGACGGTGGGGTCCACGGCTGGTTTGGCGGCTGATTTGGACACGCTGTGAGCGTAGTCGCAGGGAATGATGACGGGAAGTTCGGAAGTTCTGTTGTCCGGACAAAGGATTGACAGGATCGCGGGGCGTCGCGAGGGTGGGTCCATGCGCATCGGACTGATCGGAACGGGCCGTATCGGCACATTTCACTCTGCGGCTCTTCAGCGGCATCCCGAGGTGGAGGCGCTGGTCGTCGCCGACGCGGACACCGGCCGGGCGGCCGGGCTCGCGGCGCGGATCGGCGCGGCCTCCGCGGCCTCGGTGGACGACGTCTTCACGGGGCTCGGCCGGTCGGGTGCCGTGGACGCGGTGGTGATCACCGCGGCGACCTCCGCGCACGCCGAGCTGATCGGCAAGGCGGCGCGGGCGGGACTTCCGGTCTTCTGCGAGAAGCCCATCGCCCTCGACCTGCCCGGCACGCTCGCCGCGCTCCAGGAGGTCGAGTCCGCGGGCACGGTGCTCCAGCTGGGCTTCCAGCGGCGGTTCGACGCGGGGTACGAGGCGGCACGCGAGGCCGTGCGGTCGGGGCGGCTCGGGCGGCTGCACACGGTCCGCGCGATGACCTCGGACCCGGCGCCGCCGCCGGCCGCGTATCTCCCGCTCTCCGGCGGCCTCTACCGCGACTGCCTGGTCCACGACTTCGACATGCTGCGCTGGGTGACGGGCCGTGAGGTGACCGAGGTGTACGCGACCGGGTCGGACGCCGGGCCCGCGATGTTCCGCGAGGCGGACGACGTCGACACGGCCGCGGCGGTCCTCACCCTCGACGACGGCACACTCGCCACGGCGACGGCCACGCGGTGCAACGGCGCGGGCTATGACGTACGGATGGAACTGGCGGGGGAGGACGACCAGATCGCGGTCGGCTTCGACGACCGCATGCCCCTGTCGTCCGTGGAACCCTCGGGACCGCCGCCGCCCGACAAGCCGTGGCCCGGCTTCCTCGAACGGTTCACGCCCGCGTACGAGGCGGAGCTAGCGGCGTTCGTGGACGTCGTACGGGGAGAACGGCCGAACCCCTGCGACGGCCGGGAGGCGCTTGAGGCGCTGCGGATCGCGGAGGCGTGCGAACTGTCCCGGCGGGAAAGGCGGTTGGTGCGCCTTGAGGAGATCGCCGGGCGCTGATCCCCTGGCTCCCGGGGGCTACTCCACGCCGTCGAGCAGCCCCGCGTCATGCGCCAACAGCGCGATCTGCACGCGGTTGTTGAGGTCCAGCTTCGTCAGGACGCGGGAAACGTGGGCCTTGACGGTGGCCACGCTCAGGTAGAGCTCCGCCGCGATGTCCGCGTTCGAGGCGCCCCTGCCGACCGCGACCGCCACTTCCCGCTCCCGCTCCCCCAGCAGCGCGAGCCGCTCCAACGCCCGCTCGCGGCGGCCCTGTTGGGGGTCCACCTCGGTCACCTGGGTGATCAACTGCTGCGTCACGGAGGGGGACAGCACCGGCTCCCCCGCGGCGACCGCGCGTACCGCCGCGACGATCTCGGCGGGCGGGGTGTCCTTGAGGACGAACCCGGCCGCCCCGGCCCGCAGGGCCCGCAGGACCTGCTCGTCGGCGTGGAAAGTGGTGAGGACGATGACCTCGGGGGCGTCCGGGCGCTTGCGCAGGGCCTCCGTCGCCGCGAGGCCGTCCACCGTGGGCATGCGGATGTCCATCAGGACGACGTCGGGGCGCAGCTCGGCGATCAGCGGGGCGACGTAGGAGCCGTCCGCCGCCTCGCCGACGATCTCGATGTCGTCCGCGCCGCCCATCATGAAGGACAGGCCTGCGCGGACCAGCGGGTCGTCGTCGACGAGAAGCACGCGGATGGGGTTCATGGGCCCACAGTAACGAGATCCCGGGCGGCCGATCACGCCTGCGGTCCGGTGCGGGGCCGGCCTGCGGCCGGCGTGCGTCCGGGCCCGCGGTAGGGGTCGGAACAGCACCCCCTACGAGTGCCGCTACACCTGGAGAGCGAGCGGCGGGCGCCGACCGCCGCGGGTGACTCCTTCCGGCAGGGCGAACTCCTGGACGCACGCCCTGATGACGGGAGAGCCGCGTCCGGCGAGCGGGCTCCGTGGGACATCGGCGTGATGCAGCCCGCCGTGGTGGAGCGGGACCGCGAGGGCACCGTCCGCAGTGAAGTCCTCGACGCGGGCTGCGGATCCGGCGAGGACGCCGCGTTCCGCGCCTCACGGGGGTACCGGGTCACCGGCGTCGACTCCTCGCCCGAGGCGATCGGCCGGGGGCACCGGACCTCATGCTCGGGCGCGGCCCGGACGTCGGTCTCGACGTCGCCGACCACACCGAACTCCGGCGCCACGACGGCTGGTTGGCGACCTTCACCGACCGCCCTGTTCCACGGCCTGGACGAGGAGGAGCGACCCCGCCATCTGCCGACGCCTACGTACGACCCCGCGGTGCGCGGCGCTCAGCCCGCGGCGTCCGCGCCGCACTCCTTCTGGCTCCCCACGGGCGGCGCGGCGTCCAGGACCCAGCGGTCGTCGCTGCGGACAGCGGACCACGCGGTGCACACCGTGCCCTTGCCACGGGCGTCCGCGGTGACGGTGATCACCGGGGCCCCGCCGCCCTGGGACACGGTGGCGCGGATCCGGCGCGGATCGGCGTCGCCGAGGCGGTCCACGTAGTTCTTGGCGTAGTCGTCGCCCGCGCTGTCGGAGTCGACGAGACGGCCGAACTCCCCGTCGTCGCGGTCGGTCAGGGCCTGTCGCACCGCGGAGCTCAGTCCGTCCAGCGTGGCTTCGCCGTCCGGCTCCTCACTGGCGATCGAGACGATGACCGTCGTCATCCAGGCGGCAAGGAGGGCCGCGCCGATCAGCAGGATCAGGGAGGACGGCCGCTTCAGCCAGGGCTGCCGCGTCTCGGTCATGTACGTCCCATTTCCACACTCAAGAGGGGCATTTGCACCCGCGACAGTACCATCGGCGGATTCACGCCTGAGCGGAGTGGCAGCGGCATGGGAGGCAGCATGGAACGGCGCCTTCCGTCCGGTGGGGGAACCGGACGGAAGGCGCCGCGGGCACGCCGGCCGCAGGGGGAACGACCGGTCAACTGCCCCGCAATTTCTCGATGATGGGGGCGAACGTCTCGATGTAGGGCTGGTGGACCGTGATGTAGGAGAAGCCGTACTTCTCGCGGTTGGTCACCAGCTGTTCGGCGATCTCTTCGACGGTGCCGATGAGCAGGTAGGGGGTCTCCAGGGCGTCCTCGACGCTGATGCCCATGCCGAGCTGGGTCAGCAGCTTCTCCGCCGTGGCACGCCGGTCGTTGGTCACCTCCACTGCGTGCGCCAGCATGTGCCACTCCAGGTCGGGGAGCCGGTCTCCCGAGTGTTCCTGGACGAAGCGCACGCGGTCGGCGGCCTCCGCCGCGGACCCGAGGCGGCATGCTCCCGCGGGTTTCCCGGGCAGTTGATGGACGCCGGAGATGCTGACGATGTCGGCGTGTTCGGCTGCGATGCGCAGCACCCGGTCGCCGACACCGCCGATGAGCAGCGGCGGCCCCGTGCGGTGGAATCCGCGTCGCTGCACGGCACGTGACTCGCCACGCGCCTCGGGCGGCGCGCCGACCTCCGTCGTGAAGTGCCGTTCCAGCTCGGTGACGGTGGTCTCCAGCCGCTCGGCACGGACGCCGATCGGGTCCCAGGGGATGCCGGCCTCGTCGAACTGCCAGCGCATGTGGCTCGCGCCGAGGCCCACTTCCAGACGGCCGCCGGTCAGCAGGTCGGTGCTCAGGATCTCGCGGGAGAGCAGCGCCGGATTCCAGAACGAGGTGTTCAGGACCAGCGTGCCGACGCGCAGCCGCTCGGTGGCGTCCGCGGCGGCGACCAGAGCGGGGAAAGGCGCCAGCATTCCCAGGTGATCGGCCGCCAGAACTACGTCATAGCCGTACTCCTCACTTTCCCGGCACTTCTGGGCGAAGGCTTCTCGGGAATCCGCCTGGCAGATGTTGAAGGAAAACCGGAATCCGCGCATGGCGATGAGGCTGACAGGCGCCCCGCGCCCTGGCTACCCCAGTAGAACCCCCTTCGGAATAGGGGCATCCCCTTGTTCAACATAGGGGTTTCGGCCTTTGAGCGGGGTCTCTAGCGTCACTGACCGTCCTGCCTCAATCGACTTGGAGGCTCAACCGATGACAACCCAGCAATTGATCGACATACCCCTGGACGAATTCGATCTGGATATCCGGGTCGACGTCCCGGAGGCCGGAGCGGAGGACACCGACCCGATGGCCTGGTGGTGCACCCACCGCTACAGCTGTCGCTGGACCAAGTGCTGCTCCGGTGAGCTCATGCAGAACATGCCCACCGAGTACTGGAACTAGCAGCCGCACCGGGAGCGACCGTTTGCTCCCGCCGGAATGACTCCGCTCGACGGAGACCGGCGGCTGGGACGTGCCGCGGTCCATCAGCGGCTCGTCCCAGCTCTGGCACCGACCGCACGTAAGGATGCCCATGCCATCGCCGTCGCGCGCACACCCCCCTACGGTCCAGCAGAGCCCCGATGACACCGGTAGCCCGGCCGTCCCCTCGTGGCGGCCGGCACTGTCCGGCGCCCTCCAGGAGCGGGCCATCGCCTGCGCGAGGGCCGTCGGCCTGCGGCTCGCGGACCAGGAGCGGGTGCACGCCGCGGCGGCCGAAGCCACCCGCCGCTCCCACCGGTTCGAGTTCGCGGGGCCCTCGCTGGCCTGCGGTTTCCCAAGCATCGCCATGGTGCTCCTGCACCTCACGCGCGCGCTGCCCGGCGAGGGCTGGGAGCAGCGCCTGCACACCGCCCTCGGGCTCTCCGCGCGCTCGACCGCGCAGAGCCCGCTGCACGGCCCGGGTCTGTACGGCGGCACGAGCGGCCTCGCCCTGGTGCTCGCCGGGGCGGCCGAGACCGAGCCGCGGTACGCGCCGTCGGCGGGCAAGGTGCACGCCGCGCTCCTGGGTCAAGTGACGGCAGGGCCATGGGCGTTGAAGGATGCCGAACCCCGCGGGACGTACACGAAGGATCATCTGTACGACGTCGTCACCGGCGCCTCCGGTGTCCTCGGCGCGCTCCTCGCCACCGGCGCCGAGGACGCGGCGAGCCAGGAGGCGACCGAGCTCCTGATCCGCTACCTGACCGGTGTCGCCGACGCCGGGGGGAACGGCACCGGGCGGCTGCTCTCCCCCGCCGACGCCGTCGACCCCGCGCTCCTGGAGGAGTGCCCGCAGGGCTACTTCGACCTCGGGACCGCCCACGGCGCCGCGGGACCGCTGGCCGCCCTCGCGCTCGCCTGCCGTGCGGGGTACCGCGTCCCCGGCCAGCTCCAGGCCGTGCGGGCGCTGACGGACTGGCTCGTGGACCACCGCGTACAAGATCCGTGGGGCGTCAACTGGCCCAACCACATGGGCCTGCACGACCCGCCGGGGCGGGGCGCGGCCATCGACAGGCCGCCGTCACGTGCGGGCTGGTGCTACGGCGCGCCGGGCATCGCCATGGCGCTGTGGCACGCGGGGCACGCCCTGGACGCGCCCGAGCCGAGGCGGCTCGCCGTCGAGGCCGTTCAGAGCGTGCTGCGCCGCCCGGCCGCCGAGCGGCACATCCCCTCGCCGTCGCTCTGCCACGGCGTGGCGGGGCTGTTGACGGTGTGCCTGCGGCTGGCCCAGGAGGAGCCCGGCTCCCCTGGGCCGGACGCCCCCAACTCCCTGATCCAGGAGCACATTCCCGTCCTGACCGAGCAGATCCTCGGCCTCTTCGACCCCGAGGCACCCCTGTGCTTCCGCGACGAGGAGCAGCCCGGCGTGTTCGTCGACGACCCGGGGTTCCTCACCGGCGCCGCCGGCGTGGCGCTGGCCCTGCTCGCCGCGGCCACCCCGGTCGCCCCGTCCTGGGACCGGGCGCTGCTGATGTCGTGACCGGGCGGGCGGCGCGGTGGACCCATGTAGACCGAAAGGCAGGAATCACGTACCCATGAGCCGGCACGACAAGGGCACACCTCCTCCCCCGTCCCCCTCCGGGTCCGGTGCCACCTATGAACCCGCGGGCTTCTTCCTGCTGCGCGCGCCCGCACTGCCCATGGGCTCCTTCGACCTGCTGACGGCACCCGCCGACGACGTACCCGAGGGCCCGGGGGGCGCGGACCTGGAGCCGGCCCTGCGCGACGCGGGCAACCGGACCCGGGCGCTGCTGCGCAAGTACGCGTCCGACGCGGAGGTCAGGCAGGCGCTCGCGGTCGCGAGCCCGCCGCTGCTCGCCGCCGTGGACTCCCTTGACGCGGACGGTACTTCGGAGCGGCGGACCGAGCGCACCTACCGGAGCCTGCTGCGCTATCTGACGCGGATGAGCACCCGCGCCACGCCCTTCGGCCTCTTCGCGGGCGTCGCCGCCGGCCGCTTCACGGACACCGCGCGGGAGGAGACGGGTGCGGCCGGGGCCGCGCTGCGGCTGGGCCTGCCCGTGACCGGGACCGTCCGGACAAGGCCCGACATGAACTGGCTGATGGCGCTCGTGGAACAGGTCGAGCGCGACGCCGGTTCGCCGGACCTCCTCGGCGTCGTCGCCAACCCCACGGCCCATGTCGCCGGGGACCGTCTGGTCCTGCCGGTCGCCGACATCTACGGCACGCGCGACACACGCTCCATCACGCTGCGCGCCACCTCGGTCGTCCTGGAGGTGCTGCGCCGGGCCGGAAGCCCGCTGCCGTACGCGGATCTCCGTGCCGGTCTGGTCCGCGATCTGCCGCAGGCGAGCGAGGCACAGATCGACGCGCTGCTGCGGAAGTTGTGGGCCAACAGGTTCCTGATGAGTGACCTGCGGCCCGCGCTGAGCGACCCCCGGGCGGCCGAGACGTTCGCCGAGCTGCTGCCGGACGGCCCCAGCACCGCGCCCCTGCGTGCCGCGCTCGGCACCGCCCTCGACCTCGCCGGGCGCACGCACCTCGCCGAGCCCGCCGAGCGCGAGCGCCTCTTCGCCGAGCTGCACCACCACCAGAGCGGGATCCACGAGTCGAGCGCACCGCCCTTCCAGGTCGACATGGCACTCAACACCGTGGGCGACCGTCTCCCGCACGGTGTCGGGGACGCCGCGGCCGACGCCGCCGACACGCTTCTGCGCCTCGGGCTCTTCCCCAACGGCTTCCAGCATCTGCGCGGCTACCACGACGACTTCGCGCAGCGCTACGGCGAGGACGCGCAGGTCCCGCTGCTCGAACTCCTCGGCACCGAGTCCGGCCTCGGACCACCCGCGACCTACACCGAGCCGCTCCCCGACCCCCCGCGCCAGGCACCGCCCGCCCCCCTGAACCCGCACCGCGACGTCGCCCTGTGCGGCCTGGTGTCCGAGGCGCTGCGCACCGGCGCCCAGGAGGTCGAGCTCACCGACGACCTCCTCGACACACTCTCCACCTGGCGACCGGAGACCGGACCGCGGTCCCCCGAAGTCCTCGACGTGTACCTGCAGTTGCAGGCAGCCGACGCCGAGGCGCTGGAGGGGGACGACTGGCGGGCGGTGCTCTGCCCGACGCCGCTCGCGGACGGCGGCCGCACGTTCGGCCGGTTCACCGATGTGCTGCCGCCGGGGGTGACCGGGGCGCTGCGGCACTGCGCGCGCCTGGAGGAGGCCGCGCGGCCGGACGCCGTCTTCGCCGAGCTGAGCTATCTGCCCCTGGTACGGCGGGCCGCCAACGTCGTCGTCCACCCGGAACTGCGCGACCACGAGATCGTGGTGAACGCTTCGGCCTCGGTCCCCGACGACCGCACGATCGCCCTCTCCGACCTGATGGTGGGCGTGCACGACGGCCACTTCTACGTCTGTTCGCAGCGCCTCGGCAAGGAGGTCGTGGTCGGGCAGAGCCATCTCCTGACCGATCTCCAGGCGCCCAACGTCTGCCGGTTCCTCCTGGAGATCGGGCAGGACAGGCATCCGCTGCTCGCGGCCTTCCACTGGGGCCCGTACAAGAGCGCGCCGTTCCTGCCGCGCCTGGTGCGGGGCAAGGTCGTCATCAGCCCGGCGCAGTGGATCCTCCAGCACGGCTCGGTGACTCCCACGGGCCCCGGGGACGACAGCACCCGCTGGTTCCGGGGCGTCCAGGAGTGGCGTGCGCGCTGGCGGGTGCCCCGCTGGGTCCACCTGGTCGAGTTCGACAACCGGCTGCTGCTCGATCTGCGGCACCCCATGTGCGTGGCCGAACTGATCACCGCGCTGCGCAAGACCAAGGCCCCCGGCCGCCTCGCCGTGCAGGAGGCGCTGCCCGGCCACGGCGACCACTGGCTGCGGGACACCGGGGGCAGGGCGTACACGTCGGAGGTCGTCGTGCCGGTGACGCGGCGCGCGCGGGCCGATACGCCGCCGCGCCCCGGTGCGGACGAGCCGCTGCCGGTACGGCTCGCGCGTCATCCGGCGCGTCCGCCGGCCGCCGAGCAGCTGCGCAGGCTGCCCGGCGACGACTGGGTGTACCTCAAGCTCTACACGTCCGCCAAGCGGCAGGACGAGGCCGTCGCGGGGCCGCTCGCACCGTTCGTGGCGGCGCTGCGCTCCGACGGGCTGCTCGCCGACTGGTTCTTCATGCGCTTCGCCGACCCCGAACCGCACCTGCGGGTGCGGCTGTTGGCCACCGACGCGCAGCGCGGCGGGGAACTCCTGGCGAGGACCGCCGCGTGGGCGGGCGAGCTGGTGCGCTCCGGGCTCGCCTGGAAGTTCGGCTTCGACACGTACTTCCCCGAGGTGTGGCGGTACGGCGGCCCGGCGGCCATGACCGCCATGGAGCGGGCCTTCGGGACCGACAGCGAGACCGCCCAGGCCGTGCTCGCCGCGCGGCAGGCCGGGGCGCTGCGCCTGGACCCGGCGGTGACGACCGCGTACTGCCTGGACCGCCTCGCACAGGCCTGGGGGCTCGGCTTCGACGAGCGGCTCGCCTTCATCCGGGCCCGCTCCGACAAGGACGAGTTCAGCGAGGCGTTCAAGCCGCACCGCTCCGAACTCTGCGAGCTGCTGCGCCCCTGGCGGCGGCCCGCCGACGACCCGCAGCGCCGCGTCCTGCTCGCCATGACCGAGCCATACACCCAACTCGCCGACACCGCGAAGGAATTGACCGAGCTGCACCGCGAGGGATCGCTCTGGCAGGACCCGCGGGAGATCCTCGCCAGCCTGATCCACATGCACGTCAACCGGGTGTGCGGCATCGGCCCCAGCCGTGAGCGGAAGATCTACGCGTTCTGGCGCAAGGCCCTGGACGCCCTGGAACAGCGACCCGACCGCACAGAGGTGACATCACGATGAGCGACACCGAACTGGCCGACCGCGTACGGGCGTTCCGCGAGGACGGCTATGTGGTCCTGCCCGGGGTCTTCGGCACGGACGAGGTCGCCGCGTTCCGGCGCCTGTACGACGAGGGCGCCGACGACTGGCAGTTCGTGCACGGCCGCGAGGATCCCCCGCTGATCGTCGGCCATCTCGTGGAGCGCAACCCGCGGGTGGCACTCGGCGCCGTCACCCGCCCCGCCCTGCTGGACCTGGCGGAGGCCGTGATGGGCCCGGCCGTGCAGCTGGACAGCACCGTCCTGTTCAGCGCCGACGCCGAGGACCCGGAGGCGAAGGGGCGGCCCGTGCACTGGCACCGGGACCGGTTCGGGTACTTCCCGAACGGCTCGTACATGAAGCCGCTCCTTGTCATCTGCTTCGCGTACCTGCAGGAGATGACCATCGAGTACGGCCCGCTGCGGGTCATCCCCGGCTCCCACCGCACCCCGGTGAACATCCCCGAGGACCGCCTGGAGGAGCCGCACGAGGACGAGGTGCTGCTGCACACCACGCCGGGGGACGTCGTCCTCATCCACCACAACCTGCTGCACTCCGGCACGCACAGCGTGAGCGAGGACCGACGCCAGTTCCTCGGCATCGGCTACAACACCTCGGCCATGCGCCACGACGAGTCCTACGCCGGACCCAACGTCCGGGCGATCGTCGCGACCGCGCGCCGGACACGGGACCGGCGGATGCTGCGCCTCTTCGGCGAGGACGAGATGTTCGACCGGCGGCAGAACGCGGGCTTCACCACGCCCGAGCAGACGGCGTGGGAGGCGTGGCGGCGTGCCGATGAGGAGCACGCCGGCGAATCCACCGATGCACGTGCCCGGGTGGCACAGGCGCGAAGGAGGTTCTCGGAATGACGAACGACCAGCAAGGAACGGACAGCCAGCGGTATCTGACGAAGGAACAGATCGACTTCTTCCACACGTTCGGCTATCTCGTCCTGCCGCAGCTCCTCGACGAGGACGAGATGACCCGGCTCTCCGCCGAGGTCGAGCGGTGCCACGCCGACGCCTTCGGCTA
This sequence comes from Streptomyces sp. NPDC047525, assembly GCF_040643025.1. Lineage (NCBI taxonomy): Bacteria > Bacillati > Actinomycetota > Actinomycetes > Kitasatosporales > Streptomycetaceae > Streptomyces > Streptomyces sp. NPDC047525. The sequence goes on from NZ_JBEYTL010000003.1 coordinate 666,692, forward strand.
TCTGGCGGGCGAACGGCCCGAGGGCCAGGGGCTGCCCTCGTACCTGCTGCCGATGATGAGCACGGAACGGACCCCGCTCAGCCTCGAACTGATGGAGGACAAGCGGTTCTACGGCGTCGCCGACGACCTGGTCGGGGCCCGCGCGCTGCCCACCTTCGCGGAGAGCATCCTGCTGTTCACGCAGACGCCGCTGCACCGCGACTGCATGCCAGGCATGCACGGGGTCACCTTCGCGGTCTACCTGGAGCCGCTCACCGCGGACACCGGCGCGCTGCGCTTCCTGCCCGGATCCCACCACGCCGACTTCTCGGCCGCCTCCGACGTGTGGAAGAAGACGTACGGCATCTGGGCGGACGAGTGGGGCGAGAAGGCCGTCCGCAAGCAGGTGTCGGAGCTGCCGCTCGACGTGGCCGAGACCCGGCGCGGCGACGTCATCGTCTTCGACTGGCAGGTGTGGCACGCCAGCATCAACGGCGTCGACCGCCTCCAGTGGTCGGTGAGTTACGCCAACGAGCCGACGACCGACGAGGAGGAGACGGCGTTCAGTCGCTTCTTCCACAGCGCGGGCTCGGTCGACCCGGACGCCGCCTACGACACGACGGCCTACCCCCGCTACGACGAGCGGTGGGTGGAGAAGGCCGTGCGCGACCCGAAGATGGCCCCGGTCATCGCCAGGATGCGGGAGCTGGCCATGATCGGCAGCCCGGACGACGGCGTGCACGGAGTCTCCGGCGGTCCGGTGTCCGGCGGCCCGTCGTCCGGGGCGAGCGCCCCGCAGGCCCCCGCGTGAGGCTCCTGGTGCTCGGCGGCACGGGTTTCCTGGGCCGCCACATCGTCGAGCGTGCCGTGCTCGGCGGCTGGCACGTCACCACGTTCAACCGGGGTCTGACCGGGGCCGACCATCCGGCGGCCGAGGCGCTGCGCGGCGACCGGGAGGCCGTGGACGGCCTGGCCGCGCTCGCCTCCGGCCGCTGGGACGCCGTGATCGACACCAGCGGCCATGTCCCCGCGTCCGTCGCCCGGTCGGCGCGGCTCGTCGCCGACCGGGCGGGTACGTATCTGTACGTCTCTTCGCTCGCCGCGCTGCCCTGGCCCGCCGAGCCCGCGTCCGACGAACTGGAGCCGCGGGAGTGCCCGTTGGGGGCGGGAATGGAGGACACCGGGTACGGGACGCTGAAGGCGGGCTGCGAGCGGGCGGTGCGCGCGGCCTTCGGCGACCGGGCCCTTGTCGTGCGGCCCGGCATCATCACCGGGCCGCACGACGACGCCGGTCCGGTGCGCGGCTGGCTGCTCCGGGCCGCCCGCGGGGGCCGGGTCCTCATGGGCGGCGACCCCGGTGATCCGGTGCAGCTGCTCGACTGCCGCGATGTGGCGTCCTGGCTGCTCGCCTGCGCGCGGGAGGGCAGGACCGGAAGCCTCAACGCCGCGGGCCCGGTGGGGTGTTCGACGCGGGGCGGGCTCATGGACGCCTGCATGGCCGTCACCGGGGCGGGCGCCGAACCGGTGTGGGCCGACGACCGCTTTCTGACCGCCGCCGGGGTGCGCCCCTGGCTCGACCTGCCGCTGTGGACGCCGCACGACACCCCTGGCTTCGACCACCTCTGGACGGTGGACGCGGGCGCCGCGTACGCCGCGGGCCTCTCCTGCCGGCCGCTGGGCGAGACGGTCGAGGACACCTGGGCCGAGCTGCGCGACACCGCGGGGGGCGAGGCGGAGGCGGGTTCCCTGCCCGCCGCACGGGAGAGCGCGCTCATCGACGACTGGCTCGCCCGGCGGGTTTCAGCGCCGTAGACCGCCGTAGACCGCCGTAGACAACGGGAGTTCACACCACGGCAGGAAGGGAGAAGCATGCGGATCAGGCTGTCGCGCCGCTCCGACCGGAGCGGACGGAACGCCGGACAGCAGGGTGCGCGGGACGCCACCGCGCCCAGCACCCCGGAACTCGCCAAGGAACCCTGGGAGATGAACGAGGCGAACCTCTTCTCCGCGGGGTTCTGGGCCATGGCAAGCGGCCTGCCCGCGCTGATCGGGCACGTGCTCCGGCTCGCCTGGCGGACCAGCCGGTTCGACACGTCGGCGGCCATCGTCCTCAACGCCGTGTCGGGCGGCTTCCTCTCACTCGGCCTGCTGGCCACGACCTCGGTGATGCAGTCCCTGTTCACCGAGGGCCCCACCCCGGACCGGGTGCGCGACGCGCTTCCCTCGCTGCTGCTCGTGGCGCTCGCCCTCGCGCTGCGGTCCGGGTTCCAGGCGGCGGCCGCGTGGGCCCAGGCCCGGCTCATCCCCCGCATCGAGCGGGCGGTCGAGCTGCGGCTCATCGAGCTGACCACAGAGGTGGACCTGGCGTCGTACGACGACGCGCGGTTCCACGACAGCCTGCAGCGGGCCCGTGAGCGCGGAACGGCGAACGCGCCCGTCACCGCCCGCGCCACCCTTGAGGTGTTCAGCAACCTGGTCGGGCTCGCCGCCGTCGCCGTCACGCTGGGCGTACTGCACCCGGTACTGCTCCCCCTGCTGCTCATCACGGCCGCGCCCGACTGGTGGGCGGCCGTGCGCTCGGCCCGGATGCGCTATCGCGCGCTGTGGGACCTGATCGCGAGCCGCCGCCGCAAATGGATCATGTTCGAGCTGATGACGGACCGCCGGTCGGCCGCCGACGTGCGGTCGTTCACCATGCGGGACTTCCTGCTGCGGCAGTACGACCGGGTGGCCACGGTCGAGCGCGACGTGCAGATCGACCTCGCCCGCAAGGAGACCGGGGTGCGCCTGGCAGGCGACGCCATGAGCGGGGTGGCCACCGGCGCGACGTATGCGGCGCTCGGTCTGCTGCTCGGCGTCGGCGCGATCCCGCTGGAGGTCGCGGGCGCGGCGGTGCTGGCCATCCGCAGCGGCAAGGAGTCCCTGCACCTGCTGGTGCAGGAGATGAACAGGCTCTACACCGAAGGCCTCTACTTCTGCGACTACCTCGACTTCTGCACCGAGGCCGAGCGGGTCCTCACCCTGTCCGAGAAACGCGCGGCGCCCTCGTCGTTCGAGCGGATCACCGTGCGGGACGTGACGTTCAGCTATCCCGGCGCGTCGACGCCCGCCCTCTCGCGTACGTCCATCGAGATCGCCAAGGGTGAGGTCATCGCCCTCGTCGGGGAGAACGGCTCGGGCAAGACCACCCTGGCCAAGATCCTCGCGGGTCTGTACACACCGGACAGCGGGGCGGTGCTCTGGGACGACACGTCGCTCGCCGACGCCGACCGCTCCCAACTGTGGGAGCACATCGCGGTCGTGGCGCAGAACCCCACCAACTGGCCGCTCACGGCCCGCGAGAACATCGCGATGGGCGACGGCGGCGAGGAACGGCGGACGCGCGGCGCGGCGGCCGAATCGGGCGCGGACCAGTTCATCGACCGGCTCCCGCAGGCCTACGACACGCTCCTGGACAAGCGCTTCGCGAACGGCCGCGAGCTGTCCGGCGGGCAGTGGCAGCGCCTGGCCGCCGCCCGCGGCTTCTACCGCGACGCACGGCTGCTGATCTGCGACGAGCCGAGCGCGGCCCTGGACGCACGGGCCGAGCACGAGCTGTTCCGCGCGATCGGCGGCCACGCCGAGGACCGCACGGTCGTACTGATCACCCATCGCCTGGCCAACGTGCGCTACGCGGACCGCATCTACGTCCTGGCCGACGGCCGGGTCACCGCGAGCGGCACGCACGAGGAGCTGATGGCGTCCGACGGCCTGTACGCCGACCTCTACAACCTCCAGGCGGAGGCGTACCGCACGGACCAGCCGGGCACCCACCCGCTCGCACCGCCGCGATCAAGCACCCCCGTCGTCTAGCCACAGGAGACCGATTCCGTCATGTCAAGGCCGACAAGCCCGGCCGCCGCGGTGCCCTGGGTCGCCCTCTGGGAGGGCGAGTCCCGGCTGGAACCGGTGCGCGTCGATCCGGTCAGCGGTGCCGTCCGCTACGCGCACGAGGAGCCCGAGGACCGCGACGACCACGGCGTCCTGTGGATGCGCCACCTCGGTCCGCGCGGCGAGGGCCGCCCCCTCTTCTCCCAGACGCACGCCCGCCGCCAGCGGGAGTGCATGTTCCGCACGCTCTGCCAGGTCTGCGGCGAGCGGATGGCGCCGAAGGACGGCCGCCTGCCGTGGCTGCTGCCCGCCGCCGAGTACGGCAGCCGCCGCAAGCGCCTGCACACCACCGGCACGCCACCCACCTGCCGCTCCTGCTGGGCGGTCGCCGCCGAGCACTGCCCGCATCTGCGGGAGGGCGGCGCCATGGCCCTGGAGGTCGGGCATGTCGCGCGGTGGGGCGTTGCCGGGCTCCACCATCCGCCGGGCGGCGGGGAGGCGCGGTGGACCGGGTGCGGTTACGAGGGCAGCGCACCGGAGGCCCTCGCCGGGATGCTGGCGGAGACACAGTTGGTCGTCCTGAGCGACCTGCGGGAAGTCCCGCTGACCGGAAAGGGCGGTGCGCCGTGAGCGGTGGACGGGCAAGCGACTGGATACGGCGCTTCAAGCCGGCGGAGCAGGGGCACCGTGCCGACTGGTCTGCTTCCCGCACGCGGGCGGTTCCGCCAGCTGCTTCCACGGCCTCACGCAGCTCCTCGCCCCGGACGTCGACGTCCTCGCGGTGCAGTACCCGGGCCGCCAGGACCGGAGCGCGGAGCAGTCCCTGGAGAGCGTCACCGACCTGGCCGACCAGGCGTATCAGGCCCTGAAGCCCTGGACCGACGTGCCGTTGGCGCTCTTCGGCCACAGTATGGGCGCGGTCGTGGCGTTCGAGGTGGCGCTGCGGCTCGCCTCCGACGGCACCGTGCCGCTGAGGCTCTTCGCCTCGGGGCGCCGGGCCCCCTCCCGATTCCGCGAGGAGAGCGTGCATCTGCGGGACGACGACGGTCTGCTGCGCGAAGGGGCGAGCCCCGCCGGAACCCACAGCGCGCTGCTCGCCGACCCGGACGTACGCCGGATGATCCTGCCCTCGCTCCGCGCCGACCACCGGGCCCCAGGGGTTCGACCTGAAGGTGTTTGCCGGCGGCCACTTCTCTCTCAACTACGAGACGGCGGCCGTGGGCGCGCTCCTGCGTTCACAGCTCGTCGCCCCGGCCGGAGGGTGAGTCCCACGGCAGCCACGCGTCGACCCGGAAGCCGCCGTCCCCCGCGGCCCCGTGCTCGATGCGGCCGCCGGCCAGCGTGGCCCGCTCCGTGAGGCCGATCAGCCCCTGGCCGGAACCGGGGACGTTCGGCACGTCGCCGGGCGGCGGCGGGTTCCGTACCGACAGGGTGAGGCCTTCACCGGGCGCTCCGGACACCAGGACGGTCACCTCGGCGCCCGGGGCGTGCTTGCGGGCGTTGGTCAGGCCCTCCTGGGCGATGCGGTAGGCGGTGCGGCCGACGGCGGCGGGCACGGCCTCGGGGTCGGTGACGCGGTGGTCGAGTGCGACCTTCATGCCCGCGTCGCGGGACTCGGCGACCAGGGTCTCCAGGGCGGCGAGGGTCGGCTGCGGGCGGCCGGACGCCTCACCGTCGCCGTTGCCGCTGCCGCGCAGGACGCCGATCACCTCGCGCAGGTCCTGCAGCGCTTCGTGCGCGCTTTCCCGGATGACCCCGGCCGCGCGGACGACCTCCTCGCGGGGCGCGTCCGGGCGGAACTCCAGGGCGCCCGCGTGCACGCTGAGCAGGGTGAGGCGGTGGGCGAGCACGTCGTGCATCTCGCGCGCGATGGACTCGCGGGCCAGGCGCTGGGCCTGTTCGGCACGGAGCGCCGCCTCGTTCTCGGCGCGGATCGCGCGGTCGCGCAGGCTCAGCAGGAGCTGGCGGCGGGAGCGCACGAACATGCCCCAGCCGATGACGGAGGCGCTGAGCAGCCCGCCGAGGATGACGACGACGAGGTACGGCAGGTCGGCGTCGGGCCGCAGCCAGTAGATGAACGGCACCACGGCGATCGAGACCCCGCCGATCCAGCCGACGTACCGGAAGGGCCGGTGCACAGCGAGGGTGAACAGGGCCACCGCGGCCGCGCCGCCCGCGGTGTCCGAGAGCACGCTGACCGGCACCATGGCGATGGCAAGGGCGACCGGCCAGCGCCTGCGCAGCCAGACGGCGGCGCAGGCGAGCGCGCCGATCAGCTGGTCGGCCTCGGCGAAGCCGGGCGAGACGTGCGGGTTGTTGCCGACCGCGTCCGCGCCCACCATGCCGATGGCGACGGCGACGAAAAAGCAGGCGAAGTCGACCAGCCAGTCGCGCACGGTCCGCCGGGGCCTGCGCCTGCCCGTGCCCTTGCCCTTGCCCTTCGTCGTCGCGCGGTCCGGGTCGAACTCCGCGGCGACGGCCGAGGGCAGCGCCCAGGGGCGCCTGGCCAGGGGGGCCGAGGGCGCCGAGGGGACCGCCGGGGGCTCACTGCCGCTCATGGTCGACAAATCTACGCACTGTCGGGGGCATCGGGCGCCGTCCGGACGTGATCGTCTACCAAAGTCGCGCACGCGCAGACTTTCGGAGGGGGCCAGGAGGAAGAGGCCTCACCCCGTGGGCGATGTGCGTGGGGGGTCCACGGGGCGAGGCTCTTCGGTATGAAGCAGGTACTTGAGGTCTTCGGCGTCCTTCTCCTGATCCAGGGCGTGGCCGCCCTGGTGCACGAGCTGACCGGCCGGCTGCGCGGCTGGGGCGTCGTGCAGCGGATCGGGTTCCTCGACGGCTACGAGATCTACGCGGGCGTCACGCTGATCGTGCTCGCGCTCGCGCTGTTCGCCGTCGCGGAGAGCCGGAAGGCCCGCTAGCCCGCCAGCCCGCCAGCCCGCCAGCCCGCCGGCCCGCCGGCCCGTCGGCCCGCTGGGACCGTGTGTCAGCAGGCGTAGTCGACCAGGTCGAAGGACTCGTAGTGGTCGGCGGTGTAGTAGTCCTCCTGGTTCTTCTCACCGGTCACGATGCGGCGCGCACCGCGGTCGGGTGAGCCCGGCGTCACCACGGTGTACTCGTGGTAGTAGCCGGAGCCCTGCGAGGGCAGGATGCCTTCCCTGTTCTGGAAGACGGTGTCGTCCTGCGGATACGGGTAGGGGCCGCCCGCCTCGATCAGGTCCAGGGTGTCGTGCGCCTGGGAGGGCAGCGCGGAGTAGCAGATGTCGCCGACGGCGGTGATGGAGTACGCCGTCGACACGGGGGAATGGCTGTCCGGCGGCGCGCTCGCGGAGGCGGCGACGGGGCCGCCGATGAGCAGGGCGGCGGCGAGGGCAGTGACGCTCACGATTCGTGGGGGGATTCGCATGCGACCAGTGTGACGCGCGTAGAGGTTGTCGTGTCAACGTCAAGTGCAGTGAATTTTCCGGGAGTTAACCAAGCGCCACCGGTTGGCCGCCGTCAGTCCTTGTCGGCCGCGGCCTTCGCCGCGGCGATGCGGTGCTCCGCCATGTACTCGCGCATCCGCAGACTGGTGGACCCACTGGTGTAGAGCACCGCGCCGCCCACCGACAGCGGCACCGAGAGCCCCAGCCAGCCCAGCATCTCGGGCCACCTGCGCTCCGCACGGCAGTCGTCCCACGTGGCCTCGGCCCAGGTCGGGTCGTCACCCTCGTAGAACAGCATCGACTGGCACTTGCGGCTGTTGGAGTACGAGTCGTCCCCGTCGCTGAACGGCGCCATCAGCTGGTACGCGAGCACGATCCAGATGACGCACGCCGCGAGGAGCAGCGCGCCGCCCCAGACGCGGCGCTTCTGCGCGCCCGCGGCGAATTCCTGCTCGAAGTACTCGTTCATGGTCTCCCCCTGCTTGATCGACCACGGAAGGTATCACCGCACCCTGCGCCCCCAGCTGGTCCCCACCAGAACCAGCACACCTCCCACCAGACCCACCACACCCAGCCGTTCCCCGCCCAGCGCGATCCCCACCGCGGCAGCCCACAACGGCTCCGTGCCGAGCAGCAGGCTCACCCGCGAGGGAGACGTCCTGCGCACCGCCCACATCTGCACGAAGAACGCGAAGAGCGTGCAGAACACGGAGAGGAAGAGCAGTCCGGCCCACTCGCGCGCGCCGAAGCCCGCGGCGACGGACCAGGGCGACGCCCCCGTGCCCGCTGCGGCGAGCACCGCGAACACGGCCACGGCGGAGCCCAGTTGGACGGTGGTGAGCGAGAGCGCGTCAGCTTCCCCGGCGGCCCGGACGGCCTTGATCCGCGACATCGCCAGGACGTGCACGGTGCGCGCCAGCGCCGCAAGGAGGATCAGACCGTCACCCGTCGAGGGCCGCGTGAAGCCGCCGCCCTGGGTCAGCAGGACCACGCCGAGCACGGAGAGCCCGGCCGCCGCCAGGAAGGCGCGCGGCGGCCTCTTCCGCGTCACCGCGGCCTCGGCGAGCGGGGTGAAGATCATGGTGAGGCTGATGATGAGGCCCGCGTTGGTCGCCGAGGTGTGGACGACGCCGTACGTCTCCAGGAGGAAGATCCCGCTCAGGATCAGTCCGAGCGCTCCCGCCCCGCGCCACTGCGGCGCCGTCAGCGCGCGCAGGCCGCGCCATCCGGCCACCACGAGCGCGGGCAGCACGACGGCGAACCGAAGGACCAGGACGGCGACGACCGTGTGCGTCGTCGTGATGCCCTTCGCCGCCAGGTAACTGGCGCCCCAGACCACGGCGACGAGCAGGACGGGCAGATCGGTGAGCCAGGCGCGGCGCACTGCGGGCGCGGCGGGGGCGGCGAGCGTCGACACGGGGCGCGGTCTCCAACGGATGCGGCGGTGTGGAGACTTCGGCGGCTCTCACGTGGGTCGATCACCGTATCCGGCGGAGATCACGCCGGGAAGGGACGGCGGCGGCCGTCTCACCGTGCGGTCCGTGCGGTCCCGTGCAGCCCGTGCGGCGGCAGTGGCTTCGGTGTCCATTTCCCGCCAGCCACGGCACGCGCCGCCCGCTTTCATTGAACCCACAAGCACTTCTCACCGCATTGCGGAACATAACCACGCGAATGAGGTTCACGAACATGTCTTCTCTGACCGGCAGGACGGCTCTGGTGACCGGCGGCAGCCGCGGCATAGGCGCGGCGATCGCGCTGCGGCTCGCACAGAACGGTGCCGATGTGGCCATCACGTACGTCAACGGCGAGGCCGCCGCTCATGAGGTCGTCGCCAAGATCGAGTCGGCGGGCCGCCGCGGTTTCGCCATCAGGGCCGACGCGGCCGACCCCGGGGACGCGGCGGGCGCGGTGGAGCGCGCGGCGGACGACCTGGGCCGCCTGGACATCCTGGTGAACAACGCGGGCATCGGAGTCCTCGGCCCCATCGGGGACTTGGCGCTCTCGGACGTCGACCGGGTGCTCGCCGTCAACGTACGTTCGGTCTTCCTGGCCTCGCAGGCAGCGGCCGGGAGGCTGGCCGACGGGGGCCGCATCATCTCCACCGGATCGGGACTCGCGCGGTTCGCGGGTGGTCCCGGTGCGACGCTGTACGCGCTGAGCAAGGCGGCGCTCGTCGGCATGACGAAGCCGCTGGCCCGTGAGCTCGCGGGGCGGGGCATCACCGTGAACGTGGTGCACCCGGGCTCGATCGACACGGACATGAACCCGGCCGACGGGCCGTACGCCGAGCCCCAGAAGGCGGCGACGGCGCTCGCCCGATTCGGCTCGGCGGACGAGGTGGCCTCACTCGTCGCCTATCTCGCGGGAGACGACGCGGCGTTCATCACGGGCGCGGAGCTGGTGGTGGACGGCGGCTACGGGGCCTGATCGCTCCGCTTGCGGGGCGCGGTACCGCGCGCATGGTGATGGGGCGCACCGGGGCTGTCCACCCGGTGCGCCCCACGTTCTTCAGTGGGCTTCAGCGGCCGATGTTCAGCCGCCGAGCTCCTGGTGACGTGCCGTCAGACGGCTCGCGCCCGCCTCGGTGAGCGAACCGAAGAGGTGCAGGCGGGAGATGCCGCCGTCCGGGAAGATGTCGATGCGCACGTGCGTGCCGACGACCGGGGCGTCCAGGACGAAGCGGTGGTTGGTGTCGGGCTGCAGGCGGGTGCGGGGCAGCGCCTCGACCCACTCGCCACTCTCGCCGTCCCGTACCGAAAGCGCGGCCCAGCCCGCCGAGTTGCCCTTGAGGTACGCCGTGTCGATCTCGACGGCGCGGATCTCGGACTGGGCGACGAGCTGGTAGCGGATCCAGTCGTTGCCGTTGTCGCGACGGCGGCGAGTCTCCCAGCCGTCGTCCATCTTGCGGGAGCGGCCCGGCTGGATGGTGTTGGTGGCCGGGGAGTAGAAGCGGTCGGACGCGTCCTCGACCTGGCCGCCGTTCTCCAGGGCGAGCACGTCGAACGTGCCGAGCGTGGCGAGCCACTTGGGGTCGGCGACGACCTCGCCGTACACCCGCAGGCGCGCGATGCCGCCGTCCGGGTGCTGGTTGACGCGCAGGTGCGTGAAGCGCTGCTCGACGTCGACCGCGAAGCCGTTGGCCGCGTGGCCGCCGACTGCCGTGCGGGGCACGAGAGTCGTCCACTTCACATCGTCCGCGAGGAGCTCCTCGGGGGTCGGCGAGCCCTCGACGCTGGCGCCCTGGACCGAGACGGCCTGCGGGTAGTTGCCACGGAAGTGGGCGGTGTCGATGACGATGCCGCGGACGACGCCGGGGGCGCCGAGGCGTACGAGCGCCCAGTCGTGGTCGTCGGCGGTGGGCCACGGGTGCTCGCCCGAGACGCCACGGCGGCGGCGGGTCTCCCAGCCGTCCATGACCTTGCCCTTGTGCCCGAAGTGCTCCGGGTCGAAGACGGCGTCGTGCGCCAGGAGCAGATTCTCGCGCATCGCGAAGAACTCGTCGTTGGCGGCGATCACGCCCGCGCCGAGCTGCCGGTCCGCGAGGTTCGCGTACTGGGTGAAGGGGAAGTCGGCGGTGCGGTAGTCCGCGTACGGGTCGCCGCCGCCGTAGGGGCTCGCGTCGCCGGTGAAGCTCGGTATCGCCGTCACAGTGATCAGTTCTTCCTTTCCAGAAGTCGGCCTGCGGGTTCGCTGAACTCGCCGCCGTGCAGGATGCGTTCGCCGCGCAGCCAGGTGGACTTCACGACGCCGCTGAGGGTCTTGCCCGCGTACGCCGTGACTCGGTTCCGGTGCTGCAGCTCCGCGGGGTCCACGGTGAAGGTCTCGTCGGGCGCGAGGACCGCGAAGTCGGCGTCGCGGCCGGCCTCGATGGCGCCCTTCTGGTCGAGTCCGACCAGTTCGGAGGTGCGCGTCGACATCCAGCGCACCACGTCCTCGAGGCTGTGGCCGCGCTTGCGGGCCTCGGTCCAGATCGCGGGGAGGCTGAGCTGGAGCCCGGAGATGCCGCCCCACGCGGTCGCGAAGTCGTCGGTCTTGAGGTCTGCGGTGGACGGCGAGTGGTCCGTCACGATGCAGTCGATGGTGCCGTCGGCCAGCGCGTCCCAGAGCAGGTCCTGGTTGGCGGCCTCGCGGATGGGCGGGCAGCACTTGAACTCGCTCGCGCCGTCCGGGACTTCCTCGGCGGTGAGCGTGAGGTAGTGCGGGCAGGTCTCGACGGTGAGCTTGACGCCCTCGCGCTTGGCGGCGGCGATCAGGGGCAGCGCGTCCGACGACGACAGGTGCAGTACGTGGACACGGGCGCCGAGCCGCTTGGCGAGCCCGATGAGGCCCTCGATCGCGACGTCCTCGGAGACGCGCGGCCGGGTGTCCAGGTAGTCCGTGTACTTGGGGCCGCTCTTGTGCGGGGCGGCGTCCAGCTCGTGCGGGTCCTCGGCGTGCACGATGAGCAGTCCCCCGAAGCCCGCGATCTCCGCCATGGAGGTGGCGAGCCGGTCCTGGTCGAGGTGCGGGAACTCGTCGACGCCCGACGGCGAGAGGAAGCACTTGAAGCCGTAGACACCGGCGTCGTGCAGGGGCTTGAGGTCGCCGACGTTGTCGGGCAGGGCGCCGCCCCAGAAGCCGATGTCGATGTGCGCCTTGGTACGGGCGACGTCCTGCTTCGTCCGCAGGTTGTCGACCGTGGTGGTCGGCGGCAGGGAGTTGAGCGGCATGTCGACGAGGGTGGTGATGCCACCGGCGGCGGCGGCACGGGTGGCGGTCCAGAAGCCCTCCCACTCCGTGCGGCCCGGGTCGTTCACATGGACGTGCGTGTCGACGATCCCGGGCAGCAGGACGTCGTCACCGAGGTCCTCGATCCTGGCCCCGGCCGGTACGTCGGCGTCGTGCGCGAGCACGGCCGCGATCTTCCCCCCGGAGACCGTGACCGACGCGGCGCGGGTTCCCTGCGGGGTGATCACGCGGGTCGAGCGCAGCACCAGTTCTACGTCCACGTCCTCAACGCCCTCTCTTCGTTGTTGCCTTCTTGATTCGTTCTTTTCCGCTACACAGACCATTCGATTCCGCTAAACGGAATTCAACGTTCTGTTGAATGAGTCTTCACGGCCGACCCCGAACCGTCAAGAGGCCACCTGATGCACTCTGGACGTTTCCACAAAGTGGAATTAGAATTCCGCAGGCCAGAACGTAGCTATGCACAACCGGGCCGTCAAACGATCACCAGACGTGACGGCGGAGAAGCGGACAAAGGCTCCCCGACCGGTCCCCGACCACCCCTGACCGGCAAAGACGCCAGGGCCGGTCAGGGCCCCCGCGAGGAACCGCCCGGTAGGCTGCTGCCTTGCCCGTCAGCCCCGAAAGGACTGCGCCGTGCCGACGTCAAGCGCCAGCGACGCCTCCACCGAAGTCGCCGCCTCCAAGCCGCCCGCTGCCAGCGGTGGTGTCCAGTCCCTTGAGCGCGCCTTCGACCTCCTCGAACGGATGGCGGACGCCGGAGGCGAGGTCGGCCTGAGCGAGCTCTCCGCCAGCAGCGGCCTTCCGCTCCCCACGATCCACCGTCTGATGCGCACGCTGGTCGCCTGCGGCTACGTACGCCAGCAGCCCAACCGCCGCTACTCCCTGGGCCCGCGCCTGATCCGCCTCGGCGAATCGGCCTCGCGCCTCCTCGGCACCTGGGCGCGCCCCTACCTCGCGCGCCTGGTCGAGGAGACCGGCGAGACGGCGAACATGGCGCTGCTCGACGGCGACGAGATCGTGTACGTCGCGCAGGTGCCGTCCAAGCACTCCATGCGGATGTTCACCGAGGTGGGCCGCCGGGTCCTCCCGCACTCCACGGGCGTCGGCAAGGCACTCCTCGCCCACACGCCGCCGGAGGAAGTACGGGCCCTGCTCTCCCGCACCGGGATGCCCGCGGCCACGGAGAAGACGATCACCACGCCCGAGGGTTTCCTCGAAGCGCTGGAGGAGGTCCGCAAGGCGGGCTTCGCGGTCGACGACAACGAACAGGAGATCGGGGTGCGCTGCCTGGCGGTCTCGGTCCCGAACTCCCCCACGGCGGCGGCCATTTCGATCTCCGGCCCGGCGGGCCGCGTGACGGAGGCCGCGGTGGAGAAGATCGTTCCGGTGCTGCAGGAGGTGGCGGTGGAGTTGTCGGCCGCGCTGGCCAGTTCGGGGCCTGCGGCGTAACGGGCTCCCCCCTCTCAGCCACGGACGGGCTGAAGATCCCCGGTCGGGGGGATCTTCAGCCCGTCCGGCGTTCGAGAACGAACTCGGCGACGCTGGCGACGCCCGTGAAGCCGGTGAAGCCGGTGAAGCCGGTGATCAACGGTGCGTGCCGCCCCGGATCAGCCCACGCGCCGTGGCCACGGCCACCGCCGCCGTGCGCGAATCGACCCCCAGCTTCGCGTAGATGTGCACCAGATGGGACTTCACGGTGGCCTGGCTCAGGAAGAGCCGCTTGCTGACCTCCTGGTTGGAAAGACCCTCCCGCACCAGCCGCAGCACCTCCAACTCCCGCCCGGTCAAGGCCTCCCCGGGCGCCCGCATCCGGTCCATCAGCCGATGCGCGATCGCCGGCGCGAGCGCGGACTGCCCCGCGGCCGCGGTCCGCACCGCCGCGGCGAGCTCCTCCGGCGGCGCGTCCTTGAGGAGATAGCCCGCCGCGCCCGCCTCGACCGCGGCGAGGATGTCGGCGTCCGTGTCGTACGTCGTCAGGACGAGCACCCGCGGCGCCCCCGCCACGGCGGTGATCGCGGCCGTGGCCTGCGCCCCGTGCATCCCCGCCCCGAACTGAAGATCCATCAGGACGACGTCGAAGCCGCCGGTCGCGGCGAGTGACACCGCGGCCTCCGCCGTCGCCGCCTCGGCCACCACGGCGAAGTCGGGCTCGGTGTCGAGCACCGCACGCAGCCCGGCGCGCACGACCGGGTGGTCGTCGGCGAGGAGCAGCCGGATGGGCTCCGGCACTTCGGCGCTCACAACGCGGCCTCCGTCGGACCGGCTCCCGACGGAACAGTCCCTGCCGGAACACCTGCGGTCGGAACGGCTGCGGTCGGAACTCCTGCCCTCGGAACAGCTGCCGTCGGAAGCGGCAGCGTGACCGCGACGGCCGTCCCCTGCCCCGGCGCCGACTCCACGCTCAGCGTCCCGCCGAGCGACCGGGCCCGCGCCCGCATCGCGGGCAGCCCGAAGCCCCCGTCGTCGCCGCCCGCCCCGCTCCCCCGGGGCGCGGACGCCGGATCGAAGCCACGCCCGTCGTCGACGACGTCCAGGGACACCGACGTGTCCATGAAGCTGAGCGTGATCTCGGCGCGCCCCGCGCCCGCGTGCCGGACCGTGTTCGCGAGGGCGGACTGAGCGGTGCGGAGCAGCGCGACTTCGTACGGCGTCGGCAGCTCGGTGGGTGTGCCGCTCACCGTGAACTGGACGTGGACGTCCGAGCCGGGCGAGCCGGATGCGGCGGACGCGGACGCGGAGAGCCGCTCCAGCGCTCCGGCCAGCGAGCCGTGCTCCAGGTCCGGCGGGCTGAGGGCCCGCACGAAACGCCGTGCCTCCGCGAGGTTGTCCTGTGCGGCGGCACGAGCCTGCTCGATGTGCGGCGCGGCGGGCGATCCCACGGGCAGCGCGCGTTGCGCGGCGCGCAGCAGGAGCTGGATGGAGGAGAGCCCCTGCGCGAGCGTGTCGTGGATCTCGCGGGCGAGGCGCTCGCGCTCGGCGAGGGTGCCCGCGGTCCGCTCGGCGGCGGCGAGCTCGGCCCGGGTGGCCATGAGCTCGTCGATCAGCTGGCGGCGCCGCTCGCTCTCCCGGTACAGCGCCTCGTACCCAAGAACCGTGGCGATGGCCATGGCCGCGCCGAGCAGCGGCCCGATGAAGCTGCCGGGGGACATCGGAGAGCCGTGCAGCACGAAGCTGGCGATGGCGGCAGCGGCGGTCAGCCCGACCGCGGGCAGGGCCCAGCGCAAGGGCAGCAGATGCAGCTGCAGGAAGTAGAGGGGGAAGGCCGTCCACAGCCCGTCCGGCGACAGGACGAGCAGCGCCGCCCAGCACACGCCGAGCACCGCGAGCCACACGGCCGCCGCGCGCTGCGACCGCGCCACGGCCGGGCTGAGCGTGCCCGCCGCGTAGACGGCCCCCATGCCGAGCACGACTCCCACGACGGCACCGCCCTGGGCCGCCCCGTCGGCCACGGCCCGCACCAGGGCAAGCGCAAGCAGCCCGGCGAACAGCCCGTGCAGACAGAGGCGCAGGGCCAGAGCCACGGGGGTCCGGGAAGGGAGCCGGGAGGGGGGCAGGGAGGAGGGCAGGGAGTCGGCGGAGAGCATCGGGGCCTCGGTCGGGGGCGGGAGCGGGAGCGGGAGCGGGAGCGGGGACGAGGACGGGGACGGGGACGGGGCGGGGTCAGGAGCGGAGTCGCGGGCCCGACGCGACCCACGGGCCGGGGGCCGTCCCGCGGCTCCGACCGGGGCCGCACCGCGACGCCGACCCCGGCCCCGACCCCGGGCTGGGCCTCGGACCGCGCCGTCGGCCGGGACTCGGCCTGCGGCACAGGCCGGAGCACGGCCCGACACGGAGGACCGGCCCGGTGCCGGGAGGGAAGCCCGACCCGGTACGGGGACGGAAGCCCGACCCGGTACGGAGGCGGAGGACCGACCCGGTGCGGGGACGGAAGCCCGACCCCGTGCGAAGCCGGAGCCCGACCAGGTACGGAGGCGGGGCACCGACCCGGTGCGGGGGTGGAGGACCGGTGGAGGTGTTCATCGGACCCTCCAGCGTAGGCGCAGCCGCCCCGCCTTCCGTCAACCGAAAGGTTGATCGCGGGCTCCCCCCTTCGATTCGGGTGAAGCGTGCTGTGGCGCGATGCCCCGGCGGCGTGCGCGGAAGGAGGGTGGGGGCATGTTCGTCGCATGGAGAGACCTTCGGTTCGCCAAGGGGCGGTTCGCCCTGATGGGAGCCGTCGTCGTGCTCATCACTCTGCTCGTGGGGCTGCTTTCCGGGCTCACGGCCGGGCTCGCGAGGGAGAACACCTCAGCGATCACCGGCCTCCCCGCCGACCACCTCGCCTTCGCCGCGCCGCCGCCCGGCCAGTCCGTCTCCTTCACCAGCTCCCAGGTGGAACAGCGCGCCTGGGAGTCCTGGGCGCGACAGCCGGGCGTACGGTCCGCCGAGCCCATCGGCATCAGCACCCTCAACGCCACCGCGGGCGACCGCTCGGCCGCGGTGTCCGCCTTCGGGGTCGAACCGGACTCCGGGATCGCGCCGGAAGGCGTCGCACCGGGTGAGGCCGTGCTCTCCGAGAAGGCCGCTGCGGACCTGGGCCTCGGTGCCGGGGACACGGTGCGGCTCGGCGGCAGCGGGGTCGAGGAGCGTGTCGCGCGGGTCGCGTCGGACGCCTCGTACAGCCATACCCCTGTCGTGTGGACCGCGCTCGACGACTGGCAAGGGCTCGGCCACCGGGGTACGTCGATGGACGAGCAGGCCACGGTCATCGCGCTGCGGACCGGCGGCGGGTTCGATCTCGCCGCCGGGGACGATGCGGCGGGCACGGAGACGAAGTCTCTCGACGGCGCGCTGACGGCCATCGGCTCCTACCAGGCGGAGAACGGTTCGCTGCAGCTCATGCGCGGCTTCCTCTTCGTCATCTCCGCGCTCGTCATAGGAGCGTTCTTCACGGTGTGGACGATCCAACGCGCCGGTGACATCGCGGTGTTGAAGGCGCTGGGCGCGTCCACTCCTTACCTGCTCAGGGACGCGCTCGGCCAGGCCGTGCTGATGCTCGCCGCCGGGACGGCCCTGGGGACGGGGATCGCCGCGCTCGTCGGTTCCGCGATCAGCGGCGGCGACGTCCCCTTCGTCCTCGATCCGCCGACCGTGCTGTGGCCCGCCGCCGTGATGATCGCCCTCGGGGCGTTGGGCGCGGGCCTGTCCGTCCGGCGGATCACCGCCGTTGATCCGCTGACCGCGCTGGGGAGTGCCCGATGAGTCTGACCCTCGAAGACATCACGCTGACGTACGCGGACGGCGAGGGGCGGCTCACGGCGCTCGACGGGGTCGGGCTCGACGTCCCCGCAGGGACCCTGACGGCGGTCGTCGGCCCGTCCGGTTCCGGGAAGTCCAGCCTGCTGGCGGTGGCGGCGACGCTGGTCACCCCGGACCGGGGCCGGGTGGTGGTCGGGGGTACGGAGACGGGTGCGCTGTCGGCGGCCGAGCGGGCGGAGCTGCGGCGGCGGAGGATGGGGATCGTCTTCCAGCAGCCGAATCTGCTGGCGTCGCTGACCGCGCTCGAACAGGTGGAACTGATGGCGCGCATCGACGGGCGCGGACGCCGACGCTCCCGCGAGGTACGGGAGCGGGCGCGGGATCTCCTGGACACCGTGGGCCTTGCGGGGCTCGCACACAGGCGTCCGCATCAACTGTCGGGCGGCCAGCGCCAACGGGTCGGCATCGCAAGGGCGTTGATGAACGAACCGGCGGTACTCCTGGTGGATGAGCCGACCAGCGCGCTGGATCACGAGCGGGGCGCGGCGGTCCTTGAACTCCTCGGGCGGCTCACGCGGGAGTGGGGGACGGCAACGGTCCTGGTCACGCACGACCGGGAACGCTTGTCTCTCGCCGACCGGGTGGTGGAGTTGGTGGACGGGAGGGTGGGGGTCACGAGCGTCTCCTAGCCCGTCCGTCGGTTGAGGACGGACGGGGAGGACGGGACGGACGGGGAGGTGGGGGATTTCAGCCCGCCGGGCGCATGACGGCGAACGCGGCAAAGCGGGCAACCAGCCGCCGACCGGCAGGTGGAGCAGGGACGCCAGCCCGCCCGACGCATCACAACGAACCCACCACAGCAGGGCCCCCGCCGACCGAACAGGCTGAACAGAGACACCAGCCCGCCCGACACACCCCAACGAACCCACCACAGCAGGCGACCAGCCGCCGACCACGCAGGCGGCGTGGGGATTTCAGCCCGTCCGGCGTTTGAGGACGAACTCGGCGGAGCCGGTGATCATCGTCAGCCACGGCCCCACGGAGCAGAGACTTCAGCCCCTCCAGCGCCCGAGGACGAACCCCGCGGAGCCGGTGATCACCGCCAGCCACGGGCCCGTGGAGCCGGGAGTTCGGGAGAGGGTGGGCCGGGGGAGAAATCCTCCGGTCTGGCCTTCCGCAGCGCCCGCCGCATCCCCCGCGGCGCAACAGGCCCCGGCACCACCATGACCCGGCACCCCGCACGCCTCTGCGCGTGTCGGCTCACCCTCCCCCACCCCCACCCTTTCCGCGCGCCAAGGACGACAAGGTCCTCCTCCGCCGCCCCGACGAATTCGCACACCGCCCGCCCCGCAGCGCCCCGCACCACCCACCGCTCCACCACGACCCCCTCCGGCGCCCCGCCGAACACCTCCTCAAACGCCCGGTCGA
Source organism: Streptomyces sp. NPDC047525 (assembly GCF_040643025.1). NCBI lineage: Bacteria > Bacillati > Actinomycetota > Actinomycetes > Kitasatosporales > Streptomycetaceae > Streptomyces > Streptomyces sp. NPDC047525. The sequence continues at coordinate 685,366 of NZ_JBEYTL010000003.1, forward strand.
GCCGCCCCCGGGCCTCCGCCTCCCAGTGCCGGGCCCACGCCCGGTCCGGACGCCGCGCGTACAGCCCCTCCCCCTCCGGCGGCTCCCACGCGATCACCGCGACCAGCACGCGCCCGGCCCTCCGCGCCTCCTCCACGCCCACCCGCAACGCCGCCAGACTCGCCAGCGACCCGCTCACCCCCACGACGACCCGCGCTCCCACGGCCGGCCCCTCTCCCTCGTGGCCCTCACGGACCTCGTCCCACCAGGCCAATCCAGCCCGCTCCCCCGGAGTCTGTACGCTGATTGGCCTGGCCAGCAGGGCCAATCAACGGGAGGTGGCATGGCAGACGTACGCGTGGTCCACGAAGTGGACCGGCGGCTCGGCAGCAGACAGCTGTCCCAGCTGGTGACCGGTACCGCCGGCGACCACCCCGGCTACCGCGCCCTCGCCCACGGCATCCGCACCCTCCTCCTGGACGGCCGCATCCCCTTGCATACCCGGCTCCCCGCGGAGCGCGAGCTCGCCACGGCACTCGGTGTCAGCCGGGCCACCGTCACCGCCGCGTACGACCTCCTGCGCGAGGGCGGCTTCGCCCGCAGCAGGCGTGGCGCCGGCACCTGGACCGAGCTGCCCGACGGGCGCCGCCCCTCCAGCGTGGCCGCGTTCCCCGCGGGCGACGGCATGCTCGACCTGGCGGTGGCCGCACCCGGCGCACCCGAGGCGGAGCTGACCGACGCGCTCGCCGCCGCGGCCGCCGCACTCCCCCGGCACGCCTCCACGCCCGGCTACCACCCTTACGGGCTACCGGAGTTGAGAGAGGCCGTCGCCGAGCGCTTCACGCGGCGAGGTCTGCCCACTCTCCCCGACCAGATTCTGATCACCACCGGCGCCCAGCACGCACTGTCCCTCACCCTCTCCCTGCTCGGCAGGCCCGGCGACCGCATCCTGGTCGAGAACCCCTCGTACCCGAACGCGCTCGACGCGATCCGCCGCGCAGGGCTGCGCCCCACACCCGTGCCGGTCACGGACACCGGCTGGGACACCGACCTCGTCGAGTCGACGCTCCGTCAGGCCGCCCCCCGCATGGCCTACTTGGTGCCCGACTTCCAGAACCCGACGGGCAGCCTGATGCCCAGGGAGCAGCGCGTACGCATCCTGGAGACCGCCCGCGCCACCGGCAGCTGGCTCGTGATCGACGAGACGATCGCCGACATCGCGCTGGACGGTCCTGCCCCCGCGCCCTTCGCCTCGCTCGCCCCGCACGGCGTGGGCGAACAGGTCGTCACCGTCGGGTCGTTGAGCAAGACGCACTGGGGCGGGCTGCGCATCGGCTGGGTGCGGGCGGGCTCACGGCTCATCACGGAGCTGGCGACCGCGCGCGTCCCCTCCGACATGTCGACCCCGGTGATCGAGCAGCTCGTCGCGCTGCATCTGATCGGCAGCATGGACGACGTACTGCGCGACCGGCTGCCGCGCCTGCGGGCCCAGCGGGACGCGCTCGGCGCCTCGCTCGCCCACCATCTCCCCGAGTGGCGCTGGCGGACGCCGCCGGGCGGCCTGTCGCTCTGGGTGGATCTGGGCCGGCCGGTCGCATCGGCCCTGGCCCGTGCGGTGCTCGCCCACGGCGTACGCATCGAGGGCGGCGCCCGCTTCGGCGCGGACCCCGGCACGCATGAGCACCGGCTGCGGATTCCCTACACGCTGCCCGCGGCATCGGGCGAGGAGGCCGTGCGACGCCTCGCCGCCGCGCTCGGCGGGGGCATGGGCCACGAAGCGACCGGGGGTCCCCGGCACTGGGTCGCCTGACGCGCGGCTCACGGCGCCCCGCATCAGCGGGACGGCCTTCTTACCTGGCCCCCGGCTCCCCGAAGAGCTCCACCGCGCACCGCACCGCCGCGAGGCCCGCGGCCAGCGCGCTGACGGAGCCGATCGCTCCTGCGACAAGGAGCAGCGACCGCCGCAGCCTCGGCACCTCCGGGGCGCCGCTCAGCGCCATCGCGGCCAGTGCCGCGAGCTCGTCCTCGGCGATGCCCCGGTCCGGGAACTCGACCGGATGCGCGGCGAGCTCACGGCGCAGCCGCGACACCGCGGTGCCCAGCTCCGCGACTCGCGGATCCTCATCACTGCCGGTCACTTGCCTCTGCCCCACGCTCCGCAACACAGCTCTCCCCCTCGCACGACGTCGTGCGCATGTTCTCGTGCAGATCTTGCCGACCCCACGACGGCGTTGGTCAGACGCCTGGGGGCCGCGGGCCAGTAAACGCCACGGGAAGCAGGACGCGCCACTTTCTGGCCGGAACACACCGCCCCGGTCGCGGAAGGCCCCTCCGCCTGTCGCGACTGGGCGCGCAGGGTGCGGTATGCAGGAGCCATGACGAATCCGATGATCGCCGGGCTTCTCCTCGCGGCGGGCGGCGGGCGGCGCCTCGGCGGCCGCCCGAAGGCGCTCCTCGACCACCAGGGGCGCCCCCTCGTGGAGCACGCGGTCCGCGTACTGCGCGAGGGCGGCTGCACGCGCGTGCACGTGGTGCTCGGCGCGGACGCCGATGTCGTACGCGAGAAGGCCTCGCTCCCCGGCTGCGTACTGATCGACAACCCCCAGTGGGCGGAGGGGATGGGTTCGTCGCTGCGGGCGGGCCTCGCATCCCTGCGCGAGGATGCCGCCGAGGCCGACGCCGCGCTCGTCTCGCTCGTCGACCAGCCGGGCATCGGCCCGGCCGCGGTGGCCCGCGTCCACGCCGCCTACCGCTCGCCCGCCACCCTCGCGGCGGCCGCGTACGACGGGGAGCGCGGGCACCCCGTGCTCTTCGGCTCGGACCACTGGGCGGGCATCGCGGCGAGCGCGGTGGGCGACCGCGGGGCGCGCGCCTATCTGAAGGAACACTCCGCGCAGATAGCCCTGGTCGAGTGCGGGGACGTGGCCCAGGCGTACGACATCGACACACCCGCCGACCTGATCCACCTTGAGTGACCGGCATGGCACTCAGCGACACGTTCTGTCGATGAAGAGAATCTCGACATCAACAGACGATTGAACTTCCACTATGAGGAAACTAGTATCCACTGTTCAGAAGCACCCGTTCCCTCAAGTGGGGCCCACGGCCGTATCTCGGCTCCGGTGGCACTGAGTGTCACTGCGAATGCCCGGCGGTCGCCAAGGCACCACCTGTGAAGCTCGCTGAAGGAAGTGACAGCTCATGTCCGCACCAGCGCAGTCCCCGCTGGCCATCGTCGACGCGGAGCCTCTGCCGCGGCAGGAGGAGGTCCTCACCGACGCGGCCCTCGCCTTTGTGGCCGAGCTGCACCGGCTCTTCACGCCCCGCCGTGACGAGCTCCTCAGCCGCCGCGCCGAGCGCCGCGCCGAGATCGCAAGCACCTCCACGCTCGACTTCCTTCCCGAGACCGCGGCGATCCGCGCGGACGACTCCTGGAAGGTGGCGCCGGCCCCGGCGGCCCTGAACGACCGCCGTGTCGAGATCACCGGGCCGACCGACCGCAAGATGACCATCAACGCCCTGAACTCGGGCGCCAAGGTCTGGCTCGCGGACTTCGAGGACGCATCGGCGCCCACCTGGGAGAACGTGGTCCTGGGCCAGCTCAACCTCACCGACGCCTACGAGCGGCGCGTGGACTTCACGGACGACCGCACCGGCAAGTCGTACGCCCTCAAGGACGCCGACGAGCTCGCCACCGTCGTCATGCGCCCGCGCGGCTGGCACCTGGACGAGCGCCACCTGCAGTTCGAGGGCCAGCCGGTCCCCGGCGCGCTCGTCGACTTCGGCCTGTACTTCTTCCACAACGCCAAGCGCCTGATCGAGCTCGGTAAGGGCCCGTACTTCTACCTCCCGAAGACGGAGTCGTACCTGGAGGCCCGCCTCTGGAACGACATCTTCGTCTTCGCGCAGGACTACGTCGGCATCCCGCAGGGCACCGTCCGCGCCACGGTCCTCATCGAGACGATCACGGCCGCGTACGAGATGGAGGAGATCCTCTACGAGCTCCGCGACCACGCGTCGGGCCTGAACGCGGGCCGCTGGGACTACCTCTTCTCCATCGTCAAGAACTTCCGTGACGGCGGCTCGAAGTTCGTCCTGCCGGACCGCAACCTGGTGACGATGACGGCCCCCTTCATGCGGGCGTACACCGAACTGCTCGTCCGCACCTGCCACAAGCGCGGCGCGCACGCGATCGGCGGCATGGCGGCGTTCATCCCGTCCCGCAAGGACGCGGAGGTCAACAAGGTCGCGTTCGAGAAGGTCAAGAACGACAAGGACCGCGAGGCGGGCGACGGCTTCGACGGCTCCTGGGTCGCGCACCCGGACCTGGTCCCGATCGCGATGAAGTCGTTCGACGCGGTCCTCGGCGAGAAGCCCAACCAGAAGGACCGCCTGCGCGAGGACGTCTCCGTGGCCGCTGGCGACCTGATCGCCATCGACTCCCTCGACGCGAAGCCCACGTACGACGGCCTGGTCAACGCCGTCCAGGTCGGCATCCGCTACATCGAGGCCTGGCTGCGCGGCCTCGGCGCCGTCGCCATCTTCAACCTCATGGAGGACGCGGCCACCGCCGAGATCTCGCGCTCGCAGATCTGGCAGTGGATCAACGCGGGCGTCGTCTTCGAGAACGGTGAGAGCGCCACCGCGGACCTGGCCCGCACGGTCGCCGCCGAGGAACTGGCCGCCATCCGCGCCGAGATCGGCGACGAGGCCTTCGCGGCCGGCAAGTGGCAGCAGGCCCACGACCTCCTCCTCCAGGTCTCCCTGGACGCGGACTACGCGGACTTCCTGACGCTCCCGGCCTACGAGCAGCTGCGCTGATTTCCCTGCGGAGTTCATGACGAGGCCCCCGGCACCGCACAGCGCCGGGGGCCTCGTCATGGGCGCCCCGTCAGGGGCGCGGGCAACCGCGCGCCCAGCCACAAACGGCCCGCAGCTAGCCGATGTGCCGCGACCAGTCCTGTTCGGCCGCAGGCTTCCCATGCAGATCGGGCACCCGCTTCAGCCAGGCCGGACGGCCCTTCTCGGTAGCGGCAGCACGCCGGGCATCGGCAGCCGCGAGCTCACCCCGGCTGGGGAAGTCCCTGGGCAGCCACGCTGCGGAGGAGCGGACACGGGCCAGCAAGAAGGCCACGTACGCCTCCCGCACCTCCGCGGGGGACGCGAACCCCGGCTCGGATGCCAGCCACGCGTCCGGCACCAGGGCGACGATCTCGCGGAGTGCGGCCTCCGTGACAAGCGGAGCCAGTTCCGCATCTGCGGCAACCGTGTCCGGTCCATAGCCCCCAAGGGCGTGATGGCGGAAGTCGTACGCCTTGTCGGGCGCCGTCGCGCCCCAGCGGTGGTGGAAGACCAGAGCCGCCCCGTGGTCGATGAGCCACAGCCTCGGCGGCTGGATGCCGAACGTGGGCCAGACCATCAGGTTCGAACTGTGCACCGTGCGGTCGACGTTGGCGGTGAGGGCGTCGAGCCACACCACCTTGCCCGCCTCCAGCGGGTCCACGTCCAGCGCCTCGGGGGTGAAGTCCTCGGCACCCGGCAGGAGGTCCATGCCGAGGTTGAGCCCGGCGCTGGCGTGCAGCAGGTCCTGGACCTCCTGGTGGGGTTCGTCCACCGCTACCGCCGGGTCGAAGTGGACCAGGACGAGCTCAGGGAAGCGCAGACCGAGGCGGCGGGCCAGTTCGCCGACGATGATCTCGGCGACCAGCGCCTTGCGGCCCTGCGCGGAGCCGGTGAACTTCACGACGTACGTCCCCAGGTCGTCGGCCTCGACGACGCCGGGCACGGAGCCCCCGGTCCGCAACGGGTTCACATACCGGATCGCAGTGACTTCTCTGAGCACTTCCCCAGGTCTGAGCACTTCCCCAGGCTATAGGGCGTCACCACCTCGTCATCAGCCGCCCGAGCCGCCGGTGACCGGGCACTTCTGCGCGGCCTCGGCGGTGTCGTGCCCGACCGGAGCCGTGGCCGTGGGTGCGGGCGCGGGCGCAGTGCGGCTCCCCGCTCCCCTGCCTTCGCGTGCCGTCAGGCGCACCATGACGTCCTGCAAAGGCCGCAGCGAGATCACCGGTGAGCCGTACTGAAGGGAGTGGCCCGGGATCATGCTCAGCTTGAACCGTTGGTTGATCATCGTGACGATGGTCCGCAGTTCGAGCAGCGCCATGGTGTTGCCGATGCACTGGCGCGGCCCCGCGCCGAACGGGAAGTAGGCCATGCGCGGGCGTTCCTTCACGGCCTGCTCGGTGAAGCGGTTCGGGTCGAAGGCCAGCGGGTTGTCCCAGTGCGACGGGTTGTGGTGGGACACGAGCGGTGACAGGAGGATCGACGAGCCGGCTTCGATGTCGTAACCGCCCAGACTGTCCGCCTCGACGGCGGCCCGGGGGAAGATCCAGATCGGCGGGTGCATCCGCAGGCTCTCGTCCACCACCATCCTGGTGTACGTCAGCGCGTCCGTGTTCTGCCGGTCCGGCAGGCCGCCGCCCAGGACCTGAGCGATCTCCGCGTCCAGCTCCTCCTGCACGGGCGGGTGGTTGGCGATCGAGAGCAGGGTCCAGCACAGCGACACCGCGGTCGTCTCGTGCCCCGCCAGGTAGATGGTCAGGAGCTCGTCGCGCAGCTCCTGATCCGTCCAGGGCTCACCGGTGACGGGGTCCTTTGCCTGCTCCATCAGGGAGATCAGTGAACCCTCGCCGGTGCGCCCGTAGTTCTCCCGTACATCGGCGACGATCTTGTCGAAGACGCGGTGGATGCGGGCGATCTTGTGCTTGCGGTCGGTCGGCAGCCAGGACGGCAGCATCTCGGACGGCGTACCGCGCCGGAACATCACCTCGACCACGTCGTCGACGATGTGCTTGAGCACCTTGGACGAGGGCTTGATGTCGTAGGCGAACAGCGAGCGGCTGAGCGTGATCAGGGTGAGCCTGAGCATCTCGGTCATCAGGTCGACGGGCTCGTCGCGCGCGGCCTTGGCCTCCCACTCGTCGAGCATCTCGTTCGTGGCGGTGACGATGTTCGGGACGATGTCGAGGATGGTGTTCTTCTGGAACGCGGGCTGGACCGCCCTGCGGTGGCCGCGCCAGTAGTCTCCGTCCGAGGTGAGAAGGCCCTTGCCCATGACGACGCTGAACTGCTCGTACAGCGGGCCGCGCACGTAGTTTCCGTTGTTCTTCACCAGGACCTGCTGCACCGCGTCGGGCCCCGTGACCTGATGGACCGTCATCGGGCCGAGCCTCATGCGTACGGTCTCGCCGTAGTCGCGCTGCAGGCCGAGAAGGAACTCGGCGGTGTTGCGGCGCCAGGAACCGAGGCTGCCGAGCAGCGGGACTCCCTTGGGGCCGGGAGCGCGGGCGGCGCCGCGGGGCGTGGTGGCGGGGGCCGTGGTGGCGGTCATCGGCGTTCTCCTTCGTGACGGGGCTGCGGGGACGGGGGCGTTGTCCTGCGGGCTTCGCCGATCGGGGTGGCCGCACGGGCGCCGCGGCGGGCCTCGTCGCGGGGCACCGGGAACACCCGCCGCACGAAGAGGTTGTCGAAGACGACGTCCGGAGCGAGGCGGCGCAGGAGGAGGGTGCTGCGGGCGAGGAACCCGACGGGCCTGCGGGCGCTCGGGCGGGCGCTGCGGACCGTCCGCTCCACCACCCGGGCGACGTCGTCGGCCTGGATGGCGAAGGTTCCCGCCAGGCTGCGGCGGCTGCCCGTGTAGATGGCGTCGAAGTACTCGGCCGTCTGCAGGCGGAACGCGTCGTAGTCCTTGCCCGCGGACTTGAAGTTGGCCACGTAGGTGGCGCCGAAGTCGGTCGTGCGCACCGGTCCCGGCTCGATGAGGACGACCTTGACGCCGAAGTCCGCCACCTCCAGGCGCAGGGCGTCGCTCAGTGCCTCGACCGCGTGCTTGGACGCCTGGTAGAAGCCACCGCCGGGGACCGCGTAACGGCCGAAGATCGACGAGATGTTGACGATGGTTCCGCGCCGCGCGGCCCGCATCGCGGGCAGCACGAGCTGACTGAGGCGGGCGAGCCCGAACACATTGGTCTCGAACTGCCGCCGCATGTCGTCGAGTCCGGCCTCCTCCACGACGCCCGACATCGCGTATCCGGCGCTGTTGACCAGGGCGCCGACCGAGCCGTGTTCGGCCTCGATGAGGTCGACGACCTCACGCATGCTCGCTTCGTCGGTGACGTCAAGGCGCAGCGTCCGGATGCCTTCGGCCGCCAGGGGGGCAAGGGTTTCCGGCCTGCGCGCCGTGGCGTACACGGTCAGACCGGACCGGTGCATCCGCAGGGCGCAGGCGCGGCCGATCCCGGAGGAACAGCCGGTGATGAGCACGGGCAGGGGGGTCGTCATCCCACTCTCCTATTCTCCGCCCCGATCATCGCGGTATATCTCCGTACGGGGCGCCGTGGTATCAATTGAAGCGTCAGCGGAAAATAATTCTGAGGGCTGTGAAAAACGGCCCGCATGTTCGGGAGGCAGTTCATGTATCACCGAATCGTCGCCGCCAAGCTCCGCGGCGCTTTTGCCGATATCAATGCCGGGAACTGGCAGTCCATGGTGGACACGCTGGCACCGGATTTCACTTACGTGTTCTACGGCGAGCACGCTCTCTCCGGCGAGCGGCACACGGTCGAGGCGATGAGCCTGTGGTGGCAGCGGGTCTTCAGGCTGATTCCCGACGCCGGTTTCGAGCCGCTGGAGATCATCATTTCCGGCGGCCCCTGGATGACCAAGGTGGCGACCCGCGTACGCATCGGCGGGCCGCTGCCCGACGGCACGCGCTACGACAACGTGATGACCCAGTTCATGTATCTGAAGTGGGGCAAGATCACCGAGATCCACACCCTGGAGGACACCGTCGTCCTCCAGCGGGCGCTGGACTCCATCGCCGCCTCCGGCAACGCGGAGGCACACGCCGAACCGATCACCGACGCGTACGCGCGCTCCGTCCGTCAGGGCTGACGTCGCACGCGGGCCCCGGCACCCTCGGGTGCCGGGGCCGGTGGCTTCACCCCAGGGCGCCCAGCTGCTTGGCGAGGTCGAGTCCGTCGAGGGAGAACCAGCTCTCGACGATCTTGCCGCCCTCGAAGGCGTCGATCACGATGCCGCTGACGGCGAACTCCCGCCCGATGGCCGGCACGCCCTCGTAGGGCTCCCCGGTGTGGGTGCCGCGCGCGGTGAACCGGCTGACGACCTTCTCGTCCTCCAGGATCCAGTCGTCGACCGTCACATGGAGGTCGGGGAAGGACGCGCGCTGGAGCCGCACCCACTCCTTGAGGTGCTCGACGCCCTCCTTGCCGTTCGGAGCCGTTCCATGGCTGATGTGCTCGTCACCGGCGCCCTCGTAGATCACGTCGAGGTTGCCCTTGTTGAGGCACTCCTCGTAGTAGCGCTCCAGTACGGCCTTGTTCTCCAGCAGATTCGACATGTGCACCTTCCCTGATTTCCGTGCGGTTCATTTCTTGCATTATTTTGATCGGTGCTGCATTCCGGTTCCCGAAAGGGCGGTCAGCCGTTCCCGACCGGCCCACGCAGGCCGGAAACGGTCATGACAGGAGCCCCGGATTCCGAATTCTTCACTCGCCATACACCGAGGGCCGGATCCCCTTCGATGAGGGAATCTCCGCGCTCATCGGAATGGAGTGCGATACGGCCGATGACCAAGGGGTTTTTCGCGACCGAGACACCCTCGCCCTGGCTGGCGCAGGCCCGGACCACGTTCTCCAGGGCGGAGACGGAAAGCGCCGTGCGCGGTGCGTGGAGCGTCGCCCACAGATCGTTGGGGACGCATGGCCGCACCACTGCGGTCAGGCGGCCGTCCGAGCCCTCGGACCAGACGGCGGCGGGCACCACCGACGCACGCCAGCTCAGCAGCGGCGGGCCGGAGCGCCATACGGTCGTCGGCTTCACGTCGCGCCGCGGCGGGGTGGGTGAGCGGGTGTCGGCGGAGTCGTGGACGACGCGCAGGCTCGCCTCGCCGGCCCCGGGCCCGTCCCCGGCGTCCGACGCCCGCCGGAACCTCACCGTGACCACCCAGGTGTCCCCCTCGAAGGAGCCGCTCACCTCCCGCTCCCACACGGTCGGTCCCGCGTCGAGCCGCAGCAGGTCCAGCGGTACGACGACCTCCTCGATGGACCCGGCCCGCAGCACCCGGTAGTCCTCGGGGACGATCCACTCCGCGCCGCGCAGCGCACTCTCCAGGAGAACGCTCACGGGGACGGCCGCCGTGCCGTCCACCAGGAAGTCGCCGAGGACCGGCGCCCGGTCGGGGTCGAACGTCACCTGCGACACCATGCGGACGTGCGGTTCGTACGTGGTCACCTCTCCGAGGTGGAAGATCCGCGGATAGGTGCCGGTGAAGCCGGGCAGGTCGGGCACGACGGGGTAGTCGGTCGCCTGGCCGGGGCTCATCGCCCTGCCGAGCGGCCCCACGAAGGTGACCTCCCCCTCGGATCCCGCCCGCAGCTCGGCCTGCCACTTGGCGAGTCCTTCGGTGATGTCGATGGCCGCCATGTAGCGCAGCGTCGCCGAGAAGTTGGAGATCAGACCGATGCGGTCCCAGGTCGGCCAGGCGAGCGTCATCACGGGGAAGTCCGCGCGGCGTCCCGCCCACCGGCCGAGCCGGGCAAGACCCTCGTTGGCCGCCGCGTACTCGAGCTGGCCGACCATCCCGCCGAGCCGCCCGGTGAGGGAGCCGACGCTGCAGAAGAACTTGAGCCGGTGTTCCCGCACTTCCTCGAAGAGGTTGAGGAAGCCCCCGATCTTGGTGCGGACGGTCCGCAGGATCTCGTCGTCGCTCTTCTTGGGCAGCCTCGCCGCGGTGTCCACGCCCGCGTTGTGCACGACCCCGGTCAGCGCGTGGCCCTCACGTGCCAGGAGGGCGCGCACCTGCTCCAGGTCGGTGAAGTCGCACCGGGCGTAGTCGACGCGCAGCCCGGCGGCCCTGGCTTCGGTGATGTTGGTGGCGAGTTCCCACAGGCGGCGGACGCGGGCGATGTCCCGCCTGATCCCGGTCGGCGTCGCCCCCTGCCGCAGCCCGGCCCACAACTCCTTCTCGTACGCCTTGCGTTCGCTCTCGCCGACGCCGAACCACGGTTCGTCACCGGTGGGGAATTCCTCCCGGCCCGTCACCACGACCCGCAGGCCGTAGGTGGCGGCCAGCGAGCGGGCCAGTTCCCAGCCGATGCCCCGGCCGCCGCCCGAGATCAGTACGCAGTCGTCGGGGCCCAGCGGGACGGCGGGCTCCCCGGCGTCCTTGGCGACGGGGGTGAGGGTCAGCCGCTGTCCTTCGCGGTGGCCGACCTCCAGCTCGCCGGGCCTGCCCAGTTCGGCGGCGACGATGCCCGGCAGGTCCCGCACGGCGGTCAGGCTCGTGTCGACGACGCGTGCGTTGCAGTTCGGCAGTTCGCGGTGCAGCGTCTTGGCGAGACCCGCCCAGATGCCACCGAGCGGCTGCGCCAGGTCGTCCTGCGGGTGGTGGCCCATCCCGCCGCCCAGATAGGTCACGGCCAGGTAGTACAGGCGTCGCGCCGATGTCTCGCCGGACCAGTCCTCGTAGTGCTCGCGCAGCGCGGCCACCGTCTCCAACAGCGGCTCGCGCCAGGCTTCACCGGGGTCGGCGGACGCGGAGCCCACGGTCAGGTCGACGATCGCGTCGACGGCGCCGTCACCGGTCCCGGAGGCCTCCGGGTGACGGCGGACCAGGGCTCCGTGCCCGGTCAGTTCGCGCGCCACGGCTGCGGCGGTCTCCCGGTCGCCGCCGAGCAGCAGGACCCGCATCCCCCTGAGCCGCGCGGGGTCGGCGGTGGGCGCCGGCAGGGCGGTGAGCTGCCATTCCATCCGGCTCACCGCCTGTACCGGAGCGTTGCCCGCGTCGTCGGCGGACACCGGCGGGGACGGCTGTTCGCGTACGGACGTCATGCTGCGACTCCTTCCTCGTCGGTCATGGACTGCGGCGTCTCGTCAGTCACGGTCGGCCCCGTCCCGTCAGTCACGGTCGGCCGCGACGGCCTCGCCGGTCCGGGCGTCGACATAGCCGATCAGCGTCGCCTGCATGTCCTTCATCTGCAGGACCATCCGGCCGTCAGGGCGGGACGCGACGAACCGGTTGTCGACCAGGTCCGCCGACAGGTCGAAGCCCGGCGGCGTGGCATACAACTCGATGGCCTCGTCGGATCCGGACAGGGACAGGTCGTTCGTGTCCTCGTACAGGTCGATGCGGCGGATCGACAGCGGTGCCGCGACGGGGATCAGATGGCCGTCGACGAGGTCGAGGACCCCGACCCGGGCCAGGCCGTCCAGCAGGATGCTGGGGACGGTGAACCGCTGCCACGTCGGGTCGTCGGCGGGCAGCGACAGGGCGTAGCGGCCCCGCTTGCCCTTGGGGTGGATACGGGTGTCCGTGGTCGACACGAACGGACCGGTGAGCTGCACCGGCGAGCCGGGCTGGTGGTAGGGATCGGGTACGGGGGTGTCGTCCGCGGTGTCCCACGCCTCCCAGTGCGGGGCGGCGGGGAGTGCGTCGGCGAGCAGGACCCGGGCCGTGAAGTGCACCCGGTCCTTGATGAGTACGACGCCGGTCGGTGAGACCACGTCCTCGGTGATCCGCACCTCGACGGCGGTCGTGGAGCCGTCGGACGCGGCGATGTGCGCGTACAGCCGCTTGGGGGCCGTCGGCAGATCCCGGTAGACGCGCAGGAAGTGCTCGAACCGCAGGTCCTCGAAGGCGACGACACGCTGGTCCGGGACCAGGTACCGGGCGGCCTCCGCGGCCATTTCCGTGACGAACGTACCCGGCAGGGTCGGCTCGCCGCGCACCGTGTGGTGTTCCAGATAGCCGTCGGTGTCCAGGTCGAAGCGGCACTCGAACTCGGCGGACGTCGCCGTCGACCCGACGACCCGGCGCAGGAAGAAGCCGGGCTCCGGCACGGCGGGAGCCGCGTCACCGGCGGCCGGGTCCCGCGTGAGGTAGCCGGGGTAGAACTCCTCGACGGTCGCGCGTTCGGCGTCCCCCAAGTGCACGAGGGATGCCCGCCGGACGGGCGCGTGCAGTTCCTGCACGAAGTGGTGGACGCCCTCGGCGACGGCCATGCTGCTGTAGGAACCGGCCCGCTCGTAGTACGCCTTGGTCAGTTCGTTGGCGCCCATGCCGACACCGGCCCACAGCGTCCAGCCGACGGTGAACTCGTCGAGCTCCGTGGTGGCCGCCGCGTAAGTGGCCGCGCTGCCCAGGAAGTCGTTGGCCGACGCGTAGTCGGACTCGCCGAGCTGCCCGAAGTACCCGAGCAGGGAACCGAAGTTGCACCAGGTGCGGGGCGGGGCGTCGCGCAGCGCGTACTTGAGGTTGAGATACGACTCGACCTTCAGGTCACGGATGGAGGTGAACTCCGCGAAGTCCTTGTCCTTGATGAGCGCCGAGCGCTGGAGCCCGGCGGCGTTCACCAACAGGTCGATCCGGCCGTGTTCCTGGAGCACCGCACCGATGGCCTTCTCCACCTGGGCTCCGTCGCGCATGTCGCACTGCACGTAGCTGACCCGGCCCGCGCCGCTGTGCTCCGCCATCGCGTCGAGGTTGTGGCGGGCGTCCCTGGCGTTGAGCATCCGGTCGAAGGACTTGTTGAGGTCCGCGACCGACGGGCGCTTGCCCGCGCCGCTGCCCTTGCCCTTCGTCTTTCCCTTGCCCCCGCCCTTGCCCTTGCCCTTGGCGAGTTCCGCCTTGATGTAGGCCGCCCGGCCCGCCGCGAACTCCTCGTCGCTGCCTTCGAAGACCGACGGCGGGTAGCTGTCCAGGTCGTTGCTGCCGAACACATGGATACGGGGGCCGAACTCCGCGGCCACCGCCTTGAGCACCTCGGCGGTGATGCCCCGGGCGCCGCCCGCGACGACGACCACGGAGTCCCGGTCGAGCACTGCCGGGGTGGAGGCGTCCAGGGCGACCGGCTCGTCGTGCAGCCGCGGAGTGCGGCGCACCCCCTCGGCGTCGACGACGACGGGGAAGTCCCGGTGCGCCCTGCTCTCCTCCTCCACGCGCCGTGCCCCGTCGGCCACTTCGGTGGCCGAGGTGAGGAGCGCGAAGCTGGTGCTGTCGGTCAGTTCGCGTCCCGCGCTCTTGAGCAGACCGGTGAACAGGCCGGAGTAGGGATGCGGGGTGCCGCCGGGTACCGCGTCGAGGAACAGCATGACGACGGTGGACTCGGCGGTGGAGAGACCTGCGTGGGTCTGCTGGAGTGCCAGGTACGTCGCGTCGTGCAGGGCGAGCACGGGCGCCGAGCCCTCGGTGAGCGGCTGCCCGGCGGGCGCGGAGGCGCCGAGGCCTGACAGGACCCGCAGGTGCGCGACCGGTCGCCCGGAGTCCGCAAGGGCCGCACGGACGGCGTCGGGGGTGACCTCGGGCAGGTGGTGCCAGCCGGGCCGGGGGGCCGTGAGCGGGGTGGTGGACAGCACGGTCAGCGCGGTGCCGGGGTCCACCGCTTCGGCCAGCGGGCCGGGTATGTCGGTGACGACGAGGGCGCCGTCCGGCAGGAACGCGATGGGCTCCCGCACCTGCCGGGCCGGTGTCTCGTCGAGCACCGGAATCTGGCGGCGCACCCGCAGAGGGGCGCCTTCCCCGGTGTGGGTGTCCGACACGAAGCTCGCCGGCAGGGTGCCGGTGACGCCTGCCCCACGTTCCTCGCCCTGTTCCGGGCCGGGGTCGGCGGGGCCGGGGACGGTGAGCCGCAGCCGGGCGCCAGGTGCGCCGCCCGTCTGGTCGCAGGAGACCTCCACCGTGCCCGCGGGCCCGTGCAGGGCCTTCAGTACGGCAAGACCCCCGGCGGCGCCCAGGTAGCGCGCGTGCTCGGGCTCCGTGCACCGGACGGAGTCCCTCGCGGATGCGGTGCCGGTCTGCGCGGCGGCGCTGCCGAGCGGCTCGTCGACGTACGCGAGGACCGGCAGGCCCTCGCGCTCGGCCCGCTCCTCGGTGGTGAGGGCGAACAGGAAGGCGCCCTCGGCGAGTTCCCGCTGCTGCTCCGGGAGCAGGCCGCCGATCAGGGAGCGGTACTCGGGCAGGCTGTTGCCGTTGATGCCGCCGGCCAGCGCGAAGTCCAGCTCGCCGGTGCGCAGGTAGCGTCCGGCCGACGTGATCGACGACAGCGCGGAGGCGAATCCCGAGTCCATCGTCATGTTCGGGCCGTGGAGGTCGAAGTAGTTCGCCACGCGGGCGGAGATGATGTTGGGCATCTGCCCGGGGAACGCGTCCTCGTTGGACTCCGGGATCATCGACCGGACCTGCTCGCGCAACCGCTCGAGGACCTGCCCGGCGGCCGGTGATCCGGCGAGCGGCGAGTCGGCGACGGCCTGCCCGATGTCGTCCAGGTAGCAGCGGTTCGCGTACAGCATGGCGGCCCGGGTCGGACCCATGTGCCCGACGAACACACCGGTGTTGTCGGCCTGCTTGCCCCAGAACTCGGGCATCTGGTCACGGAGGCGGTGGGCGCACTGCAGGATCATCAGCTGGCACCGGTCCAGGGCCCTGATGGTCTTGGGCGGCAGCCGGACCTCGTTGAACGGCGGCGACGGATAGGCGGCGCCGAAGCTGTCGAGCGGCGGCTTCCCGCCGGCCAGCCAGCCCGACACCTCGTCGCGGTCCGTCAGGCCCGGCAGGTGCGAGGACCAGCCGACGATCACCACCCGGCTGTCGGGATCCGGCTTCTTGGTCGCGGGGATCGTCCCGGCGGGAGCCTCCAGCGCCTCCGGCGCCTCCACCTGGGGGGCTTCCACCTGGGAGGCCTCTACGCGGGGCTGGTTCTCGGCGACGATCAGGTGCGCGTTGGTCCCGCCGAAACCGAACCCGGAGACGGCGGCGAGCCGGGGCCGGTCACTGCGCCCGGACCACTGCTCGGCCTTGAAAGGGATGTCCAGCTGTGTCTCGGCGAGGCGGAAGTCCGCGCGGGGGTTGGTGAAGCGGAACTGGCCGGGGATGGTCTGCTTCTCCAGGCCCTTGAGGTTCTCGATGAGCGAGACGACACCGGCCGCCCAACCGGTGTGCCCGATGAGGGACTTGTTGGAGGTGACCGCGGTCGCCCGTGCCGTGCCGAAGTGTTCCCGCAGGGTGGAGAACTCCGCGAGGTCACCGGCGGGGGTACCGGTCGCGTGCGCGTTGATCCAGTCCACGTCGTCGCCGTCGACGTCGCCGTTCTCCAGCGCGCGCCGCACGGCGAGGCTCTGGCCGGCCGAGTTCGGCGCGTAGATCGCCTTGCCCTTGCCGTCCGACGACGAACCGAACGCCCGCAGTACGCCGAGCACTTGGTCGCCGTCCTCCTGGGCCTTGCTCAGCCGCTTGAGTACGACCAGGGCGGCGCCGTCGGCGAAGATCACACCGTCGGCCGCCTCGTCCAGGGAGTGCACCTCACCGCTCTTGGACAGTCCCTGGAGCTTGGAGAAGAGCACGGTGCCGCGTGGCGCCAGGGCGAAGGCCCCGCCGCACACCGCGATGTCCTGCTTGCCCATCAGCAGGCCCTTGGCCGCGATGTCGATGGCGTACAGGGACGAGGAGCACGCGGTGTCGACCATGTGGAGCTCTGTGGACGACGGCAGGATGCCCTGCATGGCCAGCTCTCCGACCCGGTGCGGCAGGAACCGGGAGGGGTTCTGGCCGCCGCGCCGGTAGCGGCCGGCGAGGGATGTGTCGATGCCCCCGCGCAGCTCTTGCCGCTCGTCGTCGGAGAGCGCCAGGTCGTCGATGATGTCGTGCGTCATCCTGGTGACGCTGTCGAGGACCCCGGCCTCCTCCAGGTGCTGGCTGCCGTCCGGGGTGTAGCCGACGACGAAGGAGCAGTTGTCGGTGTCGGTGCGGCGGACCCCGTCGAGTGCCTGGACCAGGCTGTGGCGCAGCCACTGGGTGGTGAGCTCCTGGTCGTCGGCGCTCCCCTCCATGCCGTCGAGGGCGCCCTCGACGGGCTCGAAGCCGGTGATGAACACGCAGCGGTCGGCGTACGCCTTGTCCTCGGCGTCGGTGTCCGCCGAGTGGAAGCTCTCGTGCTGCCAGCGGTCCTCGGGGACCTTGACGAACAGCTCGTCCCCCGTCATGCGGAGCTTCCAGAACTCCTCGGGGCTGTTCGCCCCGGCGACGGCGAGACCCATGCCGACGACGGCGATCGAGTCGTCCCCGAACTCCGCCTCCGAGAACTCCGCCGCTGAGAACTTCGCCTCCGGGAGCGGTGCTTCAGCTGCCGGCTCCGGCGCACCTGCCGTGACCGACGGCGCCTCCGCGGGCCGGTCCTCCACCACGCGATCCACCACCCGGTCCTCCGCGGGAGGCGAGAGCAGGGCCGCGCCGAGCGTGAGGCCGCCGTCCGCGAGGACGACCTGGCCGGTGATCCAGCGGGCGTCGTCGGAGGCGAGGAAGGCCACCACGGTGGCGAACTCCTCCGGCGTGCCGAGCCGCCCCCATGGCGTGGCCCGGGCGATGACGTCCTGCATCCGGGCCGCGTCGGGGAACTTGTCCGCCACCTCGCTGCTCAGCATGGCCGCGGACGCCGTGTTGACCCGGATCCCCAGCGGCGCCAGCTCCACGGCCAGATACCGGGACGCGGCCTCGGCAGCGGCCTTCGCCGGTGCGCAGGCCAGGTAGTTGGCCATCACCATCTGGGAGCCGCCGAGTGCGGAGACCGTGACGATCGAGCCGCCACCGCCCCTGGCCATCAGCGGTGCGGCGGCGCGCGCACAGCGCAGCCCGCCCTTGTAGTTGATCTCGATGGCCTTGTCGAGGTGCTCGTCGGTGACCGAGTCCGCCGGCAGCAACGCGCCGTCGGCGGCGCTGTTGACGAGGATGTCGAGCCGGCCGTGCAGCCGGTCGATCTCCGCGAACATCCGGTCGACCTGCTCCTGCCTGGCCACTGAGGCGCGGACCAGGTCGACCCGGTGGCCCTCCGCGGTCAGTTCGTCGCGGGTGGCCTTGGCCTGGTCGTGGGAGTGGAAGTAGTTGAGGACGATCGCGGCGCCGCGCGTGGCGAGTTCACGCGCGATCGCCTTGCCTATCCCCTTCGATCCGCCGGTGACCAGGGCCACCTTGCCTGTGAGGTCGTTCATGGAACACGTGCCCTTCTGGAGCCGGGAGGACGAGCGGAAGCAGCGGGACGAGGGGCCCCGTCAGCCCGCCGCGACCGCCTCCCGGCCGGACAGCTCCGAGACCACGAAGTCGACGATCTTGTCCATGGTGTTGTAGTTCTCCAGGCGGAATCCGGCCTCCCGCGTGGGCAGGCCGTACTGCTTGGAGGCGCGGGCGAGCAGCTCGACCTGCTTGACCGAGTCGACTCCCAGTTCGGCCTCCAGCTGGACGCCGTCCTCGAAGACCTCCTCGGGGTACTCGAGGGCCTCGGCGTACAGGGTCCGCAGCTCGGCGTGGATCTCGGCACGGTCCGGCGCCCCGGCGGACGGGGCCGGAGCCGAGGGTGCGGCGGGAGCGGCCGCGGGCCGCGGGGTGAAGGAGCCCAGGTCGTCGGCGATGCGCCGGAGCACCTCGTCGCCGTGCTCGCTCCAGTACGCCTCGAACACGTCGGTGGGCACCGTGGGGGCGAGCAGCTCGGCGAGGCCCGGGGCCCCGGTCGCGTCGGCGAGGCCCGCGTCCCGCAGGATCCGCAGGGTGGCGTCGAGCGCGAGGCCGCCGTCGGCGTCGATCGAGAACGAGGACAGGGCGCGTACGTCCGAGCCCTTGGTCAGCCGGACGACGAGCTTGGACAGGGCGGCCCGCCCGCCCGCTTCCACGAACGTCGTGACACCCGCGGCCTGGAGATGGCGCACGGCCGCCGCGAACCGCACCGGGGTGACGAAGTGCTCGGCGAGGCGGTCGGCCAGCGCGTCGTCGGGCTCGTAGTACCGCTGGAGGATCGGCGAGTACACCAGGTGCCGAAGGGGGTGCTGGTCCAACTTGCCGACGTAGGAGGCGAATTCGGGTACGGCGGGGGCGAGCGCCGGGGTGTGGAAGGGGAAGGGGGTGTCGATCTCGATGGCGCCGATGCCCAGCTGTCCGGCGATCGCGATCACCCGGTCGAGCGCTTCGCCGGGACCGCTCACCACGGTCTGCTCGTCGTGGTTCTCGGTGGCGACGGCCAGCATCGGGTCGTCGAGGAGGTCAAGGAGGCGGCGGGCCCGGTCTGCGCCCGCCGAAAGGGCCACCATGCGGCCCTCGATGCCGTTCTGCCGCTGGATGACCGCCACCCGCTGGGCGACGATCCGCACACCGTCCTCGACGGAGAAGGCCCCGGCGGCGACGAGTGCGGTGATCTCGCCGAGGCTGTGTCCCGCGAGGACGTCCGGACGCACTCCCTGCGCGTCCAGGATCTCGTACGAGGCCAGGCCGGCGGCGTAGATGGCCACCTGGGAGGCCCATGCGTCGTCGTTGAGGAGTTCTTGCAGATCGGTGTCGTGGTCCCCGAAGAGCACGTCGGTTATTCGGCGCGAGAACAGGTTCATGGTCTCCGCATCGATACGCTCGAAGACCTGCCTGACCTGCGGGTACTTCTCCTTGGCCAGACGCAGGGCCGCGCCGTCGAAGCCGCCCTGTCCGGGGAAGAGGAAGGTGGTGCGCAGGTCCGTAGAGGTGTGGACGGTCATGATCGTGCCTCCATGCTGGTGGTGAGGTGGAGAGGGTTGGGTACGCGCGGGATCGCGCTACGGGGCGGGCCCGGCTCAGGCCAGGTACTGCCCCATGGGCCCGAGGTTCTTCGCCACGAGGCGGTCGGCCGTGCGGGTCGCGCCGGGCAGGTGCCGGGGCAGCCCGCGCGCCAGCCAGCGCACCATGCGCAGTTTCCAGCCGGGACCGGCTCCGGGCTCCAGGTGGTCGAGCAGGGCGTGGATGCTGGCCGGTGAGTAGAACTCCGCCGGGTGAACGATCGTGGCGAACATGCCGACCATGTCGCGGCCGTGCGTGGGGCTGCGGTTCATGGCCTGGATGAACGCCAGTTCCTCCCGGGAGTGGTTCGCGATCGTCGCGTGGTCGCGGGTGTAGCGGTAGTGCCCGGTGACCAGGGCGTCGCGGTCACGGGCGTACCCGGCGAGTGCGGCCTCCAGCGGTTCGCCGCCGGACAGACCCGACTCGATGGCGGCGGCGAGGAGTTCGGCACCGCGGAGCCCGTCGGTGATCCCGGCGGCGGTGATCGGGTCCCGGGTGTAGCCGGCGTCCCCGGCCAGGGCCCAGCCGGGGCCGTGCGAGCGGCGCAGGAAGTTGGGTACGGACCCGGTCATCCAGCGGTCGACCCGCTTGGTCGCGCGCAGCAGCTCGGCCCGCTCGGGGTCCACCTCGTCGAACGCGGAGATGACCGTACGGTCGCGGTCCTCGTCGCTCGTGGCCTTGAAGTCGGCCACCGGCAGGGCCACTCCGACGATGGTGAGCCCGTCGTGGGTCGGCCAGGTGAACGCGTGCTTGCCGGCGTGGCGATAGGTGCGGACCCGCCCGTCGTGCGGCAGGCCCTCCCAGTACGACCAGTGGCTCTTGTTGAGCACCGGGTGGGCCTCGTACTTCGGTGCGTCGAGGAGCCGGGCCACGGTCGAGTTGGAGCCGTCGGCGCCGACCACGACGCGGGCGTGTTCGACGACGGGGGTACGGTCCGACGTCTCCCCCCGCACACCGGTCACCGTGCCCGCGTCGTCGGTGACCAGCTCCCGGACCGAGACGCCGGAGCGCAGTTCCGCACCGGCCTTGACCGCAGCGTCGAGGAGGATCTGGTCGAGCCTGCTGCGCTCCGGCGAGTACGCCTCGCCCACTCCGTCCACGGCGGGCAGCCGTGCCATCAGCTCCACCGGTCCGCTGCGCAGCCCGTACTCGGTGATGGGCGGGCAGCCGGTGGCCGTCAACTCGTCGAGCAGGCCCCAGCGTTTGAGGCGCAGGATGCCCGGCGGGTGGACGAGGTTGGTCGCGGCTGCCTTGCCGCCCGGGAACACGGCCCGGTCGAGCAGCAGGACCTTGTGGCCCGCCCGGGAGAGCAGCATGGCCGTGGAGGCGCCACTGATCCGTGCGCCGACAACTATTGCGTCGTACATCTCGACTCCCTGCCAGTGGCTGGTCGACTGCGGGCGATTACGTGCCGGGGTCCGGGGGCCGTCAGCGCCGCGAGGGCTCAAGGAGGTCCGCCGGGTCCGTCCTTCCGGTGTCCGGGCGCTCCTCTTCCTGCCACGCGGAGTTGTTCTCCTTGGACCGGCGCGGTGCGGTGAGGATGGCGACGCAGCCGAGGGCGGCGATTCCGGCGCCGATCCAGGTGGCGGGGACAAGTCCGTCCACGAAGTTCTGCGGCGACGCGTATCCGCCCTGCGCGGTGAACACCGACGTCAGTACGGCCACGCCGAGAACACCGCCGAGCTCCCGGAAGGTGTTGTTGGCTCCGGAGGCGATGCCCTGGTCGCGCGGGGCGACGATGTTCATCGCCATCTCGGCGACGGGCGCGAAGAAGAGACCGAGCCCGATGCCGCCGAGCACGAGGCCGGGGACCTGGTCGGCGTATTCGGTGTGCACCTCGGTCACCATGGCGAGCCAGCCGAGACCGACGGCTTCGAACAGCAGACCCGCGGCGACCACGAGCCGGTTGCCCAGACGCCCGGAGAGCAGAGCGGTGAGCGGGGCGACAAGGACCGGCATCGCGGTCCAGGGCAGCATCCGCACACCCGCTTCGAGCGGCGAGAAGCCCTGGATGTTCTGCATGAACTGGGTCAGCAGGAACACCAGACCGAACATGGCGGCGAACATCAGCAGGCTGGCGGAGTTGACGGCGCTGAACGAACGGTTGCGGAAGAGCCGCATCGGCAGCATCGGATGGCGTGTGCGCAGCTCCCAGAGGACGAAGGCCGCGAGGATCACCGCTCCGCCGATCAGGTAGGGCAGCACCTGGCTGCCGCCCCAGCCGTACTCGGTGGTCCGTACGAGGGCGAACACCACTCCGAACATGCCGAGGCTCACCAGGACGGTGCCCACCGGGTCGAGCGTGCTCTGCGGGTGCTTGCTCTCGGCGAGCTTCCACAGGCTGAGGGCGAGGACCACCACGCCGATCGGCACATTGACCCAGAAGATCCACTCCCAGGAGATCTTCTCGACGACGGCGCCGCCGATGAGCGGTCCGAGCGCGACGGCGAGTCCGCTCAGAGCACCCCAGATGCCCAGCGCGATGGCGCGCCGCTTCGGCGGCACGGCGACGGTGAGCAGGGTCAGCGTCAGCGGCATGACGATGGCGGCGCCGAGGCCCTGCACGGCTCGGGCGATGATCAGCTGCTGGGAGCTGTCGGCGAGGGCGCATCCCGCCGACGCCGCGGTGAAGATGACGAGCCCCACCACGAACATCCGGCGGCGGCCGAATCGGTCACCGGCCGCCGCACCGGCCATCAGGAAGACCGCGAAGGACAGGGTGTAGGCGTTCACCGTCCATTCCAGGTCCTGGAGGCTCGTGTCGAGGGACTCCTGAATG
Organism: Streptomyces sp. NPDC047525; assembly: GCF_040643025.1. Lineage (NCBI taxonomy): Bacteria > Bacillati > Actinomycetota > Actinomycetes > Kitasatosporales > Streptomycetaceae > Streptomyces > Streptomyces sp. NPDC047525. Next base: position 707,763 of record NZ_JBEYTL010000003.1, read on the forward strand.
GCGGGCAGGGCGGTGATGACGACCAGGTTGTCCAGCGCCGCCATGAAGACGGCGAGGCCGGTCACGATCAGGGTCCACACGGCATGACCGCGTGAACTGGACCGACTCGACATACAAATCCCTCCGAAGAGTGGGTGGCTGGTGGGGGAAGGCCGTTCAGGCGGCCGGAACTGCGTCCATCGAGTCGAGCTCGTCGAGGGCCTCGCGCCAGAGCGCTGCCAGCCGCTGGGCGCCCGGCAGCCTGCGGTCGTACAGGAAACTCACCTGCACCCGGGATCCGCAGGACAGCAGCGTCACCGACAGGGCGTTGCCCGGCAGGAGCACACCGAGCGGTACGGCGTCCACGACCGGGTCGTCGCGGAAGGAAAGACAGGCGGGAAGCGCGTAGTTGGAGGCGTACAGCGGTGACGAGCGAGGGCTGAGCAGACGCCTGACCGTCCAGCGGATCAGGGCCTTGGGCAGCAGGGCGACCAGGGCCCTGCTGGCAGGACGCAGACCGTTGGACCGCATCCGCTGGGTGCTGCAGACGAGCTGCGCGAACGCCTCGGCGGGCGGCACGCTCTGGCAGGGCAGGGTGACCACGGTCGTCGTGAGGTGGTTGCCGACGGCGCCCTCCTCGCCCTCGTGCCGGGTGCTCAGCGGCATGCGGACCGGTACGGGCGACGTGCGGAACACCGAGCGCAGGTCGTGGTGCCCGTCGCCCGTCGCGCTCCAGGCGGACAGCGCGCCCCACAGCGCCATGAGGAAGGCGTCGTTGACCGTGCCGCCGAACCCCCTGCCCAGCTCGCTCAGTTCACGCCGGGTCGCGCTCGTGCTGCACATGGCCAGGTGCTCCGGAGCGGGGGACTGGGCCCTGGGCCAGAGCCTGCCGGGCACGAGACCGCGCGTCATTCCGGCGCCCACGCTGAGCGCACCCTGCAGCAGCTCGCGGGGTCCGGCGGTGAACAGCGGTCCGGTGCGCCCGTCCCGCTCCCCCGCCTTCGGAGTGCGTCCCGGTTGCGGGGTGCCGAACAGGACGGCGGCGACGTGGGCCGCCCCCATCCCGTCCTCGAGGCCGTGGTGGACCCGGTAGCAGACGGCGTACTCGTCGTCGGAGTAGCCGTGCACGAGGTGGATCGTCCACAGGGGGCCGCTCTCGCACAGCGGCCGGCGCACCATAGCCGTGAGCACCTCGTCCAGCGGGGTGCCGGCCGGGAGCCTCATCTGCTGTACGTGGTCACGCAGGTCGAAGCGGGAGCTGGGGGCACGGAACCCGCCACGGCCGCCCGTCACCGCCCGGTGGGTGAGCCGGGGCAGGCCGGGCAGCCGCTCCGCCAGGTGGCCGTGGAGCTGCTCCAGCGAGGGGGCCTGTCCGCGGAAGCGCAGGAACTGCCCTTGGACCAGGCCGATGTCCTGGTCCATGTCCAGGAAGACCTCGTCGATCGGGTTGAGTGGATGTTTCACTATCCGCTCCCAGTCGAGTGTGTGGGGGAATCCGGCGTCGGTACGGCGGCTCACGCCGTGACTCGGAAGGTCATGCCGTGGCGCGGGCGCGGCCTGCGGGGCCCGGCCGGTGTCTGCCGGCGGAGCGCCAGGAGCCGGCGGGACGCGTACGGCTGCTGCCCTCCCAGCGGGCGTGCGCGGGGTCCGGCACGGGCGGTGCGGGCACGTCCGCCTGTTGGGCCGTCTGTCGGGCCACAGCCCTCAGGACGGCGGTGACGGCGGCGAGTTCGAGGTCGTCGGGGCGTCCTCGTACCACCGTGAGCGCGGTGTTCCGTGTGCCCGTCATGCGGGCGGGTTGCCGTGCTTGCGCGACGGCAGGTCGACGTCCTTGGCATCCAGGACACGCAGCGCCCCGATGAGGGACGAGCGGGTCAGCGCGGGGTCTATGACGTCGTCGACGAGTCCGCGTTCCGCGGCGTAGTAAGGGTGCATCAGCTCTGTCCTGTACTCCTTGACCAGCTGGGTCCGGGTCGCCTCCGGGTCGTCGGAGGCGGCGATCTCCCGGCGGAAGACGACGTTCGCTGCGCCCTCGGCGCCCATCACCGCGATCTCGTTCGTCGGCCAGGCGTACGTCAGGTCGGCGCCGATGGACTGGGAGTCCATGACGATGTACGCCCCGCCGTAGGCCTTGCGCAGCACGAGGGAGACGCGCGGCACGGTGGCGTTGCAGTACGCGTAGAGGAGCTTCGCGCCGTGCCGGATGATGCCGTTGTGCTCCTGGTCCACGCCGGGCAGGAACCCCGGCACGTCGACGAGGGTGACCAGCGGAATGTTGAACGCGTCGCAGGTGGTGATGAACCGGGCGGCCTTCTCCGAGGCGTGGATGTCCAGGGCGCCCGCCAGTTGCGACGGCTGGTTGGCGATCACGCCGACGGGCCGCCCGTCCATCCGGGCGAGGGCGCAGACGATGTTGCCCGCCCAGCCCGCGTGCGTCTCCAGGAGTTCACCGTCGTCGACGATCTCCTGGATCACCGCGCGCATGTCGTAGGGCCGGTTCCCCTCGGCGGGGACCAGATCGGCGAGCGCGTCGGTCCGGCGGTCGGCGGGGTCGTCCGTTTCCTGGGACGGCGGCATCTCCCGGTTGTTGGAGGGCAGCAGCGACAGCAGGTAGCGCACTTCCTCCAGGCATTCGGCCTCGTCGTCGTAGACGAACGCGGCGACGCCGGAGACCGTGCCGTGGACGTCGGCGCCGCCCAGGCCGTTCTGCGTGATCTCCTCCCCCGTCACCGCCTGGACCACGTCGGGTCCTGTGATGAACATCTGGGAGGTGTCGCGGACCATGAAGACGAAGTCGGTCAGGGCGGGCGAGTAGGCGGCGCCGCCGGCGCAGGGGCCGAGCATCACCGAGATCTGCGGGATGACACCGGAGGCCCTGGTGTTGCGCCGGAAGATGCCGCCGTACCCGGCGAGCGCGGAGACGCCCTCCTGGATACGGGCCCCCGCGCCGTCGTTGAGCGACACCAGCGGGGCACCCGCCTTGACGGCCATGTCCATGATCTTGTGGATCTTCGTGGCGTGCGCCTCACCGAGGGAGCCGCCGAAGATGCGGAAGTCGTGGGCGTAGGCGAAGACGGTGCGTCCGTGGACCGTTCCCCAGCCGGTGACGACTCCGTCGGTGTGGGGCCTGCGGTTCTCCAGACCGAAGCCGGTGGCCCGGTGTCGGCGCAACTGCTCGATCTCGGTGAACGACCCCTCGTCGAAGAGGAGTTCCAGACGTTCACGGACGGTCAGCTTGCCCCGGGCGTGCTGCTGCTCGGTGGCGTGCGCGCCGGGCCCTTCTTCGGCGGCGAGGCGGATGGCGCGCAGGGTGGCGGTCTTGGTCGGCATGGGCGTGTCCTTTCTCCGTCACCACGAAGGGGGAGAGCAGCGATTCCGCGAAGAACCGGGGTTTGCGCGGGGCGCGTCTCCGGAGAGTCTGGAGAAAAGCCGGGCCCATGGCCTCGCGCTTTTCCTTCCAGAGAAAAACTATCCGGCTTTCTTTCGGCGGGGAACTGCACTTTGGTACAGGCGCCGACCGGAGAAGGCTACAAGCCCTGCTTGTAATCTGGATTCAACGTCCAATTTACTCAGCACCTGCGCCACATGAAACTTGACCGTGCGCTCGGCGATGCCGAGTCGGCGCGCGATGCTGCGGTTGGAATAGCCCTCACCCAGCAGCTGGAACACTTCTGCCTCACGCGCGGAGAGCAGCGGAACTCTCCTCAACTCGGCTTGCCACGCGTTCCGTTCACTCATGGCCTGCCCACCCGATGGCTGTTCACCACGGTCCTCGCGGACGGGACCAGCACCTCCCGCCCCGTCTTGCGACGCGTGCGGACGGACAGCGACTGCGCGGACCAAGGCAACCCCCCTGACGGCGAATCCGGAACACGAGTACTCCGGCTTTCCACTTCCCGAGTATTGGCCACCGGCACCTCGGTTTGTCAAGAAAGGCCATCCCTCTCCCGCAGGGTGAGAATGCGAGCGAGGCGAATCCCGGCACGTGAGAAACGGCGGCCGTTTCTCACGTGCCGAGATACGAATATCTCGTGAACGCCACGCCACCCGCGGGACAACCGCCCGGCTATTTGTTTCGGCGGGATGACGCGGGAGTTTCGGCGATCATAAGCAGCGCCGTAATCAGAAGGAGCTGGGAGTCTGCGCCGACCAGGCGCCGCCCCCTGTCTCGGTGAACACGTCGGCGGCCTCCTTCATGGCCATCAGAACGCCGACCGGCCACTGCGGCATGGCGTCCTTGGGCTTGAGCACCGCGACGGAGCCCATGATGAGCCCGTCCCAGCGGACCGGCGCGGCAAGTCCGTTCCAGCCGGCGGCGCACTCCTCCGAGTCGGTGGCCACGCCCTGCTCGCGCACGGCCTTGAGGGAGGCGAGCAGGGCGCCCTCGTCCCGGAACACCCCCGGGCCCGCCTCCACGGGAGGCGGCTCGGCAAGGACACCCTCCTGGATGACCTCCGGCAGGTGGGCGAGGATCGCCCGCCCGCAGGCGCCCGTACGCAACGACTGAAAGACCGTCAGGAGGGCACGCCGACTGATGCCGAGCTCCGCCAGGTCGGAGTCGCCGACGGCCATGTCCAGGCACTGTTTCCTGGCCCCGCCGAAGGGGGCGAGGCCGAAGAGGAACACCAGGCCCCCGTCGGTGGCCTTGCGCAGGCTCTCCAGTACCTCGTGCGTCACATCGATGTTGGGTGCGTGCGTGAGTGCTTTCAGACCCAGCCGCGCGGCACCGGGGCCGAGCCGGTACAGGCCGCGCCCCTCACGGACGAAGATGCCGTCGCGAATACCGGACTGCAGAATGCGATGAACCGTCGAGTCGTCGAGGCCGGTCGCCTCGGCCAATTCCCCGGGGCCGTGCACCTGCCCTTCGAGCTCGGTGAAGGCACTCTGGACCCGGAAGACCCGGACGGCGTGATTGCTTCCTTGACTACCGTTCTTGGCCATGTTCCCCGTTCCCCTGTTGGGGCGCCCTGGCTGACGCCACCGCCCACGCCAAAAGACGACATGGACCCTTACGACCCTAGTGCTGTGCGCCCGGGATGTTCGACTGGCTGATCATGAACACTGCGACACACGCGTTGGGACGTTCGGAGGAGACACACGGGACCAACCCGGCCTGGCCGGAACCCGGTTACAGGGGCGAACCCCGGTCACGGCGGACTCAGGACGCGCGCAGCGCCTTCGCGAGGACTCCCTCGCCCGTCAGCTCGATGCGGCCCGCCCGCACCCCTTCCCCCACCGTGAGGACGCCCCCGCTCACCGCCACGCATGTCCCGGCGTCCATGACGATGCGGGCATCCGGTTCCGCGAGCGCCCCGCCCTCTCCGTAGGACTCACCCGCGCCCCCGACCCGTAGGTGGAACTCCCCTTCGTCCAGGCGCACTTCCAGCACGCCCTCGGCCCCGAGCCCCGCCAGGGCACGCAGCAGCGGCAGCGCGAACCAGTGGGCGCGGACCGCGTCCGTCGGCGCGCGCTCCTGGAGGGCGGGCGCGCCCCAGGTCGCCAGCGCCTGGAGGACCGGGAGCAACTCGCGGCCCCGCTCGGTCAGTTCATAGACGTACGCCGCCGACGGCGGGGGCAGGCGGCGGCGCGTCGTCAGGCCCTCGCGCTCCATGTCCTTGAGCCGGGACGCCAGGACGTCCGTGCTCACGCCCGGCAGATCGGCGTGCAGGTCGGTGTAGCGGCGGGGGCCGACCAGGAGTTCCCGGACGATCAGCAGGGTCCAGCGGTCACCCACGGCGTCGAGGGCACGAGCGGCAGCGCAGTACTGGTCATAGCTTCGGCGGGGCCTGGGTGCAGGTGGCATGCGACTCAGTCTATGCAAGTTGTTGGACTTTCCAAGCTCCAGCTTGGTAAAACCAAGTAACTCACGTCACGGGAGGCACAGCGCATGGAGTTCCGGCAGTCCAGCAAGCTCAGCGAGGTCTGTTACGAGATCCGGGGTCCGGTCATCGAGCACGCCAACGCCCTGGAGGAGGCGGGCCACAGCGTCCTGCGCCTGAACACCGGCAATCCCGCGCTCTTCGGCTTCGAGGCGCCCGAGGAGATCGTCCAGGACATGATCCGGATGCTGCCCCAGGCGCACGGCTACACGGACTCGCGCGGCATCCTCTCGGCCCGCCGCGCCGTCGCCCAGCGCTATCAGGCGCTCGGCCTCGACGAGGTCTCCGTGGACGACGTCTTCCTCGGCAACGGCGTCTCCGAGCTGGTCACCATGGCCGTCCAGGCCCTCCTTGAGGACGGCGACGAAGTCCTCATCCCCGCGCCGGACTTCCCCCTGTGGACCGCGGTCACGACCCTCTCCGGAGGCAAGGCCGTCCACTACGTGTGCGACGAGTCCGCGGACTGGTACCCGGACCTGGACGACATGGCGTCGAAGATCACCGACCGCACGAAGGCCGTCGTGATCATCAACCCGAACAACCCCACGGGCGCCGTGTATCCGAAGGAGGTCCTGGAAGGCATCCTCGACCTCGCACGCCGCCACGGCCTGATGGTCTTCGCCGACGAGATCTACGACCAGATCCTGTACGACGACGCCGTGCACCACAGCGTCGCGGCCCTCGCCCCCGACCTCGTCGTGCTGACCTTCTGCGGCCTGTCGAAGACGTACCGCGTCGCGGGCTTCCGCTCCGGCTGGCTGGTCGTCACGGGCCCGCAGCAGCACGCGAAGAGCTATCTGGAGGGGCTGACCATGCTCGCCTCCATGCGTCTGTGCCCGAACGCCCCCGCCCAGTACGCCATCCAGGCCGCGCTCGGCGGCCGGCAGTCCATCCATGAGCTCACCGCCCCGGGCGGCAGGCTGCACGAGCAGCGCGACATGGCGTGGCGGAAGCTGAACGAGATCCCCGGCGTCTCGTGCGTGAAGCCGAAGGGCGCCCTCTACGCGTTCGCGCGCCTGGACCCCAAGGTCCACCCCATCCACGACGACGAGAAGTTCGTCCTCGACCTGCTCCTCCAGGAGAAGATCCAGGTCGTCCAGGGCACAGGCTTCAACTGGCCGCGCCCCGACCACTTCCGCATCCTGACCCTCCCTTACGCTGACGACCTCGACGCGGCGATCAGCCGCATCGGCCGCTTCCTGAGCGGATACCGCCAGTGATGGCACGAGATGCCGGGGGCCGTGTGTCGCTCTGTTCCGCCTGCCAGGTCCCCTCCCACACGCAGTTCGCCTCGCCCGACCTCGTCGAGCGCATCGTGTACGGCGAGCTCGACCGCGCGGCCGACCCCGCCTGGGCCGATTCGGGCGCCGTCACCCTCGACGACTACGCGCGCTGGTGCGGCCATCTGTGCGGCCTGACGTGCCTGCGGATGGCGCTCGGCCCGTCCGCGCCCTCGCTCTTCGAGCTGCGGGACGGCGCGCTGAAGTACGGCGCGTACACGGAGGACGCCGACGGCACGATCCACGGGCTCATCTACGCCCCGTTCGCCGAGTACGTGCGCGACGTGCACGGCGTCAACGCCACGGTGCACCGGCACCTCACGGTGACGGAGATCACCGCACTGCTCGACGAGGGCCGCTCGGTGATGGTCTCGGTGCACTACGAGATCCGCCGCCCGAACCGGCCCTCTCCCGGCCGTGGCGGCCACCTGGTGCTGGTCACCGGGCGTTCCGCGGACGGGGGTCTGCACCTGCACAACCCGTCCGGGATCGACGCGGGGACGCGGATGGCGGACATGTCACTTTCGGACTTCGAACCGTTCTTCGCCGGACGCGGGGTCTCCCTGCGCTGACAGAGGGTCATTCTTCCTGCCAGGATGGCGCGATGATGCGTGGAGGCAGGGTCGCCATCGTGGGTGGGAGCATCGCCGGATGCGCCGCCGCACTCGCCGCGTACCGCGGTGGCGCCGATGAGATCACGGTGTACGAACGGGCCGCGGGTCACCTCGCCGACCGCGGTGTCGGGCTCGCGGTGCACAACTCCCGTTACGCGGAGCTGGACTCCGCCGGGTATCTGGACGCGGACATGCCGTGGGTGCAGCTGGAGCGGCGCCGCTGGTATGTGCGGGACGGGTCGGCGGCCGGGCCCCTCGGTCACGAGATCGGGGCGATGGCGTTCCCTTTCCGTACGTACAACTGGGGCCCTCTGTGGCGTGAGTTGCGCGGCCGCGTGCCCGACTCCGTGGCCTTCCGGTCGGGTGTGGCGGTGGAGCAGGTGCGCACGGGCGGCGAGGAGGCCGAGGTGGACACCGCCGAAGGCACCGAGCGCGTCGACCTCGTGATCGGCGCCGACGGCTACCGCTCGGTGGTCCGCGCGGCGGCGTTCGCCGGTGTGCGTCCCGCGTACGCCGGTTATCTCGCCTGGCGCGGCGCCTTCCCCGCGGACCGGCTCGCGGACCCGGAGCTGTGGGCGGAGGAGGACTGCGTGTACGTCGTCTTCCCCGGCGGCCACGCCATCGTCTACCGCATCCCGGACGGCGTCGGCGGCCACCGCGTCAACTGGGTCCTGTACACGGCACCGCCGCCGGACCTCGACCTGGGGCTCGGCCTCGACCTGCGGCTCACCGCCCCGACCAGCCTGCCGCCCGGCGGTCTCACGGAGGCCCTCTCCTCTCATCTCACCTATGTGTGCGACGAGTTGCTGCCGCCCTACTGGGGCTACCTCGTCCGTACGACCACCCCTGACGAACTCTTCCTCCAGCCGATGTACGACTACACGGCCCCCCGCTACACCACGGGCCGGGTGCTCCTGATGGGCGACGCCGCCACCGTGGCCCGGCCGCACACCGGGGCGGGCGCGGTCAAGGCGCTGCAGGACGCGACGGTCCTGGAGTCCGCCTTCGCCACGGCCACGACCTGGCCGGACGCCCTCGACACGTACGACACCGACCGCACGGTCGCCGGTGCCGCGATGGTCGACCTCGGGCGGCGCCTCGGTCACTCGCTCGTCGAGGAGACGCCGCCGTGGCGGTCGATGGACCAGACGGCGCTGGAGACATGGTGGAAGCAGGCCGACGGGGGCGGGGCGTTCGGGGGGCGTGCGCTGAGGCGGTGACCGGCGGCGGCCGCGGCGGGTGAGGGCTGATACCCACCTGCCGGTTTGGGTATGCACGGCAAGATCAATAAGATCCGGCGATGATCACAAGACAACGGCTGGCGGCCGGGGCCTTCGCCCTGCTCGCCGCCTTGACCGCCGGACTCGGCACGGCGGGTTCCGCCGCCGCCGACGCGGACGAACCGGCACAGCCCTCCCCCAAGGTCGAGCTCGTCCTCGACGTCAGCGGTTCGATGCGGGCCCGCGACATCGACGGCAAGTCCCGGATGGCGGCGGCGAAGCAGGCGTTCAACGAGGTGCTCGACGCCACACCGGACGAAGTCCAGCTCGGCATACGCACGTTGGGCGCCAACTACCGGGGCGACGACCGCAAGACGGGCTGCAAGGACACCGAGCTCCTCTACCCGGTCGCGGAGCTCGACCGCGCCGGACGCACCGACGCGAAGACCGCGGTGGCCACGCTCGCGCCCACCGGCTGGACGCCGATCGGCCCGACCCTCCTCAAGGCCGCGGACGACCTCAAGGACGACAACGCCGAGCGCAGCCGCCGCATCGTCCTCATCTCCGACGGCGAGGACACCTGCCAGCCGCTCGACCCCTGCGAGGTGGCCCGCAAGATCGCCGCCGAGGGCATCCACCTCACGGTCGACACGCTCGGCCTGGTGCCGGACGCCAAGACCCGCGACCAGCTGAGCTGCATCGCGGAGGCCACCGGCGGGACGTACACGTCGGTGCGGCACACCGATGAACTCTCCGGCCGCGTCAAGCAGTTGGTCGACCGTGCGGCCGACCCCGTCGCCACCCCGGTGGCCGCCGAGGGCGCCGCCCAGTGCTCCGACGCACCGAAGCTGAACGCGGGCGTCTACACCGACCGGGAGAAGTTCGGCGAGCACCGCTGGTACCGCGTCGACGTCAAGCCCGGCCAGGAGCTGCGCGCTTCCGTCAGCGTCGGCGCCGACCGCGCGGTGAACCAGGACTACGGAGTGCTGCTGCGGGCCTCGACCGCGCACGGACGCGAGATCGTGCGCGGCTCCGAGGCGGGTGACGGGCGTACGGACGTGATCTCGACCGGCCTGCGCTACCCGAAGCCGGAGGGTGACGACGACGAGGAGACGGACGAGGGCGAGCCCGCCCCCGAGACCGTGTGTCTCCAGGTCAGCAACTCCTTCTCGGCGCCCGCCTCCGTCAAGACGACTCCGGGCCTGCCCGTCGAGCTGGCCGTCGACCTGGTGGACGCGCCCGACGAGGCGTCGGACGTGGCGTCCTTCGGCCTGGGCAACGGCTGGTGGCTGCTCGGCGCGCTGATCCTCACCGGCTTCCTCGCCGGTCTGGTCTGGGGCTGGGTCTCTCGCTGGCGCCTCGCGGTCTGGAGGACCAACTGATGCGTACGACACGTGTGTTGAGCAGGGCCGGCGTGCTGGCCGGTGCGGCACTGCTGACCCTGGCCGGGACGGCGGCCACGGCCTTCGCCGACAGCGCCGACGGTGAGAACAAGTCCGCCGCGCCGACGGAGGCCGGTACGTCCTTCCGTACGGCGACGGCGATCCAGCCGGACCAGGAGGCGACGGCGGAGGCATCCACCGGCGACTACCTGTACTGGTCGTTCCCGGCGGACGCCGGACAGCGCGCCACCGTGCACGCAACGGTGAAGCTGCCGGAGGGCGCCGCCCGGCACGGCGAATCCACCTGGCAGGTAGACGTGTACGACGGACTGCGGCGCCACCAGGCGTGCCGGTTCGGCGCACAGACCAGGACGGCGGCGCAGGACGCCGCCACGGTCGAACTGTCCTGCACGCTGCGCACCGTGCGCGGCTGGGCCGAGCCCTGGTCCAACGACCCGCTGCCCGGCACGTACTACGCACGCCTGACGGTCACCGACCTCAAGGCGGACGACCTCGGCCTGCCGATGCAGGCCTCGGCAGAGGTCACGTCGACCGAAGCGGGCGGCGCCCAGGCGGTGGACGGCGCCCTCGCGAAGCCCTTGGTGCCGGGGGTCGGCACCAAGACGGAGGCGGCGTCCAGTGAGCCCGAGGACGGCTGGTCCTCCGGCTGGTGGTCGTCCCGCTGGCTGTGGACGGCGGCCGGTGGCGTGCTCGGCGCCCTCGCGGGCATCGGAGGCTACTGCCTGACGCGCGGCTCGGGCCGCCCGGCGCGCGTACCTGCGGGGATCTAGCGGGGATCTAGTCTCGGTGGTGGCCGGACCGGGCCTTCCGGTCCGGCCACCACCGAGACAGAACAGGATTCCGTTCGCCACGTCGTCTTCGCTGCCTTGACCAATGAGAGGCTTTCTCCCCATGCCTCAGAACAACAGTGCGAGCGGTCGGCCTTGCGATTGCTTGGCGGCGACGGCATGAGCAGGACCTGCGCCACGTACAGATTCCGCCGACTCGGCATCAGAGGTTCAGAAGAGCCACACGGTGCATGCGACGAGCCGCACAGCCCGCTCCCCCTGCGCACCAGCGCATCTTACTGAGACGTTCGCATTTGAAATGTCGTCGGCCTGTTCACATGGTGATGTCTGAGTTGCACACCTTGGGTGCGCAGCGTGTCGGTCACACCGTGGTCCCGACCCCGCGCTTGAGAAACGCCTCATGAAACCATCTGCACCGAATGCCGTACCAGCTAAGGCCTCCGTCACCCGGGAGATCTACTGGGAAGGCACCGGCGGATCCAGGGGAGACGCCCCGGACCGCACCTTCGAGACCGCCCAGGACTTGGAGATCCAAGAAATCCAGTCCATCAAGCAATGGACGACGATACGAACGTGACGGGGGTTACGACGTGGGGGGCAACCGCCCAGCAGACTGGCATGTCCTGGACCTGGACAAGGACCCGACTCCCGGCGATCCGGACCGGGTCCGGAACCTGGCCAAGAATCTGCACGACTTCGCCGACGACGTGTCCAAGGTGCTGCGCGACATCAAGGGGATGGCGGGCGAGGATGCCATCCTCACCTGGGCGGGCAAGACCGCTGAATCGTTCACCTCGGAGTTCGAGGATGCGCCCGGCAAGCTGAAGAAGCTCAAGAAGAGCTACGAGATGGCCGGCGACGCCCTCTCCACCTACTGGCCGGAGTTGGAGCGCGCCCAGGCCCTGGCGGACAAGGCCCTGGTCAAGGGCCGCGAAGCGCAAGGCGACTTGAGCAGCGCCCAGACCCGGCTGACCTCCGCGGACTCGTGGATGGACAAGGCGGGCAAGGAAGCCGACAAGTACAAGGACGACAAGGACTCCGGGAAAGACGTCCCCAAGCCGGACCCCGACAAGGTCAAGGCCGCCACCCGCAACGCCAACTCCGCCGAGAAGGCCCAGACGGCGGCCAAGTCGGATGTCTCCGCCGCGAAGTCCAACCTCGACGCCGCCAAGAAGATGGCCGAGGACGCGCGCAAGATGCGCGAGGACGCGGCAGGCACCGCGAAGAAGAAACTCGAAGACGCCTCCGACGCCGGTATCCAGAACCGCAAGTGGTGGGAGGAAGTCGGGGACTGGGTCACCGACAACTGGGACACCATCGTCGCCGTCTGCAAAGTCGTCGTCGCCGTCCTGGGCATCATCGCCATGATCATCGGCGGGCCGATCCTCGGCGCCATCGTCCTCATCGCCGCCCTCGTCGTCCTCGCCGACACCCTCAACAAATACGCCAACGGGGAAGCAGGGCTGCTCGATGTCGCCTTCGCTGCCCTGGACTGCATCCCCGGCATGAAGGGCCTCACCTCCCTCCGCGGCCTCGCCAAGGGCATGAAGGGCCTCAAGGCCGGGCTGAAGGGCCTGAAATCAGCCCGGAGCGCGATCGCGAAGGGGGCGAAGGGCACCTACAACCGTGTGAAGACCAAGATCAAGGGCCTTGGTGACCCAGTGGATGTGGCCACCGGGCAGATGTTCCTGGACGTAACCGACCTCACACTGCCCGGCACGCTCCCGTTGGTCTTCACTCGGCGCGTTGCGTCGGGCTACCGATCAGGCGGCTGGTTCGGGCCTACCTGGACGTCCACCATCGACCAACGCCTGGAGATCGACGAACAGGGCGTCGTGTTCGTTACCGATGACGGCATGCTGCTCGAGTATCCGCACCCACAGGGGCCGGATGCCCCAGTGCTGCCCGACTTCGGTCCGCGTTGGCCGCTGGAGCGCCTGGACGACGGTGGCTACCGCGTCACCGACCCGGTCACCGGGCACAGCCGCCACTTCGCCCTGCCCACTGACGATGTGGCGCAGCTGACCCGGATCTCAGACCGGAATCACAACACCATCGACTTCGACTACAACGCCGAAGGAGCCCCACAGGCGATCCGCCACTGCGGTGGCTATCACCTCGCCTTGACCATCACCGACGAGCGAGTGTCTGCACTGAGCCTTGTCGGCGGGGGTGAGGACCGCTCCGACGTCGTGATCAAGCGCTACAGCTATACCGACGGCCATCTGACTGCGGTCATCAACCCTTCGGGGTTGCCGATGCGGTTTGCCTACGACGAGCGCGGACGCATCACCTCTTGGGAAGACACCAACCACAGCCGATACAACTACAGCTATGACGAGCAGGACCGCTGCACCGGCCAGTGGGGAGTGGCAGGGCACCTGGCCAATACCTTCGTCTACGACATGGTCGACCCGGCGTGGCCAGACTGTCGTGTCACAGAGCTCACCACTGCCGAGGGAGCAACCTCCCGTTTCGCCATCGATGACCGAAGCCTGGTCGTCGCCGAGGTCGATCCTCTGGGCGGCACGCTGACCACGGTTTACGACGCCCACCAGCACGTCGTCGCGACAACGGATCAACTCGGGCACACCACAACGCTGGCGAACAACGCGTTGGGACAGCCGATCGAGGTGACTCGTCCCGATGGAGCAGTCGTCCGCGTGACATACAACGACCTGAACTTGGCTACCGTCATCGACCTGCCCGATGGCACTTCATGGCGGCACACCTATGACGACCGCGGCAACTGCACCATCACCTCAGATCCGGCCGGCATCACCTCCAGCACCGCGTACACCTCGGCTGGCCACCCCCTGAGGATCACTGATGAACTGGGGCACGTCACCACTGTGCGTTGCGACACGGCGGGCCTGCCTCTGGAGGTCGCCGACCCGCTTGGCGGTACCACCGCCTGGGAACGTGACGTTTGGGGCAGACCCGTGGCTCATTGCGACGCGTTGGGGCACACCACCCGCCTGTCCTGGTCGGCGGATGGCCAACTCGTGCGGCGTACCACACCCGACGGCGCAACGGAGTCGTGGACGTATGACGGCGAGGGCAATTGCACCAGCCACACCGACCAACTGGGACAGATTTCTCGATCTGAGTACACACACTTCGATGCCTTGTCGGCACGCACAGGACCCGACGGGTCCCGCCACGAATTTGAATACGACGCCTCCCTGCGCCTCACTCAGGTCATCAACCCTCAGGGTCTGACGTGGAATTACGTCTACGATCTCGCAGGGCGCCTGTCCTGTGAGACAGATTTCGACGACTGCGAGACCATCTACGTCCACGACGAGGCCGGCCGCCTGACCTCACTGACGAACGCCCTCGGCCAGACCATTACATTCGAACGCGACGCGTTCGGCCGGACCATACGTAAGAACGCACACGGCCGGTTCACCACCTTCGCGTACGACCCGACAGGCCAGATCACAAAGGCCGCCAGCGCTGACAGCACCGTCACCTACATCCGGGACCGACGTGGCCGTGTGACAGCTGAGACGGTGAATGGCCGCGAACTTCGTTACACCTACGACGAAGCGGGCCGCCGCACCGAACGTGTCACACCGTCTGGTGCGACCAGTTCCTGGAAATACGATGCCGCAGGGCGAGTCACCCAGCTGGTTGCATCCGGCCGTGCCGTCGACTTCGAATACGACCCGGCCAGTCGTGAACTCGCCCGCCACATAGGTGACTTCTCCATGGTGAGTACATTCGACGAAACGGACCGCCTGACCGGACAATTGCTATCAACCCGAGGCGCCCAAGCTCCTTTCCAGTCCCGCGCTTACACCTATCGCGCCGACGGCCATCTGACAGGTATCGACGACCAACTGTCCGGTCCGCGCCGATTTGATCTCACAGCGGAGGGGCGTGTCACGGCGGTCCACGCCGCAAAGTGGACAGAGACGTACGACTACGACACAGCAGGCAACCAGCAATCCGCTTCATGGCCCGTCGAACACCCTGGCCATGAAGCCGCCGGCGCCCGCGCCTATACCGGCACCCACATCACTCGAGCCGGGCGTGTCCGCTACGAGCACGACGCCCTGGGCCGCATCACCCTCCGCCAGAAGACCCGTGTGTCGCGCAAGCCGGACACCTGGCGCTATGAGTGGGACGTGGAAGACCGTCTCACCTCAGTCGTCACTCCCGATGGGACTTGCTGGCGCTACGCATACGACCCGCTCGGCCGACGCACTGCCAAGTTCCGGATGGCCGCGGACGGCGAAAGCGCCCTGGAACGCGTGGACTTCACGTGGGACGGTTCGACTCTCTGCGAACAGACGACGATCACAGCTGAGTTGCCGGAACCCGTCACACTTACCTGGGACCACAATGGGCTCCAGCCCATCGCACAGACCGAGCGGATCACAGCGTCAGACGCTCGACAGGAGGAGATCGACGCCCGCTTCTTTGCGATCGTCACCGACCTCGTCGGCACACCGAGCGAACTTGTCGATGAGCAGGGTGAAATCGCCTGGCACACACGCAGCACCGTCTGGGGCACAACAGCTTGGAACAGCGACGCAGCGGCGTACACCCCCCTCCGCTTTCCCGGTCAGTACTACGACCCTGAGACGGGACTCCACTACAACTACTTCCGCCACTACGACCCCGAGACAGCTCGCTACCTGACACCGGACCCGCTCGGTCTGGAAGCCGCGCCAAACCCTGTTACCTACGTCAGCAACCCACATACGTGGGTTGACCCGCTCGGGCTCGCCCCCTACAACATCCACGCGTCGGTGGCCTATCAAGACTGGGGAAACAAGGGTGCGCACATCCATATCAAGAACAATGAGGTACAGATCTTCCCCGATGACAAGGGAGGGATCGGCGGCAGACCCATCAGGCTTAAGCACGGCACGGCCAGTGACCGCGAGGTGCAGAAGGTCTTGGACGAGATTCATTCGAACCGATCCCTACGGGATGACATCATCGCGAAGGCCACATCTGCGCGTAACAGCATGAACAAGGGCGAATTCGGGATGAGTCAGAATCGCGCAGCTGAAATGCATTTCATCATCAAGAATCTCGAAAAGATGAACAAGGCGGAGGGTGGCTGATGTCCGACGTTGATTTCTATGTCGGGGCAACGTTGCAGAACGAGATCCTTGGCGTTCCGCTCGGCGCATCACCGGAGGATTGGGAAGCGAGCCTCGGCGGTGATTTTCTGGACGACGTCCGGAAGTCGCGAATGCGCAGGGATTACGGCCTGGTTGAAGTGGCGTTCGTCAAACGTGACGGCGTCTGGGAATCGATGACGGCCTCGCTTCAGATCCACCGCATGGCACGCGGTCTCGAAGACATCGTCCCGCCGCCGCTGACGCATACCTATGGAGCATTCGCCGAGCTCATGCCGTTCGATCTGTTCCATGAGGTGTTGCAGGGCCAGGGAGGCAGCCTCGAAGAGGTCGCGGATCCCTCCACCGGGGGGTTTCGTCAGTTCCGGGAACCCCTGACCGGGAGTTGCTTGTACGTGACTGACGAGTCCTCACCCGGCGGCATGCAGCCAGGTTCTCTCTGGTCGATCGTCCTGTCCCGTGGCGGCAATCCGTAGCTCTCTCCACACTCCGTGCGCGACTTGTCGAGGCGCGCCAGAGGCACCGCCTCGCGAGTGACGAATGGAGGCGTAGCGTATGAAATATTGTGAAATTGGAGCAGGATCAGGAGCCATGATCACCGAAACGCGCTTTCCCACCAGTGCCCGCAGAGCAGGCTGCTGCCCTGCCCTGAGTCCTGCCTCCACGGTTCAGGAAGTTGCGCACCATGGGTGACCTGCTCCTCGTCCGGCACGGCGAGACCGAGTGGTCCATGACCGGGCAGCACACCAGCTGGACGGACATCCCGCTCACCGACAACGGCAGGGAGCAGGCGCGGGGGCTCGCGCCGCTGGTCGGGAGGTTCCGGATCGGCGCCGCGTTCGTGAGCCCCCGGGAGCGGGCACGGGACACCGCGGAGTTGGCGGGGTTCCCGGACGCCCGGGTGGATCCCGATCTGGGCGAGTGGGACTACGGGGCGTACGAAGGGGTCACGACGGTGGAGATCCACCGCACACGCCCCGACTGGTTTCTGTTCACGGACGGAGTGGCTCCCGGCCCCGCCGAGCACCCGGGTGAGACTCCGGAGCAGGTCGGCGAGCGGGCCGACCGGATGCTGGCCAAGGTCGACGCGGCTCTGGCCAACTACGAGGCCAGCGTGGTCCTCTTCGCCCACTCCCACTTCCTGCGGGTGCTCACGGCCCGGCGCCTCGGACTGCCGGTCTCGGGCGGGGCGTTGTTCCAGTTGGCGACGGGGACGGTCTGCCGCCTCAGCACGGAGCACGGGCGCCCGGTGGTGGCGAGCTGGAACATTCGCCCGTAAAACCAGGCACACTCTGTCCCATATAGCTCTCTCACCACCAAGAAGGATCGCGAATGATCACGCTCAAGAAGGAAGACGGACCGGCTGATCTCGGCGGAGTGACCCGTCTGTCCATAGGTGTGTCCTGGGACCCCACCGTCGGCAGCAGCGGTGGACTCATGGGGAAGCTCCGCCAGAAGGCCGGTACCGACCTCGACCTGATCGCCATCGCGATGTCCGGGGCCGACCCGGTGCGCCTCGCCGGTCTCGACTCGCTCGACCCGCTGGGCAACGGCTCGCTGGTGCACAGCGGCGACAACCAGACCGGCAAGGGTGACGGCGACGACGAGACGGTGACCGTCGAGTTCGAGCGCGTGCCGGACAACATCACGTCCATCGTGTTCGTCGCCGCCGCGTACAAGAAGCGCAGCGCCTTCCAGAACGCGCGCAACATCAGCTTCAAGGTGTACGACGCTACGGGCGGCAGCACCCAGCAGGTCGCCGACATCTGGCCGAGCCTGCTCACCAACGACAACGGCTGCGCCGTGGCCAAGGCGATCCGGGACGGTGCGACCTGGAAGCTCGAGGTCATCAACGAGACCGGGAAGATCAAGCAGGGCGACGAGCAGGCCCTGATGCGCTTCGCCATGAGCAAGTAGCGGACGTCCGGGCCGACCGGTATCGCCGGTCGGCCCGGTCGATGTCAGGACCCGCCCGGTCGATGTCAGGGGCCGGTTCGACACACACCCCGAAGATCATCAAGACTTGCGGCCATGCGATACGGCGTGAATCTCCTCAACTTCGGCTCCGGCACCACCCCCGACTCCCTCGTCCGCCAGGCGACCGACGCCCGCGACATCGGGTTCGGCTTTGCGATGATCTCCGACCACATAACGGTCACCCCCGACGTGCACGCGGTCTATCCGGCCCCGTTCTACGACCAGTTCGTGCTCGCCGCACATCTCGCGGGCCGCGTACCGGGGCTGCGGCTCGGCACGACGATCACCGTGATCCCCTACCGCCACCCGCTCCAGACCGCCCGCCTTGCCGCCAACATCGACCAGCTCAACGAAGCCGGGTTCATCCTCGGCGCCGGTGTCGGCTGGTCCCGCGCCGAGTACGAGGCGCTCGGCGTCCCGTTCGAGGAGCGCGGCGCCATCACGGACGAGTACCTCACCGCGATCCGCGCCGCATGGGCCGAGGAGACGACCTCCTTCCAGGGCCGGTACGTCTCCTACGAAGACATCCGCAACGCCCCCGCCCCTGCGACGCCCCTGCCCGTCTGGGTCGGCGGCAACTCCCCCGCCGCCCAGCGCCGCGCGGCCCGCCTCGGCGAGGGCTGGCACCCGTTCATGCCGACGCTCGAAGCCGTGCGGACGGCGCTGCCCCGGATCGCCGCCGAGGCCGACGCCGCCGGGCGCCCCGTGCCGGACCTCGTGCCCCGCCTCCAGCTCCGGCTCACCCCGCAGCCGGACACCGCGGAGCGTCCCCTCGGGCACGGCAGCGTCGACCAGCTCCGCGCCGACCTGGAAGCGCTGGCCGAGCTCGGGGCCACGGACGTCCTGCTCGACACCTACCCCGGTACGCCCGACGAGCGCGGCACCGCCGACGACGACCGGCGCACGCTGGAGCTCGTCGCCGAGAAGGTCGTCGACCTCGCCACGGGAACAGTTCGCTGAGCCGGCAGACGGCGGACAGCTGAGGTCCTGCGGCCGTTGTCAGTGGCACGAGGCACTATCGGAACCAGGCGGAAGAGGACCTGGGGAAGTGGTGGGCTCATGACGAAGCCTCCGACGGCCGCTCAGCGGCGGATCATCGAGGCCGCGGACCCGGCGACGGGCCGTCTCACCGGGAGCGAGGCGCAGCTGGCGGGGCTCGTGCGCCACCGCCTCGCCTTCCGGCACCCCCGTCCGCCGCACGCCTATTTCCTGACGCCCACGGGCCATCGCGTGCGGGAAGGCACGGAGAGCGGCCCCACCGCCGAGGACCCCGGCCCGCCCCCGGCCGCCGCCCCCGCTCCCTCCGGCCTCTTCGCCGCCCGCACCGGCACCGAACCGATGCCGCCGTCGGGATCCGAAGGCCCGGCCCGCGCACGCGACGTACGCAGCGCCTGGGAAGGGCTCCTGGAGATGCGCCGCATGACCAATCCGGACGGCGCGCGGGACCGCCCCTGCGCCTGGGAGCGGACGCATCTGGTGCAGGCCGCCGCGCTTGCCCTGGAGGCGGCGGGCTGCCCGCCGGGGCCTGACGGCTATCGGGTGGGCGAGACCCCGCAGCCCGAGGCCGTCGCCGTGCGCGTGGCGGCGCCGGAGGAGCTGCGGGCGTGCGCGAGCGCGCTGGAGGCCGCGGGATGGCAGGTCAGCGAACATGCCGAGCGGCCCCGCGGGGTGCGCTATCTCCTCGCCTCGCCCCGGAGGGGCCAGAGACACTGAGCGCCGAAGAAGTGACCGTGTCGAACCGTTGAAGGGAATGCCGTGGCAGAGCCGTTTTCCGTGAGCATCAGCGTCCGTGGGTACGAGACGGACTCGCAGGGCCATCTCAACCAGGCCGTCTATCTGCAGTACGCCGAGCACGCCCGCTGGTCGGTGCTGCGCGCGGCAGGCATCGAGCAGGCCGACCTGCTCGCCAAGGGGGTGGGCCCGGTCGCCCTGGAGAACACCATCCGCTACTTCAGCGAACTGCGCGCGGGTGACGAGGTGGAGGTGACCTGCGTCTTCGTGTGGGGCGAGCGCAAGACGTTCCGCATCGAGCAGTCGATCACCAAGACGGACGGCACCAAGGCCGCCGAGCTGCACTCCATCGGCGGCCTCCTGGATCTCGACGCACGGCAGATGGTGGCGGATCCGCGCGAGTACTTCAGGGCGCTGGCCGACGATCCGAAGGTGATCGGCCTCTGACCCACCTCTCACCGTTGAGCCCCGTTTCCGGGGATCGGGAACTAGATTGGCGGGTGATCGTTCTTTCAAGTACCCAGCAGGAGCAGGACCGCTCACCCACAGGAGGCCCCCGTGTCGGACCGTGACCCCCAAGCCGACGCCGCCGAGGACATACGCGCGCGCATCGACACCACGACACCGCACTCCGCGCGCTTCTGGAACTACTTCGTGGGCGGCAAGGACAACTACGAGAAGGACCGCGAACTAGGCGACCACATCAAGGAGATCCACCCCGGCCTGGTCGACGTGGCGCGCCTGAGCCGCAACTTCCTCGGCCGCGCGGTCCGGCACCTGGTGACGAAGCAGGGCATCCGCCAGTTCCTGGACATCGGCACGGGCCTGCCGACCGCCGACAACACGCACGAGGTCGCCCAGCGCGCGGCCCCGGACTCCCGGATCGTGTACGTCGACAACGACCCGCTCGTCCTGGCCCACGCCCGCGCGCTGCTCACCAGCACGCCCGAGGGCGAGACCGCGTACATCGACGCCGATCTCTACGACCCCGAGGCGATCCTGCGGGCGGCGAGCGCGACCCTGGACCTCTCCCGGCCGGTCGCCCTGATGATCCTCAACACCCTTGGCCACGTGGGCGATTACGCGCAGGGACGCGACCTCGTGTCCCGGCTCATGGCGGGTCTGCCGTCCGGCAGCTATCTGGTGATCAGTGACAGCACCGCCACCAGCGACGGCATGATCGCGGCGTCGAACGCGTACAACAAGAGCGGCGCCATCCCGTACCACGTGCGCAGCGTCGAGGAGATCGCCGGCTTCTTCGACGGCCTGGATCTTGTGGATCCCGGTGTCGCCCAAGTCACCCGCTGGCGCCCCGAATCCGAGGACACGACGCCCGTCGACGCGTATGGAGCGGTGGCCCGCAAGCCCTAGCTTCCGCTGGGCCCCCGCTGGACTTCCGCTGAAGACGCGGTGATCGATCCGCGGTGATCGATCCGCGGGCCGGTGGGGGCTTGTCGCGCAGTTCCCCGCGCCCCTTACCGGGCGCTCACGCGTCCACAAGCCCCCGCCGCTCGTCGTAGTCCGCCCGCGACTGCGCGATCGTCACCCGGTGCCGCTCCGCCCACCCCGTCAGGGTCAGCAGCGTGCCGTGCAGTTCCTGTGCGACCGGCGTCAGTTCATACTCGACCTTCGGCGGCACCGTCGGAAACACCGTGCGCGTGAGCAGGCCGTCGCGCTCCAGGTTCCGCAGGGTCAGGGTCAGCATGCGGCGGCTGATGCCCTCGATGCTGCGCTCCAGTTCGGTGAAGCGGATGGGCCCGTGGGCCGCCGCGACCAGGATCGGGATGCTCCACTTCCCCACCACCCTGTCAAGAACTTCGCGCAGCGGGCACGCCTGCGCGTTCACCACCTGCGCCGTAACACCGGTGTTCCCTTGGGACATCGAAGTTCCTCCTTCTCGCGGCCTCCATGGTCACGCACGATGAGCCCCGTTACAAGTCGTGCACCTATGCAGT
Organism: Streptomyces sp. NPDC047525; assembly: GCF_040643025.1. Lineage (NCBI taxonomy): Bacteria > Bacillati > Actinomycetota > Actinomycetes > Kitasatosporales > Streptomycetaceae > Streptomyces > Streptomyces sp. NPDC047525. Next base: position 729,688 of record NZ_JBEYTL010000003.1, read on the forward strand.
TCATGGAGGTTTTCGTCGTGTCCGATGCCAGGGCTCAGGCCCCGTCCGCTTCACCACGTTCGCGCCGGGCTTCGCTCGCCGTGCTGTCGTCGGGCCTCCTGATGACGATCATCGACGGCAACATCGTGACCGTCGCGATGCCCGCCATCCAGAACGACCTCGGCTTCTCGGCGCCGGGCCTCGCCTGGGTCGTGAACGCCTACCTCATCGCCTTCGGCGGACTGCTGCTCCTCGCCGGACGGCTCGGCGATCTCATCGGCCGCAAGCGGATGTTCGTCTCGGGCCTCGCCGTGTTCACCGCGGCGTCCGTGCTGTGCGGGGTCGCCACCGACCAGGGCCTGCTGATCGCGGCACGCGCCGTGCAGGGCGTCGGCGGGGCGATGACATCAGCGGTCGTACTCGGCATGCTGGTGGCCCTCTTCCCCGAGCCGCGCGAACAGGCCAAGGCCATCGCGGTGTTCAGCGCGGTCGGCGCGGCGGGCGGTGCGATCGGCACGTTCCTGGGCGGCGCGCTCACCGAGACCCTCAACTGGCACTGGATCTTCCTGATCAACCTGCCGATCGGGGCCGTCGCACTCGTCGCCGCCGTACGCGTCCTGGCGAACGACCGCGGCACGGGCCTCGCCGGGGGCGCGGACTACCCGGGCGCCGTACTCATCACCGGCGCCCTGATGCTTACCGTCTACACGATCGTCGGCTCCGGCGAGCGCGGGACGCCCGCCACGCTCGCGCTCGCCGCCCTCTCCCTCGCCCTGTACGCCGCCTTCGCCGTCCGCCAGACCCGCACGGCCCGCCCCCTGCTGCGCCTGCGCGTCTTCCGCTCCCGCACGCTGACCGGCGCCAACGTCGTGCAGATCCTGATGATCGCGGGCATGTTCGGCTTCCAGTACATCGGTGCTCTCTACTTCCAACGGGTCCTGGGCTACGGCGAGTTGAAGACCGGGTTCGCGTTCCTGCCCGCCCCCGTCGCCATCGGCGTCCTGATGCTCGGCCTGTCCGCCCGGGTGATCGGGCGCTTCGGCCCGTACCGTTCGGTGCTCGCGGGCCTCGTCCTCATCACGGCGGGCCTCGCGCTCCTCGGCCGCCTGCCCGCCGACGGTTCGTACGCCGTCGACGTACTCCCCGCGATGCTGCTGCTCAGCGCCGGGTTCGCCGCGGCGATGCCCGCCGTGACGGGGCTCGCGATGGCCGGGGCGCGCGAGGAGGACGCGGGCCTCGCCTCCGGGCTCTTCAACACCACGCAGGTGGTGGGCGGTTCACTGGGTCTCGCCGTCCTGACCACGCTGGCGGCCAGCCGCACGGAGGGACTGCTCGCGGACGGCGGCCAGACCGTGGCGGCGACGGCCGACGGGTACCGGCTCGCCTTCTGGGTGGCCGCGGGCGTCGCGGCGGCGGGCATCGCCCTGGCGGCGACACTGCTCCGGCCGGAGCGCGGGACGACCGGCACCGTCACCCCCACCCAGGAGCAGGAGCCGGAGGAGAAGCAGGAGCCGGTGCGAATCGCCCCTTAGGCCAGTCCAGGTACCCCCCTTGCCTCACGGCGGCCGGACCACTACGGTCCGGCCAGCCGCGAATCTACGCGCGTCACGCACCGAGCGAGAGGCCCCTGACCATGCGTAAGACCGTCCTGACCGCAATTGCCGCCCTGGGCGCGGGAGTTGCCGTGGTGCTCAGCACCGGCCTGTCATCGGCGCAGCCGGAAGCCGGTTCATGGCAGCAGGTCGGGGCGGACGTGAAGTCCGGCATCAGCGGTCTCGCCGTCGCCTCGCGTTCGGGTGGCGCTCTGCACGCCCTCGTCGTACGCGACAACAAGCGGCCCGGCGACAACCGCATCGCCGACGTCGTCTACCGCCCCGGCCAGGCGGCCACCGTCACGCCGATCACCTGGCAGGGCGGCGCCGAGCCCATCGACCTGGAGGCACTCGACGCGGTGCCGGGCACGTCCGACGAGTACGTGGCCCTGGCCAGCCGCGGGCTCGCCTACCACCTCAAGCTGATCGACGCCGGTGAGGCCGTGCAGGTCCTTGACGTCGCACCGCTGCCCGAGATCGGCGCGGGCGACGACTTCGAGAGCTTCACCCTGACCTCGCGGCACGGCAAGACGGCCGCGGTCTGGGCGGACCGGGGTGCGGGCGCGGACCGCCCGGCGACGCTGTACGCGGCGCCGTTCTCGATCAACTCCTACGGTGAGTCGACGTTCGGCGCGGTGCGGAAGGCGACGTTCCGTGCGCCGTATCCGCGGGGAGACGTCCGCCACGCCTCGGACATCGAAGTGACCAAGTCGGGCCGTCTGCTGGTCAGTTCCGCCTCCGACGCCGGGGACGACGGGCCGTTCGACTCCGCCGTGAGCGACGCGGGCAGGCTCTCCGTCACCCCCGCGGGGAAGGTGCGGCTGTCCGTCGACAGGTCGCCCGAGCTCCTGGAGCGGTTCAAGGGCCACAAGATCGAGGCTGTGCACTGCGTCCCCGGCTCCGGTCTCGCGGCCCTCGGCACGGACGACGAGAACGCGGGCGGCTCCCTCAGCACGCGCCGTCTCTGCGACTGACCCCGGCGCCGCCCGCCCGCCGATGGAGGCGGGCCACCGCGCCACGCACTGCCTGGCCATGGACCCCGCCATGGCCAGGCAGACGCCCGGCGAGCTTCTTCTACCGCGACGGGAAACCGGTGAGCGCGTCCTGGAGGCCGGGCGCGGCTGAGGGGTCAGAGCCGCTGCGCCGCCACCAGTTCGCGCGCTTCCTCGTCCGTCGCGACCGACGGCGGGGAGCCTTCGAGGGGCTTGCGGGCCGTCTCCTTCATCGCGGCCACCGCGATGATGCCGATCAGGCCCGCGAGCATCGTGTAGAACGCGGGCATCAGGTCGTTGCCGGTCACGCCGATCAGACCCGCGACCACCAGCGGCGTCGTACCGCCGAAGAGCGAGACCGAGACGTTGAAGCCGATGGACAGCGAGCCGTAGCGGACGTCCGTGGGGAAGAGGGCCGGCAGCGACGAGGACATCGCGCCCAGGTAGCAGACGAGCGCGAGGCCGAGGATGAGCAGACCGGTGAAGACCGCCACCGTGCCGCCCTGCTTGATGAGGAGGAAGGCCGGGAGCGCGAGCACGAAGAAGCCGACCGAGCCCGCCATCAGGACCGGCTTGCGGCCGATGCGGTCGGAGAGACGGCCGACCGAGTTGATGAGCGCCATCAGGATCAGCATGACGACCACGATGGACATCAGGCCGCCGGTCTCGCCGAAGCCGAGCTGGGTCAGGTACGTCGGCATGTAGGACAGCAGCATGTAGTCGGTGATGTTGAACGCCGCCACCAGGGCGATGCAGAGCAGCATCGCGCGCCACTGGCCGAAGAAGGAGTCCTTGAAGGACTTCTTCTGGCGTTCGGCGGCCGGGCCGCTCTCCGCCTCCGCCATCTTCTGGAAGGCGGGCGACTCGTCGAGCTTCAGCCGCAGGTAGAGGCCGATGAGGCCGAGCGGCGCCGCCACCAGGAACGGGATGCGCCAGCCCCAGGACTGCATGGCGTCGTCGCTGAGCCACAGGGTCAGGGAGGTGACGAGGACCGCGGCGACGGTGTAGCCGATCAGAGTGCCGAACTCCAGGAAGGAGCCCCAGAATCCGCGGCGCTTGTCCGGCGCGTACTCGGCGATGAAGGTCGCCGCTCCGCCGTACTCGCCGCCCGTCGAGAAACCCTGCACCATGCGGCAGAGGACGAGGAGGACGGGGGCCCAGAAGCCGATGGTGGCGTAGCTGGGGATCAGGCCGATCGCCAGGGTCGCCGTCGACATCATGATCATGGTCAGCGCGAGGATCTTCTTGCGGCCGACCCGGTCACCCAGCGGCCCGAAGAACATGCCGCCGATGGGGCGCACCAGGAAGGCGGCGGCGAAGGTGGCGAGGGAGGAGAGCGTCTGCGCGGTGTCGTTGCCGGAGGGGAAGAACTCCTTGCCGATGATCACCGCGAGGTAGGCGTAGACGCCGAAGTCGTACCACTCCATGGCGTTGCCGAGGGCGGTCGCCTTCACCGCGCGCTTGACCTGGGCCTCTTCGGTGACGGTGATGTCCGACTGGCGCAGGCGCGGGTTCTTCCGGCGGTGGATCGCGCGGAAGAGCGCACGGTGCCTGGCTATCGCCTCCGGAGCGGGTGCTGGGGCTTCGGGTGCTTCGGGGGCGCTCACGGGGCAGTCACTCTCTCGGTCGGCGATGGGCGTGCGTCGATGCCCTGACCTGGGTGGCCGGAGATCGACATTCGGTCGTCTGCCCTGTTGGGCGTCGATCAACACTGCCAATTCCGGAGAACGGAAAGTGCCCGCCATTGGTCCTCACGGCGAGGGCCCCAAGTCCTGACTCCGCAGGACTTGGGGCCTGATTCGGTCAGCGGGAGACCCGCGGACCGCTCAGCGCGCGTACAGCTGCGTCGCCGGCACGATCTGCTGTTCCTGTCCCGGGCTGGACCAGAGCAGCTTCAGGTGGGCCTCGCCCGTCTGTTCCGCGTACTCGACCTTGATCGAGTGCCGCTTGCCCGCGGTGAGGGCGACCTGGCTCTTGTCGATCTTCGGCTCGTGCGGCGTCCAGGAGTCGATGACCAGCTTGCCGTCGATCCACACCCGCGCCATGTCGTCGGAGACGGTCGTCAGCGTGTACGTCTCCGAGCGGCGCGGCTCCAGCGTGCCGGTCCAGCGGACACTGAACTTGTCGGAGGGGATGCTCGCCGCCGGTGAACCCCCGTACTTCCAGGCGTGGTTGAGGGTGGTATCGGTGCGGGTGATCTTCGGGGTGCCGCTCAGGTCCGCGTTGTCGAAGATCTCCTGCTTCAGGCCCTTGCCCTTGCCGGGGCGGGCCGTCGGGCCCGGGTCCACCTTCAGCTCGACGACCGTGGCGGTGTCGTTGGTCGCCGCGCCGGAGGGCTTCACGTCGAAGCCGTCGCCCGACTTGGTCACCGTCACCTTCTGGTCGCTGCCGAGCACCCGTGCCGAGGTGACCTTGAACTCCGTACGCGCCTTCAGGTGCAGGGCGGCGCCGGACGCCGGCCACTGGGTGACCGCCGCGTACAGCTTGTCGCCCTTGCGGCTGACCGAGCCCCAGGACGGCTCATCGACGAGTCCGCCGTAGCGGGCGCCGAACACCGCGTTGCCCTGGCCCGACGAACGCAGCCAGTCGCCCATCTGCTTCAGGCGGTCGACGGACGGCTGCGGGACGCGGCCGCGGGCGTCGGGGCCGACGTTCAGGAGGTAGTTGCCGCTGCGGGACGTCGTGGAGAGGAGGTTCTTGACCAGGGTGGACGACGACTTCCAGTCGGTGTCGTAGCGCGCGAAGCCCCAGTGGCCGTTGAGGGTCATGCAGGATTCCCAGAGCTGGCCGTCGACCGGTGCGCCGGGGATCTCCTGCTCGGGGGTGCCGTAGTCGCCGTCGACCACGCGGCGCTTGCCGACGCGGTTGTTGATGACCAGGTCCGGGTCGAGGTCGCGGAGGTAGGCCTCCAGCTTCTCGCCGTCCTTGGCCGTCCAGGGGTTGTGGGGCTTGTCCGTGTCCCACTCGCCGTCGAACCAGAGCAGCGCAGGGTCGTAGTTGTCGACCAGCTCCTTGAGCTGGGCGCGCATCCGCTTCTCGTACTGGGGGAAGGTGGCCGGGTCCGGGAAGTCCGGGTCGTGCCAGTCCCAGATCGAGTAGTAGAAGCCGAGCTTGATGCCCGCGTCGTCGGATGCCTTCTTCAGCTCGGCGAGGATGTCGCGCTTCTTGTCGAAGGAGGAGTGGTCGCGCAGGTTCCAGTCGTTGACCTTCGTGGGCCACATCGCGTACCCGTCGTGGTGCTTCGAGGTGATGACGATGTAACGCATTCCGGCGTCCTTGGCCGCCTTGACCACGGCCTTGGCATCGAAGTCGGCCGGGTTGAACGTGGCGGCCTGCTTCTCGTACTCGGCCTTCGGGATGTCGCACTGGCGCTGGATCCACTCGGCGTCACGGCAGACGGAGCCGTCGGCCTTCTTGTACTCGCCCTCCAGGTTGGAGTAGGCGCCGAAGTGGATGAACATGCCGAAGCGGTCCTGCCGGAACCAGTTGGTGCGGTCGGCGGTGAAGGGGTCGTCGGTGGCGTGGTCGGTTCCCGGGCCGGTGGGCGCGGGCCGCTCGGCCTTCGGGGCCGCGGCGGCCGGGGGTTCCGTCGGCGCCGCGACGGCCGCGGGGACGGCGGTCGCGGCGAGGGCCGAGGCGAGGAGCAGGGCGATCCCGGCGACTCTTCGCCGGGTGCGGCTGAGCTGTGTGCGCATGGGGGCGGCTCCCTGAGGTTGACGGGTCGCTCGGGAACGTAGGGTTGAATACATCGGATGTCAATGCGCCCAACTGACCCCGATCGGACGGATGTTGGCATGATCGCGCGACATCGCTCCGATGACTGCCCGTCACGCCGCCCCGTCGCGTCGTTGCCTGGCCACCCTCGCGCCGCATCGCACTTCGCCAAGGATTTCCATCGAATTCCGATCAATGCGCGAAAGGAATCTGTGACTCCGACAAACCGCCGCGTGACGTCGACCTCACCATTGACTATTCACCCGAAGAGCCTTTGTGAAAGTGGTGTAGCATCGAATCAGGCAGATAATTCGTCGACGATGAAAATCAGCCAACGGGGGCAAGGAGCACAACACTTGGCGTCCCCATGTTCTGATCTTTCACCGCCGTGAATGCAGAACCCAGGGGGACATCAATGTCATCGATAAAGGTCCTGCTTGTCGACAGCGAGCAACTCGTGCTCGAAGGCTTCCGAAAGCTTCTCGACGGGTTTACGGAATTCTCCGTGGTGTCCATCGCCCATGATGCCGCAGCGGCGCTGGAGCACTTACGGGGGCGCCGCCCGCAGATCGTCGTGATGGGGCTCGGCGTGCCCGGAACGGGCGGCGTCGACGCGATCCGGGCCATTCGCCGGGAGTCCGGCCACGTACGCATCGTCATCCTCTCCTCCAACCAGCAGCCGGTCTACATGCGCGAGGCCTTCGTGGCCGGTGCCAACGCGTACCTCTCCCGCAGCATCGACGCGGACGAACTGCGCGGGACGCTCCTCGCCGTGCACCGCGACGGCGCCGCGTTCACCGCGGCCACCGCGGGGCAGATCCTGCAGCTCGTGGCGGGCCGCCATCGCGGCGACGACGCGGCCCTCTCGACGCTGACCGAGCGTGAGCGGCAGATCCTCTCGCTGGTCGCCGACGACCACGAGACCGACTGCATCGCCACCGCCCTGGGTATTCGCCCGAAGACCGTGCGCAACTATCTGAGCCGTATCTACGCCAAATTGGGCACCCCCAACCGTGTCCAGACCGTGCTGTACGCGAAACGCTCCTTGGGCCGCCACGGAGGACTTGCCACGGACCCGTGACGCACAGGACGGCCATCTCCCTGACACCGCGCGGGGAAAAGCCTCAATTGCCCGCGCAATTGACCCAATCAATGCGGCACGCGTTCTGGTACATCGGCCACCGCCCTGCACCACGCGGCACCCGCATCGGCCAGGGCGACGGGGAAGGCCGTGAAGGTGAACGCACCGCCTCGCGGGAGGTCCCGCAACCGGGCCAGGCCCTCGATCTGGATGAACTCCCTTTTCCTGCCGTGGAGATGCGTGGGCCAGAGAGCCGCCGGGTCGCGCGTTCCGTAGAACGACTCCACCATCGCGCGCGCGGGGCCGTCGAAACTCCAGCAGTCCGTGCCGAGAACCTTCACACCGAGATCCAGCAGATGGTCGACGGCCTCAGGCGTGATGGCCGTGGACTCCGTGTAGTACGCGGGCGTTCCCAGGCGTAGATCCGAGTCGGTGCGGAAGAGCACCACCGTCCCCGGCCCCACCCGTGAACCTGCCTTGTGCAGCGCCTTCTTGACGTCGGACGCCGTGACGCGCCCCCCGCACTCCCGCACGTCGAGGACGGCTCCGGGCCCGTGGAACCACTCCAGCGGCAGGTCGAGGACCTTCTTGGCGGGCTCGCCCGCGCACTCGGGGCCGTAGTGGAAGGGCGCGTCCACGTGCGTGCCCTGGTGCACGGACATCCGGTAGAACTCGTTGGAGAGGAAGCAGCCGTCGGGCAGATCGCGTGCGCGCAGCCGACGGACTCCGGTCAGCCAGCGCCAGTAGTTGCGCCGCCGCTCCTTGCGGCTGTCCCCCGGCAACGCCCTGATCCTGCGCGACAGATGGCGGATGCCGTCCCGGTGGAGCCACTGCTCGAACTCCACGCCGGGCGCGTGGCGGCTGATGGGGATGCTCAGGTCTATGTACATGGATCGGGTGCTCCTCACTCTCTCTGTACGCTCCGCCGGTTCCGCCGGCAGGGCTCATGCGGCGTAGGTGAGCAGGCGGCGGACCGCGGCCGCCGCCGTATGGCCGTAGGTCTCCCTGACCCGGTTGAGGAGGCGGCGCACGTCCAGCGCGTACTCCTGTGTGCCGGCCGTCTCCAGGGCGAACGAGGCGAGCACGCAGCCGAGTTGGGCCGCCCGTTCGAGCGGCGCTCCCTGGGCGGCCCCGGCGACGAGGCCCGCCCGGAACGCGGCCCCCGCCCCGCTCGGGTCGGCCACGGTGACCGACCCGGGCGCGGGGACGAGGGACGGCTCATGACCGTGGCGCTCGATCCTCGCCCCCGCGGCACCGAGCGTGGTGACCCACGCCCCGACCCGTTCGAGGATCCGCGGACCGCTCCAGCCGGTGGACTCCCTCAGCCGCTCCGCATCGACCTCGTCCGTGAACAGGCAACTAGCCCCATTCACCAGGTACTTGATGTCCGCGCGGCCCAGCCCTCCGATCTGCCACGAAGGGTGGACCACGAACGGCAGCCCCAGCGCGCGGCACTCCTCGGTGTGCCGGAGCATCGCCGCCGGATCGCCCGGCTCGACCACCACGAGGCCCAGACCGCCCGTGCGCTCCGCGACGGAACGCAGCGAGAGGGTGGACGAGGCCCGCAGGGCGCCCGGCCGGAACGTGCTGACCCGCTCCCCCTCCATGTCGGTCGTGCACATGTACCGCGCGGTGTGCTCGCCCGGCACGACGAGTACGGACTCGGTGTCGACCCCGTGCTGCTTGAGCCACACCTGGTAGTCGGCGAAGTCGGGTCCGACCGCGCCGACCAGGACCGGATCGAGGCCGATCCGGCCGAGGCCGAAGGCGACGTCGGCGCCACCGCCGCCCCGGCGTATCTCCAGCCGCTCCGCGAGGAAGGCCAGGGATGCGACGTGCGGCCGGTCCGGCGCCGAACTCTTCGGGAAGCGACCCGGGAAGGTCATGAGGTGGTCCATCGCGATGACCCCCGTGACGGCGATGGGCACGGAGAACTCAGGCCCCGGACTCGATCTTCCGTTTGATGCCCGTCTGGTTCTGCCGGGTGTGCAGCTGCATGCGCTCCACGACGGTCGGCAGCGGGACATCGAAGGCGTCGTCGACCTCGAAGTCCTGGACCCAGGTCATCAGGGTCCCCTCGGGCACCTGCTGATAGCTCCACTTGAGGTGCATGTAGCGGAACGGGAAGAGCGGGTCGCGTCGCTCCGCGACCGCCGTGAGCTCGCGGTGGTCAAGGAGCCGCCAGGAACTCCAGGTCGAGCCCTCGGGGTTGGTCAGCTCGAAGAGAATCTCGGTCCAGCGGCCGTCCCGCTCCTGCGAGACCACCTTGGCGTGGCTGTACTCGTCGAAGAGGTCGGGCCAGCGGCCGATGTCATTGGTGATGTCGAAGACACTGCGGGCGTCGGCCTCGATGACGACGCGGTTCTCGATCCTGGGCATCGTCTCAGCTCCCCACCGCTGCGACGCCGGCGAGAAGCAGGCGCCGCACACAGCCGACGAGGTCGCCGAAGGTACGGAAGCCGCCCTCGGCGTCGGCGTCGATGCTGACGCCGAAGTGCTGCTCCAGGGCGACGACGACCTCGACCAGCTCGGTCGAGTCGATGTCGAGGTCCTCGGCGAGGCGCCGGTCCTCGGTCAGCTCCTCGCTCTCGAATCCGGCGCCGCGCATGACGGCGACCACGTTCTCGCGGATGTCCATGTGACTCACGTACTCCTTCTGGTGATGGAGATGGTTTCCGGCTGGTGGTGGAGACGGTTCCGGACCGCCGTCACTCGGCGACCGCGATCGCCACGGCCACGCCCGCCTCGTGCGAGATGCTCACGTGCAGCCCGCTGTACGCGGCGCGCCGGAAGGCCTCGTCGGCCCGGCCGGTCAGCCGCGGCACGGGTGCGCCCGACGCGTCGCGGCCGATCTCGACGTCCCGCCAGCCGAGGCCTTCGCCGTAGCCGCCGAACGCCTTGCGCACGGCCTCCTTGGCGGCGATGCGCCCGGCCATGCAGTACGCCCGGTGGCGGGGCGACGTGCCCTCGCACAGGGCCCGTTCATTGACCGTGAAGAGCCGCTCGACGAGCCGCTGCCCTCGCCGCTCGACCATGGCGCGCAGGCGCTCGACGTCGACGATGTCGATGCCCACCGCGCGGATGCCGAGCGACTGGGGCAGGGCCCCTCGCACGGTCAACGCCTCAGCAACAGACATGCGTTGACACCTCCCAGGCCGCGCGAGACCACCAGCGTGTGCTCGCATCCGGCCGCGGGACGCGCCTGCCCCGCGACCAGGTCGAGGTCGATGCCGGGAGCCCGGTGGTCCAGGTTCACGGTCGGCGGAAGGACCCCCTCGCGCATCGCCCGCAGTGCCAGTGCCGCGTCGGCGGGCGCTGCCGCTCCCAGGAGGTGGCCGAAGCCCGACTTGGGTGCGGTGACGGGGAGTTGGCGTGCGGTGGCGGATCCGAACGCCTCGTGCAGCGCGTATCCCTCCGTCACGTCCTCGAAGGGGACGCCCGAGCCGTGCGCGAAGACCGCTCCGATGTCGCCGCCCCGGATCCCGGCGCGTTCGGTGGCGGTCCGCATCGCGCGGCCCAGGACCTGTCCGGTCGGTTCGACCGTGTAGTACGGCATGTAGCCGTCGGTGCTCACGCCCCAGCCTGCGAGCTCGCCCAGGATCCGCGCCCCGCGCCTCTCGGCGTGCTCGCGCCGCTCCATGACCAGGAACACCGCGCCCTCGCCGAAGACGCTGCCGCCGTGGCCCGCGTCGAACGGGCGGTACAGCTCGTGCGGGCCGAGCGAGCCGCGGGACTTGGCGCCGAGGCCGCTGGTCTCCATGCAGAGCCAGCCGTACGGCGAAAGGGGCGCCTCCACGCCGCCCGCGATCACGACGTCCGCGCGGTCGCGCAGGAGCGCCTCGGCTCCCCCGATCAGCGCGTACGCACCGCTGGCCCGGTCGGCGACGAACGTACGCGCCGGGCCCTTGATCCCCTGGTCGATGCAGATGTTGCCCTGCGGCGCCGCGGGGAACCAGGCGGTCGCCTGGTAGGGGCTGACCGCGCGCGGCCCTTCGGTCCACAGGTGGCGCAGCTCGCGTTCGGCGAACTCCCAGCCGCCCAGGATGTTTCCGACCATGACGCCGGTGCGCTCGGCGGAGACCTCTTCGCCCACGGTGACACGGGCGTCCGCGAGTGCCTGGCGCACGGCGTGCACGGACAGGTGTGTGAAGCGGTCGGTGCGCTTGACGAAGCGGGACGGCAGTTCGGCGCCCGCGTCGAAGTCCGCCTGTCCCGCCGCCGATGTGGCGTATCCCGATGCGTCGAAGCGGTCGATGGCGGCGATCTGCGGGATGCCCGCGCGTGCGCTGTCCCAGAGGGGGTCGATGCCGGTGCCCGCGGGCGTGACCGCGCCGATTCCGGTGATGACGACGCTCATCGGTGCGCCCCTTCCCGCACGGCCCGCGTGACGAGCGCGGCGTGCAGCCCCGCGAATCCGCTGGCGCCCTTGAGAATCGCCTCGCCGTGCCACGGGCGCCCTTCGCCCGGGACGTAGTCGAGGTCGCATGTCGGGTCGGGGTTCTCGTAGTTGGCGGTCGGATGGACGAAGGAGTGCTTGGCCGCGAGGGCACAGAGCACGATCTCCATGGCGCTCGCGGCGGCCAGCGCGTGGCCGACCATCGACTTCGCCGAGTTCACCGGGATCTCACGGGCGCGCTCGCCGAGGGCGAGCTTGAGGGCGCTGGTCTCGCAGGTGTCGTTCTGCGGGGTCGAGCTGCCGTGCGAGCTGACGTGGTCGATGTCCCGCGGACGCAGGCCGGCCTCCGCGACGGCCTGTGTCATGGCGCGGGTCAGGTCCTCGCCGTCGGAGAGCAGGTCGGTCATGTGCGCCGCGTTCGAGGTGTGCGAGAAGCCGTCAACCGTCAAGTAGGGCGCGGCGCCCCGGCGTTCGGCGTGCTCGCGCGACTCCAGGACGACGATGCCGCAGCCCTCGCCGAGCACGAAGCCGTCGCGGCCCGCGTCGTACGGCCGGGACGCGGCGTCGGGCCGGTCGGCGTGGGCGCGCGAGAGGCAGTTGATGATCTCGAAGGACGCGACCGTCACCGGGGTGATGGGCGCCTCCGTGGCCCCCGCGATCATCACGTCCGCGTCCCCGTGGCGGATCGCCTCGTAGGCATGGCCCACCGCGTCGACGCCCCCGATGCACCCCGTCGACAGGGTCACGCAGGGGCCCTGCATGCCGAGCAGCGCCGAGAGGATGGTGCCCGGGGTGTTGGACATGGAGGCGAGGTAGAGGTCGCGGCCCGCCTTGGCCGGGTCGATGGGCCCGCGGCCCTCGTCGGTGACCCGCAGGAACTCCTCCTCCATCCTGGGGGTGCCGCAGACCGCCGTGGACAGCGAGAGTCCGGCGCGCTCCGGGTCGTACGTTCCCTGGGCGAGCCCGGCGTCCCGTACGGCCTGGTACGCGGCCGCGACGGCGAACTGTGTGTACCGGTCGAGCCGTTGCACCTCGGGCGGAAGAGCCGGTATCTGCTCCTCGAATCCGGAGACCTCGGCGATCGAGTCCGACACGAAGTCGAAGTCTCCGAAGAGCGCCGAACTCGTGATGTCGGAAAGGGGTTTCGTGACGCTCTTTCCCGCGGAGATGGTTTCCCATAACGCTTCTGTTCCTATTCCGGCCGGGCTGACCACTCCCAACCCGGTGACCACCACTTCTCGCACGTGAACCACTAACGCCTTTCTCCTGTCAGGACGGTGATGAGGCCGGGTGTGACGGACTCCTTTGCCGTCACCCCGTATTTCTCCATGACCGCGCGGTACGCGGATTCCTCCTGGACGCCGCCCGCCTCGGTGTTCACCAGGAGGCTGAGCGCGATCATCGGGCGGTGCAGGGCGGGCCGCCCCGGCTCCTGGCGCATGACGTCGACGAGCAGCAGGGTGCCGCCGGGGCGCAGCAGCCGTGCGCACTCCTGGACGAGCCGCTCCGTGGCGTCAGGGCCCGCGAAGCGGCTCAGGTGGGCCAGGACGACGGTGTCGAAGCAGCCGTCGGGGAAGGGCGCCCTGGGGAAGTCACCGGCGTAGTCCCTGGTGAAGTCGGCGGGCACGAAGCGGAACCGCTCCGCCACGCCGAACTCCGCCGCCCGCTCACGCGCGACGCCGAGCAGCTCCGGGGCGTCGTGGGCCACCACCCGTGCCTCCGGGTCGGCGGCGGCCAGGGCGATGCCCCACTCGCCCGCACCCGACGCGAAGTCCAGGACGCGGCCCGCCTCCGGCAGGGAGGGGTCGTGCCGGGAGAGCTCCCGCACCACGCGGAACGCGGTGCGCACCCCCACCGGGAAGATCCCCGCGAACATCCCCGGGTAGAGCCCGCGGTTCTCGGGCGCGCCCAGCTCACCGCCGCCGTGCCCGCCGGCCCGCACCAGTTCGGTCAGGCCGCTCCACTGGTCCCACTCCGCGAGTACGTCGGCGAAGTGGCCGCCGAGGTAGCCGCGGCCGCCCTCGACCAGATGGGCGCGGGACGTATCCGTGAGCGTCCAGCTCTCCTCGGCCCCGCCCGCGACCAGGCCGAGCTCCTCGAGGGCCGCGAGCAGTGCGCGCAGCCCTTCGGTGTCGCAGCCGAGCTCGGCGGCGAGGCCGCGCGCGTCACGCGGGCCCCGGACGAGGCCGGTGAACACGCCGAGGTCCAGGGCCGTGCCGAGCACCCTGGCGCGGGCGAAGCCGAAGTTCAGGGCGAGGAGGGGACCGGGGTCCGGTGCGTCCTCGTACGGAGCGAGGGCGCGGCTGCTTGCCGCGTCCGTCGGCACACTCACTTGCCTGCCTCCAGGAGGCTCACGTACTCGGGGTTCTGCGTGTACTCGTACGGGTCCTCGGAGAGGAAGACGTTCCGTACCGGGGGCCGCTCGCAGGGCGCGACGACCAGGAACCGGCAGGTCTGGTCCGGGCCTGTGACGAAGCCGTGGGGCTCGCCCCGGGGGATGAAGATGGCGTCGCCGGGGCCGACTTCCTCGGTCTTTCCGAGCTCGGGCATGACGAGCCCCATCGAGCCTTCGAGCACATAGATCTCGTGCTCCCACTCATGGAAATGCGGCGGGGTCGAGCCGTTCGGCGACACCTCGAATTCGGTGAGGACGAAGCGGTCCGCGCCGTCCGGTGTGTCGATGAGTTTCCGGTGGGTGGTCTCCTTGGCTCCCGGTTCGCGGACTATTTCGGCCTTGACCGCGGTCCTGTGCACGCGCTTCATGTGCTGCCTTTCTCGGAAAGGTGCGGATTTCTGACATCGAAAGTAGTCAGGCGTGCCGAGCGCAGCTATGGGCATGGACCGCCGCCGGATCCGGGATCTGGAGCCGGGCTCGCACGGGATGTCGGCCCACGAGGGCGGGACAAAGTCCCGGCGGCCGGGCTACGCTCGGGGAAGCGCTTCGGAAACCGAAGCAGTCAGGAGGAGCAATACCGATGAGCCTCGATGTACGTGACGTACTGGCACCCGGCGCACCCGACCGGACCCGGCTCCTGCTCGCGCGGGACGTCGTCTTCCACAGCCCTGTCGCCGACTACAGCGGGCGGGACGACGTGGCGCACCTGTTCCCGAAGATCGGGGAGTGCCTGACCGGGATCGAACCGCTGCGAGAGTTCACCGACCCCGGGACGGGCAGCGGGAAGGGCGGGGAGGAGCGGCAGACCGTGACGACCTTCACCGCCGGTGTCGGCGAGGAGTCCGTGTACGGCGCCTTCGTGCAACAGGTGAACTCCGAGGGGCAGTTGACGGAGGCGACCCTGCTGCTTCGGCCGCTCGGCACGCTGACGGCCGCCGTCTCCCGGATGCGCGACGCGCTCAGCGCCGACCCTCTGCCGAGTCGGCGCTGACCTCGGTGGCCCAGCGCTCGGCCCAGGCGTCCAGCGGGCGCAGGGCCTCGTGGGCCTCGCCGCCGAGCGCGGTCAGGGCGTAGGAGCTGTCGGGCAGTTGCCGCACCAGTCGGGCTTCGAGCAGTTCGGTCAGTCGCTGGCGCAGCACACTGGACGACATCGCGTCGCACCGCTCCTGGAGCGCGCGGAACCCCAGCGGCTCGGCCCGCAGCTCCCAGACGATCCGCAGGCTCCAGCGCCGCCCGAACAGGTCGAGGGCGGCCATCAGGGGGCGTCCCGTGGTGGAGGCGCGGGTCGGCTTGCCGGGCAGGGGTGCGGTCATCCGCCGACGCTAACACCGGGGATTCGCCCATCGGGGTAGTGCACGGCGGGCGGGGTCCGCCCCGGAAGGCCTTCTTGACCATGGTTCGCGGGCGGTTCATCGTGGTGCGCCGTCCAGCACCGCTCGGGCGCCCGCCCGAGCGTCGCCGAACCGGGAGGGTATCCCTACGTCATGCCCCTGGCCCGCCGCACCTTCCTCACCGCTCTCGCCGGAACGACCGGCGCCGCCGTCGCCTGCTCCGGCTCCACCGCCGACGGCGCCCCGACCTCCCCATCGCCCGCGGTCAAGGCCGCCCGGCGGCTGCTGCCCGGACACTGGAAGCAGCTGACGTTCACGACCGCGGGTCCCGCCGACACCTTCGGGATATCCGGGCGGCGCGGGCACATCACCGTCGCCGGGCCGACCCCGGCCGTCCAACTCACGGGCCTGCGCCACTACTTGAAGCACACCGCGCACGCGAACATCACCTGGGCGGGCGATCAGCTCGACCTGCCCGACCGGCTCCCCGGCCTCGACAAGCCGGTGACCGGACGCGCCAACGCCCCGCACCGCTTCGTCCTGAACGACACGAACGACGGCTACACGGGGGCGTACCACGACTGGTCCTACTGGGAGCGCGAGATCGACGTGCTCGCGCTGCACGGCTACAACGAAGTCCTGGTGTACGTCGGCGCCGACGCGCTCTACCACCGTGTGTTCCAGGAGTTCGGCTACTCCGACCGGGAGTTGCGCGAGTGGATACCGGCCCCGGCCCACCAGCCGTGGTGGCTGCTCCAGAACATGTCCGCCTTCCCGCACCCCGTCTCGCGGCAACTCATCGACAAACGAGCCGCGTTGGGGCGCCGCATCGCGGACCGGCTGCGCGATCTCGGCATGACGCCCGTCCTCCCCGGCTACTTCGGGACGGTGCCGCCCGGCTTCACCGCGAAGAATCCCGGCGCGCGCACCGTGCCGCAGGGCGACTGGGTCGGCTTCACGCGGCCGGACTGGCTCGACCCGCGCACCGAGCATTTCGGCCGGGTGGCCGCCGCGTTCTACCGCGCCCAGGACGAGCTGTTCGGCGCGTCGACGATGTACAAGATGGACCTCCTCCACGAGGGCGGGAAGCCGGGGGATGTCCCGGTCCCGGACGCGGCGAAGGCCGTGGAGAAGGCCCTCCAGTCAGCGCACCCCGGCGCCACCTGGGTGATCCTCGGCTGGCAGAGCAATCCGCCCAAGGCGATCGTGGACGCCGTCGACAAGTCGAGGATGCTGGTGGTCGACGGCCTCTCCGACCGCTTCCCGAAGGTCACCGACCGCGAGTCCGACTGGAACGCGACCCCGTACACCTTCGGCTCGATCTGGAACTTCGGCGGGCACACCACCCTCGGCGCCAACACCCCCGACTGGGCAGCTCTCTACGAGAAGTGGCGCACCAAGGAAGGCAGCACGCAGCGCGGCATCTCCCTGATGCCGGAGGCGGCCGACAACAACCCTGCCGCCTTCGAGCTCTTCTCCGAACTGGCCTGGCGCACCGGCGACTTGGACCTCGACGCCTGGTTCACCGACTGGTCCGTGGCCCGCTACGGCGCGGCCGACCCGCACGCGGCCGCCGCCTGGGACATCCTGCGCCGCACCGCGTACGGCACGACCCGCGCCGACGAGTGGGCCGAGGGCGCGGACGGCCTGTTCGGCGCACGGCCCGACCTGTCGGCGAAGTCGGCGGCGGCCTGGTCGCCGAAGGCGATGCGGTACGAGCCGTCGGACTTCGAGCCCGCCCTCACCGAACTTCTCGACGTACGACGTGAGTTGCGAGACTCCTCCGCCTACCGCCGCGACGTACTGGACGTGGCGCGCCAGGCCCTGTCCAACCGCAGCCGGGTGCTCCTGCCGCGGATCAAGCAGGCGTACGACGACCGGGACACCGCCCGCTTCGACGAGCTGACCCGGACCTGGCTCGGTCTCATGGCCCTGCTCGACAAGCTGGTGGCCACCGACTCCCGCCATCTCCTGGGGCGTTGGGTCGCCGACGCGCGCTCGTGGGGCGCCGACGCGACGGAGCGGGAGCGGCTCGCGTACGACCAGCTGTCGCTGCTCACCGTGTGGGGCACGCGGTCCGGGGCGGACGCGGGGCTGCGTGACTACGCCAACCGGGAGTGGGCCGGGCTCGTCGGCGGGCTCTACCGGCTGCGCTGGGAGACGTACTTCAAGGAGCTGCGGGCGGCGCTCGACGAAGGGCGCGCCCCAAAGGCCGTCGACTGGTTCGAGATCGAGGACGGGTGGATTCGTGACCCGGGGCGCCTGGCGACCCGGCCGACCGGAGACACGTACAAAATCGCTGTTCAGGTGCGCGAACGGCTGACCGGGACGCGGTAGTCGGCGGGCGCGGGGCCTCCAAGATCGCCAACTCGCCCTTACTTGACGGGTATACGTCATCCTCAAACTCTGGTAGGAAACCTTCCTAACAGTACGCGGAAGAGCCCAAGCGTCATCGGACCGACCCGGATCGACGAACTCCCCCACCTTGGAGGCCCCGTGCCCACCCCCCATCGCGCACCCACGCCCCGCATCCACACCTCACGTCGCACCCTGCTCGCCTTCATCGGCGCCTCGCTCGTGGCGGGCCCGGTCATCGCGTCCCAGACGGCAGGCGCCGCCCCCACTCCCAAGGCGGGCGGGCTCGACGATCCGGCGAAG
Source organism: Streptomyces sp. NPDC047525 (assembly GCF_040643025.1). Lineage (NCBI taxonomy): Bacteria > Bacillati > Actinomycetota > Actinomycetes > Kitasatosporales > Streptomycetaceae > Streptomyces > Streptomyces sp. NPDC047525. The sequence goes on from NZ_JBEYTL010000003.1 coordinate 747,826, forward strand.
AAGGAGATCGCCATGAAGATCGTCTGCAGCGCCGAGAACTCCGACCTCAACTGGAAGGACTACTACCGCTACTGCGAGGACATAGGCGACGGCCGCGGCTACACCGCCGGGATCATCGGCTTCTGCTCGGGCACCGGCGACATGCTCGACCTCGTCGAGCTCTACACCGAGCGCAAGCCGGACAACGTCCTCGCCAAGTACCTCCCCGCGCTGCGCGAGGTGGACGGCACCGACTCCCACGAAGGCCTCGACCCCGGCTACAAGCCCGACTGGGAGGAGGCCGCCGAGGACCCCGAGTTCCAGAAGGCGCAGAACGACGAGCGCGACCGCGTCTACTTCAACCCGGCCGTCAAGCAGGGCAAGGCGGACGGCATCGGTGTCCTCGGGCAGTTCGCGTACTACGACGCGATCGTCATGCACGGCGACGGCGGCGACAGCACCAGCTTCCGCAACATCCGCAAGCGCGCGCTGAGTTCGGCCAAGCCGCCGGCCCAGGGCGGTGACGAGGTGACGTACCTCGACGCCTTCCTCGACGCGCGCGTCTGGGCGATGAAGCAGGAGGAGGCGCACGAGGACACCAGCCGTGTCGACACGGCTCAGCGGGTGTTCCTGCGGAAGGGCAACCTGAACCTGAACACTCCGCTGGAGTGGAAGGTGTACGGGGACCCGTACCGCATCGGCTGAGCCGGCCGCATCGGCGCGGGGCACCCACCGGCACCCCGCGCCGATGTAGCAACGCTTACGCGATGCGTGAAGAATTCTTCGCTGGTGCTGAAGGGTGTGGCCGTCCGATCCTTGGTCAATGATCGGAATGAGCGCGGCACTCGGCGTCACGGTGGTCTCCCTCGGCATGGTGCTCACGCCGGGACCGAACATGATGTACCTCGTCTCGCGGACCATCACCCAGGGCAGGCGCGCCGGAGCGATCTCCCTGGCCGGGGTCGCCGTCGGCTTCGTCGTCTATCTGACGGCGGCCAACCTGGGCCTGTCCCTGGTCTTCCTCGCGGTCCCCCAGCTGTACATGGCGGTGAAGCTGGCCGGGGCCGCGTACCTGGCGTGGCTGGCCTGGAAGGCGCTCAAGCCGGGCGGCACATCGGTCTTCGCCCACCAGGAGCTGTCCCCCGACTCGCCCCGGCGCCTCTTCACCATGGGAGTCCTGACGAACCTCCTGAACCCGAAGGTCGCCATCATGTACGTCTCGCTGATACCGCAGTTCATCGACCCGGCGTCCGGCAACACCCTCATGCAGGGCTTCGCGCTCGGCAGCATCCAGATCTCCGTCAGCCTGGGGGTGAACCTCGCCATCGTCATGGCGGCGGGCACCATCGCGGTGTTCCTGGCCCGCCACCCGACCTGGCTGCGGGTCCAGCGGTACGTCATGGGCACGGTGCTCGGCGCCCTCGCCGTCAAGCTGGCCACGGACCGGGCGCCGGCCGCGGCGGCGTGAGGAACAGGGGGGCTTTGCTGGGCCGGTGGCTTTGACTTGTTGCCGGGGCCGCCCGGTTGTCCCGAGGTTGGCGGTTCCGGGCCGCCACGGGGTGGGACTCTCGACCACTCCCGTCGGGCCGTCGGGCTCTCAATGCCGGGTGCGGCCCGGCTCATTGCGGGTGGCCCCCACGGGGAGAACGGCGGGCGCCCGGTCCGCAGCCGCTTCGGGGATGGGTGCCGGTCTCGTCAAGCGGCTGCCGACCGGATCTTCCGGGGCGGCCGTCACGGAGAAGGTGTGCGAGGAAGAGCCACACCCACCGGCACCTACTTTCGCGAAGTTGTGTTCTGACAGAAGGGGGGCGCGCGCGTCTCGTGGTGCGCCTTCTTGAAATTAGGTGCCGGACCCCCCGGCAGGCCACTCGCGGTGGCCCGGTCGGCAGACGCTTGACGAGAGCAGCGCCCACCCCCGGAGCGGCTGCGGACAGGGCGCGCGCCCTGTCCGCGTGAAGGGCACGACTCCCGGCCCGCAACCGCCAACCTCGGGACAACCGGGCGGCCCCGGTGCCATTTCCGACACCGGCCCGGCAAAGCCACCGCAGACGTCCGGCGCACTACCAGACCAGCCGTGCCCATACCGTCTTGCCGACCGCCCGCTCCGTCACGCCCCACTCACTCGCCAGCGCCGCCACCAAGAGCAGCCCCGCCCCGACTCCTCCTCAGGGGATGGCAGTTGAGGGACCGGCGGCGGGCCGCACTCCGACCGGCAATCACTCACCTCGATGCGTACGCCGCCGGCCTCGTACGCCAGCCGCAGTTCGAAGTCACGGCCTGGCACCCGGCCATGTGTCGCCGCGTTCGCCGCGAGCTCGGCGACGATCTGCGCCGCCGTCTCGGAGAGTTCGCAGCCGTAGGGCACGCCCCACTCGTCGAGGTGGTATCGCGCCAGACGCCTGGCGAGGCGCGCGCCTCGGGGCGTCGCACTGAAACGCTGCGTGAACACATTTACGGAGGTCGCGGTTTGCGCTCGCTGTGGCATGGCGCCCACCGTGGCCTCGCAGCACCGCTCCCACCAGGACCGCAACTCGTACGCTCCGTATTTGTACGAGTACGAAGTGTGGACAGTACGCGTAACCGACCGTGACCATGGGCGAGTTGGCGGGGACCGGTAAGCGAGCGTCAGGGGATACCCGTGATGTCGTCAAGTACGCAGGGCAGTAACGAGCCCGAACCGACGGATGGGCTCAAGGCCTTCGGCGCTGCGGTCAAGAGCTTCCGCAAGCGGGCGGGATTCACCCAGGAGGCGCTGGCGCCTGAGATCGGCTACTCCACGCACTTCCTTGCCTCGATCGAGCAGGGGCGGCGATTTCCTCCACCTCGCTTCGTCGACCAGGCTGAGGTCAGTCTGGACGCGTTCGGAACGCTGCGACTGATGGCAAATCAGCTCTCAAGGCAGCGGGGCCTCGCGTCGTGGTTCCGCCGCTGGGCCCAGCTCGAGCAGGAAGCACTGAATCTCTACACGTACGAATGCCGGTTGATTCCGGGCTTGCTACAGACGGAGGCGTACGCGCGGACGCTGTTCACCAACCAGCTTCCGCCGCTCGGCGACGAGCAGATCGAGGCTCAGCTCGCAGCGCGCCAGGAACGGCAGAGGCTCCTGACAGAGCGGCCCAACACGGCGTACAGCTTCATCCTCGAAGAGCACCTGCTGCTGCGGCGGATGGGTGGGGAGGAGGTGACTCGTGGGCTCATGGAGCATCTGCTCGGCCTGGCAGCACGTAGGAACATCGAGCTTCAGGTCATGCCGTTGGTGCGGGAGACACATGCGGGACTGGACGGTCCGATGCAGCTGTCGGAGACACCGGACAATAAATGGTTCGCATACTGCGAGGGGCAGCGTGGCGGTCAGTTCATTTCCGACCCGGGAGAGATCAGCGTGCTGCAAACGCGGTATGCCAGGATGCGCTCACAGGCTCTTACGCTGGAAGACTCAGTGAGCCTGCTGCAGCGGATGCGAGGAGCATGATGAGCACCCCCGAACTGGCCTGGTTCAAGAGCAGTTACAGCAGTGGCGGCGACGGCGACTGCGTAGAAGTAGCCCTCCACTGGCGCAAGTCCAGCTACAGCAGCGGCGGTTCCGGCGACTGCCTAGAAGTAGCCCCCTGCCCCACCACCATCCACATCCGCGACTCCAAGAACCCCGAGGGCCCCCAACTCGCCCTCACCCCCACCGCCTGGCAGAACTTCACCACCTACGCCGCCGCCGGCGAGGCGCAGGCACAGTAACCGTCACCGCAGCCAGCACCGCAGCGATCCCCCCAAGGGCCATCACCACGGACGTGGACGCCGCGTCCACCCCCACGCCTCCCGCCAGCGCGCCGAACGCGAACGTCGCCTGGAACGACGACGTGAACACCACGGACGCGGCCTCGGGCGCACCCGGCGCCGCCGTCACGAACCACGTCTGCGAGCAGACCGGCACGGCCCCGTACGCGACGCCCCAGACCAGGAGCAGCGCGAGCGCGCCCGCCTTTCCCGTGCCGAGGACGGGCAGCAGCAGCGTCGCGGCGGCGAGCAAGCACGCGGCCACCATGAACGTGACGCGCGGCTCGCGTCTCACCCACGCGCCCGCGACGAAGTTGCCGACGATGCCCGCAGCGCCGTATGCCAGGAGGAATGCGGTGATGAGCTGCGGGCCCGCATGCGTCACGTCCGCCAGGAACGGGGTGACGTAGGTGTACGTACCGAAGTGCGCCGTCACGATGAGGAAGGTCGCGGCCAGGCCGACCCTGACGCGGGGCAAGCCGAGCAGGTCACGGAGAACAGTCAGCCGGGTGACGCTCTTCGGCGGCAGCGAGGGCACGGTCACCACCAGCGCGGCGAGGACGGCCAGCGTCAGGACGCCCATCACCACGAACACCGCGCGCCAGCCCGCGAGTTGACCCAGCAGAGTCCCCGCAGGAACGCCGAGCACGGAGCCCAGCGGGACCGCCGAGAAGATCACGGCGGTCGCCCGCCCGGCCTGCGCCTCGGGGACCAGGCGGGCCGCGAGACCCGACCCGATGGACCAGAAGGCGCCGATGACGAGTCCGACGAGGACGCGGGAGACGAGCATCAGCCAGTAGCCGGGCGCGATCGCCGCGAGGAAGTTCGCGAGGGCGAGGACCAGGATCAGGGCGCAGAGCATGCGGCGCCGGTCGACGCGGCCGGTCGTGACCGTCACGGTCGGTGCGGCTACGGCCGCGAGGATGCCGGGCAGGGTCATCATCAGGCCGGACGTGCCGTCCGAGATGGCGAAGGTGTCGCCGATGGGGGTGAGAAGGCCGATCGGCAGGATCTCGGTGGTGACGATGGAGAAGATCCCCAGCGTGACGGCGATGACGGCCGGCCAACCGCCCTGCCGTGGGCGGGCGGAGGAGGCTGCGAACGGGGCCTTTGCGGCGGGTGCGGGCATGCCGCCGAGTTCAACAGCGCCGTACGGCCCCGGTCTGGCACGTATGCGACACGAACGTGGCGCGGCGAGGGTGACGTCGGTTTCCCGCGTCCCGCCCTCGCCGCGCCACTGGGCTCAGTGGGTGACCGCGGGCTCCGGCTCGGCCGAACTCGCCTTGCTCCCCAGGTGGTTGAAGACCAGGTTCAGGGCGACGGCGAGCAGGCAGCCCGTGGAGATCCCCGACCCCAGCACGATCTGGGCCCAGGCCGGGAACGCGTCGTAGAAGCCGTCCGAGAGCGCGGGAGCCAGGCCCGCGCCGAGGGTGACCACGACGATCAGGGCGTTGTCGCCCCGGTGCAGGTCCGCCTGGAGCAGTGTCTGGATGCCGCTGACCGCGATGGAGCCGAAGAGGAAGAGGCTGACGGCGGCCAGGACCGGCATGGGCACGACCGAGATCAGTGCCGCCGCTGCCGGGCTGAGGCCGATCAGGACGAGGATGGCGCCGCTGAGAGCCACCACGAAGCGGCTGCGGACCTTCGAGATCACGACCAGGCCGATGTTCTGCGCGAACGCGCTCGCGTGGAAGGCGTTGAACAGCGGGCTCAGCGCGGAACCGAGCGCGTCGGCGCGCAGGCCGCGGGCGATGGTCTTCTCGTCGACCTCCTTGTCGACGATCTTGCCCAGGGCGATCATGTCGGCGGTCGACTCGGTGAGGATCACCAGCATCACGACGCACATCGAGATGATGGCCGGGATGTTGAACTCAGGTGCGCCGAAGTGGAGTGGGGAAGGGATGCCCACCAGGGCCGCGTCGTCCAGCTTGGAGAAGTCGGCGAGGCCCATCGGGATCGCGAGCAACGTACCGAAGATCATCGCGAAGAGCATGCTGATCTGCTTGAGGAAGCCGCGCGTGAAGCGCTGGAGCAGCAGCATGACCAGGACCGTCGCACCGGCGAGGCCGATGCTGCCCGGCTCCGGGGTGCCCGTCGGGGAGTCGTCCACGATCCAGTCGTACGCGACGGGGATGAGCGAGACGCCGATCAGGGTGATGACCGACCCCGTCACCACCGGCGGGAAGAAGCGGACCAGGCGCGAGAAGTACGAACTCACCAGGAATCCGAAGATGCTCGAGACGATGATCGCGCCGAAGACGACGGGCATCCCCGCCTCGACACCGCCCTGGGTCGTGAGGATCGTCAGCATCACGCCGACGCCCGCGAACGAGACTCCGTTGACGAAGGGGAGCTTGGAGCCGATGAAATTGCCTATGCCAAGGGTCTGGAGCAGGGTCGCGATCCCCGCCATCAGGAGGCTCCCGCCCATGAGTACGGCGGTGTCCCCCGGCGACATCTTGGCGGCGACGGCCACGACCAGCGGGACCGAGACCGCGCCCGCGTACATGGAGGCGACGTGCTGGAGGCTTGCGACGAGCATCCGGCCCGGCGGCAGGATCTCGTCGACGGGGTGCACCTCAGGAGCCGGTGCGGGCTTGTCGGCAGGGGGAAGCTGAGAACTCATGGGTGGCGCTTCTTCCGTGTGCGTGACGCCGGAAGTCGGCCCTGCCGCGCGGGAGTTCACGAGGCGCGCGGCGGGACCGACCATCAGTCCGACTGGAAAGTAACTTCCGCGATGCGGGCGGCGTCACGCACGTTACGTCAGTGGGCCCCCGCTGCGGAAGACCCTTCGTGCACCCTCTGTTCAGCGATTTCTCCCCCAGGCTCCATCGGGTTGGTCACGTCGTCGTCCTCACCGCGCTTGCCGATGTGGTTGAAGACCAGGTTCAGGAGCACCGCCGCCACACAGCCCGTGGAGATGCCCGAGTCGAGGATGATGTTCGCGGTCTCCGGGAACGCGTGGTAGAACTCCGGCGCCGCGATCGGGATGAGGCCGACGGCCAGCGAGACGGCCACGATCAGGACGTTGTTGTCCCGCTCCAGGTTCGCCTTGACCAGCGTCTGGATGCCGCTCGCCGCGACCGAGCCGAAGAGGACGACACCCGCGCCGCCGAGCACCGGACGCGGTACGACGGCGATGAGCGAGGCGGCCATCGGGCACAGGCCCATCAGGACCAGGAAACCGCCGCCCACGGCGACGACGTACCGGCTGCGGATCTTCGTCATCGCGACCAGGCCGATGTTCTGCGCGAACGCGCTGCACATGAAGCCGTTGAAGAGCGGGCTGATCGCCGAGCCGAGGGTGTCGGCGCGCAGACCGGCCGCGATGGTCTTCTCGTCGGCGGGGCGCTCCACGATCTCGCCGAGCGCCAGCATGTCGGCGGTGGACTCGGTCATCGAGACGACCATGACGACACAGAGGGAGACGATCGCCGCCGCCGCGAACTGCGGGGCGCCGAAGTGGAACGGCGTCGGGAAGCCGACGATGTCCGCGTCGCCCACCGGGCTGAAGTCCGTGACGCCGAACGGGATCGCGATGACCGTGCCGACGACGAGACCGAGGAGCACCGCGATCTGCTTGACGAAGCCGGTGGTGAAGCGGCGCAGGAGCAGGACGATCACCAGGGTGATGCCCGCGAGGCCGAGGTTCTTCATCGAGCCGTAGTCGTCGGCGCCCGGCACGGGCCCTTGCGCCCAGCCGAAGGCGACCGGCATGAGCGAGATGCCGATGAGCGTGATGACCGTGCCGGTCACCACCGGCGGGAAGAAGCGCACCAGCTTGGAGAAGAAGGGGGCCGCGATGAAGCCGAGGACACCCGCGACGATCACCGCCCCGAAGATGATCGGGAGAGCGTCGTCCTTGTCCTTGGTCGAGTCGACGACCGCGAGCATGGGGGCGACACCGGCGAAGGTGACGCCGTTGACGAAGGGCAGTCGGGCGCCGATCTTCCAGATGCCGAGCGTCTGGAGGAAGGTGGCGAGGCCCGCGGTGAACAGACAGGCGCCGGTCAGGAAGGTGAGTTCCTTCGCGGAGAGGCCGATGGCCGCGCCCACGATGAGCGGCGGGGCGACGACGCCCGCGTACATGGCCGCCACGTGCTGGAGGCCGGTCGTCGCCATCTTGAGCGGGGGGAGCTTCTGGTCGACGGGGTGGATCTCTTGTATGGCGCTTTCGCCGTCGGCTTCGGATGGGTCTGGGGTGGTGCCTTGCTTGGTGAACCTGGGCTGAGTGGCCACTGTGGCTCCTCCGGTTGTTTTCCAGTACGGGCCGCATTGCCGGCACTTTTCGCTTCTGGGAGGTGGTGCGTGGTGCAAGGACTTGCTCGGTATGAAGTTGTGGGTGGTGCGCCCAGGTAGTACTGACCGCCCCGGGAACGTGAAGCTTTGGGCCACGTTCCGGGGCGGCACTTGAGCAACCCGCTCGGCTGCTCAAGTCCGGTCAAGGGCCGTCCCCCTTGACCGGAGTTCTTGGGTCAGGCCTCGGCGGCGATCCGCGCGAGGCGCTGCGCCTCGTCCCGCGCGGAGCGGGCGATGGCGTCCTCGTCGACGTTCAGCAGTCGGCTGTTCTCGACGACCGGCTTGCCGTTGACGAGGGAGAGCGTGACCGGGGCCGCCGCGCCGAAGACGATGGCGGTCACCGGGTCGGCGATCGAGGAGTGCCCGATGCCGTCGATCTTCCAGAGGACCAGGTCGGCGAGCTTGCCCGGCTCGAGCGACCCGATCTGCGTGGAGCGGCCAAGGACCTGGGCGCCGCCGAAGGTCCCAAGACGCAGGGCCTGACGTGCGTTCAGAGCCGCTTCGCGGTGCGCGCCGAGGCGGTTGATGAGGAGCGCGTTGCGCAGTTCGGTGTGGAGTTCGCCGGACTCGTTGGACGCGGTGCCGTCGACACCGAGGCCGACCGGGACGCCCGCCTTGAGCATGTCGGGGACGCGGGCGATGCCGGCCGCGAGACGCGCGTTGGAGGACGGGCAGTGCGCGACACCCGTGCCGGTGCGGGCGAACGCGGCGATGTCGGAGTCGTTCATGTGGACGCAGTGCGCCATCCACACGTCGTCACCGAGCCAGCCGGTCGACTCGAAGTAGTCGGTGGGGCCCATGCCGAAGAGCTCGTGGCAGAACTTCTCCTCCTCGACCGTCTCGCTGCCGTGGGTGTGCAGACGTACGCCCTTGGCTCGCGCCAACTCGGCGCCCTGCTTCATGAGTTCGGTGGAGACCGAGAACGGGGAGCAGGGGGCGACGGCGACCTGGGTCATCGCGTCGAAGGAGGCGTCGTGGTGCTTGTCGACGGTCTCGGCGGTCGCGGCGAGCGCGCCTTCGAGGGTCTCGACGGCGAAGTCCGGCGGCAGGCCGCCGTCCTTGACGCTGCGGTCCATGGAGCCGCGGGCGAGGGTGAAGCGCACTCCCATGTCGCTCGCGGCGCCGATGATGGCGCCGGACAGGTCACCGGAGTTCTTCGGGAAGACGTAGTGGTGGTCCATCGCGGTGGTGACACCGCCGCGGGCCATCATGCCGAGCGAGCCCTGCGCGGCCGCCTTCACCATCTGCTCGTCGATGCGCGCCCAGGTCGGGTAGAGCGCGACGAGCCAGTTGAAGAGGTTGTGGTCGGTGGCAAGGCCGCGAGTGATCCACTGGTAGAAGTGGTGGTGCGTGTTGACCAGGCCGGGGGTCACCAGGTGACCGGTCCCGTCCACGCGGCGTACGACGTTCTGAAGGCCCTCGGGGGCCTTTCCTGCGCCGATGGACTCGATCTTGTTGCCCGCGACGACGACGTGTCCCGATGCGTACTCGGTGTCGTCGGCGTCGACGGTCGCGATCGCGCAGTTCTCGATGACGATGCGCTGCAGGTCTGCCGGTGCTGCCATGGTGCTTCTTCCTTCTCTTGCGTGTGGCGATGTGGGCACGGCATGACCCTAGGAAGATTTGAGTGCCGCGGCCGCGGGGCTGCGGGTGCCGAGATGGTTGAAGAACAGGTTGAGCAGGACCGCGGTCAGCGCTCCCGCACTGATTCCGGAGCCGAGGACGGTCTGCGCCCAGGCCGGGAATTCGGCGTAGAAGGTGGGCGCGGCGAGCGGGATGATGCCCGCTCCGAGCGCGACGGCCACCAGGATGATGTTGGAGCTGTCGTCGAGGCCCGCCTCGGAGAGCGTACGGATGCCGCTCACGGCGATGGAGCCGAAGAGGACGATGCCCGCGCCGCCGAGGACCGGCATCGGTACGAGGCTGACGACCGCGCCGAGCATCGGGAAGGCGCCGAGCACGATGAGGGCGCCGCCCGCGACGGCCACTACATAGCGGCTGCGGACACGTGTCAAGGAGACGACACCGACGTTCTGCGCGAAGGCAGAGGTGGGGAAGCCGCCGAAGACCGGGCCCACCAGGGTCGCGATGCCGTCGGTGCGCAGGCCGCGGGTGATGGTCCTTCCGTCGCTCTTGCGGTCGCAGATCTCGCCGAGGGCGAGCATGCCGGCCGACGACTCGGTCATCAGGACCAGCATCACGATGCAGAGCGAGAGGATCGCGGCGGGCTGGAACTCCGGGGCGCCGAAGGCGAAGGGCGTCGGGAGGGCTGCGACCGGCGCGGACTTGAGGGCGCCGAAGTCTGCCATCCCGAACGGAATCGCGGCCAGCGTGCCGATCAACATGCCCAGGAGCAGGGCGACTTGCTTGAGGAAACCGCGGCCGAAGCGCTGGAAGAAGAGGATCACGACGAGCGTGAAGGCGGCGAGCGCGAGGTACTTCATGGCGCCGAAGTCGGCGGCGGTCTTGTCGCCGCCCTGCGCCCAGGTGACGGGCACGGGCATTAGCGTCACGCCGATGAGGGTGATGACGACGCCGGTGACGAGCGGCGGGAAGAAGCGCAGGAGACGCCCGAAGAAGGGTCCGACCGCGAGGCAGAAGACGCCCGCGACCATCACCGCGCCGTAGATGGCCGGGAGTTGGTGGCCTTTGGCGCTGTTCTCGGCGATGGCGAGAATGGGTGCGATGCCCGCGGATGACGCGGCGTTCACGAAGGGGAGCCGGTTGCCGACGAAGCCCTTGACGCCGAGCGTCTGGAGGATCGTGGCGAGTCCGGCGATCAGCAGGCTCGCGGCGATGAGGCGTGTCTGCGCGACCGTGTCCAGGCCGACGGCCTGGCCGATGATCAGCGGCGGAGTGACGACGCCCGCGTACATGGCGGCGATGTGCTGGAGCGCGGCGGGGACCAGCCGCGAGGGGTGAAGCTTCTCATCCACCGGATGACAGGCGGGAGTTGACTCGCCGTCGGCTATGTCCGATGGGGTGGAACACGGGCCGCTCGTAGACCCTTTTGCAGGCTGTGCCATTGCTGCTGTTCCCTCCGGTGTGGCGCGCCCCCGTCCGCTGCGGACGGGCGGGGGCGCGCGTCCCGCGTCAGAGGTTGGTCATGTCGACCGGGATCTTCGGCTGGACCCCGTCCCTGAGAACCGTGGCCTCGATGAGGCCGTAGGGGCGGTCCGCCGCGAAGTAGACCTCGTTGTCGTTCTTCAGCCCGAAGGGCTCGAGGTCCACCAGGAAGTGGTGGTTGTTCGGCAGCGAGAAGCGGATCTCGTCGATCTCGCTCCGGCTGTTGATGACGCGCGAACCCATTTGGTAGAGGGTCTGCTGCAGCGAGAGGGAGTACGTCTCGGCGAAGGCCTGCAGGATGTGCTTCTTGGCCTGCTCGTACGACTTCTCCCAGTTGGGCATCCGGTCCGCGTCGCTGGTCCAGTTGTAACGCCAGGCGGCGGCGACGTCGGTGCACAGGATGCGGTCGTACGCCTCCTTCAGCGTCGTGTACTTGTCCTTGACGTATCCCCAGAACTCCGAGTTGGTGGAGTTCATGACCGTGAGGTCCTTGAGCCCGGAGATGATCTCCCAGTTCTCACCGTCGAAGGTGATCTGCGTGGTGCGCAGCTCCTGGCCCTTGCGGGCGAAGGAGTGGTTGACCTCGTCCGAGCCGATGAACCTGGAGTTGTTGTCCGACGTCGCGATGCGCTCCCAGGTGTACTCCTGGATGCGGATCCGCGCGACCTTGATCGGCTCCTGCGTGGTGACGAAGTGCCGGGCGAGGTGGATGCCGAACTGCTCGGCGGACTCGATGCCGAACTCCTTGGCGAACGCGTACACCGTGTTCTTGGTGGTGTCCGTCGGCAGGACGTTGGCGTTCGAGCCGGAGTAGTGCACGTCGTCCATGTCGCCGGAGAGGGCGACCGAGACGTTCAGGTCCTTGATGTGGTGGGTGTCGCCGTCCCGCGTGATCTTGACGACGCGGTTCTCTGCTTTGCCGTACTGGTTCTGGCCGAGAATCGTGGGCATGTCTGCTAGCTCCCTCGGTAAACGGAGTAGCCGAACGGGTTGAGCAGCAGCGGTACGTGATAGTGCTCGCCCGGGTTGACGGCGAAAGTGATCGCCACCTCCGGGAAGAACGCACCGCTGTCCCTTACGCGGGGGGCGTCCTGCTGCGCCTCGGCTTGCTTCTTGGAGAAGTACGTCTCGACCTCGAAGTCGAGCCGCACATGGGTGGTGCCTTCCGGCAGCGCCGGCAGGTCCTTGCAGCGCCCGTCCGCGTCGGTCGCGGAGCCGCCGAGTGCCACCCACTCGGCGTCACGGCCACTGCGGGCGGTGAGCGAGATGGCGACGCCCTCGGCGGGGCGTCCGACGCTGGTGTCCAGGATGTGCGTGGACACCGAGGCGGTGGTGTCAGTGCTCATCAGTCCTTGTCCTCTTCTACGAGACGGGTCAGCCGGATTCGGTTGATCTTCCCGAGTTCGGTGCGCACGATCTCGCGCTCCTGCTCGGCGGTGTTGCCGATCCGGGCCTTCATCGCATCGCGCATCTGCTCACCGGTCGCGCCGGTGGCGCAGATCAGAAAGACATGACCGAACTTCTCCTGGTAGGCCAGGTTCAGTTCGAGCATCTCGGCCTTGAGCTCCTCGGAGGCCCCCGCCATGCCGCGCTGTTCGCGGGACGACGTGGGGTCCCCGGGCTTCGGGCGGCCGATCGGCGGGTGCCCTGCCATCGCCTCGGCCAGATCCTCGGCGGTCAGCTCGGCCATGGCGGCGTCGCTTGCGGCGAAGAGGGCTTCGACAGTGGGGAACGGGCGCTGGGAGAGCAGTTTGCTTCCCCAGGCCGATGAGGCGCAGGCCTCGTGGAGGGCGGCGGTGGCCGCACTCTCCGTCAAGGCGTTGAACCGGGCTGGGCCCGGCGTCGAGCTCGAAGTCACGGGTGCCTCCGTGGCCATACGGCCTTGTGCTGGACGGGCTGCGGATAGCTAACGCCAGCCGAAACACCACGTCAACACTTTGTTGAAAACTTCGAGTAACAAAGGCCGCCGTCCGGTTAACGGACGACGGCCTTCAGGGGTGCTCTGACCTGGGACGTCAGGTGGACCGGTTGAGATAGTTGTAGACAGTGAAGCGCGAGACGCCCAGCGCGCCCGCCACCGTCTCCACTCCGTGCCGCACGGCGAAGGCGCCTCGCGCCTCGAGTATCCGTACGACCTCCTGCTTGGCCTTGCGGTCAAGATCCGACAGGGGCACCCCGCGCTTGCGCTCGAGCGCGAGCAGGATGTGGTCGAGGGAGTCCGCGAGCTGCGGCAGGCGTACGGCGAGCACGTCCTCGCCCTGCCAGGCGAGGACGACGTCGTCGGTGCCCGCCTCGTCGGGCGCCACGATCTCGCCGCCCATGGCGTCCACGAGCGGCTTGACGGCGGCCACAAAGGGGTCGCGGTCGTCTCTGGGACCGGTCATTCGATGGCCTCCCCCGACTCTCCGAGCACGTTCACCTGGAGCGAGACGCGTGTGGCGCCCGCCTCCAGGGCCTTGCGCAGCAAGGCGTCGACGGCGGTCAGGACCTCGTCGGCGCCGCCTTCCGCGGTATTGCCGAAGGGGCCGACGTCCACGGCGTCGAGCTCGGCCCCCTGGATGACGTCACGGGCGACCACCGCATGGGCGGGCGCCTCGTCCAGGTCGAAGGGTTCGGTCGTGAACTCCACTCTCAATCGCACGCGCACAACCTACTGCCGTGTGGTGATTTTCCGGCAGCCCCCTCTTGACAAGGGCGGATCCTCGACGGCAATCTTCCATCAGACAGAAATTAACTTCCGCAATACGGAAGGAGCGCGGAAGCCCCATGGGATACTCCGACCAGCGCTTCAATGTGAACCTGTCGATCCTCTTCACGGAACTCCCGCTCCTGGAGCGCCCCGCGGCTGCCGCCGCGGCGGGCTTCACGGCGGTCGAGCTGTGGTGGCCCTGGGTCGACGCCCCCACCCCCGAGCAGTCCGAGCTCGACGCCCTTCGGGCCGCGATCACGGACGCCGGCGTACAGCTGGTGGGCCTGAACTTCTACGCCGGTCAGCTGCCGGGACCGGACCGCGGCGCCCTGTCGATTCCGGGCGAGGAGAGCGACAAGTTCCGCGCGAACCTCTCGGTGGCGGCGGACTTCGCACAGTCCCTCGGCTGCAAGGCGCTCAACGCGCTGTACGGCAACCGGGTGGAGGGGGTAACCCCCGCCGTCCAGGACGAACTCGCCCTGGAGAACCTGGTGCTCGCGGCCCGCGAGGCCGACCGCGTCGGCGCGGTGCTGCTGATCGAGGCCCTGAACAAGCCGGAGTCGCCGCGCTGCCCGATCGTCAGCGCGGACGCGGCGATCGCCGTGGTGGACAAGGTGAACTCCGCCACCGGGCTCGGCAACGCGAAGTTCCTCATGGACCTGTACCACCTGTCCATGAACGGCGAGGACCTGCCTGCCGTCATCGATCGGTACGTCGCCCAGACCGCGCACGTACAGATCGCCGACAATCCTGGCCGGGGGGCCCCGGGCACGGGGTCGCTTCCGCTGGAGGAGCTGTTGGATCAGCTCCAGAAGGCCGGTTACGAGGGGTACGTCGGCCTGGAGTACAAGGCCGGGGACCGGCCCAGCTCCGAGGCCTTCGGCTGGCTGCCGGCTGCGGACTAGGCCGCCGCTTCGCGGCGGATTCTTCCCGCCCACCCACCCGATTGCCCCGCATCACCCCGTAGCTAGAAAGGCTCCACCATGAGCAACCTTCCCAAGATCGCGTGGATCGGACTCGGCATCATGGGCTCCCCCATGTCCGAGAACCTGATCAAGGCTGGTTACTCCGTCACCGGCTTCACCCTTGAGCAGGACAAGCTGGACCGCCTCACCGCGGCCGGCGGCGTCGCCGCCAAGTCGATCGCCGAGGCCGTCAAGGACGCCGACGTCATCGTCACGATGGTGCCCGCCTCTCCGCAGGTCGAGGCCATCGCGTACGGCGAGAACGGCATCCTGGAGAACGCGCGGTCCGGCGCGCTGATCGTCGACATGTCGTCGATCACCCCGCAGACCTCCGTGGACCTGGCCAAGGCCGCCAAGGACAAGGGCATCCGCGTCCTGGACGCCCCCGTGTCGGGTGGCGAGGCCGGCGCCATCGAGGCCGTGCTCTCCATCATGGTCGGCGGTGAGCAGGCCGACTTCGACGAGGCCAAGCCGCTCCTCGACGCCCTCGGCAAGACCATCGTGCTGTGCGGTCCGCACGGCTCGGGTCAGACCGTGAAGGCCGCCAACCAGCTCATCGTCGCCGTGAACATCCAGGCGTGCGCCGAGGCAGTCGTCTTCCTGGAGAAGTCCGGGGTGGACCTGACCGCCGCCCTCGACGTCCTGAACGGGGGGCTTGCGGGCTCGACCGTCCTGACCCGCAAGAAGGACAACTTCCTCAACCGCGACTTCAAGCCCGGCTTCCGGATCGACCTGCACCACAAGGACATGGGCATCGTCACCGACGCCGCCCGCAATGTCGGTGCCTCGCTCCCGGTGGGTGCCGTGGTGGCCCAGCTCGTCGCCTCGCTGCGCACGCAGGGTGACGGCGGCCTCGACCACTCCGCGCTGCTGCGCGGCGTGGAGCGCCTCTCGGGCGCCGAGCTCTAAGAAGCCCTCAGAGGCTTCAGGAGCTCCCTCAACTTCCGGGCCGCGGCGGCGCTGACACCTGTCCTGTCGCGCCCAGGCGTCGCCGCGGCCCGGAACTCAACGCTTCAAGCGGAACTCAAAACTGCATCACGCACCAGCGCACCACCAGTGAACAAGCCCCACCCAAAACTTCAACAAACTGTTGACGTAGCTGTTCAGGCGTACTTACGCTCACGTCACTTCAGCAGTTTCAGCAGTCCGTACGGAAGGTCAACCCCGCCACCATGTCGAAGCGTGTGCTCACGACCGAGTCCGGCGCCCCCGTCGCCGACAATCAGAACTCAGCCACCGCCGGCGTCGGTGGCCCGCTTCTCCTCCAGGACCAGCACCTCCTCGAGAAGCTCGCCCGCTTCAACCGCGAGCGCATCCCGGAGCGTGTGGTGCACGCCCGCGGTTCCGGCGCGTACGGCTACTTCGAGGTGACCGACGACGTCACCGCGTACACCTCGGCCGACTTCCTGAACACCGTCGGCAAGCGCACCGAGACGTTCCTGCGCTTCTCCACGGTGGCGGACAGCCTCGGCGGCGCGGACGCGGTCCGTGACCCGCGCGGCTTCGCGCTGAAGTTCTACACCGAAGAGGGCAACTACGACCTCGTCGGCAACAACACCCCGGTGTTCTTCATCAAGGACCCGATCAAGTTCCCCGACTTCATCCACTCCCAGAAGCGCGACCCCTTCACGGGCAAGCAGGAGCCGGACAACGTCTGGGACTTCTGGGCGCACGCCCCCGAGGCGACGCACCAGGTGACGTGGCTGATGGGTGACCGCGGCATCCCCGCGTCGTACCGCCACATGAACGGCTACGGCTCGCACACCTACCAGTGGACGAACGAGGCGGGCGAGGCCTTCTTCGTGAAGTACCACTTCAAGACGAACCAGGGCGTACGCAGCCTTTCGGCGGAGCAGGGTGCCGAGCTCGCGGGCAAGGACGCCAACTCGCACCAGACGGACCTCCTCCAGGCCATCGAGCGTGGTGTGAACCCGTCCTGGACGCTGCACGTGCAGATCATGCCGGCGGCCGACGCGGCCGACTACCGCTTCAACCCCTTCGACCTGACGAAGGTGTGGCCGCACAGCGACTACCCGCTGCAGCGCGTGGGCCGCCTGGTCCTGGACCGCAACCCCGACAACGTCTTCGCCGAGGTCGAGCAGGCCGCCTTCTCCCCGAACAACTTCGTTCCGGGCATCGGTCCATCGCCCGACAAGATGCTGCAGGGCCGCCTGTTCGCCTACGCGGACGCGCACCGCTACCGCCTGGGCGTCAACCACACGCTGCTCGCGGTGAACGCGCCGAAGGCCACCACCGCGGACAACTACGGCCGTGACGGCCTGATGGCGTCCAACGCGTACGGCCGTGACCGCAAGAACTACGAGCCCAACTCGTACGACGGCCCGGTCGAGACCGGCCAGGCGCTCTCCGCCCCACTGGCCGTCAACGGCCACACGGGCACGCACGAGGCCCCGCTGCACACCAAGGACGACCACTTCTTCCAGGCGGGTGAGCTCTACCGCCTGATGTCGGCCGAGGAGCAGGCCCGTCTGGTGGCGAACATCGCGGGCGGCCTCTCGCAGGTCACCCGTGACGACGTCATCGAGAAGAACCTCGCCCACTTCCACGCCGCCGACGCCGAGTACGGCAAGCGCGTGGAGGAGGCCGTCCGCGCCCTGCGCGAGGACTAAGAACTCCCGGACTGCACCGGTGAATTGACGGGAGGTCAGTTCACTGGTGCTGCGCCCGCACCATCACGGACCCGGATGAGGGGTGGTCCCGTGGTGTGACCGGGCCGGACGAGGACCGCGGCGGCTCTGCGAGCCAGTGCGGTGGTAAAGGTCAGGCGGCTCCCTTCTCGACCTGAGGGAAGGGAACACCGCCGGTCCATTCGCAGCCGCCGCGGTCCCAGCCGCTTTCGGGCCCCTGGGCCTTGGACCCATATGACTCCGTCCGGCAGCGCGTATGCATGTTCCGCCAGTCGCGCGCGGTCGGACGGCTACAACTCCTCAGGCAGAGCGCCGGGTAGGGACGGTCCCCTACCCGGCGCTCCTTTGTGCGTCCGCGGGTTCGTCGTGGCTTGTCGCGCAGTTCCCCGCGCCCCTTCGGGGCGCCCCGACGCCAGCTTGGCCACCATCCGTTCCAGCCTGGCGGCCCGTGTGGCGGGGGTTCTCGCCGTCATCAGGCGGTGCAGGACCACGTACTGGTCCGACTTGCCCAGGGCCTCGAAGGTCTCGCGAGCCGCCGGGCTGGCCGCCAGCGCCGCCGTCAGGTCGTCCGGCACCGTGGCGTTGCGCTGGGACTCGTAGGCCGCCTCCCAGCGGCCGTCCGCCTTGGCCGCCGCCACTTCCGCCAGGCCCGCCTCGCGCATGCGCCCTGCGGCGGTCAGGGCCTCCACCTTCTGCACGTTCACCTTCGACCAGAGGCCGCGCGGCCTGCGCCGGGTGATCTTCTGCAGGTAGTACACGCCGTCGTACGACCTGCGCTGGCCGTCGATCCAGCCGTGGCAGAGCGCCACGTCGATGATCTCCCCCGCCGTCACCGACGGCACGCCCGATGCCTTCTTGGCGACCATCAGCCACAGGCCAGGAGCGGTGCCGTGGTGCGCGTCGAGCCAGGCGTCGAGCTCCGCCCGGTCCTCGCAGGTCATGACCGGCAGACCCTCAAGCGATTCCATCCGCACACACTAAGTCCGCACACACCGAAGGGGCGGTCCACCCCGCTCGGGTGGACCGCCCCTCAGAGCGCCGTGTGGCGCTGCCGTCAGACCTTCAGCGGCCTGATGGCGGTGGGCGCGTGGCCCGGCTCCGTGGCGATCTCCTCGAACTCCTTGACCGCGCTGATGTCGGCCGTGGGGCTCATGGAGATGTTGGTGATGCGCTCCAGGATCGCCTCGACGACGACCGGGACCTGGTGCTCCTGGGCCAGCTTCTTGGCCTGCTCGAAGGCCTCGCCCAGTTCGTTCGGGTCGGTGACGCGGATGGCCTTGCAGCCCAGGCCCTCGGCGACCTTGACGTGGTCGACGCCGTAGACGCCCAGCTCGGGGCTGTTCTGGTTCTCGAATTCCAGGTTGACCTGGAAGTTGATGTCCAGACCGATCTGCGCCTGGCGGATCAGGCCGAGGTAGGCGTTGTTCACCAGGACGTGGACGTACGGGATGCGGTGCTGCGCGCCGACCGCCAGCTCCTCGATCATGAACTGGAAGTCGTAGTCGCCGGACAGGGCGACGACCGGGGTCTCCGGGTCCGCGGTGGCGACACCCAGCGCGGCCGGGATCGTCCAGCCGAGCGGGCCCGCCTGGCCGCAGTTGATCCAGTGGCGCGGCTTGTAGACGTGCAGCATCTGGGCGCCCGCGATCTGCGAGAGGCCGATGGTGGTGACGTAACGCGTCTCCGGGCCGAAGGCCTTGTTCATCTCCTCGTAGACGCGCTGCGGCTTCATGGGGATGTTGTCGAAGTGCGTGCGGCGCTGCAGCGTCTCCTTGCGCTCCAGGTGGGAGGCAACCCACTCGGAGCGGTCGGGGAGCTTGCCGGCGGCCTTGAGCTCCTTGGCCACCTCGACGAAGAGCTCGAGCGCGACCTTGGCGTCCGACGCGATTCCGTAGTCCGGCGCGAAGATCTTGCCGATCTGGGTCGGCTCGATGTCGACGTGCACGAACTTGCGGCCCTGGGTGTACACGTCCAGCTTGTAGCCGGTGTGACGGTTGGCCCAGCGGTTGCCGATGCCGAGGACGAAGTCCGACTCCAGGAACGTGGCGTTGCCGTACCGGTGGCCGGTCTGCTGGCCGACCATGCCCGCGTTCAGGTCGTGGTCGTCGGGGATCGTGCCCCAGCCCATCAGGGTCGGCACGACAGGGGTGTTGGTGATCTCGGCGAACTCGACCAGGAGGTCGGAGGCGTCGGCGTTGATGATGCCGCCGCCGGCGACGATCAGCGGACGCTCGGACTCGACCAGGTACGTGATCGCCTTCTCGATCTGCGCGCGGGTCGCGGACGGCTTGTAGACCGGCAGCGGCTCGTACGTGTCGATGTCGAACTCGATCTCGGTCTGCTGGACGTCGATCGGCAGGTCGATGAGGACCGGACCCGGGCGGCCCGAGCGCATCAGGTGGAACGCCTGCTGGAAGATGCCGGGGACCTGCGCGGCCTCCAGGACCGTGACGGCCATCTTCGTGACCGGCGTGGCGATCGACGCGATGTCGACGGCCTGGAAGTCCTCCTTGTGGAGCAGGTGCGTGGGCGCCTGGCCGGTGATGCAGAGGATCGGGATCGAGTCACCGGTCGCGGAGTACAGACCGGTGATCATGTCGGTGCCCGCCGGGCCCGACGTACCGATGCAGACGCCGATGTTGCCGGGGTTGGCGCGGGTGTACCCCTCGGCCATGTGCGAGGCGCCCTCGACGTGCCTCGCGAGCGTGTGGTCGATGCCACCGCCCTGCTGGAGCGCCTTGTAGAACGGGTTGATCGCCGCGCCGGGCACACCGAACGCGTTGGTGACGCCCTCGCGCTTGAGGATCTCAACTGCCGCGCGGACAGCGGTCATACGGGCCATGGGGTTCTCCTGCTTCGACAACAGCTTCGACAGCTTGATCAGCTCTTCGGCTGACGGATACGGCTGGCGGATCCGGCTCCCGTCGCGCCCCGCGGTGAGCTTCTGTTTCCGCATTGTGGAAAAGATGTTCTGCTATATGGAAGCAATGTAGGCGGGTCCAGTGGAGACCGTCAAGAGATGGCCGGGAACCGGCCTGCCCGAGGGGCGCGTCCCAGTCGTTGAATTCGCATGGAATTCGGCCACACCATCGGGGGGTCGAGCGTGGCCAGTTCACCGGACGCGGCGTCATTCACCCGACACAGGTACGGCCGCTGGGCGGCGGGCCCGCTGCTCGGGCAGGGCAGCCTCGGGCCGGTCTTCCTCGCGCACGACGGGGCGGGGCGCGCCGCCGCCCTCCGGGTCGTGCACGCCTCACTCGCCGGTGACCAGGAGTTCCGTACGCGCTTCGCCCGCGAGGTCCACGCGATCGGCGCGGTAAGGGGGCCCCGGATCGCCGCGCTCGTCGACGCGGACCCGCGGGGTGCGGTGCCCTGGCTCGCCACGGAGTACGTCCCAGGACCGACGCTCGCCACGCGGGTACGGGATCTCGGCGGGCCGCTCGGAGCGCCGGAGCTGCGCGCCTTGGCGAGCGCACTCGCCGGGGCGCTGAACGACATCCACCGGGCGGGGCTCGTGCACGGTGGCCTGCGGCCGTCGAAGGTGATCCTGGCCGCTGACGGGCCCCGCGTCGTCGACTTCGGCACGAGAACACAGGGAGGGACGCGGGGAGGGGGGACGTCGTACACGGCGCCCGAGGTCCTGGCGGCACGGGGCGGGGTGGCCAAGCCGCCGGCGGACGTCTTCGCGCTCGGCGCGGTACTCGCCTTCGCGGCGACGGGGCGAGGCGGCTTCACCCCCGAAGGCGGGAACCCGGCACTGCCGGGCGTACCGAGGGAGCTGCTCCCCCTCATCACCGCCTGCCTCGCCGGGCACCCCGCGGCCAGACCGGCCCCACGCACCGTCGCCCGCATGGCGGGCCTGCCCCTGCCGGGCAGCCGCCGCCGCGCCCTGACCCTGGCGGGCACGCTGTTCTTGGCTCAACTGGCTGCCGAGGCAGGCCCACTTGGTGGACGATGGAGGTCACGAACCGGCGAGCGGTGACGGTTACGGTGACGGGTGAGGGTGATGACGGACAGCGGCGTCCCGGTACGGTGCCCGGTCTGCCGGCGCGAGCATGTGTACGCCCCTCCGTCCTACCCCTGCGTGTGCGGCGCCCCCGTGGTGCCGCCCGTGGCGCGCGGCGCGACGGTGACTCCGGTGACGGACCGGACGTGGGCGGAGGAGTGGGTGACCGTGCGGTGCCGGATGTGCGGCCGCCGCGATCAGTGGCCACAGCCCGAGCTGGGGTGCGGGTGCGGGGCGGTGCTGCGGATTCCGGTGCGGGCGGTACAGGCCCCGCCGGCCGACCCCGCGGTACAGGCCCCGCCGGCCGACCCCGCGGTACAGGCCCCGCCGGCCGACCCCGGGGCACAGGCCCTACCGAACGACCCCGGGGTGCAGACCCCGTCGAACGACTCAGCGGTGGAGGCGCAGCCGACCGACCCCGTGGTGGAGGCACAGCCGACCGGCCCCGCGATTGAGGCGCAACCGGCCGGCCCGACGTCTCCGGCAACACCGGAAGCTCCGACCCCGCCCGAAGCCCCGGCGCACATCTCGCTGCCCCGGACGGCTCCGACACCTCGGCCCGCCTTCCAGCCGGTGCCGGTGCGCACGGCGCGGGACGCGGTGACGGTGGCGGCGCTGTATCTGCGGTGGCTCGGGTACGGGGAGATCCGGGGAGCGGTCAAGCGGGCGCCTTCCGGGGTACGGGTCGCGGCGCGGGGCATGATCGCGCTGATCGAGCCGTCCGTGCAGCCGACCTCGCTGCGTGACGTGGAGTGCGTATGGCTCAGCGCGATGACCGAGTCCGTGAGCTGCGTCTGCTTCTCCCTCGCGGGCTACGAGGAACCGGCCCGCGCACGGGCGGACGCACTGTCGATCCCGCTGTTCGTCATAGACCTCACGGGAACGCCACAGCCGGTGAACAGCGCGGCGGACGAGCTGATGGCCGCGGGGTAATCGGGTGGGTGGGTGGGAAACATCCGCCGCGAAGCGGCGGGACAGAAAAGCCGGGAGCCGCCAGGCAAGAGACAGCCATACTCGGCAGATGCGCATCCGCCCAGCCACGAGAGCCGAGCTCCCCACGCTCCAGGACATCGAGCGCGCCGCAGGCGCCCCCTTCCGCGCCCTCGGCATGGCGGCAATCGCCGACGACGAGCCCCCCGCCCTCGCCCTCCTGGAAGAATTCCGCCACGCAGGCAGAGCCTGGGTAGCCGCAGGCGAGGGCGAGAGCGACGGCACCCCCGTCGCGTACCTCCTCAGCGAACCCGTGGACACGGCAGAGCACATCGAGCAAGTCACCGTCCACCCCCGAGCGGCGCGCCACCGCATCGGCCAGGCCCTGATCGAGCACACAGCGGAGCGCGCCCGCGAAGAGGGGCGAGAAGCCCTCACCCTCACCACCTTCGCGGACGTCCCCTGGAACGCCCCCTACTACGCCCGCATCGGCTTCCACGTGCTCGCCGAGGCCGAACTCACCCCGGGGCTCCGAAAGATCCGCGCCCACGAGGCCGAGCTCGGCCTCGACCGCTGGCCGCGCGTGGCCATGCGCCGCGAGCTCACCCCCGGCGGCACTACGCCCCGTACCGCTCCCTGAGCTCGATCTTCCGCACCTTCCCGGACACCGTCATGGGGAAGCTCTCCAGGATCCGCAGCCCGGCCGGGATCTTGTAGTGCGCCAACTGCCCCTCGCAGAAGGCCCGCAGCTCCTCCACCGTCAGCGGATCCTCCGCGTCCCGCAGGATCACGCAGGCCAGCGGCACCTCCCCGTAGCGCTCGTCGGGGACGCCCACCACCTGGACGTCCGCGATCTTCGGGTGGCCGTACAGGAACTCCTCGATCTCGCGCGGGTAGATGTTCTCGCCGCCCCGGATGATCATGTCCTTGATGCGGCCGACGATCTGGACGTAGCCGTCATCGCGCATGACCGCCAGGTCACCCGTGTGCATCCACCGCCCGGCGTCGATCACCTCCGCCGTCCGCGAAGGCTCGTTCCAGTAGCCGAGCATCACGCTGTAGCCCCGCGTGCACAGCTCACCGGAGGCGCCCCGGGACAGCGTCACGCCGCTGACCGGGTCGACGACCTTCACCTCGATGTGCGGCAGGACGCGCCCCACCGTTCCGGTCCGCCGCTCCAGGTCGTCCGTGCGGCGGGTCTGCGTCGAGACAGGGGACGTCTCCGTCATGCCGTAACAGATGGAGACTTCCTCCATGTGCATCTCGGCGACCACCCGCTTCATCACCTCGACCGGGCAGGGCGAGCCCGCCATGATGCCGGTGCGCAGCGAACTCAGGTCGTACGCAGCGAAGCCGGAGAGGTTCAGCTCCGCTATGAACATCGTCGGCACCCCGTACAGCGACGTGCAGCGCTCGCGCTCCACCGCGTGCAGCGTGGCGGCCGGGTCGAAGGACGGTGCCGGAATGACGATGCAGGCGCCGTGGGACGTAGCGCCCAGGTTTCCCATGACCATGCCGAAGCAGTGATAGAAGGGGACGGGCAGGCACACCCGGTCCTGCTCCGTGTAGCCGACCGTGCGGCCCACCCAGTAGCCGTTGTTGAGGATGTTGTGGTGGGAGAGGGTCGCCCCCTTGGGGAAGCCGGTGGTGCCCGAGGTGTACTGGATGTTGACGGGGTCGTCACAGCTCAACTCCCCCTCACGTACGGCGAGTTCACCCGTATCCACGGCCCCCGCCGCGTCCAGCAGCTCGTCCCATGAACCGTCCCCGATGTAGTGGACGGACCTCAGCTCGGGGCAGCCTGACCGCACCTGCTCCACCAGCGCGCGGTAGTCGCTCGACTTGTGCGACTGCGAGGCGACGAGAACCGTCACCCCGGCCTGCTTGAGCACGTACTCCAACTCGTGCGCACGATAGGCCGGGTTGATGTTCACCATGATCGCGCCGATCCGCGCGGTGGCGTACTGCACGAGCACCCACTCGGCGCAGTTCACCGCCCAGATGCCGACGCGATCACCCTTGGCGACTCCGACCCCCATGAACCCCCGGGCCAACCGCTCGACGGCGGAGCCGAATTCGGCGTACGTCCAGCGCGTCCCCGCCGCCACGTCCACGAGCGCGTCGCGCTGGGGCCAGGCCTCGATCGCCCGGTCGAGGTTGCGCCCGATGGTGTCGCCGAGCAGCGGCGTCGTACTGGCACCGTGGGCATACGACAGACCTCCGCCGGACCCGCCCGGTCCGCCCAGTTCACTCTGCTCACTCACCGGAAGTCCTCCCACGCGGGCCTTGTGAAGCACGGGCCAAGTGTGACCCGGGTGTCAGCGCTTCGTCGACCCTTGTGTGCCGGTCAGGGGCTGTCTCCCCCCTGTACCCGGTGGCCGACGCGGCGGGCCAGGCGGACGGCGAGCGGGTCGCGATCCACCTTCGAGAACGGGCCGTGAACTCGTGCGTGCAGGCGTCGAGAGCGGTCCGGCCGAGCAGCGTGGCCCACGGCAGCTCGACCATGCGGTCGAGCTTCTCGTCATCGGCCCACACCCGCTCGACCTCGCCGCGGGCCCGGGCGAATAGGACCCACTGACAGTCCGGCCAACAGCGCTGATCGGCAAGTATCGTGACGTATCGTCATCTGCCAGGGACGGGACTGACGTTGTATCCGCCGAACCGGAACGAGTTGGGTCCTCTCCTTACGGTCACGGTTGCGGGCGGTAGAGGCGGCACTGGCTGGCGCCGGTGGCCCGGATGTTTCCGTCCCGGCTCACGAGGTCCGCCGACAGGACGGAGAGCTCGCCGCTGGTGTCCGCGCGCGCCTCCATGAGGGTGGCGTCGGGCGGTGCCGACGGGTGGGCCCAGGTGGCGGACAGGTCGAGGGAGACGATGGTGGTGTGGGGCGCCTCTGCCCGCAGTCCGGCGTCGACCATGTGCGCGTCGAGGAACATGATGTCCGTGAGACGTCCGGCCGTGGCATCCGTACCGGCGTTCTCGGGAACCGCCCAGAGGGACATGGAGTTTCCGCCGTCCCGGTAGTCGGTCTCGAACGCGTCGAGGGACAGGGGGTAGTCCGCGCTACGGGCGTGAAGTCCCTTGAGAAATAGGGCCACTTCGGCGACCCAGGGTATTTCCTCGCAGGATTCGGGGGCGGGAACCGGGTGGGTCCGTGCTCGGGGCCCGGGGGCACCCAGCAGCTTCTCCTCCACGAACCAGAAGGAGGCCAGGACGACCAGCTTGTCCCCTTGCTCGACGCGTACCTGGCAGGACGCGGCACTGCGCCCCTGCACCAAGGGAACGACCTTGAGCGTGAGGTCCCCGGCGACGGCGACGTTGGGGAAGAGGGCGTGCAGGCCGGTCAGTTGGCGGCCGGATGCCCAGTGCATTCCGGCGAAGGCGGCGAGAGCCGCCGTATAGCCGCCGAAGCCGCGCCCCTGGAAGCAGAAGCTTTCCGGCAGGTGCCCGGTGAATTCGGCTTCCGTGTCCTTCTTGAGCCGCAGCTCTCCGAGCGGGGTCTCCACAGTGAGGGTCGTGAGCGTCATGAGGGGATGGTCACACTCTCTGTGGCCGATGGCCATGAGGGCTCTGTGGGTGATGGCCATGAGGGCGCTTCGATGAGATCCACCCCGCGGGCCGGTGTCGCGCATGGGCGCTGATTCCAGGGCCCGGCACATGCATCGTCGGAGAGAAGGGAAGTCAGACGCTCATGCCTGCGAAAGACCCATCCGTGTGGGATGCCCTGATGTCCCCCGAGGGAGTGGCGGGTGCCCTGGCCCTGATCGGGGCCATGCTGGCAGCTCCCCTCGGCTACCTCGGCGCCCGCGCCGGCGGCAAAGCCACCCTGGCAGCGGCCCAAGAGCAGAGCCGCGCCACCCTGAAGGCGGCGGAGGAACAGACCCGCGCCACGCTGGCCGCCACCCGCGAGGTGAACCGGGGGCTGTCCAGTCAGGCCGCCACCGACGCCCGCCGCGCGGTCTACGCCGACTTCGCCCGAGTGGGGAGGGGCCTGGTCGACGCACTGCACCGGTACGTGATGCAGCCGGGGCCTGACGTGGACGCCGACACGGCGGTGTACCTGGCGGCGTTGGACGCGGCCCGCTGGGAGTACGACGTCGTATCGATCGAGGGGCCTCCGAGGGTCCGGGACGCGGCCAAGGCCTTCATCGATCAGGTATTGGTCTGCCGGGCGCACGGGTCCGGGTACGCCAGTCTGGTGATGGCGTTCGGCAAGTTGGACGAGTTGCGGCTGACGGATGACGGCCATCACTTCGAGCAGGTCCTGGAGATGGAGCGGGAGATGGCGGCGATCCGCCGGGCCGCCCGGAACGTTCCGGCGGGGGAATGGCGGCACCACGCGCACATCTGGGCGTCGGAGCCGGGCGTGAACGTCCGGGAGCAGTGGCGGGAGGAACGAGACCGTAACCCCGAGGGCGCGCCTGCCTATGAGGAGGTGTCCGCGCTGGTCGACGTGCTCAGGGATGACGACCCGCACAGTGCGATGGAAGCGGCAGTCCAGGCCGGGCAGTTGGACAGGCGGGACGTCTCTCGGATCGTCTCGCACGTGGTGAAGTTCCCCGATCACGATCCGTTGGGGATGGTGCGGGCCACGCTGATTCCGGCATCGGAGGGGTTGGAGGCGTTCGTGAAGGAAGCGGGGCGGGTTCTCCATCCCGAGGAGCACATCGGCGATTCCTGATCGGGGTGAGACGCGACGGCGCCCCGGCCCCAGGTGATCCGGGGTGAGACGCGACGGCGCCCCGGCCCCGGGCGATCCGGGGTGGGACGCCGTGCGGCCGCTCGTCAGGTCACTTGCTCATCGCCTGCCGCGCTCCAGCCACTCCTCCGTCGACCCCTTCGCCGTCCGCTCCCGCAGGTCGACCCGCCGGATCTTGCCGGAGATCGTCTTGGGCAGCTCCTCCGTGAACTCGATGCGCCGGATGCGCTTGTAGGGAGCCAGCACCGATCGGGTGTACTCGAAGATCGCCTCCGCTGTCTCCTCGCCCGGCGTCCAGCCCTTCGCCAGTACGACGTACGCCTTCGGGACGGCGAGCCGCACCGCGTCGGGCGCGGGCACGACCGCGGCCTCCACCACCGCCTCGTGCTCCAGGAGCGCGCTCTCCAGCTCGAAGGGAGAAACCTTGTAGTCGGAGGACTTGAAGACGTCATCGCTCCGGCCCACATAGGTGAGGTACCCGTCGGCGTCGAGCGATCCGATGTCGCCCGTGCGGTAGTAGCCGTCCGCCATCGCCTCCGCGGTGCGCTCCGCGTCCCCGTGGTAGCCGGTCATCAGGCCGACGGGCCGCGCCGACAGGTCCAGGGAGATCTCCCCCTCCGCCGCCCCCGGTTCGCCGGTGACCGGGTCCAGGAGCGTGACCCGGTAGCCGGGGCTCGGGCGGCCCATCGAGCCGGGGATCAGGCGCTGGCCCGGGGAGTTGGACACCTGGACGGCGGTCTCCGTCTGTCCGAAGCCGTCCCTGATCGTCACGCCCCAGGCGCGGTTGACCGCATCGATCACCTCGGGGTTCAACGGCTCGCCTGCCGCCACGATCTCCCGCGGCGGAGTGCCCAACTGCCCCAGATCCGCCTGGATCAGCATCCGCCACACCGTGGGGGGTGCGCAGAAGCTGGTGACGCCCACCCGGTCCATCTCCGCCATCAAGCCGCCCGCGTCGAAGCGCGTGTAGTTGTAGATGAAGACCGTCGCCTCGGCGTTCCACGGGGCGAAGAGGTTCGACCAGGCGTGCTTGGCCCAGCCCGGCGAGGAGATGTTGAGGTGGACGTCGCCCGGCTTCAGGCCGATCCAGTACATCGTCGCCAAGTGGCCGACCGGGTAGGACACATGGGTGTGCTCCACCAGCTTCGGCTGCGAGGTCGTGCCCGAGGTGAAGTACAGCATCAGCGGGTCGTCGGCCTCCGTGGGGCCGTCCGGCTCGAAGTTCCGCGCGGCCGATGCCGTGTCCGCGTACGCCAGCCAGCCCTGGCTCGGGGAGTCCCCGCCCGGGGAGCCGTCCCCGACCACGATCCTCGTGTACGTCCCCGGCACACCGTCGAACTTCTCCACGTCCTCGCCGCGAGTGATCACATGCCGCGCCCTGCCCCGCTCGATCCGGTCCCGCAGATCAACCGTCCCGAGCAGCGGCGTCGCCGGGATCATCACCGCGCGCAGCTTCATCGCCGCGAGCGCCGTCTCCCACAGCTCCACCTGGTTGCCGAGCATCACCAGGATCCGGTCACCGGCGGCGACGCCCTGCTCCCGCAGCCAGTTGGCCACCTGGTTCGAGCGTGCCGACAACTCGGCGTAGCTGAAGCGCTGTTCGTCACCGCCCTCCTCGGCGATGTGCAGCGCCGTGCGGTCATTGCCCTCCGCGATCGCGTCGAACCAGTCGAGCGCCCAGTTGAACCGCTCGAACCGGGGCCAGCCGAAACCCTCGTACGCGGCCTCGTAGTCCTCCCGATGCCGCAGCAGGAAGTCCCGCGCCGTGCGGAACTGTTCCGTGGCGCTGGTGCCCGTGGTCGTCATTGCGCTCTCCTCGTCGCCGGTGCGGTACCCGGCACCTTGCCGGGCTGTTCGCCGGAGTCATTGCCGGAGTCATTGCCGGACGCTACGTAGCATCGTGTAATTCGTGATGCGGGTGTCACCACCCCCGGACGGGGGTGTCCCGAGGTGAAAGGTCATACGCGTGACGGCTGACGGAGGCGAGGCGGTCGAGATGCGGGCCGCGCTGCTGCGGCTGCGGCGCGGCACGGGGCTGCCGGTGGCCTTCGGGGGCCTCGTCGAGGGGCAGCGGCAGGTGCGGATCGGCGAGCTGACGGGCACCGGGACGCGTGCGCTGAGCGGGCTCGCGGTGTCGTCGGGGAACGGCCTCGGCGGCAAGGCGGTCGCGCTCTCGCGTCCGTGCGCGGTCACGGATTATCACGACTCACGCCACATCAGCCATGAGTACGACAGTGCCGTGGCCGCCGAGGGGCTGCGCTCGGTGCTCGCGGTGCCGGTGGTGGTACGGCGCAGGGTGCGAGGCGTTCTGTACGGGGCCCTGCGCTCGGCCCAGCCCCTGGGCGACCGGACGCTGTCGGCCGCCGTGGCGGCGGCGCGGGACGTGGAGCAGGCCCTTGTCGTACGTGACGAGGTGCGCGCGCTGCTCGTGGCGGCGCGGGAACCGGAACCGCAGACGGGCGCCGGGCAGGCCTGGGAGCAGGTCCGCGAGGCGCACGGTGCGCTCCGGGGTCTTGCCCCGCGGATCACCGACCCGGCGTTGCGGGCGGAAATACTGTTGGTGTGCGGCCGGTTGGCGTCGGCGGCCACGCTGCCGCCGGGACGCGAGCGATCGGTGTCGCTCGCGCCGCGCGAGGTGGACGTCCTCGCGTGCGTGGCCGGGGGCGTGACGAACGCGGTGGCGGCGGAGCGGCTCGGGCTGCGGCCCGAGACGGTGAAGGGGTATCTGCGGGCGGCCATGCGGAAGTTGGGGGCGCACACGCGCCTTGAGGCGGTGGTGGCGGCGCGGCGGGCGGGACTGCTGCCGTGAGCACCATGCGCGGCGGCGGTGACGGTGCCGGTGGCGGTGGCACTTACGCCGCGGCGGTGGCAGCGGATTGAATGGGCCGCGGAGGGGGTGACGGACATGGTGTCCACCGACCGTATTCTCGCTTTCGCGGCGATGTCACTGCTGGTGATCGTGATCCCGGGGCCGAGCGTCCTGTTCGTGATCGGCCGGGCCCTGGCCCATGGCAGGCGCACTGCCGTGGCGACGGCACTCGGCAACGTCGTCGGGTCGTACGCCCTGGTCGTCGCGGTCGCGTTCGGCGTCGGATCGCTCGTCGAGCGGTCGGCCGCGGTGTTCATGGCGGTGAAGCTGGCGGGGGCCGCGTATCTGGTCTTCCTCGGCGTGCAGGCGTTCCGGCACCGCAAGGAGATGCGGGCGCAGTCCATGGGGACGGAGTCCTCGGGGGAGGCGCGCACCGACCTGCGCACGCTCCTGGACGGGGCGCTCGTCGGCGTGACGAACCCGAAGGGCATCGTGTTCTTCGCGGCGGTGCTGCCCCAGTTCGTCGACCACGCGGCGGGTCATCTGCCCGCGCAGATGCTGCTGCTCGGCCTCGTCCCGATCAGCATCGGCCTGGTCACGGACACGCTGTGGGGGCTTACGGCCTCCGCGGCCCGCTCCTGGTTCGCGCGCTCGGACCGGCGCCTTTCGCTGATCGGCGGGGCCGGGGGCGTCACGATGATCGGGCTCGGCGTGACGGTCGCGGCTACGGGGCGGGCGGACTGAGTCCTCGGTGATGGGCGGGGCGGACTGAGGCCTCGGCGACGGCCGAGTGCGGACCGAGGCCTTCGCCGGTCAGCGCTCGATGACCGTGCCGAAGCGCACGTCGTACGTGGTGGCCCCGCACAGCGGGCCGCGCAGCAACCGCTCCGCCTCATCGGTCAGTTCACGGCGCTGCGCCTTGGTCAGGGTGCCGAACGGTTCGATGGTGAGGACGGCGGAGTCCTTGCCATCCCCCGCGCCCTCCTCCATGCGCCACACGCCCTCCAGGAAGCCGTCGATCAGGAAGACGCTGTAGGCGAGGTTCCCCTTCCAGGTGCGGCCCTTGTACTCGGGCGGCACGACCCGGCTGCGGTCGGCGTGCGACAGGAGGAGGTTGTCGAACTCGGGCAGGAGGCGCGCCGGAGCCGGGGTGTCCGCGTCGGGGCGGGGCGCGTCGGGCAGGTCGAAGAGCTCGACGCCGTTCTCGTCGCGGAACGTACGCAGTTGGGGCCGCAGCCGCTCGAAGACCTCGCGCAGCCGCGTCAGGCCCGCCCAGGTCTGCATGTCCTTGACGGAGGCGGGCCCGAAGGCGGCGAGGTAGCGCAGGACGGTGGCGTCGGGCGCGGGCACCGGCTCGCTCGGGCGGCCGATCCAGTGCTCGGCGGTGGTGAGCGCGACCTGCCCGCTGCGCCGCCACAGGCCACGCGGGGTGACCTGGACCAGCGGCAGCGAGCAGCGGGCGGCGACGGCAAGCGACTGCGGGTCGGCGTCGGGCCAGCGGGGCAGCAGGACCTCGCGCAGCTGCTTCATGGTCCGGGGCTCCTCCTCGACGGCGGCGCGGGCGAGCGAGGCGAGTTCCTTCAGGTCGACTCCGGTGAGCCCCTTGCGGAAGGCGTGCAGCTCGCGGTCGCGCGCGGCCTGCACCAGCGGGCGCAGGGTGAGGGCGTCGTCGGCGGTGTGCAGGTGGATGGTCGAGCGCATGGTGACGATGCGTACGAGGTCGCGCGCGGCCAGCGGCCCCGACAGGTCCTCCGGGTCGAACCCTTCGAGCCGGGCGGCGAGGGCGAAGTAGGGCGGTTTCACGTTCTGCGCCTGAAGGCCGAGGAGGTGGGCGACGGCGCCATCGACGGAGAGGTCGGCAGAGCGGCGCAGGAGGAGTTGACGGTCGAGGGTGGCGCGGTTGAGGGCGCGGGTGCCGAGTACGGGGGCGGGGGCGGGGTGCGGCTGCGCCTGCGCCCGAGCGGCCTTCGGCCGCGCGCCCGTCGCCTTGGCCGCACCAGCTGTTTCCGCAGCGCCAGTCGTTCCCGCCGCGCCAGCCGTCTCCGCCGCGCCAGCCGTTCCCGCCGCACCAACCGTTTCCGCCGCACCAGTCGTCTTCGTCATGCTCCGCACGCTAGCGGGGGTTGCGGACATCTGCTGTCCGCAAGCGCGCCGAGATGTCGCCACGCCCGCGACTTTTGGGACGTATATCCTGCTTCGAAGCCATCAGCGACCAAGACGCACGTTCGACAGCGCCAGGAACCACCCGACACCACCAGGCGCGCCACCAGACACCACCAGTCACCATCAGACATCGGAGGCAGCCAGCATGGCGGAGCGTCGGGCCCGGCCCGTACCGAGCGCGAAGAGGCACGGCTGGCGGCGCACCGCCCCGGCCAAGCCCGCTTCGACCTCAGGGAACGGTGACTCCGGAAGCCCCGAGGCGACGCCGGCTCCCCCCTCCCCCGCACCGGTGGAGGCTGCGAGCGTCGTCCAGGCCGCGCTCTACCGCGACGGGGTCCGCGTCGCGACGCCCGCCTCCCTCGCCGACACCTTCCGGGAGCTGCGCGAGCAGCACGACGGCATGGCATGGATCGGCCTCGCCCGGCCGACGGAGGCCGAACTCCTCACCCTGGCAGCCGAGTTCGACCTGCATGAGCTCGCCGTCGAGGACGCGATGGAGGCCCACCAGCGGCCGAAGCTCGAGCGGTACGGGGAGACCCTCTTCGTCGTCCTGCGCGCTGCCCGCTACCTGGACGCCACCGAAGAGGTCGACTTCGGCGAGCTGCACGTGTTCGTGGGCCCCGACTTCGTCATCACGGTGCGCCACGGCGCCGCCCCGGACCTGACCGGCGTACGCCGCCGCATGGAGGAGAGCCCCGAACTCCTCAAGCTGGGCCCGGAAGCGGTCCTGTACGCGATCCTGGACGCGGTGGTCGACGGGTACGCCCCGGTCGTCGCCGGTGTCCAGAACGACATCGACGAGATCGAGACCGAGGTCTTCAGCGGCGACCCGGAGGCCTCACGCCGCATCTACGAACTCTCCCGAGAAATGGTCGAGTTCCAGCGCGCGACCCGCCCCCTGGTGGCCATGCTGCACTCCTTGATGGCGGGCTTCGCGAAGTACCGCACCGACGAGGAACTCCAGCGCTACCTACGCGACGTGGCCGACCACGTCACGCACACCAGCGAACGAGTGGACGGCTTCCGCCAGGCCCTCACCGACATCCTCACGGTCAACTCCACGCTCGTCACGCAGCAGCAGAACGCGGAGATGCGGGCGTTGGCGGAGGCGGGGTTCGAGCAGAACGAGGAGATCAAGAAGATCTCGTCCTGGGCGGCGATCCTGTTCGCTCCCACGCTGGTGGGAACCATCTACGGAATGAACTTCGACGAAATGCCCGAGCTGGACTGGGCGTTCGG
Source organism: Streptomyces sp. NPDC047525 (assembly GCF_040643025.1). NCBI lineage: Bacteria > Bacillati > Actinomycetota > Actinomycetes > Kitasatosporales > Streptomycetaceae > Streptomyces > Streptomyces sp. NPDC047525. The sequence continues at coordinate 781,089 of NZ_JBEYTL010000003.1, forward strand.
CTATCCCTTCGCGATCCTGCTGATGGCGGTGGTCTGCGTGAGCCTGTACTTCATCTTCAAGCGGCGGGACTGGCTGTAGGCGCACCGCACGCACGGCAGCGCTCCGCCCTCAGCGGCACGCGAGCACTTCCGCGAGGCCCTCTTGCAGGTCTTTGACGAAATACTCGGGAACCTCCAGCGACGGGAAGTGGCCCCCGTTTTCGGGTGACCTCCATCGGACGATCCGGCGGTACCGCTCCTGTGCCCAGGGGCGCGGACACTTCTCGATGTCGCGGGGATACATGGTGATGGCCGACGGGACGTCGACCCGAAGTTCGGGGTC